>URSS01000004.1 GCA_900550545.1 uncultured Lachnobacterium sp. | reverse complement strand
TGGCTGCCGGATCTCCAAAACAGAACAGATCCGGATGGATGCTACGACACCATTGAAAGTCATGGAAACGTGTTATACCTATGACACTATGGAACGGCTGACAAAGGAAAGTCTTAATGGTGCAGTGACATCCTATGGCTATGATCTGGCAGGAATCCGGATATACGGAAGGTCATGAATCCGGATATATAGAAGGCCATGATTTTGGATATACACAGGGACGAGATTCCATTTTGGAAATCATGGACGAAATCAACAAGGGAAATGATACCATTGAAAACCTACATTATATTTCTTTGATGGCTTTTGTTACAGACACTGAATTAACAACTGTCTTGTCACATGTAAAGATATGTGCTATACTACGAGACAATAACGCGTATATAAGTTATACAGAAAGAATGTGGAGAGTATGAAGACAGATGTATTAATCGTTGGAAGCGGATGTTCCGGTCTGTATTGTGCTTTACAGCTTCCAGAAGATAAGAAAATTACAATCATTACAAAATCTGATGTGGAGAGCAGCGATTCCTATCTTGCGCAGGGTGGAATCTGTATGCTGAAAAATGATGCGGATTATGACAGCTATTTTGAAGATACGATGAAGGCTGGTCATTATGAGAATGACCGTGAGTCGGTGGATATCATGATTCGTTCCTCACAAGATGTAATTCATGATTTGCTTGGATATGGTGTGGATTTTGCAAGAGACGAGAATGGTGCTTTGGCTTTTACCAGAGAGGGAGCACACTCAGACAAGCGTATCCTGTTTCATGAAGATATTACAGGGGAAGCAATTACAAGTAAACTGTATGAAGCGGTAAAAAAATTGCCGAATGTCACAATTTTTGAACATACAACGATGGTGGATATCGTAGAAGAGGACAACATTTGTTATGGTGCGGTTATCCGAAGAGAAGATGGAACATTAGAAACCGTAGAGGCGAATGAGACCGTCTGGGCATGTGGAGGCATCGGTGGTCTTTATCGTCATTCCACGAATTTCCGCCATCTGACCGGAGATGCACTTGCGCTTGCGCTGCATCACAAGGTTCGGTTGAAAAATATCAATTATGTACAAATTCATCCTACAACTTTTTTCTTAAGGGATGAGCAGGAACGCAGTTTCCTGATTTCTGAATCTGTACGAGGAGAAGGAGCAAAGTTGTATGATAAGAATATGAATCGCTTTGTTAACGAACTTCTTCCGAGAGACCTGCTCACAGAAGCAATCTATGAACAGATGGAAAAGGATCACACGGAGCATGTGTGGGAAGATTTGCGGACGATTCCAGAGGAAGAACTTCGCACGCATTTCCCAAATATCGTTGAGCATTGCCGGCAAATGGGGTATGATGTGACTAAGGAATGTATTCCGGTGGTTCCGGCACAGCACTACTTTATGGGAGGTGTGTGGGTTGACCATATGAGCAAGACGTCCATGGACCGGCTGTATGCAGTTGGAGAGACGGCATGTAATGGTGTTCACGGAAGAAATCGTCTGGCAAGTAATTCCCTTCTCGAAAGCCTTGTATTTGCAAAGCGTGCTGCGAAGCAGATGAGCGGTGAACTTACGCAGAAGGCAAAGCAGAAACCGGAGCTTTTTGCGGCGGTTGATATGGCTGCATATGAAGATGACGAGAAGCTGGCAAAGATGTATCATAAAGAAGTCCGGGAAGCAATTGCGGAGGCGGACCGCAGGATGGAAGAGTCAAAGACCGCCTGAATATTGAGTGAAAGAAATAAAAGTGAGGAATGATATGTACGATCAGGTAACATTAAAATTAAACGTAGATCCACTTATTTTAAGTGCATTAAAAGAAGATATTACAAGCGAGGATGTATCCACAAACAGTGTGATGCCGCATCCACAGGCAGGAGAGGTTGATCTCATCTGTAAAGAGGATGGAATTATCTGCGGATTGCAGGTATTTGAGCGAGTATTTACATTGCTTGACGAGAAGACAGAGGTCGAGTTTTTTGTAAAAGATGGTGAAGAAGTAAAAAAAGGCCAGCTGATGGCAAAGGTACATGGTGATATCCGTACCCTTCTGTGCGGGGAGCGCACCGCACTCAATTACTTACAGCGTATGAGCGGTATTGCAACGTACACACACCAAGTAGCAGCTTTGCTGAAAGGCAGCAGGACAAAGCTTCTTGATACAAGAAAGACCACACCAAACAATCGTATTTTTGAAAAATATGCAGTACGTATCGGTGGAGGAAATAATCATCGATACAATTTGTCAGATGGTGTGCTTTTGAAGGACAACCATATCGGAGCAGCAGGTGGTGTAAAGGAAGCCATCCAGGCAGCAAAAGAGTATGCGCCATTTGTACGTAAAATTGAAGTGGAAGTAGAAACACTGGATATGGTAAAGGATGCTGTTGAGGCAGGCGCAGATATTATCATGCTGGATAATATGGATACCGATACCTTAAAAGAAGCCATTGTATATATTGATGGCAGAGCGGAGATTGAGGTGTCCGGCAATGTAACAAAAGAGAACATTACCAGATTGATCAATCTGGGTGTGGATTTTGTATCCAGTGGAGCATTGACCCACTCTGCACCGATTCTGGATATTTCATTGAAAAATCTGCATCCGGTACAGGCGTAGAGGTTACAGGATATGAATGGAGAAGCAAGAAGAGATGAAATTGTGCAGATGCTGACAGAGAGCAGCAGTCCGCTTGCCGGGGTGACACTGGCAAAACATTTTGATGTGAGCCGTCAGGTAATTGTGCAGGATATTGCGTTACTGAGGGCGAACGGTTTTGATATTTTCTCCACAAATCGAGGCTATCTGATGCAGGGGCAGACGGAGACAACCCGTGTATTTAAAGTGTATCATGCAGATGAAGATGTGGAAAAGGAACTTACCACCATTGTGGATTTAGGTGGAACCGTTGTGGATGTATTTGTATATCATAAGGTATATGGCGTGCTTCGGGCAGATATGAACATCAAATCCCGCATGGACATCCGACGCTACATGGAAGAAATTGCGACAGGAAAGTCGAGCCTTCTTAAGAATGTAACTTCCGGGTATCATTATCATACAATCCGGGCAGAGAACAAAGAAATACTGGATATCATTCAGGAGGAACTACAAAAAGCAGGATTTCTTGCAAAACTGCAGGATTATGAGCCGGTAGATTTCTGGAAGCAGGAGCAGGCATAAATTTGACACACATTATATAGAAATGATATACTTTTCTCGTTGTGAAAATGACATTCGCTTTAAAAACGGAAGGAATCGAGAAAAAAGGGGGATACATCATGAGTGATGAATTTTTTAATCAGGATGGAACCGGAAATGTGACGGATCAGACATCAGATACAGGTGCGTATAATGCACCGGAAGCACAGGCGTACAATGCACCGGAGCCACAGGCATACAGCGCACCGGAGCCGGATGTGCAGCCAGAGACAGAAAGCGTACAGCAGGATACTGTTAATCAGAAAGCTGCATCGCAGGAAGAAACTGTCAATCAGAATTATGGAAGTTCTGACATGTACAATAGCCAGCAGAGATATGGCGATGCCAATATGTACGGACAGGATATGTATAACAGTCAGCAGCGATATGGAAATCAGACATATAACAACACGAATACCTACAGTGGTCAGAACGGATACAATAATACCAACGGGTATAATAACCAGCAGTACTATAATGGAAATGCTTATCAGCAGCCGGTATACGGGCAGGCAACCCAGAAACAGAAAGGAGATTCCATCGGATTTGGTATTGCCTCTCTGATTCTTGGTATTGCATCCATCTTTCTGTTTGCATGTTGCGTAAACTATATTCTTGCGATTCTTGCAATTATCTTTGGTATTGTGCAGATTGTTACCAATAAGAGAAAAGGACTCGCAATCGGAGGTATTGTGACAGCCGGAATTTCTATTGTGATCGCAACGCTTATGTGGGTATTTGGATTTTCGCTTGCAGGACAATTAGAGGATCCGTCTTCACCATTGTACAAATATTACGAAGAGTACATGGATGAGTATACAAGCGAGTATGAAGATTATATGTAATATGAGATAAGGTTACTAGGAAGGATAACTTATGAGTGGATATTTGATTAAAGATACAACCAAAGAGGAACGCATTGCACTCATACGTTCCTGGCAGGAACCGGATGACTGTGTGGAAGGAAGCGGAATTGATCTGTTTGATATGTATGATGCATACATCAAAGGTGAGAAAGAAATTTCCCAGATCAACGCAGAATTTCAGGCCAGCTACATCAAAAGTGAGGAAAGCATGGAACGACCGGAAGAAGAATACAGTTCCACATCCAGAGAAATCATGAAACTGAAACAAATGCTGGATGATGGCATTCTCACGGAAGATGAGTTTGCTGCAGCAAAGAAAAGAGTATTAGGATTATAAGAAAAAGATGAAATAAAGAGATCCCGCTTTTGAAAAAAAGCGGGATTTTTAATGATTAAATGCCAATAGCTCAGGAACAACTGGTATTGTCCAGACGAACCGAATCCAAAATTGACATCAATTCATTTTCATAAGTATCCCACCAGCTTTCCGTGTCAATTGTCGAGGCAATCAGTGTATGATTCGTGTCACCGAAAATCACGAAACTCCAGATCGGGGATTTATCATAGTAACATACTTCTGCGCTTTTTCCGGAAAGGGTAACATATTTTGTTTCAAGCCCTGTTCCGCACAGACCAAAGGTAGAAGAATAGCCAATTTCCACATAGCCGCTTTTCGCATCGTCAGGACGAATCTGAATACCATAGTCGCATGTGGTTAGTTTCTCATCGTCTACATTTCGCATGATATAACTCCAGCCTTTTGGAAGAGACAGGCAGATGGTTCCACAAGGACCGGATTGAGTGATTTTCTCCAATGGATCATTTTGGCTTTCTGTGGAATCCAAAGTCTTTTCTATCGGGGGGGCTATCAGATCATTTTCTGTTTCCGGTGTATTGGATGCACCACAGGCGGTCAATAGAAGGCTGATGGTTAATAAAGCTGCAACATATAATTTTTTCATAAGCAAATCCTCCCTATATGATTTTTCTGTCATTTTTATAGTGTCATTTGCGGAGAATTTTGTTGCATGAAAAATCATCAGACTTGTATGTAAAATAAAATGTAAATGTTGGAAATTATTTTTGGGTGTTCTCAACGGATTCTGTAGAAGAAACTGTATCGTTATCATTTTTCCCGAACCAGAAGAAAAAGCAAATCCTACTTCTTTTCATGATCATCAGTGGTAGCAGCAGAAAAGTAAAGGCGGACCAGATCGTCTGAAGACAGAGAGCCGGAAGGAACATCTTTGATGGTTTTTAAAATATCCAAAGAGTAGCTGCCAAGTTCGGCATAACGTTTCTCGGCTTTATGCTGTTCCATTAAAAAGCGAAGCATGCCGACACAGTCACATTGGCAGGCTAACGTGAATAAAGTGTCACAGACATTTTCATCTTCATATTGAAAATGTTTGCGGAATTTCATAAGACACTGGTTTACAAAAACTTTGCTCTGTGAGGAATCCGATTGCTTTGCAAACATTTGTGGATTTAAGTGTGATTCTTCTTTAGCGACAGCCTGAAGAATCTCCATGTTTTGTAAAGCAACAAGTTGTTGGTAAGTATGTATTGCACGGTTGAAAGTTTCCACTGTGATTTTCGGTTTGTTAATTTTTTCCCATAGATAATAGCCTCCGATTCAAATCATTTATGAGTTATTTTCCTATGTAATTGTGTATTTTTCGCAGTACACAAAAAGTTCATACTCTTGTTTTCATCTGGTGCAGATATTATAATTATTTAATAAAAACTAAATATATGAGGAGATAGCGATGAAATTATTGATTAAGCAGAGAGTGTTTTCATGGACAGATACATATGATATATATGATGAAAATGAAAATCGAAAGTATTTTGTAAAAACCGAAATGTTTCGTATTGGACATCAGATTCATGTGTACGATGCAGCAGGTAATGAAATCGGAATGATCAAGCAGAGAGTGTTTACTCTTTTGCCTTGCTTTGACATAGAGATTGGTGGCAGGGAGATGGGAAGCATCCAGAAGGAATTCACTTTTTTCAAACCACGGTATGAAATCGATTATAATGGATGGCGATGTGAAGGCGATTTTATGAACTGGAATTATGATGTCTATGCGGCATGTACTGCGGTCGTCCATATCTCAAAAGAATTGTTCCACTGGGGAGACACTTATGTATTGGATATCATGAATCCGCAGGATGAAATTCCGGCTCTTATGCTTGTCGTTGCGATTGATGCAGCAAACTGTTCGCAGGGAAATTAAAGTAAAAGCGCCGAAAATCTGACTTGACATCTGTAGAAAACCTTACTATACTTAAGTACAAAGGCAAAAAACGAAGACGAAGACAGTAACTGTAATGTGAACGTCACAGAGAGCCGGAGAAGTTATCAAGGATAATTTCAGACAGGTGGAAGCCGGTACAAGTAATCTTACAGTGAACATCACTTCCGAGTTGCGGACCGAAATCGTAAAGATGAGAGTAGAGTCCGACGTATTTTCCACGTTACGGAAACGAAGTATGCAAATCTTTTGTATGTATGGCAGACAGAGATTTAAGTACATGGTAATCAGGTGGTATAACGTGTCCCCCGCGTCCTAATTACAAGGATGTCGGGGGTTTTTTAGATTTTAGTATTTCAGGAGGCAAATATGTATAACAAAGTTGATACCAACATGAACTTTGTCGAGCGCGAGAAAGAAACTGAAAAATTCTGGCGTGAGAATGACATTTTTAAGAAATCTATGGAGAACCGTAAGGAAGGAGAGACTTACACCTTCTATGACGGACCACCAACTGCAAACGGAAAGCCACATATCGGACACGTTCTGACACGTGTTATTAAGGATATGATTCCTAGATACCAGACGATGAAGGGCAAATATGTTCCTCGTAAGGCAGGCTGGGATACCCACGGTCTTCCGGTAGAACTTGAAGTTGAGAAAATGCTCGGACTTAACGGCAAGGAGCAGATCGAAGAGTATGGTATGGAGCCTTTCATCAAGAAATGTAAGGAGTCCGTATGGAAATACAAAGGAATGTGGGAAGATTTCTCAGGAACTGTTGGTTTCTGGGCTGATATGGATAACCCATATGTCACATACGATGACAATTTCATCGAGTCTGAGTGGTGGGCACTCAAGACAATCTGGGACAAGAAGCTTCTGTACAAGGGATTTAAGATCGTACCTTACTGCCCTCGTTGTGGAACTCCGCTTTCTTCTCAGGAAGTTGCACAGGGATACAAGACCGTCAAGGAGCGTTCTGCAATCGTTCGTTTCAAGGTTGTCGGAGAAGATGCTTACTTCCTCGCATGGACCACAACACCATGGACACTTCCAAGTAATGTGGCTCTTTGTGTGAACCCGGATGATACTTATATTAAGGTAAAAGCCGTAGACGGATACACATATTATCTGGCTGAGGCACTTGCCGATAAGGTACTTTCCCCGCTTGCAAAAGAGGAGGGGCAGAAAGCGTACGAAGTACTTGAGACATACAAAGGTAAAGATCTTGAGTATAAGGAATATGAGCCGCTTTATGATTGTGCAAAGACAGTTGCCGACAAGCAGCACAAGAAAGGCTTTTTCGTAACATGCGATACTTATGTTACTATGACAGACGGTACTGGTATCGTTCATATCGCACCTGCATTTGGTGAGGATGATGCCAATGTCGGACGCAATTATGATCTGCCATTCGTACAGTTTGTAAACGGAAAAGGTGAGTTGACTGAGGAAACTCCATTTGCCGGATTATTTGTAAAGAAAGCAGACCCGGAAGTTTTGAAAGATTTGGATGCAAGAGGACAGTTATTCGATGCTCCGAAGTTCGAACATGAGTATCCACACTGCTGGAGATGTGATACACCTCTGATCTACTATGCAAGGGAATCCTGGTTCATCAAGATGACCGAGGTTCGTGATGAACTGGTTGCTAATAATAAGACGGTAAACTGGATTCCAAAGTCCATCGGTGAAGGACGTTTCGGAAACTGGCTGGAGAATATTCAGGACTGGGGTATCTCCCGTAACCGTTACTGGGGAACACCTCTCAATATCTGGGAGTGTGAAGGCTGTGGATGCCAGGAGTCGATCGGAAGCCGCGCTGAGTTAGCAGAGCGTTCCGGCAACCCTGACGCAGCCAAGGTGGAACTTCACCGTCCATATATTGACCAGGTTACATTTAAGTGTAATAAATGTGGTGGCACAATGAAGCGTGTACCGGAAGTTATTGACTGCTGGTTCGATTCCGGAGCAATGCCATTTGCACAGCATCATTACCCGTTTGAGAACAAGGATCTGTTCGAGCAGCAGTTCCCGGCACAGTTTATTTCTGAGGCTGTTGACCAGACACGTGGATGGTTCTACTCTCTGATGGCGGAGTCAACCTTGTTATTCAACAAGGCGCCTTATCAGAACGTTATCGTTCTTGGACATGTACAGGATGAGAACGGACAGAAGATGAGTAAGTCCAAGGGAAATGCCGTAGATCCGTTTGATGCACTGGAGAAGTACGGTGCAGATGCTATCCGCTGGTATTTCTACATCAACAGTGCACCATGGCTTCCTAACCGTTTCCACGGTAAGGCTGTACAGGAAGGACAGCGCAAGTTCATGGGAACTCTGTGGAACACTTATGCATTCTTTGTACTGTATGCAAATATTGATAATTTTGATGCAACAAAATATACATTGGATTATGACAAATTAAGTGTTATGGATAAGTGGCTTTTGTCCAAGCTGAATTCTGCAGTAGCAGCAGTGGATGACAACCTTGGAAATTATCGTATTCCGGAAGCTGCCCGTGCACTCGAAGAGTTCGTTGATGATATGAGTAACTGGTATGTACGTCGTTCCCGTGAGCGTTTCTGGGCAAAGGGAATGGAGCAGGACAAGATCAATGCTTACATGACATTATATACTGCGCTGGTTACCATCTGTAAGGCCGCAGCACCAATGATTCCATTTATGACTGAGGATATTTACCGTAATCTGGTATGCTCGATTGATCCTTCCGCACCGGAAAGTATTCATTTATGTGACTTCCCGAAGGTCGATGAGAAGATGATCGATAAGGATCTTGAGAAGGCAATGGATGAGGTACTCAAAATTGTTGTTATGGGTCGTGCATGCCGTAACAGTGCAAACATCAAGAACCGTCAGCCAATTGGCCAGATGTATGTGAAGGCACCGGAAGTACTCAGTGATTTTTATGTCAATATTATTGCGGATGAGTTGAATGTAAAGAAGGTTACATTTACCGATGATGTCAGCAACTACACCGATTATCAGTTCAAACCGCAGCTTCGTACCGTAGGACCAAAGTACGGCAAGTATCTGAAACAGATTCAGGCTGCACTTGCAGATCTGGATGGCAATAAGGCGATGGCAGAACTGAAAGCAAACGGTTGTCTGAAACTTGACAGTGTGAGTGATGAGGTTGTATTATTAGAAGAGGATTTGCTCATTACCATGACACAGGCAGAAGGATTTGTAACGGAAGGCGATAATTACGTTACCGTTGTTATGGATACGAAATTAACTCCGGAACTGATTGAGGAAGGATTTGTCCGCGAATTGATCAGTAAGATTCAGACGATGAGAAAAGAGGCTGGATTCGAAGTTATGGATCATATTGCAGTATCATATACCGCAGATGAGAAGGTAACTGGTATTTTCGAGAAGTATGGAGATGAGATTCGTTCCGAGGTACTTGCCGATAAGATTACAGCAGGAACATTAACCGGATACGAGAAAGAATGGAGTATCAATGGCGAGAAAGTAACACTTGCTGTAGAAAAACAATAGAATATATGGGGGCAAAGCAAATCGCTTCGCTCCCTTTTTCTTTTTGTAATGAGAAATTTTTTTAAAGTTTATGTAGAAACAATGTAAAAGTATCATAGAGGAGGAAAACATGAGAGATAAAGTGTTCAGTAAAAAGGAATTTATCAAAGCAATTACAGAAAACGTAAAGACCATGTATCGTAAGACTTTGAAAGAAGCAAGCCAGCAGGAAATTTTTCAGGCGGTTTCGCTTGCAGTAAAAGATATTATCATGGACGAGTGGATGGCAACCCAGCAGGTTATCGAGCATGATGATCCAAAGACCGTGTACTATATGTCCATGGAGTTTTTGATGGGCCGTGCTTTGGGAAATAACCTGATCAATCTTTGTGCATACAAAGAAGTGAAGGAAGCATTAGAAGAAATCGGTCTTGATATCAGTGTCATCGAGGATCAGGAACCGGATCCGGCACTTGGTAATGGTGGTTTAGGACGTCTGGCAGCCTGCTTTATGGATTCCCTTGCAACACTTGGCTATGCCGCTTATGGATGCGGTATCCGCTATCGTTATGGTATGTTCAAGCAGCAGATTATTGATGGATTCCAGGTAGAGGTACCGGATAACTGGTTAAAAGATGGATATCCATTTGAATTGCGCAGACCGGAGTACTGTTACGAAATCAAGTTTGGAGGACGCGTAGAGCAGCTTCCATCTGAAGATGGTCAGCTTTCTTTTCAGCAGGTAGATTACCAGTCTGTACTGGCAGTACCATATGATATGCCAATCGTAGGATATGGCAATCATGTAGTAGATTCCCTGATGATTTGGGATGCACAGCCGAAGGAAGAGTTCAGCCTGGATTCTTTTGACCGCGGTGATTATGATCAGGCGGTGGAGCAGGAGAACCTTGCCCGTAACCTTGTTGAAGTATTATATCCAAACGATAACCATGTAAAAGGAAAGGAACTTCGTTTAAAGCAGCAGTACTTCTTCGTATCTGCAAGTATCCAGCGTGCGCTTGCAAGATTCAAAAAGCATCATAGTGATCTGCATGATCTGCCAAAGAAAGTGACATTCCAGATGAATGATACACATCCAACGGTTGCAGTCGCAGAGTTGATGCGTATTCTTGTGGATGAAGAGAAACTTTCCTGGGATGATGCGTGGGATATTACCACACATTGTGTTGCATACACAAACCATACGATTATGGCGGAGGCTCTTGAAAAGTGGCCAATTGACATTTTCCAGAGATTACTTCCTCGTGTATATCAGATCGTAGAAGAAATCAACCGTCGTTTTGTACTTGAAATCCAGAACCGCTATCCGGGAAATGAGGAGAAAATCCGCAAGATGGCAATCCTCTATGATGGACAGGTAAAGATGGCAAATATGGCAATCGTTGCAGGTTACTCTGTTAATGGTGTAGCAAGACTTCATACAGAAATTCTTGAAAAACAGGAACTTCGTGATTTCTATGAAATGTTCCCGGAGAAATTCAACAATAAGACAAACGGTATTACACAGAGACGTTTCCTTGCACATGCGAACCCATTGCTTTCCGACTGGGTAACCAAGCATGTTGGAAAAGAGTGGATTACTAATCTGTCAAAGGTTTCCGGACTGATTCCTCTGGCAAAGGATCCAAAGGCACAGGAAGAGTTTATGGAAATCAAGTATCAGAACAAAGTGCGTCTTGCAAAATATATCAAAGAGCACAATGGTATCGATGTAGATCCAAATTCTATTTTCGATGTACAGGTAAAGCGTCTGCATGAGTACAAGAGACAGTTGATGAATATTTTACATGTTATGTATCTGTACAATCAGTTAAAGGCAAATCCAAATATGGATTTCTATCCAAGAACATTCATTTTTGGTGCAAAGGCAGCAGCCGGATATCGTACAGCGAAAAAGACGATCAAGCTGATCAACTCCGTTGCAGATGTGATCAACAACGATCCATCCATCAATGGTAAGATTAAAGTTGTATTTATCGAAGATTACCGAGTATCCATCGCTGAGTGGATCTTTGCCGCAGCAGATGTCAGCGAGCAGATTTCAACTGCAAGTAAAGAAGCATCCGGAACCGGTAATATGAAGTTCATGTTAAATGGCGCAATTACAATCGGAACCATGGATGGAGCCAACGTTGAGATGTACGAGGAAGTTGGTGCAGACAATATCTTTATCTTTGGTATGAGCGCAGATGAGGTCATTGCACATGAAAACAACAGAGATTACAATCCGGTAGATATTTACAATAATGATCCGGAAATCCGCCAGGTACTCAACCAGCTTGTAGATGGAACCTACTCACAGAATGATCGTGAGTTGTTCCGTGAACTTTACAATGCATTGTTAAATCCACAGCAGGGACAGGTGGCAGATCGTTACTTTATTCTTGCTGACTTCCGTGCATACGCAAATGCACAGAAGAAGATTTCTGCATATTACCAGAACAAGAGCGCATGGGCAAAATCAGCAATCTTAAATGTTGCACATGTAGGAAAATTCTCATCTGACAGAACCATTCAGGAATATGTAGATGATATTTGGAAACTGGATAAGATCACTGTAAATATGTCAGGATTCTAAAATGGAAAATAATGTGATGAACAATCAGTCAGTAGCCGGAGAACGTGGAATCTCCGGCTACTGGCTTAAAATGATAGCTGTAATTACAATGCTCATTGATCATTCAGCTGCCACGATTCTGGAACGTATTCTGGCACAGATGCCGTCCTGGGCACCGGTTACAGTGGATAACTGGGAACAGTGGTACCGGCTGGATCTGTTGTTGCGCGGAATCGGTCGCATGGCATTTCCAATCTATTGTTTTTTGCTTGTTGAGGGATTTCATTACACACACAGCCGCAGAAAGTATGCCTTCCGCCTGTTTGTGTTTGCTTTGATTTCAGAAGTGCCGTTTGATATGGCACTCAATCAGAGCGTGCTGGAATTGTCTTATAACAATGTGTTTTTTACACTGTTTCTCGGACTTTTGGTAATTATGGCGGCAGACTGGGTGATGGAGCATTTTTCCTCAGACAAAATGACAAGTGAAATCGGACGGATTATTTTGCTTGTAGTGATTGGAATCGTGGGATGTGCACTTGCCTCCTATGTGTTTTCCAGTGATTACGGAGCAAGTGGTGTGATCGCGATTTATATCATGTATTTATTACGCAAAAACCGGGAACTGGGATTTGCATTTGCAGTGATTTCGCTTGGTATGCTGTCCGGTTCGTTGGAACTTCTTGCATTACTCATGCTGATTCCTCTGCATTTATATAATGGAACAAGAGGAAAACAGCACAAGTATTTCTTCTATGCTTTCTATCCGCTGCATCTGCTTTTACTGGCACTGATCGCATGGGGATTGGGCTTAGGTATTTAGTTTGGAAAGCTTGCCTTTTTGGGGCGTTAAACGTATAATGGAGACAGCGTTTTTAAGAGAGAAAGGAAGCAGTTTCATGGCATTTGCACATCTTCATACCCATACGGAATATTCCCTTTTAGATGGTTCCAACAAAATAAAAGAATATGTAGCCCGGGTGAAAGAACTGGGGATGAACAGTGCGGCAATCACGGACCACGGTGTGATGTACGGCGTGGTGGAATTCTATAAGACGGCCAAGGCCGCAGGCATTAATCCAATCATCGGATGTGAGGTCTATGTGGCTCCAAATTCCCGTTTTGACCGGGAGACCAGCCATGGAGAGGACCGATATTACCATTTGATTCTCCTTGCGGAAAACAACAAGGGGTATGCGAACCTTATGAAGATCGTTTCCATCGGTTTTACAGAGGGATATTATTACCGCCCAAGGGTAGATTTTGAGACCCTCGAAAAGTATCATGAGGGGCTGATCTGTTTGTCTGCCTGTCTTGCCGGAGAAATTCCGCGTTATATTGTCCGCGGTTTTTATGAAGAGGCAAAGGAGATCGCGCAAAAGTATGTGAACTGTTTTGGAAAGGATAATTTTTTCCTTGAGTTGCAGGATCACGGAATCTCAGACCAGAAGCTTGTCAATCAGCAGCTGCTTCGGATGAGCCAGGAACTTGGAATTGGTCTTGTGTGTACAAACGATGTGCATTACACATACGAAGAGGATGTGGAGGCACACGATGTCCTGCTTTGTATCCAGACCGGAAAGAAAATTACGGATGAGGACCGTATGCGCTACGAGGGCGGTCAGTTCTTTGTAAAAAGCGAGGAACAGATGCGGGCACTTTTCCCATATGCACAGGAGGCAGTAGACAATACCCAGAAGATTGCAGACCGTTGTCACGTTACTTTAGAGTTTGGCAATTATAAGATTCCAAAATATGAAGTGCCGGAAGGCTATGCATCAGCCAGTGAGTTTTTGCGGGCGTTGTGTGACAAGGGCTTTGCAGAAAAATATACGAACAATGCAGCTTATACCAAAGAACAGTGCGACGCCATCTATAAGGATATGGAATATGAGCTTGGTATCATAGAGACCATGGGATTTGTGGAATATATTCTTATTGTGTGGGATTATATCAACTGGGCGAAGACGCATGACTGCTGGGTAGGACCGGGACGAGGTTCCGGTGCCGGAAGCCGTGTATGTTACTGTACAGGAATCACGAATATCGATCCGGTACGTTACAATCTGCTGTTTGAGCGTTTCCTGAATCCGGAGCGTGTATCCATGCCCGATATCGATGTGGACTTTGAGTATGCGGAGCGTTCCCGCGTGATCGAATATGTGGCAGAAAAATATGGTCAGGATTCTGTGACGCAGATTGTGACATTCGGTACGATGGCAGCAAGAGGTGTCATCAAAGCGGTCGGAAAAGCACTTGATTTTCCATACGCAGAGATGGACCGTCTGGCAAAGATGGTGCCGATGGAGCTGAATATGACGATTGACCGGGCACTTCAGGTAAATCCGGAATTCCGCAGTATCTACGAGGGAGATGCGCGGATGCATGAACTCATTGATATGGCAAAGCGTCTGGAAGGACTGCCGAACCATACTTCGGTGCATGCGGCGGGCGTCGTGATCTATCCGGGCGTTGCAAGTGATTATGTGCCGCTTGGCAGAGCGAGTGATGGCAGCCCGACGGCAGAGTACAATATGGTACAGTTAGAGGAACTGGGCCTTTTGAAGATGGACTTTCTGGGGCTTCGGACCCTGACGGTACTCAAAGATGCGGTAAAAAATGTAAAGGCGACCAAAGGAATTGATATCGATATCGATCACATTGACCTGAATGACAAAGAAGTACTTGATTTCATCGGTTCTGGAAAGACTCAGGGTGTATTCCAGCTGGAGTCTGCGGGAATGCAGAACTTCATGAAGGAATTAAAACCACAGAATTTCGAGGACATTGTAGCCGGAATTTCTTTATACCGGCCGGGTCCGATGGATTTTATTCCAAACTATATCAAGGGAAAAAACAATAGGGACACGATTTCCTATGTGACACCGGAGCTGGAGTCGATTCTCGAGCCGACCTACGGATGTATCGTCTATCAGGAGCAGGTTATGCAGATCGTGCAGAAACTTGCCGGTTATACGATGGGACAAGCGGATAATATCCGTCGTGCCATGAGTAAGAAAAAGCAGTATGTCATTGATGCCGAACGGCAGAGCTTTGTGTATGGAGATGAAACGCGTGGTATTAAGGGCTGCGTGGCAAATGGCATTGATGAAAAGGCTGCAAATAGTATATATGATTCCATGGTAGACTTCGCCAAGTATGCGTTCAATAAGTCCCATGCGGCAGCTTATGCGGTCATTTCGGTACAGACCGCATGGTTAAAATATTATTATCCGGTAGAATTTATGGCAGCGCTTATGACATCTGTCATTGATAACTCGGCAAAAGCGGCAGAGTATCTGTTCCACTGCAAGGATATGGGAATCCAGGTATTGCCGCCGGATATCAATGTCGGACGTGGTGAGTTTACCGCAGAAGGAGAAAATGTCCGCTATGGACTCTATGCGATCAAAGCTTTGGGACGTCCGGTCATTGACAAAATTATCGAAGAACGCGAGCTGGGAGGACCATACCGCACATTGCAGGATTTCATTGAGCGTACCGCGGAGCGGGATGTCAACAAGCGTGCCATTGAAAATCTGATCAAGGCGGGGGCGTGTGACAGTCTCGACGGAACGAGAAAGCAGATGACCATGGTCTATGCATCAATCGTGGATCAGGTGGTACATCAGAAGAAAAATACGATGTCCGGGCAGATGAGCCTGTTTGATCTGGTATCGGAGGAAGATAAAAAAGATTACGAAGTGCAGTATCCGAATGTGGGTGAGTTTGATAAAGAGATGCTTCTGGGATTCGAAAAAGAAGTGCTCGGCATTTATCTCAGCGGACATCCGCTCGAAGAGTACATGGACAAGATGAAAAAAAGTGTCACTGCAAATGCACTCGATTTCATCCGTGAGGAAGAGACCGGTGCTGTCAAAGTGCAGGACAATGCACATGTGATCGTTGGTGGAATCATCACGGCAAAGACCGTGAAATTTACCAGAAATAATAAGGCGATGGCATTCATTACGGTGGAGGATCTGACCGGGAATGTGGAAGTTATCATATTTCCAAAAGATTATGAGAGATACAGCCGCTTTTTGAATGAAGATGCGAAGGTGTTTGTTGTCGGGCATGCCACGGTAGAGGATGAGCAGAATGGTAAAATTATCTGCGAGCGCATCATTCCGTTTGACGATACACAAAGAGAAATCTGGCTCCAGTTCCCGACAAAAGAGGAGTATCTGTCGCAGGAGCAGGAACTGATGGCAAAACTTCACGATTCCGATGGAAACGATGAGGTTGTCATTTATGTAGCAAATCCGAAAGCAGTAAAAAGGCTGGGAAGAAACCTTACCGTTTGCGCAAATTCGGAGCTTTTGACCACTTTGACGAATTTTCTTGGCGAAAAAAATGTAAAAGTTATTGAAAAAAGCATTGAAAACCGCGCCTAATAAGTATAAAATAAAACAGATTAAGGGAATTGATTATTATTTAATATATGGAGGATGTAACGATGGCAAAAGAGATAAACACAATTGGTGTTCTTACCAGTGGTGGAGATGCACCAGGAATGAATGCAGCAATTCGTGCTGTAGTAAGACAGGCTCTTTCCAAAGGAAAAAAAGTAAAAGGAATTAAGAGAGGCTATGCAGGACTTCTGAACGAAGAGATTATCGACATGGATTCTAAGAGTGTATCCGATACAATCTCCCGTGGTGGTACCATTTTACAGACAGCCCGCTGCATGGAGTTCGTTACTCCGGAAGGTCAGCAGAAGGGTGCTGATATTTGTAAGAAGCATGGCATCGACGCAATCGTTGTTATCGGTGGAGACGGTTCTTTCCAGGGAGCACAGAAGTTAGCTGCACTTGGAATCAATACAATCGGTCTTCCGGGAACAATCGATCTGGATATTGCATGTACCGATTATACAATTGGATTTGATACCGCTGTCAATACTGCTATGGAAGCAATTGACAAGGTTCGTGATACATCTACTTCCCATGAGAGATGTTCCATTATTGAGGTTATGGGACGTGGCGCAGGACATATCGCATTATGGTGTGGTCTTGCAAATGGAGCAGAGGAAGTATTACTTCCTGAGAAATATGATTATGATGAGCAGCGACTGATCGACCAGGTTGTCAATGCACGTAAGAATGGAAAGCAGCATTACATTATCATCAATGCTGAGGGAATCGGACATTCACAGAGCATGGCAAAGAGAATTGAGGAAGCTACAGGTATCGAGACCCGTGCTACCATTCTTGGACATATGCAGCGTGGTGGAAGCCCAACATGTAAGGATCGTGTATATGCAACAACTATGGGTGCTATGGCAGTTGATCTTCTTTGCGAGGGCAAGAGCAACCGTGTAATTGCACACAAGGGTGGCGCATTTGTTGATTTCGATATCGACGAAGCACTTGCAATGAAAAAAGGTGTTGACGAGTATATGTATCAGATTTCTAAATCTCTGGTTTAATCATTTGTCGATGCGGGGCAGTCGGGTTTCCGACTGTCCCTTTTTTATGCCTTATGACTTATGCAGATGCCACGATGATGAAATCGTCGTATTTTTATGGCACCTGCACCTAAAAAGGAGGGAGAAAACCACGTATGATCACAAGTACATCCAATCAGCAGATGAAAAACCTCACTGCTTTGATAAAAAAAGCGAGGGAGCGCAAAAAGCAGAATGCTTTTGTTGTGGAAGGCATCAAGATGTTCTTAGAAGCTCCGAAAGAGTGGTTGATAAGTGTCTATGTTTCCGAAAGTTTTTTACAGGAGGAAGAACATAAAAAACTTTTGCAGGAGTATACGTATGAAGTCGTTGCAGATGCTGTTTTTCGGAGTGTATCCGATACGCAGACACCACAGGGGATTCTTGCGGTAGTTAAGATTCCGACGTATGAACTTTCCGACATGCTTTGTGGGGAAAAGACACATTTACTGATTTTGGAGAGTGTTCAGGATCCGGGCAATCTTGGAACGATGGTGCGGACTGGAGAAGGTGCCGGTATCAGTGGAATTATTATGAATCGCACCACGGTGGATCTGTTTAATCCAAAGACAATTCGTTCTACGATGGGAAGTATTTACCGTATGCCTTATTATATTACGGATAACCTTGAAGAGACGCTTGCTATGTTGCAGGGAAAGGGCGTGCAGCTGTACGCCGCGCATCTGAAAGGAACGGCTATGTATGATGCTTTTGATTATACGAAAGCGTGTGGTTTCCTGATCGGCAACGAAGGAAATGGTCTGAGCAAAGAAATTGCAGATTGCGCAGATACTTATATTCGCATTCCGATGGAGGGAAAAGTGGAATCTTTAAATGCGGCCATTTCTGCAACGCTTTTGATGTATGAGTGCAATCGCCAGAGGAGGAAGAAGTAATGAAAATCTGGTTCAAATTGTGGACAGACACGAGACTTGTGAAGTCCGAAACCATTGAGATAGAAGATGACGATACACGCACCCACAAAATTTTCCAGGCTTTGGAGGAAGCATGCCTTCGGTTCGACCTTGGAAAACCAATCTGGTTAGATGCCAATGTCAAGGAATTTCAGAGGCGGTCGAAGACCCGTTTCGGGAAAGACAATTTTGTGGAAGAAATTGATTTTGACTATATGGAAATGCAGGTGTTGGAAGAAGATTAGAGGGCCTGTACAGAAACTTAAGATTTTCTAAAATATGGTGGCCATTGCTTATTTTATACGGAAAATATGGTATAATAGATAAGAATGGAGGGTACATATGGATACAACACAGATTATGAATGAAGACATCGACAGTTGGGAGACTGCCATGTTTTTGTACAATTCCGCCTTGAAGGAAGTTGGCACGAAGCTGGATATTCTCAACGATGAGTTTGTACACATACATAAGTATAATCCGATAGAATACATTAAGAAGCGTATTAAGACACCAGAGAGTATCGTTAAGAAACTCAAACGTGACAATTATGAAGTCACAATTGAAAATATGGTTAAGTACATTAAAGATATCGCGGGAATCCGCATCGTATGTTCATTTACCTCGGATATCTATCGTCTAGCTGAGATGATCGGAAAGCAGAACGACCTGACCGTCGTATCCATTAAGGATTACATCAAGCACCCGAAGGCCAGCGGATATAAAAGTTTTCACATGCAGGTATCGCTGCCGATCTTTTTATCGGATCGTGTAGTAGATACGATGGTGGAAATTCAGATCCGGACCATTGCTATGGATTTCTGGGCAAGCCTTGAACATAAAATTTATTACAAATTCGAGGGAAATGCGCCGGATTATATCAGTCGTGATTTGAGGGAATGTGCAGAAATCGTATCGAATCTGGATGCAAAGATGCTTCAGCTGAATACGGCAATTCTTGAGGAAAAGGCAAAGATGGAGGAAGAAAAGAAACTTCAGAGTGAGGCTTCAGAAGAAAGTAAATAAGGATATGAAAAGACTGTAGGAACAATTTTGTTTTTACAGTCTTTTTACTATACAGAAAAATCCTTTTATTGCAAATAAGATACAGAAATGCTACTATAATCCTATGGGATTCATATGGAAAGTGGAATCCGAAGACGAAAGGAGAAAATAAAATGAGCGAATATAGAATGGGGACGAAATGTGTACAGGCAGGGTATACACCGGGAAATGGGGAACCGAGACAGATTCCGATTGTACAGTCTACAACTTTTAAATACAGCACAAGCGAAGATATGGGAAAATTGTTTGATTTAGAGGCAGAAGGATATTTTTACAGCCGTCTGCAGAATCCTACAAACGACCTTGTGGCAGCAAAGATTGCAGAGATGGAAGGTGGTACCGCAGCTATGCTTACCTCATCCGGACAGGCTGCAAATTTCTTTGCCATGTTTAACATTTGTGAATGTGGAGATCATATCGTAGCATCTTCCTCTATTTATGGAGGCACTTTTAACCTGATCGCTGTAACGATGGCAAAAATGGGAATTACAGCAACGTTCGTATCACCGGATGCAACGGAAGAAGAGCTCAATGCGGCATTTCGGCCGAATACCAAGCTGATGTTTGGTGAGACGATTGCAAACCCGGCACTGACCGTTCTGGATATTGAACTTTTTGCAAAAGTGGCACATGAGCATGGAGTACCGCTGATCGTGGATAACACATTCCCGACACCGGTAAACTGCCGTCCATTCGAATGGGGCGCAGATATTGTTACACATTCTACGACAAAGTACATGGATGGACATGGTGCTGCGTTAGGTGGAGCAATCGTAGATAGCGGTAAATTTGACTGGATGGCACATGCAGACAAGTATCCGGGACTTTGTACACCGGATGAGAGCTATCATGGAATTACCTATGCAGAAAAATTTGGAAAAGAAGGAGCTTTTATTACGAAGTGTACCTCGCAGCTGATGCGTGATTTTGGTTCTATGCAGTCACCACACAATGCCTTTATTCTCAATCTTGGTTTGGAATCTTTGCATGTGCGTATGCCAAAACATGTAGAAAATGGACAGGCTGTGGCTGAATTTTTGGAAAGTCATCCAAAAGTTGCCTATGTCAATTATTCCGGACTGCCATCCAATAAATATTATAAGAGAGCACAGAAATATCTGCCGAATGGCGGATGTGGTGTCGTTTCCTTTGGATTAAAGGGCGGACGTGAAGCGGCTTCTACTTTTATGAAGACACTGAAATTGGGCGCAATCGAGACACATGTAGCAGATGCAAGAACCTGCTGCCTCAACCCGGCCACATCAACACACAGACAGTTGAATGACGAACAGCTTAAGGAAGCAGGTGTACCTGCAGAACTGATTCGAATCAGCCTTGGTCTTGAGGACAAGGAAGATCTGATTGCAGATATTTCCAATGCACTTGATGCAATCCAATAAGATTTCTATTTCTGATTCCGGGAGCGGTGAAAAAGCGCTTCCGGAATTGCAAATCCAAAAATAATTCCAAATACAATCGACAAAGCAATTTCAAATGTTTCAAGTCCCTTTGCGGAAAAAAGCGAGCTTTCATTTGTGATCAGATAGTACGCAGTATAATAAATGCCGGCGCCAGGTACCAAAGGGAAAATTCCACATAATAGATATACCGTGGCAGGATTGCGCCGCACGACAGCCATGGTCCTTGAAAAAACGGCCAGAATAAAAGTGGCAACCAAAGAGGCGAGTACCACATTGCCATTTAGCTGAATGAGAATATAGTATACGATCCAGCCGAGTGCGCCGGATAATCCACAGAAAACGAGTTCTTTTTTAGGGGCGCAGAACAAAAGCGCAAAAGCAATCGTTGCAATCATTGCGAACACAAATTGAATCACATATGTCATAAAGGAAAACCTCCTCCCATGTAGCGGAACAGAATAATCGGAAGACCAACACCTACTGCAATACACAGTGCCGTGAGCAGTGCATCAATGAGATGAATCGTTCCGGACAGATAATCACTGTTATAAAAATCGCGGATCGAAGTCGTAAAAACAATTCCCGGAACAAGTGGCATGATATCACCGATAATGATCTTGTCATAATGAATCGGAAGTCCGGTCATAAAAACAAGAATGGTCAGTACTGCCACAAAAATACTTGCATAGATGGTCGTGAGAAAACGCGTAATGCGGTGCTTCTGGCACGCAAGGAGAAACGCTTCCTCGAGTCCCCCGATGATCGTGGCAAAAAGCATGTCGAGCACATGGGTACCGCCAAAGAGATAACAGAGGCATCCGCAGGCAATCGCGCATCCACCGATAAGCAGAGGCCTCGGATAAGGCGGGAGCTTTTTGCACTCTGCCAGCCGTACATTTGCTTCAGCGATGGAACAGGTGTGATCGCAGATGTCTCTTGTCAGCTGATTTAAAGCTGCCACTTTACTGAGATTTACACCAGAGAGCGGCACATGCCGGATCATACTGCAGGCATCGTCGCGGCTTTCGTTGGCGCTGGCAAAGATACCATTCGAGAGAACATACACGTCAAAGTCTTCGATGCCGTATGCTTCGAGTATTCGTATGAGAGAGTCTTCCACGCGGTAGAGTTCGGCGCCGCTTCGCAGCATGATGTCACCGATTTCTACGGCAAGTGTCATAATTTCTTTCGTTTGCACCATAGAATGCAGTTCCTTTCACATAATACTTGGTTGTCGGAGGCCCTTCAAAGTTGTTGTTTCCTTGCTCTGCGTGGGTGCTCTTTTTTTCAGGTGGTTTTAGACAGAATTTTGATATTTTCATGAAGTTTCCCACTGACTCAAATTTTCTGTCCGGCTCGCGTTTCGACAAGGCACAGTCACTGTCCGTCTCTCACAGATGCGTTCAGCATTTTTAGCCGGTCTAAGTGGTGGGGTTCAGAAATTTTATTGTGCCCACTCTCCATTGTGTCGCCCACCGTAAAACTTCATATGCCTATGGTAGAACGAGGGCGCAAATGCGACCCGTGGGCACGGTATTCTTTACCCCATCACTAAGACCGTCACAAAATACTTCAGACGTCATCTGTGAGAGACGGACAGTGACTGTGCCTTGTCGAAACTTGAACGGACGGAAATCATAAAAGGAGTCAGTGGGGAATTTTTTGAAAATTCAAATTCTGGATAACTAACCTGAAAAGAAGAGCACCCACGCAGAGCAGCGGCAACACGAACTTTGATACCTCACATCTACTCTTAATGTATGTCCAAAAGGAGAACCTGTCAATCATCTTTTGGCATACTTTGAAAATTTGGAATAATGCGTAAAAAAAGGTACATACTAGCACAGAAGAAAAGGAGGCGCGCATGGAACAACAAAGCAAAAAGAAACACACAGGTAATGGTGTACGCTGCTACCGTATCATATTGGGCATCGCCCTTGTCGTTATCATCGCACTGGCAGGCTGGTATATGCTGTCCTGCAGCAAAAATGCAACGCCGAAGGAAGGAACGCTTGTAAAGAGCAATTGTGAATATGAAGGAAAAGCATGAAACGGTATATGTGAAAGCAGATATGAACAGTGTCTGCTACGAACCGCAGATAAAAATCATGGATGTGATGTCGGTACAATGCAGTGATCCAGCCATTGCCGCCGGTGTAAAGAATAAAACACTATATACCTTTAAAAAGGATGTCGGAAAGAAAAAGAAGCGCATCGAGGTATTTTCCATATTGAATGTGATTGATCTGATTCAGCAGGATTATCCAAATGTGGAGGTTGTAAGTTATGGAGAACAGGATTTTGTTGTGGAATATATCGCATCTCCAATCGCACCAAAATGGAGAGAGTATTTCAAAGTGACATTGTTGTGCATTACCATTTTTTTAGGATCTGCATTTACAATTATGGCGTTTAACAATGACATTTCCATCGGGGAAGTGTTTGATCGGTTCTATGGACAGGTGATCGGGCAGAAAAAACCGACTGTGTCAGAAATTGAAATCTGTTATGGACTTGGTCTGGCAGTTGGAATTCTGGTGTTCTTTAATCATATTGGCAAAAAGAAAATTACATCAGATCCGACACCGATTCAGGTAGAAATGCGTAAGTACGAAAAAGACATTGATACCACCTTTATTGAGAATGCAGGGCGGAAAGGACATGAGCATGATGTTAATTAGCCACATACTGATAGGCCTGCTTGCAATTGCCTGTGGAATTGCTGTGTCTGCCGGAACATTTGCCTTCATTCTGGTCATTGGTGTAGTTCCGCGTATGATCAAAAAAAATAATATGGGAAATCATATTTTCGAGATTGAGAACAGCATTGTTTTCGGCGTAATGGTTGGAGCGATATTTTCTGTTTTTGAGTGGAAAGCGCGTTTTCCGATTTCTTGGATGGCGCATGTGATGATTGCCATCTATGGTTTGGCAGCTGGAATCTTTGTTGGCTGCATCGCAGTGGCTCTGGCGGAAATTTTAAATACATTTCCGATTTTGTTTCGACGGCTGTATATCAACCGGGGATTGAGCTGGGTCATGATTGCCATGGCATTTGGAAAACTGGCTGGTTCGATGTATTACTTTTTCTGTGGGTATGGCCTGCCAAAGTACTGGTAAAGCGTATGGATTGTGGTACAATAACAGACAGTAGAACATACAAAAGAGAAAGGAAAAGAGGAAATATTTATGGTAACATCCATTGCACGTCAGAGCGTAATTTTAAAATGCAATATGCAAAAATCGGTATTGCTTGGCAATTATGAATTTTATTATATCGCAGGACTTTTAAAAAAATTATTTAATGTATCGGCAGATGCAGATATGGAACCGGAGGCGTTATCAGAATACCTGTTGAGTGTTGTGGACACGCTTTCGCCAAAGGATGAAAAGGAAGCATATCTGATTAAGATGGTCAAAGGATATGAACCACTTCCAGAGCATGATGAGCAGATGAAGGAACTGTTCGCATGGGGCGAGCAGGAGCCGGATCTGTGGCAGGTAAAAACGAGCTTTCATCCAACTATGTAAAGCGATTTGATCCGTTTCTTTGCAGATGTCGTTGCGGAAGGAGCAGAGAATGAATCAAAAACAGCAACAAATGGATCAGAAGCAACAGGAACGAAATGAACAGTACAATGCATATGTCAAACAGGTGACACCTACCCATAATCTGTTGACAAATATGGGGAAAGCCTTTGTGATGGGAGGTGTAATCTGCCTTTTGGGACAGATCATTTTAAACATTGCAATGGGCGTGTTTGGAGCAAAGCAGGATGACGCGGCGTTGTGGTGCAGCCTGATATTGGTATTGCTTTCGGTAATTCTTACGAGTTTTAATGTCTATGGGCTTCTGGCAAACTGGGGAGGCGCCGGGGCTTTGGTCCCAATTACTGGATTTGCCAATGGTGTCTGTGCATCGGCGGTCGAATTTCAGAAGGAAGGTCAGGTATTTGGAATTGGATGCCAGATTTTTAAAATAGCAGGGCCTGTAATTTTGTATGGTATTTTTTCGAGTTGGGTACTGGGCCTTATTTACTGGATTTTAGGTATGTTTTGTATAGTTTAATTGACAGAAAACATTTGTAAAGATATAATAAATATATCTTTACAAACTATATAATGATGGAGAAAACAATGACAGTTGAGCAGGTATACAAGAACATGGATAGCGATTATGCATCCGTAAAAGATCGTTTACAGAATGATGCATTGATTGAGAAGTTTCTGATTAAATTTCTCGCAGATGAGAGCTATGCAAATATTATAAAAAATCTTGAAGCACAGAATCTCGAAGAAGCATTTCGTGCAGCCCATACCTTAAAAGGTGTATGTCAGAATTTGGGACTGGATCGCCTGTACAAATCCAGCTATGATGTGACAGAGGTATTACGAAACGGAAAAAATGATGTAACACCGGAGATGATGGAAAAGTTAGAGTCTGACTATGACGTGACGGTTTCTTCTATTCGTGAACTTCAATAAATAAGAGAACACATTGGGCGTTGCTTACAGCACACAAAGAATAAAAAAGAATAAACTGCGCATACTTGATCTTGTAAGTGATAAGGCGTTTTTAATAAGCGATAGGCAAGATCAAGGAGGCAGTGTATGGTAAAAGAAGATGGACTTCCGTTGGGACTGGGATTCGGACTTGCGATGAATGAGAATGCGATGCGCGGTTTTTCGTCATTAGAGGAAGATGAAAAGAAGCAGGTTATAGATGCGGCGCGGGGCATTGGTTCCAAGGAAGAAATGCAGCAGTTTGTGAATAGTATTGCAGAAATTGGAAGAGGAAAATAAGAGAGTGAAGTGGATAAAATCCACTTCATTTTTTATATTGTTTTTGCTATAATTTATGAAGATATTGCATGGACTGATATTTGTATTAAAAAGAGAGGTATATTATGGGGAAATATGCAGTAGATAGTGAGAGGTATGCGGCACTGGCAAGACAGGCCGTGGCAGAAGGCTGTGTGCTGGTTAAAAATGAAAATCAGACACTTCCTTTGCGTAAGGGAGATAAGGTGGCAGTCTTTGGACGGATGGCCTTTCACTATTACAAAAGTGGTCTGGGATCTGGCGGGCTGGTAAACACCAGATATGTGGTTGGCATTCTTGATGCACTGAAGAAGGAAAGCGATATTTCGCTGGATGAGAAGGTATTACAGGTGTATGAGGACTGGATCAAGGAGCATCCGTATGATGCCGGAGCAGGCTGGGGACTTGTGCCATGGTCGCAGGAAGAGATGCCGGTGGATGATGCATTGACCGTGGCAGAAGATGATGATATTGCACTTGTCATCATTGGCCGGACTGCGGGAGAGGATCAGGACAATGCCAATGAAGCGGGCAGTTACCTTTTGACGGATGTTGAGAGGGAGATGATTGCAAAGGTAAGCAGAAAATTTAAACGCACCGCAGTGATTCTCAATGTCGGAAACATCATTGATATGAAGTGGGCAGAAGAATTACAACCGTCCGCTGTGCTTTATGCATGGCAGGGAGGGCAGGAAGGCGGAAATGGTGTATGTGATGTAATCACCGGCCGTGTGAATCCATGCGGAAAGCTTACGGATACGATAGCAGAGAATATTGAAGACTATCCGTGTACAGCAAATTTTGGAGACGCGAAGTGCAATTATTACAAAGAAGACATCTATGTAGGATATCGTTATTTTGAAACTTTTGCAAAAGATAAGGTTATCTATCCGTTCGGATATGGACTTTCTTATACGACATTTTCCATGGAATCTGTATTTGCAGAGCAGAAAGATTCCATTGAATTAAAAACAACCGTTAAGAATACTGGAGACCTGGCTGGAAAAGAGGTTGTTCAGGTGTATATTGAAGCACCGCAGGTGGCTTTGGACAAGCCGGCGCGAGTGCTTGCCGGATTTGCCAAGACAAAGGAACTGGCACCGGGGGAGATGCAGACGGTTACGATTACGATTCCAAAATCAACCTATGCTTCATACGATGATACCGGAGCAACCGGACATAAGGATTGCTTTTTGCTAGAGGCTGGAAAGTATGGAATCTATGTCGGCGCAGATGTCCGCAGCGCGGAGCGTGTGGCAGAATATGTGCAGGAGCTTCTGGTAATTGAGGAGTTGGAAGAGGTGTGTGCTCCGACAGAATCTTATGAGCGTATGACACGCGCAAAGGATGGAAGCATTACTTATACACAGGTACCTAAACGCACAGTTGGTCCGTATGACCGCATAGAAGAAATTCCGGCGATCGCATATACCGGTGACAGGGGATACAAACTTGCAGATGTGTACCACGATAAGATTACCATGGACGAATTTATTGCACAGTTGTCGAATGAAGATCTTATGATGCTTTTCCGTGGTGAGGGAATGTGCAGCCCGAAGGTTACGCCGGGAACTGGTTCGGCGTTTGGAGGATTGACAGAGTCTCTTCGTGGGTTTGGTATTCCGGCGGCATGTACGACCGATGGACCTTCCGGACTCCGGCTGGATTGTGGAACGAAAGCATTTTCACTGCCAAACGGAACATCCCTGGGATGTACGTTTCATCTGGAACTGGTAGAAAAGTTATACGAGATGACGGGACTTGAACTACGCAAGAATCGTGTGGATGCGCTGTTGGGACCGGGATTAAATATTCACAGAAGCCCGTTGAATGGAAGAAATTTTGAATATATTTCTGAAGATCCACTCCTTACCGGAAAGATGGGGGCAGTACAGATCATTGGACTTGGCATTGTAGGTTCGACTGGAACAATCAAGCATTTTTCTACCAACAATCAGGAGGCACATCGACGTGAAGTTGAGGCTGTAGTATCCGTACGGGCCCTTCGTGAAATTTATTTCAAAGGCTATGAGATTTCTATTAAAGAGGGTAAGGCGCGTTCCGTGATGACTACATATGGACCGATAAATGGTCTGTGGACAGCAGGAAACTATGATTTAAATACGATTGTGCTACGCAAAGACTGGGGCTTTGAAGGAATTGTAATGAGTGACTGGTGGGCAGCAGCAAACACCGAGGGTGAGCCATCGAACATGAAGAATCATGCGGCGATGGTAATGGCACAGAATGATTTGTATATGGTTACTTCCGATGCTTCCGATCAGACACAGGATAATCTGATAGAAGCTTTGGCGGATGGGCGTATCACCCGCGGACAGTTGCAGAGAAACGCCAGAAATATTCTCGGATTTATTTTGAAATCTCCGGCCATGCTCTATGAAATGGATATGATATCCGATGAAGAGTTAGAAGATCGCAAGGGTGATACCGAGGAAGATGCGGCAATCGATGACATCATTTACTATGAGTCGGATGCAAACGGTGATGTTTATATTCCGGGAAAAGACTGGGATACCCAGATGGGGGCAACGATTGTATTCGGCATCAATGCAGAGAGTGCAGAGTATGACATTGAGATTACTGCCCGTTCGCCATTGGGAGAACTGTCACAGTTGCCGATCACATTGTATTACGATAACGTATTCAAAGAGATGATTTCTTTCCGTGGATCGGAGGGAGAATGGTTTACGGATAAGAGAGCATTTGGAACAGTATTTGGATCGTGTCACTATATTAAAATTTATTTTGGAGCAACAGGACTTGAGATTGACAATATTACATTACGATATCGTAAGAGTATTCCTGTATTTGAAGATTAAACGATGAAAGTATTAAAAGTAAAAAAAGGCGGCCTGATTGCCAGAAGACAGGATAAAGTAATGGAATGGTATCTCATTCAGGAGGGAAGCGTAGAGTGCCGGTTTTCTTTTGTGAAAATCGTCATGAAACGCAATTCCATTATCGGAATTTTAGAGACCGGATGGTTCGGTTGTGATTATGTGGCAAGGGAAGATACGACTGTCATTACGATTCCATGTAAAAATTCGCAGGATTTATCCAATATACTTGCCAAAAATGAAAATTTCCGTCCGGTATTTTTGAGGACCGCGATAGAACAGCGCCAGCAGGCGTTGTGTCTGTATACGGATCTGTATCGCAAAGTACAGCTTTTGCATGCAAAAACAGAAGAATTTTATAATGATTATAAGAACCGGTGCAGCCAGCTGCTTGTGGATGAGCAGCCGTTTGCCCGAATGGAATATTTTGAGGCACTGAATCTGCAGCATCGTGCGGAGGACTGGGAGCTTCGAAACAGTGATAGCCTGGTAAAAAATTATCTAAAAGAATATATGCAGCTGATGATCAAAGACGACAACCTATGTGTCGGTGCCATCATGGAAGCGTCGGCGCAGATGCATCGTGTGACGTTGGGCATTGGCGAGATGGTGAATTATATTCTTCGGAATAAGGAGATTTTGTTTGCCGAGACGAAGGATGATCTGTTTCATTTGTATTATGATCTGACCGTTGCCCGTTCCCGAAAAGGAAATGATATCACATGGGAAAAGGGGCAGATGATTGCCATCGTAGAAGTGATGCAGAAACTTGGTGTCTATGGAGACTGCATGGAAGAGGCACAACAAAGATGTGCCGGCAGTAATTTTGAAGGCTTATCTGTGGACAGAGTTTATGTGGCAAAAGAGGATTGTGTTGCGCGCATTATGGAATATGCGGGTTATGCAAATGAAGACATTTATGCATTCCGGACGGCATTAAAGGAGCAGAATACAAGAGAAGTCGGCCGGAAGTTCTATGAAATTTATCTGCGGACTTTTTTGCGTTCGACGGAGGATCTGATCAAACCATCACCGATGATTCAGATGTTTCTGGATTTTGGGTTTATGGATGCGGAAAATCTCGGGGAGAATCTTACGAATGCCTTGTATAATCTCGTAGATTCCATCGGGCTGTTTCAGTCGCAGCATGTATATACAATGTATGACTGGCTGCTTCGCATTTATCATGGAGACTGTGAGCCTTGCATCAATGAGATGAACATGGATTATGCGGGCGCTTTGCAACAACAGTTTAAGCAGGGCAACATTACAGAAGAACAGATGAGAGCGGCAAAGGCCGATGGAAGACAGAAAGTTGCCTATGAAGTTCAGAATATGTTCCGCACAGCGAATCGTGTGACCAGCGGTCATCTGCACGATTTCTGTCCGGTGATTCAACAGAGTGATTTCATTGGAAATATTGAGAAGATGGCGGTCACGGTCGAGAAAATCGAGGCCGCGATCAACAGTGTCCGTTGCCTGGATTATTCTGCTTTTTACCGTGAGGTCATGTTTACCGACCCGGAGCATGGAATCAAGCAGGAATGGATTATGAAAGAAGTCCTGCCGGACATTATCCTTATGCCGAATGTCGGATCGCGTGCACTCATGTGGCAGGAGACCGCAGGGGTCAAAAATGATACACCGGCCCGCTTTCTTTTCCCGATGTTTACTAGTGTGGATCTGGAAGATCTCATGCGTGAGACCATTGCCCGTTACCGTTGGGAAATCTGCCGGAAGATTCAGGGCGTTTACTGGAATGATCTAAGGGAACCGTCCCTGACTTCGGAATATTGTGATTATATGCAGTTTTATCGCAAAAACAGTGAATTGTCTGCCGAGGCAAAGGATAAGATAAAAACAGATCTGGCCCGTTGCCGCAACAGCCAGAAGGAAGTGTTTGTCAAAGATTATGACAATTGGATGAAATATGAGTCGCAGGGAAGTTTCCGACTGAACAAAGTGGCGCGGAGCATTCTGATGAAATACTGCCCGTTTGCAAAAGAAGTGCGCAGTGCCTTGATGGCGAATCCACAGTATCAGAAAGGTTTCATGAAGCTTGAAGCTGACAATGAACGAAAGCGCAAGAAACTGCGGGCAATGTATGATAAATATGAGGCGACCGGTGCACAGCTGACACCGGGACTGCTCGAAAACATGAAATATTATGAGATGTAAAGTGGGCTGATGTTCAAAAGTGTGTCAAGTTTTTTATGAAAACTTGACATATAGCGTCAGCCCTCGCCGAAGGCGACTATAGATGGGCTGATGTTCAAAAGTGTGTCAAGTAGGAGAAAAACATGGAATATATTGCACATATTCACACCCCGTTTCCGGAAAAGTTCGGCATTCCCAGACAGAGCGGACTGGCTACCAATGCAAAAGGAACCATTGTTTTTGAACCGAAATTCCGCAATCCGGATGCAGTAAAAGGAATAGAAGAGTTTTCACATCTGTGGCTTTTGTGGGAGTTTTCCAAGGCAAAGCAGGATACTTTTCATGCTACGGTAGCACCACCGCGGCTCGGAGGTAAAGAGAAAAAAGGCGTGTTTGCAACAAGGTCTCCATTTCGACCGAATTCCATAGGTCTTTCCTGTGTAAAGCTCGAAGAGGTGCGGATCAATGAGAATGATGGTCCCATTCTTGTGGTTTCCGGTGTGGATTTATTAGATGGGACACCGATTTATGATATCAAACCGTATCTGCCTTATGCGGATGCGCATCCAGATGCAAAGGGAGGATTTGCGGATCGTCATCAGTCTGACCGGATAGAGGTAGATTTCCCGCCGAAACTTCTTGCAAGAATTCCGGAAACATTGCAGAAGGCAGCAATCGAAGTGCTGGCGCAGGATCCGCGGGCGGCATACAACAAAAAGCCGGATTACATTTATGGCATGGCATTCGATGCATATGATATCCGCTTTGTTTTCCAAAATGATGTTCTGACGGTAAAGGATGTGATCCGGCGGGCGGAAGACGGATGGAAACCGGTAAAATAGATATAGGTTGATTATGGTTCATGGACAAATGCGATAGTCTGTAGCTTGCGATTGCTGGAAGAAAGTTCTATAATGAGGCTTAGATACAATAAATTTCTTGATTGAGAGGGACATTATGAAAGAATTAAAAGAGTACATTCGAAATATTCCGGATTTTCCAGAGAAGGGAATTATATTCCGTGATGTGACAAGTATTCTGCAGGACGCAGATGGACTCAAGCTTGCAATTGATGAGCTTGCAAAGAAATTAGAGGGCGTGGATTTTGATGTGATCGCAGGTGCAGAATCCCGTGGATTCCTTTTTGGTATGCCACTTTCTTATCTGCTTCATAAGCCATTTGTTCCAATTCGCAAGAAAGGCAAACTTCCATGTGAAACGGTTTCTAAGACCTATGATTTAGAGTACGGCACAGCAACCATCGAGATTCACAAGGATGCAATCCAAAAGGGCGAAAAAGTGGTTCTTTTGGATGATCTGATTGCAACCGGTGGAACTATGAAAGCTGCTGCAGAACTGGTTGAAGAGCTGGGCGGTGAAGTTGTGGAAGCGCTGTTTTTGATCGAACTGAGTGATCTTAACGGACGTGAAGTTCTTTCCGATTACAAAGTAGATTCGGTTGTACAGTTTGAAGGTGCATAAATAATCTGGTTTGCGACATACTATCTCCAAATTGAAAGTTGGCAGAATGTTAAGTTCTGGCAGGCAGAAAGGAGAGATTGTATGAACCAGCAAATTGGAAAAGGGAGTCTCTGTTTTTCAGAGGCTCCTTTTATTATTGGTACAGCATCGGTGGTTGGTACAAAAGAGGGAGAAGGGCCGCTGGCAGAAGAATTTGACTGCATCGGTTCGGATGACAAATTTGGACAGGACACCTGGGAGGCGGCGGAGAGCAGTCTGCAGCAGGAGGCATTGACGCTTGCTTTGGGCAAGGCGGACAAAAAGCCGGAGGACATGCGTTACCTGTTTGCGGGAGATCTTCTTGGACAGCTGATAGCATCTTCCTTCGGATTAAAGACATTTGAGATTCCCCTGTTTGGTTTGTATGGCGCATGTTCGACCTGTGGGGAGGCACTTGCATTGTCATCCATGACAGTTGCTGCAGGATATGCGGATCATGTGGCGGCGGTTACTTCCAGTCATTTTGCGAGCGCGGAAAAGCAGTTTCGGTTTCCACTTGAATATGCGAACCAGCGTCCGGTTTCTGCAACATGGACGGTCACCGGAGCGGGAGCCTTTATTCTGGCATCTGCAAAAAAGCAAAAGGAAGAAAATGCATATAAGGCACTTGCAAAAATTGCAGGTGTCACGACCGGAAAAATCGTTGACTATGGAATCAAAGATTCCATGAACATGGGAGCTGTCATGGCACCTGCAGCGGCAGAACTCATCGCGCAGAATCTGACTGACTTTGACCGGCAGCCAGAAGACTATGATGCAATTGTTACCGGAGATCTGGGAGAAGTCGGGCATGAGATACTCATAGATCTGCTTAACAAAAAAGGGTATGACATCAGCAAGGTCCATCAGGATTGTGGGATGCTGATTTATGATAACAAAACACAGGGAACCGGATCCGGTGGCTCTGGATGTGGCTGTGCGGCCTCTACACTGAGCGCGCATTTCCTTCCGAGACTGCAGGATGGAACCATGAAAAGAATACTGTTTGTGCCAACAGGTGCCCTTTTGTCTACCGTAAGTTTCAATGAAGGACAGAGCATACCGGGCATCGCACACGGCGTGGTACTTGAATCGGGAGGAAAATAAGATGGATTATGTAATTGCATTTGTTGTAGGTGGTGCCATATGCGCACTCTGCCAGATCCTTATGGAAAAAACGCAAATGATGCCGGGCCGTATCATGGTACTGCTGGTATGCCTGGGTGCTGTGCTCGGTGCAGTTGGTCTGTATGAACCATTTGCAAAATGGGCGAAAGCGGGAGCAAATGTACCATTGCTTGGATTTGGAAATAATCTCTGGAAAGGTGTAAAAGAAATGGTGGATAAGGAAGGTTTCTTAGGAATATTTCTTGGAGGATTTAAGAACTGTGCAGCAGGCCTTTCGGCAGCGCTTGTTTTTTCCTATATTGCATCGCTGATCACACAGCCAAAGATGAAGAAACATTAGATGCTGGTACAAGAGTAAGGACGTATGTGGAAAAATCTTCAAGTAAATTGGAATATTGTGCATAAAAGGAAACGTTTGCGTTCATACTACCTTCGTAATATAATAAAAAGGAGATATTTAAAATGAAAAAATGGAAACTATTTATGGTATGCTGTCTGTTAGTTGGAAGCATGGGATTGTTTGCAGCCTGTGGAACAAACGATAACAATACAAACGATACCCAGAATACGATGATGGATACCAACGCAAATGACACAAACAACGGTACGGTTGACAACGGAACAAACAATGGAACTACAAATGGAAATAACACCAATAACGGCAACAATGTAAAGAACGATGTGGATAATGTCGGGGATGATATCAAAGATGTCGGAGATGGTGTGGTAGACGGCGTCAAGGATGCCGGAGATGCAGTGGTTGATGGTGTGGAAGATATGGTGGATGGAGATGATGCAGACAATACCAATGGAAACAACAATTCAAAAAATACCACAGACAACAAAACCAACAACAATACGACGAAGAATAATACAAACAATACAACCAGCCGTTAGAAAGAACGATTACTTATGAGAAAAGAAACTTATATGAAAATGACTCAGCCGTTTCGTGATAATCCGAAACTGGCTAAGTCATTACATATGGCAAATAAAATACTGACCGGACTGGTTTTTATCGCCTATCCGTGCCTGCTGCTCTGGATGTTGTGGCAAAAAGATCCAAGGCTGACAGATACAATCATTTATCCGATGAATGGATTTATCTGCGTGACAGTTGTACGGGCAATCTTAAATTTCCCAAGACCCTATGAGAGGTTTGGGATGCCACCCGTAATCCCGAAAGATACAAAGGGACATTCCTGGCCAAGCCGTCATGTGTTTTCTGCAACAATCATTGCGCTGGTGTTTTTTCCAGTCAATATGCCAATAGGGATTGCAATGATTGTATGTGCGACAGGGATTGCGGTGATTCGTGTGATTTCCGGTGTGCACAGCATCAGTGATGTCGTGGCAGCAGCTGCCTGTGCATTGCTCTTTTCCGGCTATTTCTTTTAATTGTCTTCCTTATCCGGAAAACTCTCGGAGCGGAACTGGCGCGGTGTCATGCCGTATTTTTTTTTGAACACGCGATTAAAATAGGAGAGATTGTCAAATCCGGTCTCGGAGGCAATGTCAAGAATCGCGGAATCGGATGTAGTCAGAAGGCGGGATGCCATCGTCAGACGATAGTCGCGCAGATAATCCACAAAGGAAGTTCCCATCGTTTCTTTAAAATAACGCATAAAGTGAGATTCCGAGAAATCGATGGTCGTGGAGATATCGGCGATGGAAATCCGGTTCATATAGTTGTTCTCAATATATTTGAGGACAACTTTTATTTTGTCCAGAGTTTTACGGTTTCCTTTGGTGGTGCTTAAGTTCCGGCAGCGGTTATCCAGGATAAAGAAGAATTCGTAGAGCTTGCTTTTGATATAAAGCTCATATCCCTGTGGCATGGTTTTACAGATTTCATCACAGGCATCGATCGGTGCTACCACATCTGTGTAGTATGGATAGACAGGCGTGAAAACAGTAGGAACTGTGACCTGACCGGCAAACAGTGGCAGAAGAAATCCGGTAGCGGTGGTGTCCGCCTGTTTGGAAATCAGCATGCTTGGATGAAAAATGATATTTTCGTACTCCATCGCATCATTTTCATATTGTTCGATGGAATGGAGCTGACCGGGGAGAATGAGAAGCAGTGTTGGTCCCTGCAATTTGTATTGGTGGAAGTCTACTGTCACAGCACCCCGTCCTTTCTTTATATAAATAAGTTCCACCTCGTCATGCCAGTGCAGAGGTACCCGTGGAAAGTCAAGCGGAATAGAGCACAGATACGTATTGTAAGGGAAAATGATATCTCCGTGTGTTACATTTTCATGGTAATTTTCATATTCAAGTATATTCATATCCACATCTTAGCAAAAGCAGAATTGTTTGTAAATTCTTTTGCCGGCTTTTGTGCTTATTTACTAATTATCAAGGGGTGAAATTGGTGAATAATAACAGAACCCATTGCGTAGTATATGAAAAATGATAGAATAGTATTAGTTTTTGCGTGAATATGACAAGAATAAAAATGCAAAAGTGAATATACTTAGACTATCAAATAAAACACGGATAGGGGTCGTGAGGTTTTAATTAGGGAGGAAAGAAAAATGACATTAGCGAAAGCAGTATCGATGAAGTATAACAAAACAATCGAAAAGTGCAGCAACGAAGAAATCTATTTTGCACTGCTTGATATGACAAAGCAGATGGCTGAAGATAAAGTAAGTAACGAAGGAAAGAAGAAACTGTATTACATTTCCGCAGAGTTCTTAATTGGAAAGCTTTTATCCAACAACCTGATCAACCTTGGAATTTATGATGATGTAAAATCCGAGTTAGAGGCATCTGGAAAGAACATCGGAGAGATTGAGGAAATCGAGCTTGAGCCTTCACTTGGAAACGGTGGTCTTGGCCGTCTGGCAGCATGTTTTGTTGATTCTATTGCTACACTTGGTTTGAATGGTGATGGTGTAGGATTAAATTATCATTATGGATTATTTAAGCAGGTATTCGATCACAACCTGCAGAAAGAAACACCAAATCCATGGATTACAGAGGACAGCTGGCTGACAAAGACAGATATCACATATCCGGTACAGTTCGGTGGATTTACCGTACAGTCCAGATTATATGATATTGATGTTGTTGGTTACAACAACCGTACAACAAAGCTTCGTCTTTTCGATATTGAGACTGTAGATGAGAGCATTGTTGGAGACACCATTGATTTCAATAAGGAAGATATCCAGAAGAACCTGACTTTGTTCTTATATCCGGATGATTCCGATGAGAAGGGTCGTCTGCTCCGTGTTTACCAACAGTATTTTATGGTAAGCAATGCTGCAAGACTGATTCTTGACGAGGCTGTTGCAAAGGGATCTAACTTACATGATTTAGCTGATTATGCAACTGTACAGATTAACGATACCCATCCTTCCATGGTTATTCCGGAGCTGATCCGTCTCCTTCAGGAAAGAGGAATCCTGATGGACGAGGCAATTGATATTGTTGCAAAGGTATGTGCATACACCAACCATACAATCCTTGCAGAAGCATTGGAGAAATGGCCAATTTACTTCTTAGACAAGGCTGTTCCACAGTTGATGCCAATTATTCGTGAATTAGACAACCGTGTACGTGCAAAAGTAAGTGATGAGAGTACTTATATTATCAAAGATGGTCTGGTTCATATGGCACACATGGATATCCATTACGGATACAGCGTAAATGGTGTTGCTTACCTTCATACAGAAATCTTAAAGAACAGTGAGTTAAATAACTTCTACAAGCTTTATCCGGAGAAGTTCAACAATAAGACAAACGGTATTACATTCCGTCGTTGGCTTATGTCCTGCAACCCTGAATTATCTGCAATGATTACAGAGCTCATCGGGGATGGCTGGAAGAAAGATGCAAACGAGTTAGAGAAACTTGGCAACTATGTCAATGATGATGCAGTATTAGATCGTCTTCTTGCAGTAAAGGCTGGAAAGAAAGCAGATCTGAAGAATTACCTTAATATGAAGCAGGGATTTGATATTGATGAGAATTCCATTTATGATATTCAGGTTAAGAGACTTCATGAGTACAAGAGACAGCAGATGAATGCACTCTATGTCATTCATAAATATTTTGAGATCAAAGAGGGCAAAAAGCCTGCAACTCCAATCACTGTATTCTTTGGAGCAAAGGCAGCACCTGCTTACATCATCGCAAAGGATATCATTCACTTGATTCTCTGCTTACAGCAGATCATCAACAATGATCCGGAAGTAAGCCCATACTTAAAAGTATTTATGGTAGAAAACTACAATGTAACCATGGCTGAGAAGATGATTCCGGCATGTGATATCTCCGAGCAGATCTCACTCGCATCCAAGGAAGCATCCGGAACAGGTAACATGAAGTTTATGTTAAACGGAGCACTCACATTGGGAACGATGGATGGTGCAAACGTAGAGATCGCAGAACTTGTTGGAGATGATAACATCTTTACATTCGGTGAGGATTCTCAGACCGTCATCGATCGTTATGCAAGAGGCGATTATAATTCAAGAAGCTACTACGAGAAAGATTCCAACTTAAAGAGAGCTGTTGACTTTATCGTAAGTGATACTGTGAAGTCTGTTGGATGCGCTGAGAACTTAGAGCGTCTGTACAACGAACTTCTGAACAAAGACTGGTTCATGACTTTCCCAGATTTCGATTCTTACATCGAGACAAGAGAGAAAGCATATGATGCATATGCAGATCGCAAAGCATGGGCTAAGAAGATGCTTGTAAATATCAGCAAGGCAGGATTCTTCTCATCTGACCGTACTATCGACCAGTACAACAAAGAGATCTGGAAACTGTCATAAAACAAATTATAGTAAATTTTCTATTCATATTTTAAATTATTCCTCCTCACACGGGAACCGGTTCGTTCGGTTCCCGTGTTTTTATGTCATGAATTTGTTATAAAAACATTTAATCTGATATGCACATGAAAGCATTGCATACGCAGCGGTAGATTTATTGAATCAGGTTTGGAACGTTAAATACATTTACAGAATCTTTGGAATATGGATGTTTTTTTATTCTGGATATGATAAGATAGTAGAAGTGCAGTTGATAAGGAACTCTATCAAAAGAAAGAGAGAACATAGAATGAAAAAGCGTATAGTTTCAATCATGCTTGCAGCAGTTCTTGCGCTGTCTCTTGCAGCATGCGGATCAAAAGACACAACCGAGCAGGATGCGTATCGACAGTACGGCATCAATTGTCTGGAGAGTGGAAATTATGAGGATGCGATCAAGGCATTTCAGAATGCATTGAACCAGTCACTCGGCAAAGTGGGCGAGAAGGAAATCGATATCTGTTTTTACAAGGCGCAGGCACAGTATTTAAGCGGTGCAAAGGATGATGCCTTAGAGACTTATAATGCAATCATCAAATATAATAAAGATGGACGGGCATACTATCTGCGTGGAAATCTCTATTATGATATAGGAGAAGAAAAGAAAGCATTAGCAGATTATGAAGAAGCCGTAAAACAGGACAAAAAAGATTACGAATTGTACATTGGAATTTATCAGTCCATGAAAAATCATGGAGCAAAAGAGAATGCGCAGAAATATCTGAATCAGGCTATGGAAATCAAAGGAGAGAAGGCAGAGGACCTTTTGTACAAGGGACAGATCAGTTATCTTTTAGGGGATTATAAGACGGCTGTTACCGACCTCACCAAGGCAAAGGAAGATGGTCAGCAGAAAGCATCTTATTATCTTGGACTGACGTATGAAGCACAGGGAGATACCGATAAGGCACAGTCTTATGTAAAGGAGTATCTCGATAGTGGAGTTGCTACTTCTTATGAATTGTATGATCTTGGGAGTTCGGAATTGAACGATGGAGATTATGAGGAAGCACTGACGTATTTTAATGCGGGACTTGCACTTGAGAAAGTTCCGAATAAGCAGAATCTTATGAAAAGTGCGATTACTGCATACGAGTATAGCGGAGATTTTGATTCCGCCAAAACGATGCTCAAAGATTATCTGGAAGAGTATCCGTCCGATGAGGATGCACAGAAAGAAAGTACATTTTTGGAGACTAGATAATGGCAAAACCACAGGAAATCGAAGAAATTGAAGAAAAAGTAATTTTAGTAGGAGTCAGCGAGCAGGAGGGCGATGATGCGGAAGATTCCGTGACAGAGCTTGCGGAACTGGTCAAGACTGCTGGCGCTACCGTTGTGGGCACGTTGATTCAAAAGCGTGAGACCATACATCCGGGCACTTATGTGGGAACCGGAAAAGTAGAAGAGATTGCGCTGCTTATTGCACAGACAGGAGCTACTGGCATTGTGTGCGATGATGAATTGTCTCCGGCGCAGCTTCGCAATCTTGAAAACATGTTAGATACCAAAGTCATGGATCGTACATTGATCATTCTGGATATTTTCGCAGCGCGTGCAACGACTAGTGAAGGAAAAATACAGGTCGAACTGGCACAGTTAAAGTACCGGCTCAGCCGGCTTAGCGGTCTTGGAAAAACGATGTCTCGTCTTGGTGGTGGTATTGGAACGAGAGGACCAGGAGAAAAGAAGCTGGAGATTGACCGTCGACTGATTAATGACCGCATTGCCCAGCTAAATCGTGAATTGAAGGAAGTGGTCAAACATCGTGAGATTACCCGCGCAAAACGAGCCAAAAGCGAAGTACCGGTTGTGGCAATCGTCGGTTATACGAATGCTGGCAAATCGACACTGTTAAATCATCTGACCGATGCAGAGGTACTTGAAGAAGATAAGCTTTTTGCAACACTCGACCCGACCACCCGTATGTTGGAACTGGATGGACATCAGCAGGTGCTTTTGACAGACACGGTAGGATTTATCCGTAAGCTTCCGCACCATTTGATCGAGGCGTTTAAAAGCACACTTGAAGAGGCAAAATATGCAGACTATATTTTCCATGTTGTAGATGCTTCGAATCCGCAGATGGACAAACAGATGCATATAGTTTATGAGACATTGGATCATCTCGGAGTAAAGAATAAGAAGATGGTCACGCTGTTCAACAAAATGGATCAGCGCACTGAGGAAGAACCTTTGCAGGATTTCCGTGCAGACCATATTCTACAGATATCGGCAGCGAATAATCAGGGATTGGATGAAATCAAGGCTCTCTTGCAGGAAATGCTGCGCGAAGACAAAGTTTATATTGAACGTGTTATCCCCTATGCACAGGCAGGTATCATACAACTTGTCCGGGAGAAAGGAGAACTTGTTTCCGAGGAATATGTACCGGAAGGAATCGAAATCAAGGCATATGTTCCGATGGAGGTATATGGAAAACTATAACTGTGAATGGAATAACAGTTTTGAAAGGTTGCACGAACAGTCATAAAAATGTATAATGAGGGGTAATGAATTTCATTTTAAATGAAATTGGAGGTATTCATGTCACAGTCGGTTACAATAAAGAGTAATAAATATGGAATCAATCTGGTTTTAAATCCGGATGTTGCATTTGACGATTTGTTAAAGGATGTTGTTGAAAAATTTAAAGCATCCAGCAGTTTTTTTAAAAATGCGAAACTTGCACTTGCATTTGAGGGAAGAGCACTTTCAGATGATGAGGAACAACAGATTATTGCAGCCATAGAAAAAAATACTACAATAGAGATTTTATGCATTGTGGAAAAAGGAACAAAGCAGGAAGCAATCATGAAAGAGCAGGTCGAGGCTTTTTATGGCGCAGTGCAGCAGGAATGTGAGAATACAGCACCGATTAGTGTTCCGGAGCAGTTTTACCGCGGCACGCTCAGATCTGGACAGGTGATTTCCAGTGAATCAAGTGTTACGATCATAGGAGATGTGAATCCAGGTGCAAAAATTATTGCACAGGGAAATATCATAATTCTTGGTGCACTCAAAGGTAACGTTCACGCAGGATGTACGGGAGACAGAAGCTGTTTTGTTTTTGCATTGGATATGAAGCCGATTCAGATTCAGATTGGTGATCTGATTGCGAAGAGTCCGGATCAGGCAGAACAGAAGCAACGTACGCGCCGTAAGAAAAAACAGACGGAAAATGAAGCACAGATTGCCATTGCAAAAGATGGAAATATTTATATTGAACCAATTACAAAAAATATTTTAAATACCATTTAGAAACGTAGGAGGAAAGAATTTAATGAGCGAAGTAATCGTTATCACATCGGGAAAGGGTGGTGTAGGAAAGACCACAACCACAGCAAATATAGGTACAGGTCTTGCACAGTTAAATAAAAAAGTTGTTATGATTGATACGGATATCGGATTGCGCAATCTGGATGTTGTTATGGGTCTGGAAAATCGTATTGTATATAATCTGGTGGACGTTGTTGAAGGAAAATGCCGTATTCGTCAGGCACTGATCAAGGATAAGAAATACCCGGAGCTTTGTCTTCTTCCATCTGCACAGACCAGAGATAAGGATGCGGTTACACCGGAGCAGATGGTAGAACTTATCAATGAGCTTCGTGAAGAGTTTGATTATATCTTGCTTGATTGTCCGGCAGGTATTGAGCAGGGATTCAAAAATGCAGTTGCAGGAGCAGATCGTGCACTTGTTGTTACAACACCTGAGGTGTCTGCAATCCGTGATGCAGACCGTATTGTTGGTTTGCTTGAAGCAAATGAGATGAAACGCATTGACTTGATTGTCAACCGTCTGCGTGTCGATATGGTAAAACGTGGAGATATGATGAATGTAGATGATGTTACGGAAATTCTTGCCGTCAATCTGATCGGTGCCGTACCGGATGATGAACAGATCGTTGTTTCTACAAACCGTGGAGAGCCACTTGTTGGTACAAACAGTCTGGCAGGAAAGGCATATATGAATATATGTCACCGCATATTGGGTGAAGAGGTTCCATTACTGGATCTGAACCAAAAGCATGGAGTTTTCGAAAAGTTGAAAGATATGTTTAAGAAAAATTAAAGGGGGATATTTATTGTGGGAATAATGGATTTATTTAAAAAGAAAACTTCAGGCAATGTCGCAAAGGACCGCTTGAAGCTGGTGCTCGTTTCAGACCGCGCCAACTGTTCCTCTGAGATGATGGAAATGATGAAAAATGATATCATTGAGGTCATATCCCGTTATATGGATATTGATGCGGAAGCACTTGATGTGAAAATTACAGAGACGGAATCCGATTCCAATAACGGAACAGTTCCTGCACTTGTTGCAAATATCCCTATTCGTGATATGAAACATCGTCCGGAACCAAGATAAGATAAAAGCATAATCAATCGGATACAAAAAAACCCCGGGAGGCTTTTGCCTGCCGGGGTTTTTTGTAATCATCTATATTATTTCATTGCATTCTTTCTTGCAATTGATGCTCTTTTACGCATGGTAGGATCAAGGATTCTCTTACGGATACGGAGACTTTCCGGGGTAACTTCAAGAAGTTCGTCGGTATCGATGAAATCCAATGCCTGCTCAAGACTTAACTTACGTGGTGGAACCAGTGTCAGTGCTTCGTCAGCGGAAGAAGAACGTGTATTGGTCAGATGCTTCTTCTTACATACATTCAGTTCGATATCTTCAGCTTTCGAACTCTGTCCGATGATCATACCGGAATAAACTTTCTCACCAGGTCCGATGAAGAGTGTACCACGCTCCTGAGCGGAGAACAGACCGTAAGTTACGGATTCACCCGTCTCGAAAGCAATCAGAGAGCCAGTGGAACGGTAAGCAATTTCTCCACGGAATGGCTCATAGCCATCGAACATTGTATTGATGATACCATTACCCTTTGTATCGGTCATGAACTCTCCACGATAACCGATGAGACCGCGGGATGGAATCTTAAATTCTAATCTTGTATAGCCGCCGGCGATAGAACCCATATTCTGAAGTTCACCTTTACGCTGCTGCAGCTTGGATATAACAGCTCCGGTAAATTCGTCTGGAACATCGACATAAGCAAGCTCCATTGGCTCAAGTTTCTTGCCATTTTCATCATAGTGATAAAGAACTTCGGCTTTGCTGACTGCGAACTCATAACCTTCACGGCGCATGTTTTCAATCAGGACGGATAAGTGAAGTTCACCACGGCCAGAAACCTTCAGGCTGTCTGGGCTGTCCGTTTCTTCGACACGAAGTGATACATCCGTATTTAATTCGCGGAACAGTCTGTCGCGGATGTGACGGGAAGTGACAAATTTTCCTTCCTGTCCGGCGAGAGGACTGTCGTTTACGATAAAATTCATGGAAATGGTCGGCTCAGAAATCTTCTGGAACGGAATCGCCTGTGGGTTTTCCGGTGAGCAGATAGTATCTCCGATGTGGATATCCGCAATACCGGAGATTGCTACGATCGAACCAATCTTTGCTTCTGTGACATCTACCTTATTTAGTCCGTCGAATTCATAAAGTTTGCTGATACGCACTTTTTCAAGCTTGTCAGGATCATGGTGGTTGACAACGACTGCTTCCTGATTGACTTTCAGGGAACCGTTGTCTACTTTACCGATACCGATACGTCCGACATACTCATTGTAATCGATCGTACTGATCAGTACCTGTGTGCTGGCATCCGGATCACCGGTTGGTGCAGGAATATAGTTTACGATCGTCTCGAAGAGAGGTGTCATATCTTTCTTCTCATCATCGAGGTTGTACATTGCGTATCCGTCTCTTGCGGATGCATAAATAAATGGGCAGTCAAGCTGCTCGTCGGAAGCATCCAGATCCATGAAAAGCTCTAATACTTCATCGATAACTTCGGCAGGTCTGGCTTCCGGACGGTCAATTTTGTTGATGCAGACAATAACCGGAAGATTCAAAGCCAGTGCTTTCATCAGTACGAATTTTGTCTGTGGCATGGTTCCTTCGAACGCATCTACTACGAGAACAACACCATTTACCATCTTAAGAACTCGCTCAACTTCACCACCGAAATCGGCATGTCCTGGAGTATCTATGATGTTGATTTTTGTATCCTTATAAAATACGGCAGTATTTTTGGACAAGATAGTGATACCACGCTCACGCTCGATATCGTTAGAGTCCATGACGCGCTCCTGCACTTCCTGATTGGCACGGAACACACCGCTTTGTTTTAACAATTCATCGACCAGAGTCGTTTTACCATGATCGACATGGGCGATAATTGCTATATTACGAATATCATCTCTTGTTGTTACCATAATTTACCTTCTTTTCTATTATACATATCTCTTTGTGTATTATAACCTGTACCATTTTATCATAAAAATGCATTTTCGCAAGAGTTTCTTCTATGTTTAATAAAAAATATAGCGAAAAATGTTGCTGTTCACATCTGTTTTTTTATCGACATACTTTGATGATTTCTTGCAATGAATAAATGGTAAAACATAACCCTAACAAATATTTCCACAAAAGGAAGGGAGAAAATTCATGGCAGATAAAATGTTTGAAAACAACCAGGTAACGATTATCGGAGAAATTGTATCAGATTTTGTGTTTAGTCACGAAGTGTATGGAGAAGGCTTTTATATGGTAGAAGTATCAGTAAACCGCCTCTCCAACTTCGTAGATTACATACCGGTCATGGTATCGGAGCGTCTGATTGATGTAAAATCCGACTGCAATGGTCAGTATGTGTATGTGACCGGACAGTTCCGATCCTTTAATCGACATGAGGAGCACAAAAACCGTCTTGTACTTTCTGTATTTGCGAGAGAGTTTGAACTTGTGGAGGCACCGGAAGAGGATCATGAGACGAACCAGATTTTTCTTGATGGCTTTATTTGCAAAGACAGCGTTTACAGGAAGACTCCACTTGGAAGAGAGATTGCGGATTTGCTTGTAGCAGTCAACCGGTCTTATGGCAAATCGGATTATATTCCGTGTATCTGTTGGGGAAGAAATGCGCGTTTTGCAGCAGGATTTGAAGTGGGTAGCCACGTGCAGATCTGGGGAAGAATCCAAAGTCGTGAGTACGTAAAAAAGCTTAGTGAGACAGAAGTAGAACAGAGGGTTGCTTATGAAGTCTCTGTGAGCAAAATCGAATTTCTGGAGTCGTAAAAACTACAAAAAAAAGAGGCATACTTGATTATTTGACCTGTTTGTGGTATCTTACTTAAGATTCTTTGTATAAGGCGTGAAAGTAAATCGGAGACACGAAAAGGGCTTCGGTTTTATTTTGGAGGCAATTATGAACGAAGGTATTATACAGATTTATTATGGTGAGGGCCACGGCAAGTCAACCGCTGCAATCGGTAATGCAATCCGTTATGCAAGCGAAGGCAAAAGTGTGATAATCATCGAATTTTTAAAAGGGAAAAATGAGAATGAACTGGCTTTTTTGAATCGTCTTGAGCCGGAAATCAAGATCTTTCGATTTGCAAAATCCGATGAAAGTTTTGAAGAGCTGTCGGAGCAGGAGCAGCAGGAGGAGGCAATGAATCTGCGAAACGGATTCAACTATGGAAAGAAGGTTGTAACGACGGCCGCCTGTGATATGCTGATTCTTGATGAGGTGCTGGGTGTGATTGATGAGAAGGTGGTTACACCACAGGAGATGCAGGAACTGTTTGAAAATAAACCGGACGATATGACACTTGTCTGTACCGGACGTGTCCTTGAGGACAGCATTCGTCCATATGCCGATGAGATTTATAATATTGCACCGGAAAAAATAAGGATTGACGAATAGTACACATGGTGCTATTATCAAAAAAGAAGCAAATAACTCAGATAGAGGTCGCGCAAGCTAAGAGTATTCTGTGGGATGTGACAGACACAGTGGAACATAGGAGAAAGGGGCGAGCGCCGAAGAGATAAAAGAACTGTAATTTTATTTCTGGGCATAGGGTGAAGAACCGTATGACTGTCAACTTACAAAGTTGGAGAGCTATCGAATCTATAATATACAACAATGTAGATTAGACCAGCTCAGATGAGAGCTGGTTTTTTTATGGAAGGGAGAGCAAATGGCAATATTTAAAGGAGCTGGTGTTGCAATCGTTACACCAATGAAAGACAATCAGGATGTAAATTATGACAAGTTAGAGGAGCTGATTAATCAACAGATCGATGCAGGTACGGATGCAATTGTTATCGCAGGCACAACAGGTGAGAGTTCTACACTTACCATGGAGGAGCATCACGACGTTATCAAGGCTGCTGTTGAGTTTACAAAGCACCGTGTTCCGGTTGTTGCAGGAACCGGTTCGAACTGCACACGCACAGCAATCCAGCTGTCACAGGAAGCAGAAGAGGCCGGTGTAGACGGATTACTGGTCGTAACGCCATATTACAACAAGGCAACACAGGCCGGACTGGTTAGCCACTATTCACAGATCGCAGACAGCACAAAATGCCCGATCATCATGTACAATGTACCGGGAAGAACCGGATGTAATCTTCTTCCGGAGACCGTTGCAACACTGTTTTCTGCAAAAGAGAACATCGTGGGATTAAAAGAAGCTACCGGTAATATGGCACAGGCAAGCAAAACAATGGCACTTACTGACGGCAAGATCGATATGTATTCTGGAGAGGACGGACTGGTTGTTCCGTTGTTATCTATCGGTGCAGTCGGTGTGATCTCTGTATGGAGTAATGTAGCACCTGCAAAAGTTCATCAGATGTGTGACAGCTTTTTCAAGGGCGACATTGAGACAGCAAGAAAGATTCAGTTAGAGGGACTTCCACTGGTAGATGCATTATTCTCAGAAGTAAATCCAATCCCGGTTAAGAAGGCATTGAATCTGATGGGCATGGAAGTTGGACCACTTCGTTCCCCACTTTGTGAGATGGGCGAGACTAATGCCGCAAAACTTGCAGAAGTAATGAAGAACTACGGTTTATTGAAATAAGAAAAGTATCGGAAGATGTTCGGTGAACGAAAGGATAAGAGACGAAAATGACAAGAGCGATTATGAATGGCTGTAACGGAAAGATGGGACAGTGCATTACACAGATCTGTGCCCAGGATCCGGATATTGAAATTGTTGCAGGAATCGATATGTATGATGGTATTAAAAATACGTATCCGGTATTTGCAAGCCTTGCAGAATGTACAGTAGATGCAGATGTAATTATTGATTTTTCCAATGCAAAGGCAGTGGATGCACTGGTAGATTACTGTGTGGAGAAGCAGATTCCGGTTGTATTGTGTACGACAGGACTTTCTGAGGAACAGTTACAGAAAGTCGAGCAGGCATATGAGAAAGTTGCAATTCTTAAGTCTGCAAATATGTCATTGGGAATCAACACTTTGATGGAACTTCTCAAGAAGGCGGCAACGGTATTTGCACCGGCAGGATTTGATATGGAGATCGTAGAGAAGCATCATAATCAGAAATTAGATGCACCAAGCGGTACGGCACTTGCACTTGCGGATTCCATGAACGATGCACTGGAGGATGCTTATACTTACAAGTATGACAGAAGCCAGGAGCGCAAGAAGAGAGACAAGTATGAAATCGGTATTTCTGCAGTCCGTGGCGGCAACATCGTCGGTGAGCATGAAGTGATTTTCGCCGGTCAGGATGAAGTAATCGAATTCAAGCATACAGCATACTCTAAGGCTGTATTTGCCAAGGGCGCAGTAGAGGCAGCGAAGTTCTTAAACGGAAAAGGTGCAGGACATTATGATATGGCAGATGTCATTGCTGCAAAATAAAATCATAAGGAAAGTCGAACACTTTGTGTGCTCGGCTTTTTTTATGGTGATTTTGTTGACATGCTTTATAAAAAAATCATATAATATTCTTAATTGTACATTGCTATAAGGTACGAATGAGGTATGCTATGAAAAATAGAATGAAAAAATTAATACCTGTTATGCTTGCAGCCATTGTGTTTGCTGGAAATCTTGTAGGAACAACACAGGTGCAGGCAAGTGAAATCGAAAGCCGAACACTTGATATTTATGACGCAGAGGTGCCTGCGGTCGAGGAGAATACTTCTTCGGATGGCATGAGAGGAGCAGCTCAGGTTCCATCTGCATATCATAACACAACGGCGGAGCTTCATGCATTGTATCCTGCAACACGTTCGCAGGGGAATTACAATACCTGTTGGGCTTTCAGTGGTGTCGGACTGGCAGAGTTTGATCTGATTACGGATGACAAGGTTGCGGACAAAAGCATTGATTTGAGTGAGCTGCAGGCTGCTTATTTTACCTATCATTCGGTGGATGATGCGTTCGGGGGAATGCTTGCAGATGATGTGTCGCTGTTATCCGGAAATTATATGTCGTGTGGTGGCAATATGTACTATTTATCACGCGCTTTGATGCAGTGGAAGGGACTGGTCAGGGAATCGGATGCTCCCTATACAAATGTCACGAGAACTATATCTGACAGTCTTGCATATCAAAAAGATGTAGCGCATTTACAGAATGTATATCTGATGAATATTCATAAAAATCCTTCTTCGGTGAAGAAAGCAATTATTGCACATGGAGCGGCGAGCATTGGGTTTACGGCAGTAGATAAAAATGTTTATGACCAGATGGTCTATTATGGTCCGGAAGGGGGGATGGTTGCAACATACCGCTGTGACAAAAAGGCGACAGTAGATCACCAGGCAATTGTTGTGGGATGGGATGACAATTTTCCGGCATCTGCTTTCAAATACCCGGCAAAGAAAAATGGAGCATGGCTGGTTCGTAATTCATGGTCGGATTTGTCAGACAACAGTTATTACAGCTATTTCTGGATGTCGTATGAGGATGCCAGTCTGGAGGATGCATCTTGGGTTTTTGATTTTGAACCGGGAGATAATTACGATTACAATTATCAGTATGATGGAGCCGTCTATGCATATAAGGTAAAGTCCTATCCGAAAGAGGCCAATGTATTTTTAGTAAAAGGATCTGCAAATCAGCAACTGAGAGCTGTGTCCATCTCCATGATGCAGGATGCAAATGTTCCATATACAATTAAGATTTACACCAATATTGCTAGTGCAAAGAAACCGACAAGTGGTATTCTTGCAGCCAAAGTTACCGGTAAGACAAGCTATGCCGGAGTCTATACGATTCCGTTGAAGAAAGCAGTATCTATTCCCAAGGGTACGAAATATGCAGTTGTAGTAGAATTCAATAAAAAGAATAAAGGTGTGGATATGGAGTGCTCCGGAAAAAATCAGCATCTGTCAATTACTGCTTTTTCTGATTATGGGCAGAGTTTTGTTTATAGCAACGGATCATGGAGAGATCTGGCAGATTTGGCAGAATACACAGGCATTGGAAATCTCTGCATTAAAGCATACACGGATAAGACAGGAACAAGCATCGGAAAAGTAAAGTCGGTGCGTGCGAAAGCTGGAAAAACCAGTATGCGCATTTCCTGGAGCAAAGTAGCTTCCGCAAAGACTTACGAAGTATATCGTGCAACTTCAGAGAAGGGAACCTACAAAAAAGTTGCAATCGTAAAAGGAAAACATTATACCGATAAAAAACTTTCCAAAGGAAAGACTTATTATTATAAAGTACGCGCCTGCAAGACGAATGGAAAGAAATCCGTGGCAGGAGCACTTTCTGATATAAAGAAAGCAACAACAAAACGATAAAATATAAATAGAAAGGATTTATCAGATGTCAATATTGATAAAAGGCGGCCGCGTCATCAATCCGGCAACACAGATGGAAGAAGAAGCCGATGTGTTGATCGAAGAAGACAAGGTTGTAGAAATGAAAAAGAACATAGAAGAAAAAGCAGATCGTGTATTAGACGCAAGCGGCTGTTATGTTATGCCGGGATTCATTGATATGCATGTGCATTTCCGTGATCCAGGCTTTGAGCAGAAAGAAGATATTTATACCGGAATGGAAGCAGCGGCTCACGGTGGATATACGACGGTCCTGACGATGCCGAACACAAAACCGGTTGTCGACAACGCAGATGTTGTAAATTATGTACACAACAAAGCAAAGGCAGGTAACTGCATCCATGTATTACAGGTTGGAGCTGTCACCAAGGGACAGATGGGCAAGGAGCTTGCTGATATCAAGGGAATGGTAGAAGCCGGAATCCCTGCAATCAGTGAAGATGGTAAATCGGTTATGAATGCAGAAGTGTATCGCGAGGGAATGCTTGAGGCAGCAAAATATCATATTCCTGTACTGGCACACTGTGAGGACATTAATATGGTACACGGAGGGGTAATGAATGCGGATGCCAAGGCAAAAGAACTTGGTATGCCGGGTATCACGAATTCCGTGGAGGATGTCATTATTGCGAGAGATATTGTGCTCAGTAAAGATACCGGTGCACAGCTGCATTTGTGCCATTGTTCCACAAAAGATTCTGTAGAGATGGTACGGATTGCAAAAGAAGAGGGACTTCATGTTTCTGCAGAGGTTTGTCCGCATCATTTTACACTTACATCCGATGATATTACGGAATATGTGCCACAGATTGAAGCAGGTATTCTGATTCCAAAAGAAACCGATGCAGATACGAACTACAAGATGAATCCACCGCTTCGTACCAAAGAAGATGTGGAAGCATTAAAGGAAGGTCTGCGTGACAACATTATGGATGTGATTTCTACAGACCATGCACCACATACATTTGATGACAAGAATACATCCATGAAGAAAGCGCCTTTTGGCATTGTTGGATTGGAGACAGCTGCATGTCTGACTTATTCGGAACTTGTATTGGGCGGATATCTGACACCGATGCAGATGGCTGAGAAGATGAGTTACAATCCTGCAAAGATCGTAGGAATCGACAAAGGTGATATTCAGCCGGGAAAGAAGGCGGATATCGTAATTTTTGACCCGAAGGAAACTTATACGATTGACAAGAATAAATTTGCATCGAAGGGAAGAAACACACCGTTCCACGGAAGAAAAGTGACCGGATGTGTCAAATGCACGATCTGTGATGGAAATGTAGTATTTAATGAAATTAAGAATAAAACAAAATAAAAGATAAGAGGAAAAAGACATGATCAACAAATTAGTAGACAAAATCAAGGAAACCAATGCACCAATCGTTGTAGGATTAGACCCAATGCTTTCCTATGTACCGGAGCATATTCAAAAAGCTGCATTTGCAGAGTTCGGTGAGACACCGGCAGGTGCAGCAGAAGCTATCTGGCAGTATAACAAGGCAATCGTAGATGCAACTTATGATCTGATTCCGGCCGTAAAGCCACAGATCGCTATGTATGAGCAGTTTGGTATCGAAGGTGTAAAGGCATTCCAGAAGACGGTAGATTACTGTCACGAAAAGGATCTGGTTGTCATCGGTGATGTAAAGCGTGGAGATATTGGATCGACATCTGCTGCTTATGCAACCGGACATCTTGGAAAAGTACAGATCGGAAGCAAGAGTTACTCTACGTTTAATGAGGATTTTGCAACTGTAAATCCATACCTTGGAACGGATGGTATCAAGCCGTTCGTTGATGTATGTAAGGAAGAAAATAAAGGTATCTTCATTCTTGTCAAGACATCTAATCCGTCCAGTGGCGAGTTCCAGGATCGTCTGATCGACGGCCGCCCGCTGTATGAAATCGTAGGTGAGAAAGTTGCTGAGTGGGGAAGTGAGTGTATGGGAGAGTCTTATAGTTATGTCGGAGCAGTTGTCGGAGCAACTTATCCGGAGCAGGGTAAGATCCTTCGTAAGATCATGCCAAAGTCATTTATCCTTGTTCCGGGTTACGGCGCACAGGGCGGAAAGGGTAAGGATCTGGTTCATTTCTTTAACGAAGATGGATTAGGAGCAATTATCAATTCTTCCCGTGGTATTATTGCAGCTTATAAGCAGGATAAATACAAAGAGCAGGGAATCACACCGGAGAACTTTGCAGATGCATCCCGTATGGCGGTTGAAGATATGATCGCAGATATTGCAGGAGCTTTGGCATCTAAGTAATCTGACCGTGGGAACATTTATATTGGAAGCAGAATGCAGGAGAGAAAAATGAGCGAAAAGTTTCAGGAGACCGTGACCGTTGTCTCACAAAAACAGATCGGTACGGGAATATATGATTTAACCATTCAGACAAAGGAGATTGCAGCGGCAGCGAAAGCTGGACAGTTTGTTTCGGTATACAGTAACGATGCAAGCAAGCTTTTACCTCGTCCAATCAGTCTGTGCGGAATTGACCGCAAAGCAGGTACATTGCGCCTGGTTTACCGCGTGACCGGGGAACATACCGGAACCGAAGAGTTTTCCAGACTTCAGGCGGGAGATACCATGAAAATTATGGGACCGCTGGGCAATGGATTTACGGTGGAAAAAGGTAAGAAAGCATTTCTGATTGGTGGAGGTATCGGCGTACCGCCAATGTTACAGCTGGCAAAGGAAATGAAAGATGCCGGAGAAAATTTCCAGATTGTGATGGGATATCGTGATGCCGGAACTTTTCTTCTGGATGAATTTAAAGAACAGGGTGAAAGCTTTGTGGCAACTGAGGATGGCAGTGTTGGAACCAAAGGAAATGTACTGGATGCAATTCGCGAAAACCATCTGGATGCGGATGTTATCTATGCATGTGGACCGACACCAATGCTGCGTGCCCTGAAAGCGTATGCCGAAGAACAGAACATGACATGCTATGTTTCCATGGAGGAACGTATGGCATGCGGAATCGGAGCTTGTCTTGCCTGTGTATGTAATTCTACGGAAAAAGATGCACATTCAAATGTGAAGAACAAACGTATCTGCAAAGAGGGACCTGTATTTAATGCAAAGGAGGTAGAACTGTAATGAATATGTCAGTGAATATAGCCGGAGTTGAATGGAAAAATCCGGTAACGGTTGCTTCCGGAACATTTGGTTCAGGTGCGGAATACAGTGAATTTGCAGATTTAAATAAGCTTGGAGCAGTCACGACAAAAGGTGTGGCAAATGTGCCATGGGCAGGTAATCCAACACCACGTGTTGCAGAGGTGTACGGCGGAATGCTCAACGCGGTCGGACTGCAGAATCCGGGAATTGAATTGTTCTGCAAACGTGATATTCCGTTTTTAAAACAATATGATACAAAGATTATTGTCAATGTATGTGGACATTCTACCGAAGAATATGTAGCAGTTGTGGAAAGACTTGCTGATGAGCCGGTCGATTTACTTGAGATCAATATTTCCTGCCCGAATGTAAAAGAAGGCGGTATCGCATTCGGACAGGATCCAAAAGCCGTAGAGACGATTACAAAAGAAATGAAGCGTCATGCAAAGCAGCCGGTGATCATGAAACTGAGTCCGAATGTTACGGACATTACAGAGATGGCGCGTGCAGCAGAAGCAGGCGGTGCAGATGCATTATCACTGATTAATACTATTACCGGAATGAAGATTGATGTCAATCGCCGTAAATTTGTTTTGGCAAACCAGACAGGTGGCATGTCAGGCCCGGCCATTCATCCGGTTGCCGTACGTATGGTGTACCAGACTGCAAAGGCAGTCAATGTCCCGATTATTGGAATGGGTGGTATCATGAATGCGGATGATGCAATTGAAATGATTCTTGCAGGAGCCACAGCAGTATCGGTTGGTACTGCAAATTTCACAGATCCGACTGTGACGGAGAAGATTGTAGCTGGTATCGGGGAATATATGAAGAAATATCATGTCAAAGATATCAAAGAACTGATTGGTGTAGTTTCTTAAAAAGTAAGTATTAAAAGGAACCGGATGCGATGAAAAAGGTATGGGAATTTTTTGAAAATCTCGATGAATATGTGTATGTTACTGATGTAAAAACCAATGAGCTGATTTATATGAATCGTAAGACAATGGAAACTTATGGATATCATTCGTTAGAACAGATCAAAGGAAAGAAATGTTATCAGATACTACAGAATTCATCCATGCCATGTAAAATGTGCAATAACAAAATACTGCAACCGGAGCATTTTCAGGAATGGCGTTATTATAATCCTATTCTGAAAAAATATCTGTTGCTTAAAGATACGCTGCTACATGATGAGAAAACAGGTAAAGATTATCGTATAGAAATTGCTATGGATGTGGGAGAGGAAGTCCGGCAGGGAAATGTGATCGAGAATTTTCAGAATCTGGAAACAATCATTAATGAGGGACTTCGTATCGCGTTGCTTGCGCCGACACCGGACCAGTCCATTGAAGTTATGTTGGAATATCTGGGAAAAACTTTACATGGCGATCGTACCTACATCTTTGAAAAGGATGAAAGAGGATATGATAATAATACCTATGAGTGGGTGGCGGATGGAGTTGTCCCGGAGAAAGAAGAACTTCAGAATCTTCCACCGGAAGTGTGCGCGCATTGGTACAAAAAGTTTCAGGATAACCGGTGTGTGGTCATTCATCAACTGGAGGATATCAGGGAAAAAGATCCGATCCTTTATGAAGTATTGGAGAAACAAAGCATTCATTCGCTGGTGGTGGTTCCGTTATATGACAATGGCAAAGTGATTGCTTTTTTTGGTCTGGATAATATTGCAGAAAATATTTCCTTTGAATACACGCAGAGTATGTTACAGATGACAGGATATTTTTTCGTATCATCAATGAAACAAAGAAATCTTGTGCGCAAATTACGGGAAATCAGTTTCCATGACCAGTTGACGAAACTTGGAAATCGTTTCGCATTGGAAAACTACGCGACACAAGTGGACAGACGTAGGAGCATAGGTGTTGTATTTTGTGATATTACAGGACTGAAACGTGTGAATGACAGTCAGGGACATATCGCAGGAGATAAGTTTATTATGAATGCTGCGGATTGTCTGGAGCAGGCGTTTGAGAATCAGAAGAATGGGCTTTTCCGTATCGGAGGAGATGAGCTTCTTGTTCTGTGTCCGGAAATGACAAAAAAAATGCTCAAAGAAAAGATAAGTGACTTGCGGTCTTATATGGCAGAGGCAAATGTGACAATGGCTATCGGTTATGTCTGGAAACCGGACGCGTCAGCCAGCCTTGATGAATTGATGACAGAAGCAGAGAGGTGGATGTACAAAGACAAAGAAGCTTATTATAGACAATCAGGAATTGACCGACGGGTTCGCTGATCGAGTATCAATCGATGTCGATGTTACAGGATTTAATGCAAAAAATTTATACAGTGACAGTAAAAGGCTTTCAGATATGAGTTATACTGGTCTCTATAGCTTGAGTCCCTGGCAGAAATGCCGGGGACTCATTTTATGTGGGAACTAAAAATAGAAACATAATGTCCGAAAAAATGAAGCGAATGGAGATATGCAAAAAAAAAAGTGTAATGTCCACAAAATATAAAAAATGGACATATGTAAAAAAAAAGAAGTGTAATGTCCATAAAATATAAAAAAATGGACATATGCAAAAAATAGAAGTGTAATGTCCACAAAATATAAAAAGATTGGACATATGTAGAATATATTGCAAAAAATGTTCTTTAAACACATATTTTTTTGGATTTAATTTTAGACGTTCAATATATATGTCCAATATAAGGAAAAAGTAAGGATATTATTTAAGAAAAAATTGTATATGTCCACAAAAGTGAAAATGATGAGGTGTTAGGGGCGGCAGAGGATATATGAATAAATTTTTATGATTAAAAGATAGTACAGTGGTTGACAGATGATGAGAACAACTACGTAATTCCATGTCCGCAAAACTCAAATATTTCATATTTGATGTCATGCCTGACATCAGCAACAAATCACGAGGAATGCGAGGAATTATGAACAGAACTCACAATTCCATGAGTTTTATCTGTATACCGATGAAGTTTGAGAGTGCAGTTGATGAAGTGGTAACATATTGTACGGAGGTTTGCTTTTGGGGGCGTAAATTTGTATACAGAAAGCAGCTTAAGAAATGCGTGAAAACGACACAAAAGAAAGCAGTTTCATGTATCTAACGAAAAATCATTGGTAAAATTGAATAATTAGTAGTAAAAATGCGCAAACACAGATTGGTTGCGCACTTTTCTTTTTTATGCACAATTGTTTTTTGTCTAAAAATATGTCTGTTCATTTTTCATAAAATTCTGAAAAATAATTAGAAATAGTGCGAATTGAATCTCTGAAAATCAATATGGTACACTATGTACATCAAAAAACGCAAACGGTTGCGCAAAACAAAGCTGGATAAAGAGATAAAATCAAAGGGAGAAATTGCCAGCATTGTTTTGACAAAACATTTGTCAGAACACAGAGAGGGAGGATTCTATGGAAAAGAAAAGGACATGGAAAAAAAGAGTACTTAGCATAGTGCTTGTATTTACGATGGTGCTGACACAGTTTAGTGTGTGGAATGCCAGAAAGGAGAGTGTACAGGCGGCAGAAAATGACAGCTTTACGCTGTATTACTACAATGAGAGCAAAGATCCACTGTATGTGGATATATGGAACTGGGCCGGGCTTACCTTTGCGGAGGGAAACGATCTGAATTCTACGTTTGGATGGGAAAATAAGCAGACAAAGATGACAGCAGTGGAAGGAAATACGAACTGGTACAGTGCGACGTTCCAGATCAAGGATGCTGCAGCAAATGATGGATTTACCATCTATCAGAACGATTCCAACAACAAAAAGGCGGAGTATGACAACCAGTGGAATAACACACAGCAGTATGCAGCATTTGTAAGTGGAGCAAAAAATGCTTATGCCATCAAGGATGGAAAAGTATATGAAAATCTCTCAGAAGCAGGACTTACTATTAAAGGTCAGGACCAGGGAGAAACGAATAGCTCTGAAGTGACAAAAGATGGATATACATTAAAGCTTACCGCCGATCAGACAGAAGTAACTGTTGGTGATACCGTTACATTTACCGTTTCCTTACAGAAGGACGGACAGGAAATTACAGACCTGACAAAAGCCGGATATCACATTTACTGGTGGAATAATACTACAGAAAGTCAGAGTGAATTTATAGATTATATATCCGAAGGCTCAGATGGCGGTCGCGTGCTTACCATGAAGATGCAGCCACAGAAGGCCGGAGACAATGAGATTCAGATCAATCTGCAGGATGATAACTGGAAGAAGATCATTGACAATCTTACCATCAAAATTCAGGTAAAGCAGGCAGCATCCACCGTAACCGATGCAACTGTAAACGTAAAGAAAACAGACAAGGAATTATCTTCCGATTTTATTATGGGTATGGATATTTCTTCTATGATTTCCGAGCTGGAAAGTGGTGTTGTTTATCGGGATTATGAAGGAAACAAACTGGAAACACTTGATGATATCTGCAAATTCCTTGCAGATCAGGGAATCAACCATATTCGTATCCGCGTATGGAACAATCCGTACGATACGAATGGAAATGGCTATGGTGGTGGAAACAATGATGTGGAAAAAGCAAAACAGTTTGCAGATGCCTGCCGGAAGGCCGAAATCAAGATGCTTGTTGATTTTCACTGCTCCGATCTGTGGACCGATCCTGGAAAACAGTATGTGCCAAAGGCGTGGAAGGGTTACACCGTAGAGCAGAAGGCAGAAGCGCTTACCGCTTTTCTTGAGGATTCTTTAAATACGATTGATCCGACAAAAGATGTCGTTGACATGGTACAGGTAGGAAATGAGACAACAAACGGATTTATTGGAGAAACCGATGTCGCAAATATGTGTACTCTTTTTGAAGCTGGATCAAAAGGTGTGAAGGCATACAACAATGAAGTCAAAGTGGTTATTCATCTGACCAACCCGGAAAAAGCAAACATGACAAGATGGGCAAAACGTCTGGATGAGAATAAAGTAGACTATGATATTCTTGCAACCAGCTATTATCCATATTGGCATGGAACTTTGGATAATTTAAAGACACAGCTGGAAACAGTAAAAAATACTTATGGAAAAGATGTTATGGTAGCAGAGACCAGTTACGCTTATACCTTAGAGGACAGCGATGGTCACAGCAATACTGTTCGTGTCGGAAACAATGATACCGCAGACAATGCAACGGAGCCGTTTACCGAGCAGGGACAGGCTACGGCAATCAGAAACCTGATCAACACCGTAAACAATGCCGGTGGTCTTGGCGTTTACTACTGGGAACCGGCATGGCTGACGGTAGGAGACACCACAGGGCTGACCGGAGAAGCATATGACAAGCAGGTAGCAGCAAACAAGGAAAAATGGGAAAAATATGGAAGCGGCTGGGCATCCAGCTATGCAAGTGAGTTTGATGCAAAAGATGCAGGCGTATGGTTTGGCGGTTCTGCCGTAGACAACGAAGCAATGTTTTATCCGGATGGAACTGCAAGTCCTTCTCTTCATGTATGGAACTATGTAAAGACAGGTGCAGTATCCAATGAGGTCAGCGTCGAGGGAATGGGGGCTGATCTGACACAGGAAGTTCTTGCAAATAGTACATTTGAGCTTCCAAAGACTTTGGATGTTATGTATTCCGATGAGACAAAAGCAGAAGAGATTACATGGAATGAAACAGATGTAAAGAAAATTGATACAACAAAGGCAGGTATTTATCAGGTCGCAGGAACGGTTACATTCAGCAAAGAGATTACCAGAGGTACATATAAAGGAAAGAAGAGTGCAGAGGTAACCCTGACTTTAAAGGTAAAGCAGGCCAATCTGATTACAAATGAGGCAGCGGTAGAGTTTGATGACGGTTCTGTATTTACCATTGATGGAACAATGTTTAAGAATATTCCATCTACAGAAAATCCAAAGAGTGGAAAACACAGCATGAGCTGGTATAGTGCAGCAGAGGCAACCGGTTCTGTTACTTACAATGAAGCAATTACTCTAGCAAAGGGTAGCTATACATTTGAAGCATATGCAGAAGGAAAAGATGCAAGTGTGATTATGCAGGTGTTAAATGTAGAGAATGACAGCGTTTTATCCAGCGGAGATGCGACAGAAGTAACCGGATGGAACGAATGGAAAACACCAAAGGTAACATTTACACTCGACAAAGAGACTAGCGTAAAATTCCGTATTGCTGTTGAAAATAAAGCAGCAGGTTGGGGATCTGTGGATGTATTGTATTTGCATCAGGAAGGAGCTTCTGGGGATAATAAGGATAATAATGGATCGGATTCCGGTTCTTCCAGCAATACAACCGTAGTGACACCAACGGACAAGGATACAACAGAAATCAAGAATGTAACAGCTGCCACACCTTCTGGAGAAAAGGTAGAAGCAACGGTTACAATCACGAAGGACAGTAACGGAAATGTAACAGATGCAGGTGCAACGGTTAAAAGTACAAAACCGGAAATTTCCACAGATGTTGCAGCAAAGATTGTTGAGGCAGCAGGAACAGACAGCGTTGTCATCACAACCGAGGTTACGGATGCAAAAGGAAATACACAGTACACAGTTACCGTTGATGCAAAGGACCTTACAGCTGAAAATACACTTAAGGTTCTTGCCGTAGACAAGAAAACGGGCGAGAAGAAACTTGTCAATGCAAAGTCATATAAGGTAGATGAAAACGGTACAATTTCTGTAAGTCTTCCAAAGGGATGTGAGTATCAGCTTGTTACAGCAAAAGAGGTAGAGAAAGTCGAGAAGGCTGTTTTAAAAACTGTTGAAGTAAAGAAAACATCTGTTTCAGTAAAGAAAGGAAAATCAACAAAAATCCAGTTAAGCAGCAAGCTTGACATGGACAACGTAAAGAGCGTTACTTATACAACGACAAAGAAATCTGTTGTAAAAGTAGCAAAGAACGGAAAGATTACTGCAAAGAAAAAGGGAACTGCGGTTGTAAAAGCAACCGTTACCTTAAAGAGTGGTAAGAAAAAGACCGTAACAATGAAGGTAAAAGTAAAGTAATTTCTAAACAAAATATGAAATAAATATAAACACCGGCAGATTGCTTGACGAAGTAATTTGCCGGTGTTATTATTTAACACACGCAAATACTTAACAATGTTATATAATGATATGAGGGTCAAAAGGTATTTTGCCCCTCATTTATGATTAATCAGATTACTACATGCTACGCATTCCCGTAATCTGACTCCACCTCGAAATCCGCTAATTTTCTGCGTTTCAGCAGTAAATTGCTACTTTCTCGGTGTAGTGCGGGTCACTAAGGTATACATCGAATTGCATGCAAGCATGCATCGATGATACCTTTTGACCCTTTAATCATATAATTGAAAAATAAGGAGTGTAACTATGAAAACCAGAGACGATCTTTATGAAGATATGTTTCGCGCCATGAATCAGTTTCATAAGCTGAAATTCGGTGACATAATGCAAAACATGAACAAAGCGGACTTCATCGTAATGAATGTGATAATGAAAAAGGGACAGGATGACAAGATGACGATCTCAAAGCTGGCTTCTACGGCAAGAATGCTCCCGTCAGCAATCTCAAGAACGCTGAGAGGATTGGAAGAAAAAGGATACGTGGAACGTACCATCAACAAAAATGACCGACGCAATACATACGTGGAACTGACGGAGGAGGGCAAAAAGCAGACCAGCGCAGTACAACGGGAAATGCGTGACTTTGGAAAAACTGTGATGGCAAAGTTGGATGAGCAGGAAATGAATCAACTGATCTTGTACCTGAATAACATTTACAGTATTGCAGAAAAGGAACTTGAGGCTAGAAAAATCAAGGACAGAAAAATCAAGGACAGAAAAATCAAGGACAGAAAAATCAAGGACAGAAAGGAAAGAGAGCATGAGTAGGATTTTTAAAAATATGCTTCCCTACTGGAAAGCAGTCATAATTATCATTGCGCTGCTGTTCGTCCAGGCATGGTGTGACCTGTCACTTCCGGTATATACGTCGGATATCATCGATGTGGGAATCCAGAACAATGGTGTGGAGCATGTTGTGCCGGAAAAGATGACTGCAGATGAATTTGATACAGCACAGTTTATTATGACGGATAAGGAAACGAATACATGGAAAGACATCTATGAAAAGAAAGATGATCTGTATGAGTTAAAAGATTTATCCAATAAGGAACTGAATGATATTGATGAGGAACTTACGATTCCGCTCATTATGAACTACCAGATGCGTGCGATGGAAGTGGACACTTTTAAGGAGACAATCGCAAAGCAGATGGGAAAAGATGTATCGGCTTTTGCTGACATGAGTGTGGAAGATATCGGTGCAATGATGCATGTGGACCTGAAAAGTTTCAAGCAGGAGAAAGAGGATGATGACGGAAACAAAGTCAAAGTCGACTGTGTGGACGTAAGACCGATATTTGCCAATATGCTGGCAAGCGGTGCGATGGACAAAGACCAGATTCTTTCCATGCGTGACACGATGGAGGATACCATTGATACGATGGGAAGTTCTCTTGTGAAATCTATGGGCATTGCCTATGCGGTAGCAGCGGACAAAGACGCAGGTGTGAATGTGGATAAGATTCAGAAATCCTATCTGCTCAGTGCAGGACTGAAAATGGTCGGCATGGCACTTCTGATGGGACTGGTTACGGTTCTCGTTGGATTCTTTGCATCCCGTATCGGTGCAGGAATCGGTATGAATCTGCGCGATGGTGTGTTCAAACGGGTCGTTGGATTTTCCAATGCAGAGATGGACCGCTTTTCTACAGCATCCTTAATCACACGAAGCACGAACGATATTCAGCAGATCCAGATGGTATCTGTGCTGCTTCTTCGTATGGTTGCCTATGCACCGATCCTTGGTATCGGTGGTGTGATCAAAGTTATGCAGACCGGAGCCGGAATGGGCTGGATCATTGTTCTGGCAATTCTTGTGATACTTGGTTATGTCATGGTACTGATGTCTGTGACTATGCCAAAATTCAAACTGATGCAGAAACTGGTCGACAATATCAACCTGGTTTCGCGTGAGATTCTTACCGGACTTTCCGTTATTCGTGCATTTGGCCGTGAGAAAAAAGAAGAAGAACGTTTTGACGGTGCGAATAAAGAGTTGACAAAGACTATGCTTTTTACAAACCGTGTCATGACATTTATGATGCCTGGTATGATGATGATCATGAATGTACTTACCGTAGGAATTGTATGGGTAGGTGCGCACAAGATTGATGCAGGGACGATGCAGGTCGGTGCAATGACTGCATTTATCACTTATGCAATGATGATTGTTATGTCATTTTTGATGCTGACAATGATGTCGATCATGCTTCCGCGTGCAGCTGTTGCAGCAGAGCGTATCGATGAAGTTATCCATACAGAGTCTTCCATTCAGGATCCAAAAGCTCCGGAAGAACTGACGGTACATGATGGAGTTGTTCGTTTCGAACATGTAAACTTCAGATATCCGGGGGCAGAGGAAGATGTATTACATGATATTGATTTCGTGGCAGAACCTGGAAAGACGACGGCAATCATTGGAAGTACCGGTTGCGGTAAATCCACGCTGGTCAACCTGATTCCGCGTCTCTATGATGTGACGGGTGGACAGATTACACTGGATGGCAAAGACATCCGCAATATTACGATGGCAGATCTGCGTGAGGAGATTGGTTTTGTACCACAGAAGGGTGTATTGTTTTCCGGAACGATCGCATCGAACTTACGCTTTGGTAAAGACGATGCAAGCGATGAGCAGATTAAAAAAGCAGCAGAAATCGCACAGGCAACTGAGTTTATCGAGGCAAAAGATGATAAATATGATTCATCGATTGCGCAGGGCGGAAGCAATGTTTCCGGTGGACAGAAGCAGCGACTTGCAATTGCCAGAGCCATTGCAAAAGATCCGAAGATATTTATTTTCGACGACAGTTTTTCCGCACTGGATTTGAAAACAGATGCGGCACTCCGCAAGGCACTTGCAGAAAATGTAAAGGACAGCACGGTGATTATCGTAGCGCAGCGAATCAGTACGATTCTTCATGCAGAACAGATCCTGGTACTGGATGACGGTCGCATTGTCGGAAAAGGAACACACGAGGAACTGTTAAAGAATTGCAGCGTATATCAGGAAATTGCAAAATCCCAGTTATCTGCAAGTGAGCTTGGACTGAATGAAAGTGAGGTGGCTGAAAATGAGCAGTAATCAGGAAGTCAGACATCAGCAGCCAAGAAGAAGAGGTCCGATGGGACGTGGCATGCAGCCGGGCGAAAAACCGAAAGATTTAAAGAAGTCCATTAAGCAGCTGATGCAATATATCGGAAAATACAAAATCGGCATTTTTATTGTTATGATCTGTGCAGCCTGCTCTACCGTATTTACCGTAATCGGACCAAAGATTTTAGGTAAAGCGACGACCGCCTTGTCTGAGGGCCTAATGGATAAAATCAAAGGAACGGGAAGCATCGATTTTACAAAGATTGGAATCATCCTGTTGTTTGTATTGGGGTTGTATCTGTGCAGTGCATTGTTCAGCTTTATTCAGGGCTGGATCATGACAGGTGTGACCCAGAAAGTATGTTATCAGCTGCGAAAAGAAATTTCAGAGAAAATCAATCGCATGCCGATGAAGTATTTTGAGAGCCGTACGTACGGTGAGGTTCTCTCCCGTATCACCAATGATGTCGATACGTTAGGACAGGGACTGAACCAGAGTATTACGACCATTATTACTTCCGTTGCAACGCTGATCGGTGTATTGATCATGATGCTGAGCATTTCTCCGCTCATGACACTGATCGCTTTGGTTATTCTTCCTATTTCTATGGGACTGATCGGATTCGTGACGAAGAAATCGCAGAAATTCTTCCGTGCACAGCAGGAATATCTGGGACATATCAACGGTCAGGTCGAGGAAGTCTATGGAGGACATCTTGTGATCAAGGCTTTTAACCGCGAGAAAGATACGATTGATGAGTTTGAGAAAACAAATAAAATTCTCTATGATTCTGCATGGAAGTCACAGTTTTTATCCGGCATGATGCATCCAATCATGATGTTTGTCGGAAACCTTGGATATGCATGTGTGGCATTGACCGGTGGTTTACTTGCAATCAAAAATGTAATTACGATTGGTGATATTCAGGCGTTCATTCAGTATGTAAAGAACTTTACCCAGCCAATCCAGCAGATTGCACAGGTCATCAATATGGTACAGTCGATGTCTGCTGCATCGGAGCGTGTATTTGAATTTCTGAATGAAGAAGAGGAAGTACAGATTGTAGAAAACCCGGCAGATATTACAACCGTCACAGGCGAAGTTACCTTTGATCATGTGCATTTTGGTTATAATCCGGAGCAGATTATTATTAATGATTTCAGTGCTAAGGTAAAGCCGGGTCAGAAGATCGCAATCGTAGGACCGACCGGAGCCGGAAAGACAACAATGGTAAAACTGCTCATGCGTTTCTATGATGTAAACAGTGGTGCGATTCTGTTGAATGATCACAATATCAAAGACTTCAACCGAAGAGAACTGCGCGATGCATTTGGTATGGTATTGCAGGATACCTGGCTGTTTAAAGGAACCATCATGGAGAATATCCGCTACGGAAGACTCGATGCAACCGATGAGGAAGTGATTGCAGCGGCAAAAGCTGCCAGAGCGCATCATTTCATTCAGACACTTCCGGGTGGGTATCAGATGGAGTTAAATGAAGATGCCAGCAACGTATCACAGGGACAGAAACAGCTTCTGACCATTGCAAGAGCGATTCTTGCAGATAACAAGATTCTCATTCTCGATGAGGCAACTTCTTCCGTCGATACAAGAACCGAAATCGAGATTCAGAAAGCGATGGATAATCTGATGAAGGGCAGAACAAGTTTTGTCATCGCCCACAGACTTTCCACGATCCGTGATGCAGATCTCATTCTTGTTATGAAAGACGGCGATATTATTGAACAGGGTAACCACGAGGAACTTCTTGCAGCGAACGGTTTCTATGCAAACCTTTACAATTCGCAGTTTGAAGATGTAGTGGCTTAGTTGTAATTGAAAATGCATTAAGTAAATTGTTTACAAAAAATCTAAAAAAATCTTGAAAAATACATTGATACACGATATATTGTTTTTTAGGGCAATTTTCGAGATGAAGTTTGCAGGAAAACGACGCAAGTCTACCGAAGGAGTAACACTCTCAGGTGCCGGCTGACCGGTGCAACTGTAAATGGATCGACTCTCTGGAGACACCTGGATATGATCAGGGGCCGAAGGTGCAACATACGCGATGCGTATGAATCTCTCAGGCAACAGGACAGAGAAGATATCTTTATCAAAGTATAAATCGTATCTTCTATCCCATGTGTGCATTGCATACATGGGATAATTTATACAGACAGAACAATGATTCAGAAATACAAAGTTTCCTGTCTGTGAACCAATCAAGGGAATCTCCCGATTTTCCAGAAGTTTTGAAAAATGCACACAATACAAAAGAAACGAGAGGTAAAAAAGTATGAGTGCAATTAATGATTTCCTATCCACGGTGGACAATCTGGTCTGGGGTGTACCGCTTATGGTGCTGATCCTTGCAGGCGGTTTACTGCTGACGGTGCGTCTGGGGCTTTTACAGGTAAGAAAGCTTCCGCTGGCACTGAAGTGGATGATTAAGAATGAGGAAGAGGCAGAAGGAGCCAGGGGAGAGATTTCCAGCTTCGCTGCGCTATGTACCGCGTTAAGCGCAACGATCGGTACCGGTAACATCGTCGGAGTGGCAACTGCCGTAGGTGCAGGTGGTCCGGGAGCGTTGTTCTGGATGATCGTAGCGGCTTTCTTTGGTATGGCAACCAAGTATTCCGAAGGTCTGCTTGCTGTGAAGTATCGTGTGGTAGCAGAGGACGGACACAGTCTTGGTGGTCCTTTCTATTATATTGAGCGTGGTATGGGTGCAAAATGGAAATGGCTTGCAAAGCTGTTCGCATTTTTCGGTGTGTGTGTAGGTTTATTCGGAATTGGAACATTCAGCCAGGTAAACGGCATTGCCAGTGCTGTCAATGGATTTTTTGATCCGAACAATCAGCACAGTGTAAAAATCCTTCCATTCCTTGGAGAATATTCATGGTCGGTTGTGATCGCATCCTTGATCCTTGCATTCTGTGTAGCTGCCGTACTGATCGGTGGTGTAAAGAGAATCGCAAGTGTCAGCCAGATCATTGTACCGTTTATGGCGATTATTTATGTGGTATTTGTTATTATTCTTGTTATCTGTAATATTACAGAAGTTCCGGCAGCAATCGTTACGATTGTAAAGGCTGCATTTAATCCAAGAGCAGTTACCGGTGGTGTGGTCGGAAGCATGGTCGTTGCAATGCAAAAAGGTGTTGCCAGAGGTATCTTCTCAAACGAGGCAGGTCTTGGTAGTGCACCAATCGCAGCTGCAGCTGCACAGACAAAGGAGCCGGTTCGTCAGGGACTTGTCAGCATGACAGGAACATTTATTGATACCATTGTCATCTGTACACTTACCGGACTTTCCATTGTACTGACCGGTGCATGGCAGGTAGAAGGCTTAGAAGGTGTGCAGGTTACAACTTATGCATTCCAGAATGGACTTCCATTCCCGGCAGAGGTATCTTCTTTTATTCTGATGCTGTGTCTGGTATTCTTCGCATTCACAACGATTCTCGGATGGGATTATTACAGTGAGCGTTGTCTGGAGTACTTAAGCGGCGGAAATATGAAGCACGTAAAAGTATATCGCTGGATTTACATTCTGGCTGTATTTATCGGACCATATATGACCGTAAGTGCTGTATGGACGATTGCCGATATCTTCAATGGTCTGATGGCAATTCCAAACATGATCGCGTTGTTTGCGTTGAGTGGTGTTGTTGTAAAGGAGACAAAGGATTTCCTCCGGAGACATAATGAATCACAATACAAATAAAGAGATAGTTACAGACGAAAAGAAGCTGTTGCATGATTTCATGCAGCGGCTTTTTTCATGTCAGAAGTTCTATAAGAGATTCTTTGATTACAAAAAATCCACATTATCTACAAAATCAGACAAAACTCACATACAAATTCTGCCATTCTAATACAGAAATCGAACCGACAGGAGGAACTACAAATGCGAAAGTGGAGTGCATTATGTGTCATCGTATTTGCACTGATTCTTTTATATGGATGCAGAAACAGTGTGCAAAGCCAACCGAAGAAAACTGTGGATTTGCCGGAGCTGCGCATCGGATGTGATGAATATGAACCATACAATTACAGTGATGAATATGGAAAAAGAATTGGAATTGACGCAGAGATCGCAACTGAGGCATGCAGACGGATGGGAATGAAACCGGTGTTTGTCTCAATCAAATGGGATGAAAAGGATGAATTACTTGAAGAAAAGCAAATTGATTGTGCATGGAACTGCTTTTCCATGAATGACCGCAAAGATGCGTATCAATGGGCAGGACCATATCTGACGAGCCGGGAAATGGTGGTTGTTGCAAAGGACAGTTCCATCAAAAGCATCAAAGATCTGGATGGAAAAATTGTCGGCGTGCAGACAAGCACACAGCCGGAAAAAATTTTTCTGGAAGAAGATGAAGAAGTACCGGATGTGAAATTTGTGTATTCGTTTCCGGACATGGAAGATGCACTGATGGTATTACAGCAGGGGTATGTGGACGCTGTGGCAGGTCATGAGGGCACTTTGATCCGGCGGATGAAAAATATCAAAGGAGAGTATCGTTTACTGGAGGAAAGTTTGCTGGAGACGGATATTGGAGTTGCCTTTTCAAAGAAAGCGGATGCGGATCTGGTACAGAAGCTGGATCGGATTCTCACAGACATGAAAGAGGATGGAACAATTGCTTCCATAGAAGAGAAATATGATGTGGAAAATTGGAGATAAGCGATGAAAATTACGATAAAACTGATTTTACTGTTTCTTATTCCGGGATTTTTGCTTTTCCATGGAATGTATTATATACAGACAATGTCTAACTTGCACAATGCAAATAACGAGATTTCGGATATTATGCACTTTGTAGCAGAGCAATGTGCAAGATATGACAATCTGATAGAGACAGATGAGGTACAGACACAGATTGATCTGGTAGAAAAAACAAATGAATTAAGCAGAAATCTGCAGCACCATACGGATGGGGTTACGAGTGGATGCCTGAAGGAATATGTGGAGGAACAGCATCTGGCGGGAGCGATGATTCTGGATGAGAATCTGAAACCTGTATATCAGGCACAGATGGATCGTACTGGTTATAAGTTTTGGAAAGAAGCAATCGAAAGCGAGAGTGTAAAAAATATTTGTCAGGCATCGAAAAAGGTGTTGGTGGATGGAAGGGATGTGGATGGAATTCCTTATCATTATGTGGCTATGGCACGTCGGGACACCGGAGGAATCGTGTTTTGTTATGTGAGAGGATCTTCGCGTTCGGCTGGAGTGGATGAAATCCGCATGGACAATTTGCTGACAGGATATAAAATTGATATGAATGGAACTGTGGCAATGACAGAGGGGGACCGGGTGATCAGTTCCAATGATGCGAACATGCAGGAAAAAAAGATTCAGGATTGTCCACAAATTGTGATGTTCAATAAAAAATGGAAACCGGGAAAGCTTATCAGCATAAAAAAGGACAAGAAAACATATTATGGCCGGCATATTAAATGCAATCAGTATTATGTCTATGTTTTCTTTGAAGCCAAAGAAGTTTTTTCCGGAAGAAGGAATATAATGGCATATGTCATGAGCATCTATCTGTTTTTCTGGATTATTCTTGTGGTGATCCTGCAGCAGTCACAGCGCCGTAAAATGGAAGAACAGCAGAAAAAAGAAATGGAATATCAGGAAAAACTGTTTGCATCCATGGAGGAGGCAAAGCGGGCAAATGTGGCGAAAACAGAATTCCTGCGTCGAATGAGTCATGACATACGGACCCCAATCAATGGAATTCTTGGGCTGCTTGAAATTGGCGATCACTTTCCGGATGATATGGAAAAACAAAGCGAATGCCGGAAGAAAATCCGGGGAGCGTCCGGCTTTTTATTTAATCTGGTCAATGATGTGTTAGATATGAGTAAGATGGAATCCGGAGAAATTATTATCGAGGAAGTTCCGTTCAGTCTTAAAAATATCCTGGATGAAATCGTGGAACTGATCGAAGTACAGGCCATCGAACAGGGACTTCAATTTGATGCAAAATGTTCGGCAGATGCAGAGTGGAATCTGATCGGAAGTCCGGTGCATTTACATCAGATACTGGTTAACATAGCGGGCAACGCAGTAAAGTATAGCCGAAAGAATGGTTATCTGCATCTGAGTTGCTATCAGATTTCAGCGGATGAGGATACGGCAATTTTCCGGTTTGTCTGTGAAGACAATGGCGTGGGCATGAGCAAAGAATTTCAGGAGCATATGTTTGAACCTTTTACGCAGGAAGAGGACAGTCCGCGAACCAAACTAAGAGGAACGGGACTGGGGCTTTCCATTGTAAAAAAGCTGCTTGAACAGATGGATGGAACCATTGAAGTTGTCAGTGAGCGGGGCAAGGGAAGTAAGTTTATGGTGACAATTCCATTTCAGATTGATCGGCTTGCAAAAGAAAAAGAGACAAAGGAAAATGTGCAAAAAGATTTGCGGCCATTGCAGGATATGTGTATACTTCTTGTGGAAGACAATGAATTAAATATGGAAATCGCAGAGTTTATTTTGGAGGATAAAGGAGCCTCGATCATAAAGGCATGGAACGGAAAAGAAGCGGTAGATATTTTTGAAGCATCAGAACCGGAGTCCATCGATGTGATTCTTATGGATATTATGATGCCGGTAATGGATGGACTGACTGCAACACAGACCATTCGAAAACTTGAAAGGAAGGATGCGGCGACGGTGCCGATTCTTGCCATGACAGCGAATGCATTTGCCGATGATGCCAAGAGGAGCCGGCAGGCGGGAATGAATGAGCACCTTTCAAAACCGTTGGATATCGGCAAGGTAATCGAAGCGATTGAAAAGTACAGGAGAAACATTAAGTAACCAAAAACATTGTCAATAGTGATTAAATGTGTTGAAATATACTCATGGAGGATATTGTTATGAACACATCTAATATCACTAATTACAAACCAAAAGATTTTGCTGAATTATTGGGTGTCTCAGTCAAAACGTTACAACGTTGGGACAGAGAGGGGATTCTGAAAGCAAATCGCACTCCGACTGATAGGCGTTATTATACTTATGACCAATATCTTCAGTTTAAGGGTATAAATACTGAAAACGATAATCGTCAGATTGTTATTTATGCCAGAGTATCTACAAGAAACCAAAAAGATGATTTACAAAACCAAGTAACTTTTTTACGTCAGTTTTGCAATGCTAAAGGTATCATTGTAGATCAATGTATTGAGGATTATGGAAGTGGGCTTAACTACAATCGTAAATATAAAAAACAAATAGAAGGTGATGAGGAAATTGCTAAAGAGCTTCAAAACGGAAGTAAATCCGACAGTCGAGCAAAAAATCAAAATTAACAAGACTATCGGCACTTGCAGGTACGTCTATAACTTTTATCTCAGTCACAACAAAACTTTACACGATAACGGTGAAAAGTTTATGACTGGCAAGAGTTTTAGCGTATGGCTTAATAATGAGTACATTCCTAATAATCCTGATAAAGTATGGATGAAAGAAGCGTATTCAAAAGCTGTAAAAAAGTCTATTGAAGATGGATGTACTGCATTTACAAGATTTTTTAAACATCAAAGTGCTTTTCCTAATTTCAAAAAGAAAGGTAAATCTGATGTAAAAATGTATTTCGTAAAGAATAATCCTAAAGATTGCAGATGTGAAAGACATAGGTTAAACATACCAACTTTAGGTTGGGTGCGCATTAAAGAAAAAGGCTATATACCAACAACTAAAGACGGATGGAAAATCAAAAGCGGTACAGTATCCATCAAAGCAGGCAGATATTATGTATCAGTTCTTGTAGAAATTCCCGACGCTAAGATTGCTAATAATAGTAATGACGGTATAGGAATTGACCTAGGTTTGAAAGACTTGGCTATTGTTTCTAATGGTAAAACTTATAAAAATATCAATAAGTCAGCAAAAATTAAAAAAATAGAAAAGAAACTGCGCAGAGAACAAAGATGTCTCTCACGCAAGTATGAAAATTTAAAGAAAGGAGAGTCCACTCAAAAGAATATACAAAAGCAAAAGCTCAAAGTACAAAGACTTCATCATAAAATAGATAATATCCGTACTGATTATATCAATAAATCAATAGCCGAGATAGTGAAAACCAAGCCATCTTATATAACGATTGAAGATTTGAATGTATCAGGAATGATGAAGAACAGACATCTATCAAAAGCCGTTGCATCGCAAAAATTCTATGAATTTAGAACTAAGCTTAAAGCGAAGTGTGATGAAAATGGTATTGAATTAAGAGTCGTAGACAGATGGTATCCATCATCCAAAATATGTCATTGCTGTGGTGCTATCAAGAAAGATTTGAAGCTTTCAGATAGAATATACCGTTGTGATTGTGGCTATGTCGAGGATAGGGATTTTAATGCTGCTCTTAATCTAAGAAATGCTTTGACTTACGAAGTTGCACAATGAAAGCAAACGTAAGTATGTACTGCGGGCTATCGCAGGAATTTACGACTGTGGAGTGTACAAGAACTTGTGAGTAGCGTATTGTTTATAATCGCCAAAGCATACACATTGAAGCAGTAAGAAGTATCCGCAAGGACTTCAATTCTCGATGTGTTTGAGTTTATTTAAACACATTTTGAGTGGCAGATAGTATGTATCGTATTTTTATAGTGGAAGATGATGAGACAATTGCAAAAATGGTGGCAAAGCATTTGGAAAAATGGGATTATGAAGTCTGGACAGTAAAAGATTTTTCGAATGTGATGACGGAGTTTGTGGACTTTGATCCGCAACTGATTCTGATGGACATCCGTTTGCCGTTTTTTAATGGATATCACTGGTGCACGGAAATTCGCAATGTTTCCAAGGTGCCGATCATCTTTTTGTCATCAGTGGCAGACAACATGAATATCGTTATGGCTGTGAGTATGGGGGCGGATGATTTTATAGCCAAACCGTTTGATCTGGAAGTTTTGACGGTAAAGATTCAGGCGCTGCTTCGCAGAAGCTATGATTTTGCAGGAAGCAGCAGTGTGATCGAACACAAAGGAGTCATGTTTCAGGTAAATGATGGAACGATTACTTACAATGGGGTGAAACTGGAACTTACGAAAAATGAGAGCAAAATTATGCAGACGCTGCTTGTAAATAAAGAGGAAATTGTGACAAGAGATACCCTTATGACGAAACTCTGGGAGAGTGATTCCTATGTGGATGAAAATACGTTATCAGTCAATGTGAACCGTCTGCGCAAAAAGCTTGCAGAAATCGGACTGGAAAACTTTATTATTACAAAGAAAGGTATTGGGTATCGTATCGGATGAGTTGTCTCAATAAATTTGTAAAAAGAAATTTTCTGTGGATTCTGCTTGCGCTGCTTTTGGCAGGAAGCCATCTGTTATATCTGTATCTTTTACCAGCATCTGTGGAGGATATTGGTTATGCGGCACTGCTGGATACGTGTCTTTTGGGATTGTTTTTCTTCCTTGCATGGATCGGATACATCCGAAGAGTAAAGAAGTTTCAGAAGCTTCTTGCATTGCCGATACCGGATCAGATTAAAGTTCCGGAACCGGTGGATGATATTGAACAGTTATATGGGCAGATACTGGAAAATGTTGCGATACAGCAGCGACTGCTGGAGGATCAGACACAGTTACAGCAGACAGAGATGTATGATTATTATGCCCGCTGGGTGCATCAGATCAAGACACCGATTGCAGCCTTACAGCTGCTTCTGGAAACGCAGAAAAAAGACGTCGCAAAGGATGCAGAAACGATTCTGGGAAAAGCGGGAAAAGAAAATGCGGTGCTTGAAAATCTTCTGGAGCAGCAGTATACACAGAATATGGAACAGTTTTCCGATATGGAAGAAGAACTGTTTTGCATTGAACAGTATGTGGGGATGGCATTGCAGTATCAGAGGGTAAAAAGTGAAAGCAATGATTATGTATTCACACAGGTTTCGGTGGACAAAATGGTGCGCACGGTCATCCGTAAATTTGCAAAGCTGATGATTCGAAAGAAAATCCCCATGCAGTATGAGGGCTGCAGACAGCAGGTCATTACGGATGAAAAATGGTGTGCATTTGTATTGGAGCAGGTTCTTTCCAATGCAATTAAATATACGAAGCATGGAACAATTTGGATTCGAATAGAACAGGAACCAAATTGGCTGTATATTGTGATTGAAGATCAGAGAATCGGAATCCGAAAGGAAGACATTCCGCGTGTATTTGAAAAGGGATACAGCGGATACAATGGGCATGAAGATAAACGGTCCACCGGCATCGGATTGTATTTGAGCAGACAGATTTTAGAAAAACTGGGACATACGATTCGAATTGAATCGGAAGTGGGAAAAGGCACTGCAGTGTGGATTGGATTTTCCATGAAACAAATTAATGTGCAGGATTAACAGGCGTATCTTACAGAAATGTAAGGTACGCTTTTAAAATGTAAGACAAATCGATGGTTGGAAGGAAACTCATTTGTTATACTGACTGCATAAACAACTGGCGCCACAAAAAATAAAGGAGTATATCAAAATGGCAATTTTAGAAGTAAGTAATCTAAAAAAAATATATACCACACGATTTGGTGGAAATCAGGTACAGGCTTTGTCAAGAATCAGTTTTTCTGTGGAAGAGGGCGAGTATGTTGCTATCATGGGTGAATCCGGTTCCGGTAAAACCACACTGTTAAATATTCTTGCAGCGCTGGACAAACCAACGGCGGGAACCGTTGTATTAAATGGAAAAAATTTAGCGACAGTCCGGGAAAAAGAAATGTCTGCGTTTCGAAGAGAACATCTTGGATTTGTATTTCAGGACTTCAATCTGCTGGACAATTTTTCACTAAAAGATAATATTTTTCTCCCGCTTGTTCTCTCCGGCGTGGACTATCCGCAGATGGAACAGCGCCTTGCACCGATTGCAAAGAAACTGGGGATTACAAGTCTGCTGAATAAATATCCGTATGAAGTGTCCGGCGGACAAAAGCAGAGAACAGCGGTAGCACGCGCTCTGATCACACAGCCGGAACTGATTCTCGCGGATGAACCGACCGGTGCCCTGGATTCCAAAGCATCGGACAGCATGCTTACGCTTTTCAACCAGATTAATGAAGAAGGACAGACCATTCTTATGGTAACCCATAGTACGAAAGCAGCAAGCCACGCGAACCGTGTTTTATTTATTAAGGATGGAGAAGTGTTTCATCAGCTGTATCGGGGAAATATGTCAAATGAACAACTGTATGCAAAGATTTCCGATACTCTGACAGTGTTGACGACAGGTGGTGAGCAGCATGAATAAAATTTACGTGAGACTGGCAAAGACCAATATGCGCAATAACCGGCAACTGTATGTTCCCTATATTTTGTCAGGACTTATTACGGTAGCAATGTTTTACCTGATGACATTTCTGAGTGGAAATGAAGGCCTTGCACATGCAAGGGGCGCTGAAATGATTGGACGGATTTTATCCTTCGGAGTTGGTATCATCGGAATTTTTTCTTATATTTTTATTTTTTATACCAACAGTTTTATCAGCAAACGAAGAAAAAAAGAAATCGGTATCTACAATATTTTAGGCATGGAAAAACGGCATATTGGCAAGGTGCTTGCGATAGAGACGCTGTATACTTCGGTTTTGGCAATTGGTGGAGGAATTATTGGAGGAATTATTTTCTCAAAACTGATGCTGATGTTTTTATATCGGATTCTGGATATTACAACAACTGTAAGTTTTGAAATTTCCTGGCAGGGAATAGAGTACACGATTGTACTTTTTGGAATTCTGTATTTTCTTACATTTCTTTATAATTATATGCAGATGAAACTTGCAAATCCGATGGAACTTCTTCGTGGCGGAAATGTGGGAGAAAAGGAGCCAAAGACCAAAGTATTGATGACACTTGCAGGAATGGTGTGTCTTGGAATCGGCTATTATATTGCATTTACTACAGAAAATCCGTTAAAAGTACTGACACTGTTTTTCCTTGCAGTTGTCCTTGTAATCATAGGCACGTATTTTCTGTTTATTGCAGGAAGTATTGCATTGCTCAAACTTATGCGTAAAAACAAGAAATTTTATTATAACAAAAAGCATTTTACAGCGGTATCCGGAATGCTTTACCGTATGAAACAGAATGCAGCGGGACTCGCAAGCATCTGTATTTTGTCAACTATGGTTCTAGTTGTGATTTCTATGACGGTGAGTATGTTTGCCGGAATCGGTGATGAACTGCTATCACGGTATCCAAATGAAATAAATGTATATTCCTATGAAAAAACATTGGATGACAATGAACTGAAAAATCAGGAAGAAATCGCAGCTTTCATTGAAAAATCAGGAAGAAAAATTGAAAAGAAGGTTGGATACAGTTATCTGTCCATGCTTATGCAGATGCAGGGAGATAAGCTGGAATTACCGTCAGATACTTCAGCAGACAAATATACGGTAAACATGGTTACCCGTGAGAATTTTCTGGCAATGCAAAAAGTATTGGGGAAAAAGGATGTGCCGGAAGTTGCGGAACATACTGTGGCCATCTATGGTTCCAAATGGAATGGAGGAAAGACCGTTACTATTTTAGGGGAAAAATACAAGGTGGCAAAAACACATGTGCATGAGCTTCGGGATGCTTATACCAATTCCGAAGTGCAGGGGGCATATTACATCATTGTGGACAGTGAAAAAACGGTAGAAGAATTGTTCGAAAAGCAAAAGAAGCTGCTGGGCGATCATGCGTACAGTTTTTGCAGAGTCAGTGGATATGAGATTGACGGAACAAAGGCGCAGAAGGTCGCATGTGAGGAAAAACTCGGTAAACTGATAGAAAAGCAGAATGAAAACCGCAGCAATCTGGAAAACCGGTATGTGGAAGGGCGCCTGTCACACGAACAGAATTTTTATACCATATATGGGGGCCTGTTTTTCCTCGGCATTTTCCTTGGTTCCATGTTCCTTATGGTGACAGTTATGATTATCTTTTATAAACAGATTTCGGAAGGATATGACGACCGGCAGCGATATGAAATCATGGAGAAAGTGGGAATGAGCAACCAGGAAGTAAAAGTGTCTATTCAGTCACAGGTGCGCATTGTATTCTTCCTGCCGCTTGTGATGGCAGCCATTCATGTGACGGCAGCATTTCCGATGATCCGCAGACTGCTGGTACTTTTGAATCTGTCAAACACAGGATTGTTTGTAAAATGTCTGGTGATTACATTGCTTGTTTTTATGCTGATCTATTATCTGGTTTTCCGTCTTACGTCGCGTGCTTATTACCGCATTGTCGGAAATCAGGTGAATAAGTAATTTTATGATATGAGGGTCAAAAGGTATTTTGCCCCTCATTTATGATTAATCAGATTACTACATGCTACGCATTCCCGTAATCTGACTCCACCTCGAAATCCGCTAATTTTCTGCGTTTCAGCAGTAAATTGCTACTTTCTCGGTGTAGTGCGGGTCACTAAGGTATACATCGAATTGCATGCAAGCATGCATCGATGATACCTTTTGACCCTTTAATCATTTTATAGTTCAAAAGTACTTGACATTTGCTAAATCCCCCCTATATAATAGGTGCCAATTGAGATGTATATATGTTGAATGTGAGATATAAGGAGATGTTATTATGTCTAAGAAATATGTAAAACCAATGATTGCAATCGTACCGGATTATGCAGAGGGTGTTTATGCTGCAAGTGGAAACAAACAGGGCAAACTTGATGTGACTTATTCCGGAGTATGGGATAAATGGAATGGTGGTGGAAAAATTCTTGCCAATGTAAATTGGAGTGGAATAGAAGGAACTATCACTTTAAAGATGAAATTCAATGAAACGATTTTACAGGTAGAAGCAGCAGGTGCTACTTCTTCTGTATCTGGAAATAATGTGACACTTACATTTCCAGCAACTGCAGAATGTCCGATGATGGTCGGTCTGCATTTGGATGGGGCAGCAAAACAGGTCGAAGAGGTTCAGCTGGACAGCTACGATTACTCGGTAAATTAAGGAGCAGAGAATGGAACTGCTGGAAGAAATAAAGAAGAAGGATGCGAAAGCATTTACCCATGGAGGGAAATTTCATGCAGATGATGTATTTTCATCTGCATTACTTTTGTATATCAACCCGGAGATCGTTATCTCCAGAGGAAATAAAGCCCCGGAAGATTTTGACGGAATCGTATTTGATATCGGACGAGGCAGATACGATCATCACCAAAAAGACAGCAGGGTGCGTGAGAATGGAGTTCCTTATGCGGCTTTTGGGCTGTTATGGGAAGTACTTGGAAAAGAAATCCTAGGTGAAGAACTTGCAGAGAAACTGGATGAATCATTTATTCAGCCTCTGGATATCAACGATAATACAGGGGAGAAAAATGAACTCGCCACGCTGATTGGAAATTTTAATCCGCCATGGGATGCAAAAGGGGGAAGCGATGAAGCATTTTTTCAGGCGGTCAGTGTTGCTGGAATGATTCTGGAAAACAAATTTGAGCGGTACCGTGGAAATGCCCGCGCAGACCAGCGCGTGGAACAGGTGCTCGAAGAACATAATCCAAAGGACCGCATCCTTGTGCTTCCGGAATTTATTCCCTGCCAGAAAGCTTTGGCTGAGACAGAGATCGCGTTTGTTATTTTTCCTTCCAATCGTGGAGGATATTGTATTCAGCCACAGAAACGAGAGTATTCCATGAATTATAAATGCAGTTTTCCGTCGCAATGGCTCGGACTCGAAGGAGAGGAGCTGGTAAAAGAGACCGGATTAAGCAGTGCAGTCTTTTGTCACAAAGGCGGTTTTCTCATGACGGTTGGAGAACTGGAGGACGCGAAAGCAGCATGCAAAAAGGCACTTGAGGTTTATCAGGAGGATTCTGTGATCGTGAGCCTTTCCGCACCGGATACCGAAGCAGAGGAACTTTTGAAACAGATTGCCGGCGCCAGAGGCATTCCGTCGGTACGCATCTGCCATGTGGATTTTGCAGCATTGCCGGAACTGGAAATTGAGGACAATTATGCGGAAGTTGCGCTGGAAAAGCAGGACTGGAAGGCGCGTGTTAAGGAACAGGTCAGACAGATATTAAAATATAAGCCGGAAGCTGTCTATGTGCAGGGCAATGTGTTTGAGACTTACCCGATTGTGCATGCGCTTCGAAAGAAACATATACCGGTACTTACTATGATTGAAAAAGCCGGAAGAAAACTGGTTGTACGGATTCCGTCCGGATCGTAAAGAAAAAGGAAAATCAAACAATATAGAAAAGGGCGCTTGAAATTTGCCCTCAGTTGAGACTCTGAAATAGCATCTGACTTTAGGCGGTTGGGATGCTATTTTTTTGTCGTTATGGTTACTAGAGGGCATAAAACATCGGAAACTCAAGAGGATTCTGCGTTGAAAATAGGATTATTATGTGATAAGATTATAAGGAAATGTTGCCGAAGAGCAGTATCAAGACTTAGTTTTTGTTACCAAAACAAAATGGTGTCAAAACAGTAAAATAGAAATAATCAAGAGGCGCAAACCCTTGCAAATAGGAGGTTTATAAGACAATGGAAGCTTACAAGAGCGAGTTTATTGAATTTATGGTACAGAGTGATGTTTTGAAATTTGGCGATTTTACCTTAAAAAGTGGTAGAAAATCGCCTTTCTTTATGAATGCAGGTGCATATGTTACCGGTTCCCAGTTAAAAAGATTAGGTGAGTATTATGCAAAGGCAATCCATGCAAATTATGGAGATGACTTTGATGTGTTATTCGGACCGGCATATAAGGGAATTCCACTTGCTGTCGTTACAGCAATCGCATACAGTGAACTCTACGGAAAAGAAGTTCGTTACTGTTCTGATCGTAAAGAGGCAAAGGATCACGGTGCAGACAAGGGAGGATTCCTTGGAAGCAGCTTAAAAGATGGAGATCGTGTCGTTATGATCGAGGATGTGACAACATCCGGCAAGTCTATGGAAGAGACAGTACCGAAGGTACGTGGAGCAGCAAATGTAGAAATCGTGGGACTTATGGTAAGTCTGAATCGTATGGAAGTTGGCCAGGGCGGCAAAGTCAGCGCGCTGGATGAAATCCATGAAAAATATGGTTTTGAAGGAAAAGCAATTGTAACAATGGAAGAAGTTGTGGAGCACTTATATAATCGTGAGTGCCAGGGAAGAATTGTTATTGATGACACATTAAAAGAGGCAATTGACCAGTATTACAAGCAGTATGGATGCAACTAAGTGGCATCGGAGAGTATTATCGGTACTGTTTATCGTATATTTGATTTTGTTATTTTATTTTTTGTTCTTTTCCGAAGGATTTGGAAGAACACAGTTTGGAGAAGAGTACCGGTATAATCTCACGCTTTTTAAGGAGATTACACGTTTTATCCGTTACCGGCATCTGCTTGGATTTAAAGCAGTGTTCATCAATATCGCAGGAAATGTGATCGCATTTATGCCACTTGGCTTTTTCCTGCCGACATTGCATCCGAAGAAACGCAATGGAATCGTGGTTGTGATTCACTGTTTTTTCCTCAGCCTTCTGGTGGAGGTTATACAGCTGGTATTTCGACTGGGATGTTTTGATGTGGACGATTTGTTTTTAAATACACTGGGCGGATTACTTGGATACTTGACGTATTTTATTATTAAAACAATAAGAAATGGGAAGGATAACCAATGAGAAAACACAAAAGACACGGATCTTACAAGTTCACAGAGAAGACCCATTCCAAGAGAGGAATTGTGGCTACGGTTCTTGCCCTTGTGCTTTTGGTGCTGTATCTGGTGATTCTGGAACTTGCATTTCGTGCAAATGGAGAACTGTCTGCTTATTATGGAAGCATCGGAGTGCTCGCAATGCTTGCGTCCGTTGTTGTGGTAGTTGTTGCGGCAGGCAGTCTTCGGGAAGAGGATTCTTTCCGTTTGTTCCCAAGACTGGGACTGTTTCTGTCAGTGGTTAATATTGCATGCTGGGCAGGAACCTATGTCATGGGATTTGTAATATGATTAAAGGGTCAAAAGGTATCATCGATGCATGTAATTCGATGTATACCTTAGTGAGGTTTTTGAAGGTATGAGTTATAAGGAATTGTTCCGGGAAAATAATGAACAATATACAGAAAGAATTGCGCTGGTCATGGAGCGCATCGGAGATATCGTAGTAGATGGAGCCATAACGGTACCGGAAGTTTACCGCGGATATTTTGAACAGATGGCAAATTATCTTCTGTTGGAGCATAGTGTGGCAGAAGAGGCGATATCCGGCGAATTTTCCATAATGACAGCAGCACAGGGGGAACAGTTAAATCAGCGTTTGTATGATGATGTACAGGAGGCTGGTTATGAGAAAAGCTTCGCAAACCCGGCATATGCATGCAGTTGTATGGGAACGGAATACGGACAGATTCTTTCCATGCTTGATGCAAAGTTTCACAGCATCGCGCCGTATTGTGCAGAAGGAAATCTTACCTATATCTGTCTGTATGCGGAGCTTTTTGTAGAACTTTATAATTGTTTTGAAGACATTGATAACTTAAGTGTAAAAGAGTTGAAGAGTATTATTTATTCTTTCATGCATGATTACACCGAGATATTTAACCAGGATGCCATTGAGCGTCTGGTCACGACAAGAGACGATTATTATAAAGAACTGGTCATGCAGGCAGATTTGTCAGATGCCTCTTATCTGTTTCGCTATGCAATGTGCATTGGCAGCGATGAAATGAAATCGTATGCGTTTTTAAATACGTTTTCTGACGAACAGGTACAGGCGATGGCAGATACATTTACGGAAGGATACCGCATCGGATTTGCCACAACCGGAAAAGATATTACAAAGAAATCCATTGCAGAGATTCGCTATCCAATTGGGTTCGAGCGGATGGTACGCTATGCAGTGAACAATTTTAAGAAGATGGGACTGGATTCGATTCTGCGTCCGTTTTCGATATCATTGAATAAACAGTACACATATGATCACCGGGAGGACAGAGGACTCTGGCTGGATAAGGCATTGATTGAGCGCGGACTTGAAGTGGAACGCAGTGTCTGGGAAAAATTAAAAGCGCAGGCACCGGCATATGGAGGTCCGGCTGTAATTGATATATTTGGCACGAAGCCTTTTTCACCGGAGCAGAAGGATGCCTGTGTGAAGTTTACCGAAAAACAGCAGAAACTGTTGGTATATCAGCGCAGTGAATCCAGTCAGCTGATCAATAAATATATCCGTGGGGAGGAACGCAGTTTTACAATTATTGCATATCCGGTTCCTTCCATCGGGGAGCAGTTCGAGGAGATTTTTGCGGAGACGGTTAAAATCAATACGCTTGATTATGCATTGTATCGCGATATGCAGCAGAAAATCATCGATGTGTTAGATACGGCTGATATGGTACACATTCAGGGAACGAACGAAAACCGCACGGATCTGTATGTGAAAATTTATCCGCTGTCGGATCCTGCAAAAGAGACCGCATTCGAAAACTGCGTGGCAGATGTCAATATTCCGGTGGGAGAAGTGTTTACCTCTCCGGTTCTTACCGGAACCAATGGAAAGCTTCATGTCAGTCAGGTATATTTGAATGAATTGAACTACGAAAATCTGGAACTGGATTTCGTGGATGGAAAGATTGTATCGTATACCTGCACGAATTTTGAAGAGGAAGCAGAAAATAAAAAATATATTGAAGATAATGTATTGTATCATCATAAGACACTTCCGATGGGAGAGTTTGCCATCGGAACCAACACGACGGCTTATGTGATGGCCCGTAAATATGGCATTGCGGATAAGCTGCCGATTCTGATTGCAGAAAAGACAGGACCGCATTTTGCAGTGGGAGATACCTGCTACACCTATGATGAGGACAATATGACCTATAACCCGGACGGCAAGGCGATTGTCGCGAGGGATAATGAAATTTCGATGCTTCGAAAAGAAGACATCTCAAAAGCATATTTTAACTGTCATACCGATATTACGATTCCGTATGACGAGCTTGGAAAAATTACCGTGATCCGCAAGGATAAAACCACGGAGGATATTATTGTAAATGGACGCTTTGTCGTACCGGGAACCGAGAAGCTGAATGAGCCTCTCGATGCTTTGGACGCACAGCGAAACCAATAGATATTAACTTGAAAACGAAGGAAAACAGGAGGAATTAAAAATGGCACAGGTAGGAATTGTAATGGGAAGTGACTCAGATATGCCGGTTATGGCAAAGGCAGCAGATATCTTGGATCAGCTTGGAGTAAGCTATGAGATGACAATTATTTCTGCACACCGTGAGCCGGATGTATTCTTTGAGTATGCAAAGACAGCAGAGGAGAAAGGCTTCAAAGTAATTATTGCAGGCGCAGGTATGGCAGCACATCTGCCAGGTATGTGTGCAGCTATCTTCCCAATGCCGGTCATTGGTATCCCAATGCATACAACTTCTCTTGGTGGAAGAGATTCTTTATACAGCATCGTCCAGATGCCAACTGGAATTCCGGTAGCGACAGTAGCCATCAATGGTGGAGCAAATGCCGGAATTCTTGCAGCAAAGATTCTTGCGACAAGCGATGCAGATTTACTTGCAAGACTCAAAGAGTATTCCAAGAATTTAAAAGAACAGGTTGAAGCAAAAGATGCACGCCTGAAAGAAGTTGGATATAAGAACTACTAATTAGAAAATTTACCATTTACTATTGGTAAAATCAGGTGTTTACAGATATACTATTAGATATAATAATATATTTAAGTACAGATATTAGGAGGAAAAATAAATGGACTACAAGAACGCAGGCGTAGATATCGAGGCAGGATACGAGTCAGTGGAACTTATGAAAAAGTATGTGAAAGCAACCATGCGTCCGGAAGTGTTAGGCGGACTGGGTGGTTTCTCCGGTGCTTTTTCTTTAGATACAATCAAAAATATGGAAGAGCCGGTTCTGTTATCCGGAACAGATGGATGTGGAACAAAAGTAAAGCTTGCATTTTTGATGGACAAGCATGATACCATTGGTATTGACGCTGTTGCCATGTGTGTAAATGACGTTGCATGTGCAGGTGGTGAACCATTATTTTTCCTGGATTATATTGCATGTGGAAAGAACTATCCGGAGAAGATCGCAACGATCGTAAGCGGTGTGGCAGAAGGCTGTAAGCAGTCCGGCTGTGCGCTGATCGGAGGAGAGACAGCAGAACATCCTGGACTTATGCCGGAGGATGAATATGATCTTGCCGGATTTACCGTAGGTGTAGTAGATAAGAAGGACATCATTACCGGAGAGGATGTAAAGGCTGGAGATGTGCTGATCGGTATGGCAAGTTCTGGTGTACATTCCAACGGATTCTCCCTTGTCCGCAAGATTTTCAAGATGGATAAAGAGACATTAAATACCTATGTGGACGAACTTGGCACAACACTCGGTGAGGCACTTCTTGCTCCGACACGTATTTATGTTGGTGCATTAAAGTCCATTAAGAATGCAGGAGTTCGCGTGAAAGCGTGCAGCCATATTACAGGTGGCGGTTTCTATGAGAATATTCCACGTATGCTTCCGGAAGGAAAGCACGCAGTTGTTGAGAAGAACAGCTATCCAATCCCACCAATCTTTACTTTGATGGCAAAGGAAGGAAACGTCGAAGAGCAGATGATGTACAATACATACAATATGGGACTTGGAATGATTCTTGCTGTAGATCCTGCAGATGTAGATAAGACAATGGAAGCAATCAAGGCAGCTGGAGATACTCCATATGTGGTTGGAAAAATCACAGACGGAGAGAAGGGTGTTACATTATGCTAAAAATCGCAGTGTGTGTATCCGGCGGTGGAACAAACTTACAGGCCATCATTGATGGAATTGAAAATCAGACAATCACCAACACAGAAATCGAAGTGGTGATCAGCAACAATAAGAATGCATATGCTTTGGAGCGCGCAAAGCAGCATGGAATCAAAAGCATCTGCATCAGTCCGAAAGATTATGCAAGCAGAGAAGAATTCAATGAGGATTTCCTGAAACAGCTGAATTCCTATCATGTGGATCTGGTCGTGCTGGCAGGATTTCTTGTAGTGATTCCGGAGCAGATGATCAAAGAATATACCAACCGGATCATCAATATTCATCCATCATTGATTCCATCTTTCTGCGGAACAGGATATTATGGATTGAAAGTGCATGAAGGTGTTCTTTCACGCGGTGTCAAAGTGACCGGAGCAACGGTGCATTTCGTGGATGAAGGAACGGATACCGGTCCAATCATTCTGCAGAAAGCAGTTGCAGTGGAGGAGACAGATACACCGGAAGTTCTGCAGCACCGTGTGATGGAGCAGGCAGAATGGATCATTATGCCAAAGGCGATTGATCTGATTGCAAATGGAAAAGTTACCGTGACAGACGGTAAGGTACATATCGGATAGAGTTCTTGAAAATAAGGAGAGTAGACATGAAAGTTCTTGTAGTAGGAAGCGGCGGACGTGAGCATGCAATTGTGACAAGTGTTGCAAAGAGCAAACGTGTAGATAAGATTTATTGTGCACCGGGCAATGCCGGAATCGCATCACTTGCAGAGTGTGTGCCAATTGGTGCTATGGAATTTGATAAACTGGTTGCTTTTGCAAAGGAACAGGCAATTGATTTTACAATCGTTGGAATGGACGATCCATTAGTAGGCGGAATCGTTGATGTGTTTGAGGCAGAGGGACTGAAGGTATTCGGACCACGCAAAAATGCGGCAATTCTTGAGGGATCGAAGGCTTTTTCCAAGGATCTCATGAAAAAATACAACATTCCAACAGCCGGATATGAGAATTTTACAGATCCACACGAGGCACTTGCATATCTTGAGACTGCAAAGATGCCAATCGTACTGAAAGCAGATGGACTTGCTTTGGGCAAAGGTGTATTGATCTGCAATACACTTGAAGAAGCAAAAGAAGGTGTCCGCACCATTATGGAGGACAAGAAGTTCGGTAATGCCGGAAATACCATGGTAATCGAAGAGTTCATGACAGGACGCGAGGTTTCCGTACTTTCTTTTGTTGATGGAAAAACAATCAAAATCATGTCTTCCGCACAGGATCACAAGCGTGCAAAAGACGGAGATCAGGGATTAAATACCGGTGGTATGGGTAACTTCTCACCAAGCCCGTTCTACACAAAAGAAGTGGATGATTTTTGCAAGAAGTATATTTATCAGGCAACTGTAGATGCTATGGCTGCAGAGGGACGTCCATTTACCGGAGTTATTTTCTTTGGCCTGATGCTTACAGAAGACGGACCAAAGGTACTTGAGTACAATGCAAGATTCGGTGATCCGGAAGCACAGGTCGTACTGCCTCGTATGAAGAATGACATTATTGATGTGATGGAAGCCTGTGTTGACGGCAGACTTGAGACCATTGATCTGCAGTTTGAGGACAACGCAGCAGTCTGTGTTGTACTGGCATCTGACGGATATCCGGTGTCCTATGAGAAGGGATTCCCAATCACCGGATTCGAGAAATTCGAAGGAAAAGATGATTACTACTGTTTCCATGCAGGTACGGCTTTTGACAAAGAGGGACGTATCGTGACAAACGGTGGTCGTGTACTTGGCATTACAGCTACCGGTAAGGACTTAAAGGAAGCCAGAGCAAAAGCCTACGAGGCAACGGAGTGGATTGACTTTGCAAATAAATATATGAGACACGATATTGGAAAGGCAATTGACGAAGCATGAAAAAAGGTATAATTTTTGACATGGACGGAACACTTTGGGATTCTGCGGCGGGAGTCGCAGAGTCCTGGAATGAAGCAATCCTTGCATATGGTTACAAAAGAGAGCCACTTACAGCAGGCGATATTCAGTCAGTAATGGGAAAGACAATGGAAGATATTGCAGATATCCTGTTTCCGGGACTGAATGCTGCACAAAGAAAAGAACTTCTGGATCTGTGCTGTAAGCTGGAAAATGACTATCTGCGTAAGCATGGCGGGGTCCTTTATCCGGACATCCGCAAAACAATGGAAAATCTGAAAGAAAACTATCACTTGTATATTGTAAGTAATTGTCAGACAGGGTATATTGAAGCTTTTTTGGATTATTACAAATTTCATGATCTCATTGAGGATATCGAGTGCTACGGCAACAATGACAAGCCGAAAGGGGAGAATATAGCGCTTTTGTATCAGAGAAATAATTTGCAGGATGCCGTGTATGTTGGTGACATACAAGGGGACTATGATGCGAGCATGTCCGCGGGTGTTCGGTTCATTCATGCAGGATACGGATTTGGAAAAGTAGAAGCTGATGTGCCGGAAATACAGAAATTTTCCGAATTAATAGAGGTAATTGACACTGTCTGGAACTAAATGGGAGAGTTATGGGAAAGCAGAATTTAGCAAATCAATATGAAGTACTCAAGATCGTAGCAGAGCAGAACCAGGAATTCATTATGGAATACGAAGCCGGTACGGACACCATGCAGGTGTACAAGGTGGAAAATGGTGAGTTTGTTACAGTATATGATGTATCCGAATACGCTGCTGGAGATAAAATAGGCAGCGTATTTGTTGACCCTGCAGATAAAGAAGTGTACCAGCAGACAATCAAGGAATGTATGAGTAAACCGACGCACACCACGCTTGATGTGCGTTTTTGTGAACCTGGTAAAGAGGGAGTCTGGTTTCGATTTTTTCTGGTCAGTATAGCAGGGAATGGAAAGAAAGTGGATTGCATTGCAGGCCGTCTCCGTTCCATTCATAATGAGAAGATTGCGAATGAGAACATGCGAAGAAAAGCGGAAATGGATGCTCTTACGAATGTGTATAATCATGCTGCATTTGAAGAAATCTGTGGGAAAAAGCTCGAAGATTACGAGGGCAAAGCACTGCTTATGATGCTTGATGTAGATGATTTTAAAATGATCAATGATACCCAGGGGCATGCCGTTGGAGATATGGTACTTGAACAGACAGGGGCGGTATTGAATGCCGTGGTCGGAAACCATGGTATTGTCGGAAGATTAGGTGGAGATGAATTCGCAGCATTTGTGTGGGGACTGAAAAATGAACATGATATTCATAAGTTCTGCAAGAATCTGCAGGAACGGATGAAGACAATCATATTTGATATGGAATATGCGGCTTCCATTGGAATCAGTGAAGTGGGGAATCGTAAAATCACATTTTCTGATTTGTATTATGAGGCAGATCAGGCGGTCTACACTGCAAAACACAGAGGAAAGAATCAAATTGTATTTTTTAACGACATTCAGGAATATCTTGAGCAGGATGCAAAGGAACAGGAAGAAATGCAATATGCAGAGAAAGTTCGCAGTGCTGCAGATGATCATGTGCTTTTAAAGGAACTGAAAGAATGCATGTCGCAATTATCTTCCGGATGTTTTGCAGACGGGCTTAAGCGAATGGAACTTTCATTACAGAACTTTTTTGATGCGGATTGTGTTATCGTTATTGACAGGACCAGAAAAGGAAAGCAGAAAGTAAGTGAGAGTCACAAAGAAAGCGCAGAGATGACTTCACGCCTGCTTGTAGATTTGATTGAAAATGGCAAGACAGATGCTTATTGGAATGCGCTGTATGAGCATGTGAATATCTGTTTGCCAAATATTAAGCGTATCAAAAACCACATGCCGGAGTTATATGATGGCCTTGTGAAATGCCGGATCTGGTCTACAATTGCAAGTTCATTATTAAAGAATAATGAGAACGTGGGTGCACTTTTGGTCTTTAATCCACGCAGACATGTGGAGGAATCCATGCTGGTGCAGATGCTTGCGGAGTATCTGAGCGCATGTATGCTGCAGGAATGTGCAAGTGAAATGTGCGAACGGAGTAAGACACATGATAATCTTACTGGTTTGTGGAACCGCAACAGCTTTGTTCTGTGGAAAAAAGAACGTGAAATCAAGGGATACAAATCGCTTGGAATTGTCACAACAGATATTATCAAGCTTTCCGATATGAACCGTCAGTTTGGTTATTTATATGGCAATAAGAAACTGGTCGAAGTGGCAGACCTGCTCAAAGAAATATTCGATGGATATCGTCTGTTCCGTTATGATCAGGATGAAATGATGGTTCTCTGTGCCAATATAAAACGAAAGGACTTTGAGGAGCGTGTACGCGAATTAAAAGCCGGATTAGAGGCACTATCTTTTTCTGTAGCAAGAGGATACAGCTGGAGTTCCCATCCGGCAGTGTATTCTCAGATTACAGAAGCAGAAGCAATCATGGACAATGACAAGGTAAAACTTCTGCATGGAAATACTGCGTTTCGTAAAGTGGCAGAAAATCTGATTCATGAAGTGCAGGATTTGCTGGATAGAGATCATTATGTTGTGTATCTGCAGCCAAAGGTAAATATTGAGACTGGAAAGACAGAAGGTGCAGAAGCTTTGGTAAGACAGCTGGATGATGAGCTTGGTCTTGTAGCTCCGTCTCATTTTATACCGGTTTTAGAGCAATATAATCTGATTTATATGATTGATCTGTTTGTGCTTGAGGATGTGTTTAAGTATCAGCAGGAAGAAAAGAAAGCTGGACATCGTCTGGTACCGATTTCTCTGAACTTTTCTAAGAAGACCATGATGTATCCAGATCTTTTGGAAAGGGTCAAAGCAGTTACGGAAAAATATGATGTGCAGGCAGGGATGGTACATATCGAAGTGACAGAGACCGTAGGAGACATGGACCATATGGTCATTGAAAATGTTTCGAATGCATTGAAAAGGATGGGATTTCGTCTCTCCATGGATGATTTTGGTACGCAGTATTCGAATTTGTCAGTATTGCTGCAGTATGATTTTGATTCAGCAAAAATCGACCGCTCCATGGTAACAGAGATTACGACAAATGAGAGAAGCCGCATGATGCTTGATTACATGACTTCTCTGATCAATGATCTTGGCATTGAATGCATCGTAGAAGGAATTGAAACCAAGGAGCAGGTAGACATTCTTCGAAAGACAAAGGCAGAAATGATACAGGGATATTATTTTGGTAAGCCGGTTCCGAAGGAAGAATTCTATGACCGTTTCATGACAGAAGAATAAATTTATAAAGTTGGGATGCTGGCGGATACACACAGGGCACCCCAGCCAACACGGGGGTCCGGATATTTCTCTGCAAAGGGAAGTTTCCGGGCCCCTTTTATCAGATAGGCCTTCATTTTTTCTCCATACAAAAAGGAATCATTTCCTTGTAAAATGCCCCATTGCATAAGCAGGGCACAGCTTCCGGACACAAATGGAGTTGCCATGGAAGTGCCACTTCTTGTGTCATAGCCTCCGCCTACTGCACAGCTTGTGATGTCGACACCGGGAGCGACGATGTCCGGTTTGATCTGATTCGTATTCCAGGTGAAACCACGGCCGGAGAAAGGTGCATAGGTATTGGTGTTGGAATCATAGGCCCCGACGCTGATGACTTTTGTGGCGGTGGATGGTATGGTGAGCGTAGTTTCCGGGGTTGGAGCTAGAAAACGCGTGGCGTTGCCACGGATTGCAGCTGCCGGCATCCAGAGATCATAAATGCCATCGGTGATGTTTTGGGTGGTAAGAAGAAAGGTCCATACACCGGAGGTAATGTATGTGCGGGAAGAAATAAAATCAATGTAGAGTTCCTGATAGAGACTGTAGGGAGATGGCTCACCGTAATAAATGAGAAGCTCTGTATCGCCCACAGCAAAGCGCCAGCTTCCGGGAATATCAGGAATCTGGATGGGAGCCTGTGAAAACGGCGGAAGTAGCTGCAGACGGATTTCGTCCCAGTAATTTTTCCATATCTGAATCGAGAGATTTCTTTCATAATCCCCCACAACAAATTCCAGAGATTTCGAAGTGTTCGAAAGGAGCCGTCCGCCCACGTGTCCACTATTATTTCCCTCATTTCCGCTGCCGGTTACAATACAGATCCGACCAAGATTGGATACGGAATCTAGATAGGTTTCCAACAGAGAAGTACCGCTGTGGGAACCGTAGGTATTGCCGAAACTGAGGTTGATGGAAAGGGGGAATTGACGTTCTATGGCAAAGCGGACGGAAAAATCCACTGCCTGCATCAGCTGCGTGGTACTTGGAAATCCCATAGGTTCGGGGGAACCGAGTTTGATGATCAGAAGGGACGCCTCATAAGCAACTCCACGGTTTGCAATCTGCACGCGACCGTTTCCAGCGGCGATTCCGGTCACATGTGTTCCGTGTCCACTGCTATCAAAACTCGGACAGAATGCAACACGTTCCTGCAAAGTGGGGGCGGCGATAGCAGCATTGATCTGTTCCTCTGTGAACAGTGTCCCCAGTGCATAGCCGGGAGGAGAAAGAAAACTTTTTGAAGGATTGGGTGCTATAGTTTGATCCCACAATGCCAGAATTCTTGTGGAACCATCCGCATTCTGAAAATCCGGATGCATATAATCGATGCCGGAATCTATGACAGACAAAAGCACGCCTTTTCCCGTCAGGGAAAGGGGGGGCTCCTGGATTGCCGTAATGCAGGAGGAACGGATGCCCGGAAGATCTTCAAAGAAAAGTCGTCTTGGGCGTTCAATATAAATGATTTGAGGAGAACCGGCAAGCGTATCAATTGCATCCTCCGGCAGAAGTAAAATGGCATAGTTATTCAGAAGGAACGTAATCTGGTAATCAGGAAATGTCTGTTGTAAAGCATCTGCTGTACCGGAATAAAGAATAATGACTTCCCAGAGATTTTCCTCTTCGGAAAATCCGGTCGCAAGATCGCCGGATTTTTCCAGTTCTTCTGTGGTTGCCTGCATGGCAGCCCGCAGGGAAGGTTCGATTTTTTGATTTCTGTTTGAATTATCCATGTTTTTTGTATTTTGATAGATACATATATAGATTTTTATTGAAAATTTATGTACAATAAGACTGATTTATGCGAACGAGAAATTTAGAAAAGGAGATAATATGTACGCTGACGAAAATGTAATTAAAATTAAACATGCAGTACTGCGTGAGGTAGCAAAACTGGCATTTGAAGGAACACTTGATGCTGAGAGAGATCATATTGCGGTTCGTTTGATCCCTGGTCCGACTCCGCAGTTCCGTTGCTGTATCTATAAGGAGCGTGAAATCATCCGTCAACGTGTCCGCCTCGCAGAAGGTAAGGCACCTGGCCCGGAAGACAATGGAAATGTTATTCAGGTAATGAATGCTGCCTGTGAGGATTGTCCAATTTCTAGCTATACAGTAACCGAGAACTGTCAGAACTGTATGGGCAAGGCTTGTATCAATGCTTGTAAATTTGGAGCAATCGAGGCAGGACGTCATCGTTCCCACATTGATCCGCAGAAGTGTAAAGAGTGTGGACGTTGTGCAGCTGCATGTCCTTACAATGCCATCGCGCATCTGAAGAGACCATGTAAGTTTGCATGTCCTGTAAACGCGATTACATACAATGAATATGGAATTTCTGTGATCGATGATTCCAAGTGTATTCGTTGTGGCAAGTGTATTCACAGCTGTCCATTCGGAGCAATCGGTTCAAAGAGTTATATGGTCGATGTTATCAATGCATTGAAGTCTGAAAAGAAGGTATATGTAATTGCAGCTCCTGCAACAGAAGGACAGTTTGGTGCCAACATCACAATGGGAAGCTGGAAGAAAGCAATGCAGGAAGTTGGATTCAATGGTTTCGTTGAGGCTGGATTAGGTGGAGATATGACCGCTGCTTCCGAGGCTGCTGAGTGGGTAGAGGCATATAAGGAAGGCGAGAAGAAGGTAACTTCATGCTGTCCTGGATTTGTTAATTTGGTTCGTTTACACTTCCCGGAGATGGCAGATAAGATTTCTACAACAATCTCTCCAATGTGTGCCGTATCCCGTCTGATCAAGGCACAGGATCCGGATGCTGTTACGGTATTTGTTGGACCATGTGTTGCAAAGAAATCCGAAGTGATTGACCAGAAGATCGAAGGAAACGCAGATTACGTTCTTACATACAGTGAGATGCGTGCTATCATGAGTGCTAAGGGTGTTGAACTCCAGCCTGGCGATACAAGTTATCAGGAGTCTTCTGTATACGGAAAGCGTTTTGCAAACTCCGGTGGAGTTACCGCAGCCGTTGTAGAGAGTATGAAAGAGATGGAAGCCGGTATCGAGCCTAAGGTATGTAAGGCAAACGGTGCGGCAGAGTGCCGTAAGTTCCTGATGCTTATGAAGGCAGGCAAGTTACCGGATGACTTTATCGAAGGTATGGCATGTGAAGGTGGATGTGTCGGTGGACCAAGCTCCTTCAATGATATGATTGTGACAAAGAAATTCCGTGATGACCTTCTTGATAAGGCAGACGATCGTCAGATCTTAGACAATTTAAAGAACTATCATATGGAAACATTCTCTATGCATAGAGACTAATGAAAAAATAGCATAGAATATAAAAGTTCAGGAGACCATTTGGGCAGCTGTTTGTCCGGATGGTCTCTTTTTGCTGTATAAAATGTTTTATTTACAACAGGTCTTGCAAAAACATATGTTCTGTAATATAATAAAACAAACATTTGTTCGGGAAAAACGAGCTAGTTCATGCAGGAGAGTAATGAAATGACAAATATCATGCAGATGAATGGCATTATGGAAAAGTTAACAATTCTGTCAGATGCAGCAAAGTATGATGTTGCCTGTACTTCCAGTGGTGTGCACAGAGGCGGGGATGGAAAGAATATGGGGAACGCATTTGCAAGTGGTATCTGTCATGCGTTTACCGGAGATGGCAGATGCATTTCCTTACTGAAGATTCTTTTTACCAATGAATGTATTTATGACTGTAAATATTGTGTGAACCGCTCTTCTAATGACAATCGTCGGGCGACATTTACACCGGACGAAGTATGCCAGCTTACCGTAGAGTTTTATCGAAGAAATTATATCGAGGGATTGTTCTTAAGTTCCGGTATCATCAAGTCACCGGATTATACGATGGGGCTTTTGTATGAGACGCTTTTTTTACTTCGGACGAAGTATCGTTTCAATGGTTATGTGCACATCAAGGGAATCCCGGGGGCATCTGCCGATGTGATCGAGATGGTGGGATATCTTGCGGACCGTATGAGCGTGAACTTGGAGCTGCCGACCGCAGAGGGACTTCGTCAGGTGGCTCCGAATAAGGTGCGCAAGAATATTCTTTCACCGATGCGGCAGATACAGAATGGAATCAAAGAAAGCCGTCTGACGCATGGTGTTACCAGTATGAAAAGCCGTGTGTACATTGATGAAAAATCTTATTATAACCAGATGGCAGAGATGCGTGACAGTTATGCAAGGCTGCAGGATTATCAAAAGGGTGTGAAAGCTATCCAGCAGAAGAAAGCAGATGTGGTTGCGGAGCAAAGCTGGAATTTCACACAGATGCAGACTGTGGAAACTGTTGCAAAGAAGAATAATATTGCACAGAATTTTCCTGTTTCGAATAGGAGTACATCGCAGATTACGAGAAATCTGTCTTACCCGGACCGGTATTTTGTTCCGGCAGGACAGAGTACGCAGATGATTATTGGGGCGACGGGAGAAAGTGATTATCAGATCATGTCGGTTACCGAGGCACTGTATCGCAAATTTGAGATGAAGCGCGTATTTTATTCTGCCTTTATCAATGTCAATGAGGACGTATCTCTGCCTGCGATTGGCAAGAAACCTCCGCTTCTTCGGGAGCATCGACTGTATCAGGCAGATTTTTTACTGCGGTTCTATGGGTTTCAGGCCGACGAACTTTTGTCGGAAAAGAATCCGAATTTTAATGAGCAGATCGATCCGAAGTGCGACTGGGCAGTACATCACCTTGAACTGTTTCCGGTAGAAATCAACAAGGCAGACTATTATACACTTCTGCGTGTGCCGGGGATTGGAACAAAGAGTGCAAAAAGAATTCTTGCAGCCAGAAGGCACGCATCATTGGATTTTTCCGACATTAAAAAGATGGGTGTGGTGTTAAAACGTGCGTTGTACTTTATCACCTGCAAAGGAAAGATGATGTATCAGACCAAGATGGAAGAGAATTATATTACACGGCATCTGACTTATAATGAGAAGCCAGCAGAGATGCTTTTGTCGGATGGGACTGCGAGTGGATATGAGCAGTTGTCACTTTTTGATCCACAGTATCATTTGCAGTAAGGAGAGCAGAGCATGTTGATATTACATTGTGAAGATTCGCTGGAAGGGATTTTTACAGCAATCTATGATGCATTTGTATACAAAAAGCAGATGCAGCAGCCATATAAAGATGATATCGAGATTGTGATGGGGGAGGGCTGCCTGACGCTGTTTGCAGAAGAACGGGAAATCGTTGTGAATGCAGAAAAAGTAGAGAAGACTGTCCGTACGATACAAAGCCGCCTGGGATTTCGAGATTATCAGACCATTGTATCGGCACTGTGCCATTTTGCGGAAGAACGGGCAAGCATAGTTCTCGGATATCTTGTGCGGGCATTTGCAGTCGGACACAGTGTCATGGATCATCTTGCGGATCCGTTTGTCATGCGCATGATGGAACTGGACCGCAAAGTTGCCAATGAAGCAGACAAGATGCGCGGTTTTCTGCGATTCCGGGAAGTTCACAGTGGAGAAACGTCAGTACTTCTTGCGGAGATAGAACCGAAATGTAATCTGGTTCCGCTTATGATGGATCATTTTTCGGATCGTTTTCCAAATGAAAACTTTATTATGTATGACTGTAACCGTAAGATCGCAGCCGTACATGAAGCCTATCATGCCTGTGTGCTGGTGTCAGGGGACAATCTTCATATACCAGAGAAAGAAGATGACTATTTCACGGAGCTGTGGAAACAATATTTTACGACTATGGAGATTAAGCCAAGACATAATGAAAAATGCCAGAACAATCTCATGCCAAAGTGGTATCGGAAACATATGCCGGAGATAATTGCGTAGGACGTCGGTTTGTGCTATTATTTTTAGAAGTGAAAAGATAACAAACAGGAAAGAATGAGGAACAGGTTATGGAATTATGGGACATCTATGATAAAAATAAAGTTCGCACAGGAAGAACCATGGAGCGCAATCATTTTAATCTTGCGGATGATGAATATCATTTGACAGTACTTGGTGTGATCGCACGACCGGATGGACGTTTTCTGATTACAAAGCGTGTGATGACAAAAGCATGGGCACCTGGCTGGTGGGAAGTTTCCGGAGGCGCAGCACAGGCAGGAGAAGAATCCGAAGAAGCTGTACAGCGGGAAATCAAAGAGGAGACCGGATTGGATGTCAGTGGTGCCGATGGAGGATATCTGTTTACTTACCACAGAGAGAATCCCGGAGAGGGTGATAATTATTTTGTAGACGTATACCGTTATATTATGGATTTCGAAGAGAGTGATCTGCATTTGCAGGAAGCAGAGACGGATGGATATAAGTTTGCAACACTCGACGAAATCAAAGAATTTGCCAAGCAGGGAATTTTCCTGCATTATGACAGTATCAAAGAGGCTTTTGAGGTTTAGAATTATGGTTCTGAATGGTTACATTTATCTGTCGTCATACAAAAAAAGACAACCGGAAATCGGTTGTCTTTTTCTAATCGCGGATCCAATATCTTAATCTAATTACAAAGAAAAAGGTACATAGAAACTTGATTATAAGGCAATTATTTAACTACTACTACGTTAACTGCCTGAGGACCTTTAGCGCCGTCAGTAATATCGAACTCTACTGCAGCTCCTTCTTCGAGAGATTTAAAACCCTCCATGTTAAGTCCTGAATAATGTACGAATACATCATGTCCGTCTTCAGCGGTGATGAATCCGTAACCCTTCTGGTTGTTGAACCATTTAACTGTACCTTTGTTCATCGAAAGTACCTCCAATATATTTATGTTGCTATGCAACTAAGCTTAGAATAGCATAACGCTTTGGAAAAGTAAAGCAACAAATTAAAGTTCTTCAAAGGCGATTTCATGCTGTTTTAAGAACTGTTTTACCAGACGGTCCCATTCGTTGTCTAAAGTTTTATCGACAGAGAAAATACGATAGGAAATTCCGGTGGTCAGAGTCAGTTGCTGCTTTTGAAAACGAATATTCAAAAATACTCCCGTAATATCATTCCCGGTAAAGGAGCTTTGTATACTTGAAAGCGTCCGCTCGAGATTTTTTGGGGACAATAGAAGTACAAACTTGAAGGAGGAGGGCGTTTTCTTCCCCTTGATCAGATCAAAGCAATTGCCACGGAGCAGTGCATAAGGCAAAAAATCACAATCCGTAATTTCAAGATCTTCCATTTCTTCGCTGGTATAAAAGTCAGGATGGATATGACCGTCGATCACGTAGGATGCGCCGGATGTAATGACACCTTCCTGTAACAGAAAATGATCAAATGTTTCACTACGCAAAAATTTATTCATAAAGTCTTTGACATCGGTAAGCTGCAATGCAAGCATAAAATACCTCCTTGTGGGCAATGTGTGTATATGAAAGTATATTACTACACTTTGCAGAAATTTGGTAGGATTTGTGATAAAATACGAAATAAACAGTTACAATATATAGATGCTAAAGGAGAACAACATGGAACAGAAATTCTTAATAGAATTATTAAAAGAAGCAGTCTCTCCATTTCAGTGTGTGGAGGTTTCTCTGAAACGTTTGGAACAGGCTGGTTTTGAAGAGATTGCATATGAAGAAAAGTGGAATTTAAAACCGGGTGGAAAGTATGTATTGAACCACCATGGAACGACGTTGTATGCATTTACGGTAGGTGGAAATTATCACACAGGAGACATGGTTCGTATGGCTGCGGCACATACCGATTATCCATGCATGCGAATCAAGCCAAATCCGGATTTTCGCACGGAGGCATATGCACAGGTTAACGTGGAAGTATATGGTGGTCCGATTTTAAATACATGGTTTGACCGGCCGCTGGGTGTTGCCGGACGTGTTGTGTTGCGAAGTGAGGATGTATTTGCGCCGCGTAATGTTTTGTATTGTTCCAAAAAGGCGGTACTTACTATCCCGAATCTGGCGATTCATATGAACCGGGAAGTAAATAAAGGTGTGGAAATCAACAATCAGGTGGATCTCATGCCGATTCTGGATGTCCTTCCAAAAGAGGAGACTTCGACCGATTATTTCCTTACTTTTTTAGCCGAAGAACTTGCGGTAGACAAAGAAGATATTCTCGACTTTGAACTGAACACCTATTGCATGGAAGAACCGGCGTACGTGGGTGTAAAAGATACATTTCTGTCTTCTCCAAGACTGGATAACCAGACATCTGTCGCTGCATTATTGCAGTCATTGATGCAGGGAGAGCGTGCGGATGGAATCAATCTGATCGCATTGTTTGATCATGAAGAAATCGGCAACACAAGTAAGCAGGGGGCGGCTTCTATTTTACTGCATGATATGACACGGCGCATTTTACGCAGCATGGGAGCAGACGAGGAAGAGATAGAACGTATGTTATATGCGTCCATGCTTTTGTCGGTAGATGTGGCACATGGTCTGCATCCAAACCACAAAGGAAAGATGGATATCACGAATCATCCGGTGCTAGGAAGTGGATTTTGCATCAAGGAAGCCTGTTCCCAGTCCTATGCGACAGATGCAGAGGCTGTGGCAATTCTGCGTCAGATCTGTGACAAAAATGGAATCGCTTATCAGCGTTTTGTGAATCGCTCCGATGTGCGGGGCGGAGGTACATTAGGTTCCGTTGCTTCGACCTTGATGCCGGTAAAGACGGTGGATATTGGGATTCCGCTTCTTGCGATGCATTCGGCAAGAGAACTTATGGGAAGCGCCGATATTGACGCACTTACGGATGCTGTGAAAATGTTCTTTTGCAGCTAAATTTGTTGCAAATTGAAGATAGCACCGTGGTGTTGCAGTAGCAGAACTTAAAAGCCGGAGTAAAGATTATAAGGAAGCCTGAAAACGAAATTCTTTGTTCTCAGTAAAAAAACCATACACTCCATGATATTTTTCCACGACAGAAATCATGCTTCGTACCCCGATGCCATGGTTGGCTTCGTGAGAGGTTGGAATCTCATTTTCAAATACCGGATTCTGTATATAATTATTCGCGATATTGATACAGATCCGGCCATTTTTTTCAAAAACTTTCAGTGTGATATAACGTTTCTCAGGAGCTGGAATTTTTTCACACGCATGGATGGCATTCTCCAGGGAATTTGCAAAGAGGCTGCACAAATCTGTAATCTGAAAACGCGCAAAATCAGTAGCAGTGACAGAAATCTGGACATCAATTTCAGCATCTCTGGCCTGATCGGCGTAGGAGGAAAGAATCAGGTTCAATGCTTCATTATTGCAGTATCTGATCACGCGGCTGTTGTCAATATCGGTACAGATCTGGTGTATGTACTCCAAAGCCTGATCCAATTTATTTTTCGCAATACAGTTTTGCAAAAATGTCATATGATGACGAAGGTCATGCCGGTAAATGGAAGCCTGCTTCTGGGAAATAGATAGCTGCTCAATTTCTTTCTGCGCCTGTGTGGCAGCAGTGGTGAGAAGCAGATTTTCCCGTTCCGTTTCGTTTTTCTTATTGGAAAAATCAAGTGACAGCATGGACAAAATAAAGAAAAATAAAACGATAAAACTGTCCATGAAATCAATGACAACAGGACCGCCCGTGTATAGCAAATCGGTGTAGACCGTGAAAGTATATTCAAGTATGTAGTATGCAAGCGGCAGCAGGAAAAAGAGCAAAATCGTCTTTCTGCTTTCATATTTCAGCCGGATAATGTATGGTGCAATATAGCGAACGACCAGAAAAAGTAAGGGAATCGTTACACAGATTGCGGTTATGTTGGCAATGAGCGGATCTCCGTGAAAGAAAGAGGCAACCAGTGTGCCCAACCATTTTCTGGGTGTACACAGCAGATAGGCAGATAATACCGCAATGGTTGAAACATAGAAATTCCGGTGAAACACAAGCCAGATCAGGAGAATCAAAGGAAGATGTATAAGCAGCGGATAGCATTTGTAAAGCAGAGATTCTCCCATAAAAAGATAGAAAATACCCTCTGCTGCGCCAAAACCCAAAAGGGTACAGAAATATAAAACTTTGTGATCCATGAAGTTGATGTCAGCCAGATACAGGGAAACTACAACGCCAAAGAAAAGGACAAACACATAATTGATTAATCCTAAAATCATTGCTAAATCCGTCATAATTACTCCTCCATTTGAAATGCAAGGTAAAGCTTTTTGATTTCTCCAACCCTGCGTTGTGCGAGTGGTATGTGTTTGCCGTCCAGGAGATACATATCTGTTGCGCTGATGGAACGGATAAAGTTCATATTTACCAGAAATGATCGGTGTGCAAGAAGAAATTCCTGATGTTGCAGTAAAAAATCACAAACAGAGGAAAATTTGTCTGCACATACAATCTGTTCGTTGTTCTTCAGATAATAGATGACCTTCCGGTTTAAAGTTTCCACGTAAATAATTTCCGAAATTCGAACTTTGTGTACACCGACACTGCTTTTGAGAACAAGAGAAGAACCATGATCTTCAATCCTTGTTTTCATAATATCGTCCAATGCATCAAAAAGCCGATCCTTCTGAATGGGTTTTATCAGATAATTAGAGGCTTTTACTGAGTAGCTTTCCACTGCGAATTCTGGAGAAGTGGTCAGAAAAATAATATCTGCTGCTTTGTCATAGCTTCGGATTTCTTTTGCCAGTTCCATGCCATTTAGTCCCGGCATCACCACATCCAGCAGATAGATATCATATCGTTCTCCTGCTGCATTTGCGGCAAGTTCCATACTGCTTTCGAATGGTTTATAGGAAAAGTCTGTGTTTTTCTGTATCTGATAATCTGCCAGAAGAGACAGAATATGAAAAAGCTCATTTTTGTCATCATCGCATATTGCAATTTTCATTAGAAAAAATCTCCTTGTCCGCTTTTGTATAAAAGTATTATAACTTGGAATGTCATAAATTACTATACAGGAATACTTGTTGTTCATGTCGGAAAAAGTGTAATTCATGTATGTGTTTGAAACTTATGCCACAAAAAACTTCATCATAGGTACGAAAAAGTAAAAAATCCATAAATTTTATAAAATGTTGTAATTTTCTCTTTTCAAATAGTATAAATGATGTTAATATAACAACGTAGTATTTGAAACTACTTGTAATAGAAAGAAAAAACTTTTGCTAAGGTAATTGGAGACGTGTGCTCAAAAGAGAGAAGGATGGCATTATGTATAAAATTGTAATTGACAGTTGTGGAGAATTATCAGAGGAATTGAAGGCGGACGGACATTTTTCCAATGTACCGTTGGAACTGGATGTGGACGGATACCAGATCACGGATGACGAGACCTTTAATCAGAAAGACTTTTTACAGAGAGTGAAAGCGGCAATACACAGTCCAAAGTCTTCCTGCCCATCGCCGGAGCGTTACATGAATGCGTATGAGGGTGAGGCAGAACATGTTTATGTTGTGACTTTGTCCGGAAAACTGAGTGGATCTTATAATAGTGCGGTTCTTGGAGCACAGTTATATAATGAGGAGCACGAAGAAAACAAAAAGATCCATGTATTTAATTCAAAATCTGCATCGATTGGAGAGACTCTGATCGGTCTGAAAGTACAGGAACTGGAGGAAAATGGTCTTTCTTTTGAAGACGTAGTAGAACAGGTGGAGGAATATATTGCATCCATGAATACGTTCTTCGTGCTTGAGACATTAGAGACTCTGCGCAAGGCTGGCCGTTTGAGTAACCTGAAAGCTTTGGTTGCCAATACCCTTAATATTAAGCCGGTCATGGGATCGACCAAAGAAGGCACGATTCAGCAGTTAGGTCAGGCACGTGGCATGAAGAAAGCTTTGACCAAGATGATTCAGGATATGCTCAAAGTTACAAAAAACTGTGAGAATCGTATTCTTGCAATTTCGCATTGTAATTGTCCGGAGCGCGCACAGTTCGTAAAGGAGACCATCGAGAAGATGGCAAAATTCAAAAAGATCCTGATCGTCAATACAGCCGGAGTATCCAGCATGTATGCAAATGACGGCGGGGTGATTATAGCAGTATAGCATTTGCTAATTGAACAGTTTTACTTGAAACAAACTTCATAAGGAAGTAGAATAGCGGGGAGGAGCTTTGCTTCTCCCCTTTTTCATGTCTGTGAGAAGCAGAAGCAAAACAGTTTTTATCGATAAATGGAAGGATTCGTCCATATGAATGCATATAAAAAACAGTATAAATACGAAGAGGTTGTTGAAAAAATAGAAAACAGCCGCAGATTTGGAAATCTGCCAGGAGTAGAGGTCACACAGTGTATGCTTGCAGCTTTGCAGGAACCACAGAAAGGCCTGCCTTATATTCATGTGGCAGGAACGAACGGAAAAGGTTCCACCTGTGCATTTTTAAGCCAGATCATGAAAGAGGCAGGACTTAAGGCAGGATGTTTTACATCCCCGCACCTGGTGGACTTTCGTGAAAGAATCTGTGTCAATGGAAAGATGATTGAAAAGGAAGATGTCACAAGGATTGGAAATGAGCTTCTGGCTTTGGAATTGGATGTGACTCCGACGATGTTTGATTATTGTCTGGTGATGGCGGTCATTTATTTTCAGGAGCAGCATTGTGATGTAGCAGTTTTTGAGACTGGGCTTGGCGGAAGACTCGATTCGACCAATGCACTCGGAAAGCCGGATGTGGCAGTTATCACACGGATCGGCTATGATCACATGGCAATTCTGGGGAATACACTGACGGAAATCGCATCAGAGAAAGCAGGCATTTTAAAGCCGCATGTTCCGGCGGTCATTGCACCGCAGGAAGAAGAAGCATTGCAGGTGCTGAAAAGATACGATGCTTATTTTGTTACAGAACAGGATGTGCGTGATGTAGAAAAAATGAAACCGGGACTTCCAGGGGCTTACCAGTTGGAAAATGCGGCAACGGCAAAAAAGGCAGCGGAGATGTTTCTTGCGCAGCATGTGAAGACACGGGGAAGACAGGAATTGATCAGGCAGGCAGTGGAAGCAGGAATACAGAATGCGGTCTGGAAAGGCCGTATGGAGATTTTACAGGAAAAGCCATTTCTTATGGTGGATGGTGCGCACAACAGCAATGGCATTCATGCGCTGAAAACAAGCCTGATGCAAATGTTTCCGGAAGAAAAATTTCATTTTATTATGGGTGTGATGGCAGACAAAGATTATGAAAAGATGTTGGAGGAGTTACTTCCGCTTGCATTGGATTTTTCGACCGTGACACCGGAAAGTTCCCGTGCCCTACAGGCGGAGGAGCTGACTGAAAAGATTAAGAACAGGGGAATTCCTGCGAGAAGTCTGCAAAAGGTCTCACAGGTGTTTGACGTGCTGGCCCCGGAAGAAAAGACAGTAGCGCTCGGCTCACTGTATTTTATCGGAGAACTGGAAGCATTACAGGAGGAACAATAAAGTGGCATACTGCTACGAGAAGAAAACGGACCGAAAAGGAAATATATATATAGAAATTACGGGATACGAAGGTAGTATCCGGCATCTTGTAATTCCCAGGATGATAGAAAATATACCGGTGCGAAGCATTGGAAAATACGCTTTTTCCGGCAGGGAGGATTTGTGTTCCCTGACACTTCCCGAGACAATCGATACCCTGGGGAGACAGGCATTTTATAACTGTAAAAATCTTACGACATTAAGTCTGTTTGACAGTGTGGAGGATTACTATGATGGTGTGATCAAACAATGCGGGAATCTGCATGCGATTACGTTGTACCAGAAGCGGAACAGTTTTTCAGTAATGAAAGAACTACTTGCAGACAATGACCGGATGCTGCATTTTTGTGTGGAACCGATGGGACTGCATCTGACATTTCCGGCATATGTGTATGATTTTGTGGAGGATGTGGAAGCGCGTGTATTGCATCATAAAATAGAAGGAAGCGGATACCCTTATCGTGAATGTGTGACGCGAAAAGGCGTGGATCTGTTGGCTTACGACCGGCTTTTTTCCCATGCAGCAGACGATGATTACCGGGCAGCAATTGATATTGCACTCGACCGGCTGATGTATCCGCTGGAGCTTGAGACACAGGCCAGGGAATGGTATGAACAGTATCTGGAAAAGAATGTAAATATTGTGCTTGAGAGGCTGATTGAAGATGGCAGATGCGAGGAAGTGATTATCTTATGTGATTTGTGCCTGATTTCAAGAGATGCAATAGAACCGGCATTGCAGCTTGCAGCGAGGGAGAAACAAAGCGCGATCACAGCGCAGCTGATGGAGTATCAGCGCATGCATTTTGCAGCGGTGCAGCAGGCACAGGCAATGACTTTGGACGATTGGTAAAATATGAAGACAAGAATTGAATTAGAAGAGACAGGAAACAAAATATTGAATGCGGTGCGCACAGAACTGTATCTGTCCATGCGTTTTATGGGACCGGCGCTCGGAAGTCTGGGCTTTCGAATGGATCTGTCCACGCGGACGGTGGGGACGGATGCAGCGTTTATCCGTTTTAATCCTACCTATCTGCTTCATACTTATATCGAGCGACCGGAGATTTTGAACCGGACGTATATGCATATGTTGATGCACTGCATTTTCCGCCATATGTTTTCGGCAAAGGAACATGAGGACAGTGAATTGTGGGATCTGTGCTGTGATATTGCGGTAGAGTCGGTTGTGGATTCCATGGAGTATCCGACGATTCTGCGGGTCACTTCAGATTTTCGGCAGCAATGGTATGAAAAACTCGAAAAAGAAGTATCGGTTCTGACTGCAGAAAAGCTGTATCATTACTTTATTCTGCGTAAACGTGATCCATATATTGAGGAATCTCTGCGGCAGGAATTTGCACTCTGCGACCATAGTTTCTGGGAGCGGATGGAACCGCCCGAGGATAACGATGATCAGCCGAAGGCAGGCATGGACAATGAGACAAGCAGTGAGGAGGCGCAGCAGAATCAGCCGAAGGAACAGAAAGACAATGCCACCCCACTTGGCTCGACAGATCCAAAGGAAGAAGAGTGGAAAGACAATGCAAAGCGCATCGAAAGTGATATGGAAACATTCGCAAAAGACGCGTCGGAGGATGCGGGAAAACTTGCATGGATGCTGTCCATACAGAATCGCGTGCGCAAAAGTTATAAAGAATATCTGAAACGGTTTGCCGTATTGCGGGAAGAAGTTTCCATTGATATGGATTCGTTCGACTATGGATTTTATATGTATGGCCTGCAGATGTACGGCAATATGCCCCTGATCGAGGAGAATGAATACCGTGAGGCAAAAAAGGTTGAGGAACTTGTGATTGCCATTGACACCTCAGCATCCTGCAAGGATCGGCTCGTGCAGCAGTTTTTGAATGAGACCGGAGCAATATTAAAGCAGCAGGAAAATTTTTTCCGCAAAGTAAATATACGGATCATAGAGTGCGATAACCAGATCCAAAAAGATGTGCAGATCACGGATCTGTCGGAGATGGAGAGATTTGCAGAAGAGTTTTCTGTAGAAGGTGGATATGGAACGGATTTCCGCCCGGTATTTTCTTATGTGGAGAAATTGCGGGAGGCAGGAGAACTGCGGAATTTAAAAGGACTCATGTATTTTACGGATGGATTTGGAGAGTATCCGGTGAAACCGACCGACTACGAGACGGTATTTGTCTTCTATGGAGACGAGGAGCGGGAAGAGGCGAAGGTTCCTTCCTGGGCGATAAAATTGTATTTAGACAGTGATAACAGATAAAGGAGAGCATGCATGAATATCAAACAGGCAAAGCAGGAGATTATAAATACGGTACAGGCATATTTGACGAAAGATGAGACCGGGGAATATGCGATCCCCGTAGAGCGTCAGCGTCCGGTTCTTCTGATCGGACCACCTGGAATCGGAAAGACGGCAATCATGGAGCAGGTCGCAAGAGAGTGTAACATTAACCTGGTTTCTTATACAATCACGCATCATACGAGACAGAGTGCTATCGGCCTGCCGTTTATTTCAAAGAAAAACTACGACGGAAATGAAATGTCTGTGACGGAATACACGATGAGTGAGATCATCGCATCCATATATGATCAGATTGAAAAAAGCGGAATCAAAGAGGGCATTTTATTCCTTGACGAAATCAATTGTGTATCGGAAACACTTGCACCGACAATGCTTCAGTTCCTGCAGTATAAGACGTTTGGCAATCATCGAGTACCGGATGGTTTTGTTATTGTTACCGCAGGTAATCCGCCGGAATACAATAAATCCGTCCGTGATTTTGACATCGTAACCTATGACAGAGTAAAGCGCATTTACATCGAAGAAGATTTCGCAGCATGGAAAGAATATGCATACAAAGCACAGATTCATGGTGCGATATTGTCTTATCTGGAAATTAAGAAAAAGAATTTCTATTCGATTGTATCGGATCTGGATGGAAAGCGTTTTGTTACGGCCAGAGGATGGGAAGATCTCTCACAGGTAATGAAAGTTTATGAACAATTACATCTCCCAATCAACTATGACTTTGTGGTACAATATTTGCAGGATGATGAGATTGCGCAGGACTTTGCAAACTATTATGAACTCTACAATAAGTATAAAAATACATATCGGATTCCGGAGATTCTCGAGGGAGAAATTCCAGAGAATACGAACGCAATCAAGGATGCGCCGTTCGATGAAAAACTGAGTCTTCTCGGACTGCTTCTGGATCGCCTGGGACAGGAATTCATTACTTATGTCAGAAGCAAAGCCGCACAGGAAGAATTGCTGCAGCAGCTGGGATATCTGCGCAGTGACCTGAAAGACGGAAGAGGACGGGGAACCGAGCTGTTGGAGCAGCAGATCTCGGCATATCAGGCGATGACTGATCACCGGAAGAAAGCCGGACTTGCCTCACGTGAAGAACAGAAAGTATTTGCCATGACGGTACATGCGATGCAGGAATGCCTGACCCGTATGAACGCAGAGGGAACGGGGGATGCGAAGGCAGATTTCATGTGTGCGAAGACCTATTTTGATACACAGGAAAATGCAAGACAGATGCAGATCAAAGATACCGGAAGACATCTGACGAACGCATTTGATTTCCTTTGCCGCGTATTTGGGGAAGGACAGGAACTTGTTATTTTCCTCTCGGAACTTTCGGCGGGATATTACAGTCTGCAATATGTGACGGAATGTGGAAATGAGGCATATTACAAGTACAATCGTATGCTGCTGTTAAAGGACAGAGAAAATGAACTCAAAGAAGAAGTAATGCAGTTATTAAGCTTATAGGAGAACTTATGACTACAATCAGGAAAATTTTTAAATCAGATCTGTATGGTCTGTTCCACAATTTTTTCGCACTGGTGATTGCGGTGGGCTTATGTATTCTGCCCGCTTTGTATGCATGGTTTAATATTTATGCGAACTGGGATCCGTATGCGAACACCGGCAATATCCGTATCGCGGTGGCCAATCTGGATGAAGGATGCACAGACCTGGATGGCGAGAACGCAAATATGGGGCAGGAGATTGTAGAACAGCTCAAACAAAAGGACAATATCGGATGGGTCTTTGTCGATAGCAAAAAGGATGCGGTCGACCGGGTAAAATCCGGGGACTGCTATGCGGCAGTCGTGATCGATCCGGCGTTTTCTTATGGGCTGTACAATGCGCTCATGGACAACATCTCCCAGCCGAAGATTACTTACTATGAAAACGAAAAAAAGAATGCCGTAGCGACGAAAATTACAGATACAGCGGTATCGACACTACAGAGTACAATCAACCAGTCGTTTGTAAGAGTTGTGACGGAAAAAATTTTTACCCAGACAAATGATCTGCAGGCATCACTGAAAGATGAGAATGCTGTGGATGCTTTTATCGAAAAACTTGAGACGGTACAGGGATATCTTAAGGACTATGACAAGATGATTACTTCATTCCTTGCCGGAAATGAACTGGTTACAAAGTCAGCAGATGATACGAATAAGAATCTTGCGGCCGGACAGGAGATGATACAGTCTGGAATTGACAGCATGGAAGACGGAAAGCAGAATCTTAAGACTTCGAAAACTTCATTTGCTGCTTTTTCAAAGGAAGTGACACAATCACTAAATAAAATTCAGCAGACAATCAATACGATTGATACACATATTTCCGCTGCCAATCTGGACAAACAGATTAACACACTGGCAAAAGATGTAACGATCATTCAGGAAGATGCAAAAGATCTGTCGGTACAGTTACAGAGTCTCAGCGATTATTTAAAAACGGTACAGGGAGATTCCAAGTCTTTGGAAAATACCATTGATACGGTAAATAAGCTGCAGACAATGGCGGATAATATTGCAGATATTCCGGGCGTGGATGAGAATGCATCGGATGCTAAGAAGACGATTTCTGCTACGCAGCGTACGTTGAAAAATTATTCCGATACGATAGAAAACATCAATACATTATTTGCACAGCAGATATCTCCGCAGGTGCAGGGAATGCTGGATGATATGGCGGATGTACTTGAGAGTACCGAAGGCCTTTTGCAGAATCTCAGCGGAACTTTAGATGGAATGAAAGATATTTTCGACGGTGTGGATACAACACTTGGCACACTAAATACAAGTCTTACCCAGTTGCAGGAAGTATTGGAACAGACCAGCGGAAAAATCGGAAAAACACTGGATAAATTAAAGAATGCTTCGGATAGTGAGCAGATGGATATTATTATGAATCTTCTCGCCGGAGATCCGGATACTTACGGAGATTTCTTTTCCCAGCCGGTAAAAGTAAATGAACATTATATGTATGAGATCGCAAATTACGGATCCGGAGTAGCACCGTTTTACACAGTACTTGCAATCTGGGTGGGTATGACGATTCTCGTATCGCTTTTGAAAGTACATGTAGATAAAAAGGATTTCCCGAAGGCAAAACCGTATCAGTATTTCTTTGGCCGCTATCTGTTATTCCTTCTGTTGTCTGAAATTCAGGCAATGATCATTGTGGCAGGCGATCTGTATATATTCGGGGTACAGTGTAAACATCCGGGTGCGATGTTTTTGACGGCAGCAGTCACAAGCTTTACATTTTCGATACTGATCTATGCGCTTACGATTTCTTTTGGCGATATTGGAAAAGCGCTGGCAGTCGTGATCATGGTATTGCAGATTGCGGGTTCCGGTGGAACTTATCCGATCGAGGCTTTGCCGCGGTTTTTCCGTTCGGTATATATCTTTTTCCCGTTTCCGTATGCAATCAATGGTATGCGTGAATGCATCGGAGGAATGTATCATCAGGATCTGACCATTGATCTTTTGAAACTGTTGATTTTTGCGGCGGCAGGACTGTTTATCGGACTGGTTGTGCGTATTCCGTTTATCGGATTAAATCACTTCATTGAAAAACGAATGGAAGATACAAAAATGCTTTAAGATGGAGGGCTTATATTTGGAAACAGATAAGCAAAAATTGGAAAAACTTGAAAATCTCTATGAAATGGTCATGGATTTCGAAAAAAAAAGCCACGAGAAAAATCAGAAGCGTATCAGGATTGGATTGCGTTGTCTGTATATTATTCCGGCTATTTTTCTGTTCCTTCTTATGGTGATGAAAAGCTCAAAGATTATTTTTCTGGCGCTTTGGATCATAAGTCTGTTTATTCTGGCTGTCTATCTGATCGTTGTGGAATATATGGACTATAATTTACAGAATCATGTCAATAAGCTTGAAGGAAAGAAGAATGGGAAAGTGGACAGTCTGATTGAGATGGACCGTTTTGAAAAAAATGTGGACCGTTTTGAGAAAAAAGCCGGCATGATTGAAAATGCTGTGGATAACGCCGTCGATCGTGTCACAAGTACCGCAAAAGAAATGATGCTTCGCGCAGCAGAAAAAACGGAGGAGACAGATGATAAAAATATTTAGAGTGTTCCTTTCTGATATGCGGCGGATGCGTTCAAATGTCGTAGCGATTGTCATTGTCATGGGACTGTCAATTATTCCGGCTTTGTACGCATGGTTTAATATTATGTCCAACTGGAATCCATACGGAGAATCTGCAACTTCCCAGATGAAGATTGGGGTATGTTCCGAGGATACAGGTGTTACGATCGGTTCACTGGAATTAAATATCGGGGACAAGATGATCGATGGGTTGAAAGAAAATACGACGATCGGTTGGGTGTTTGATGATTCAAAGGACAAAACATTAGAGGGCGTTCGAAGTGGAGAATACTATGCGGCATTGATTGTGCCAAAAGACTTTACTGAAAAGATGATCAGTTTTCTTGGTGGAGACCCGGTCAATCCGACGATTGATTATTATGAGAACAGCAAGAAAAATGCCATAGCGACCAAAATTACATCAAAAGCCAAGACTGCGGTACAGGAGCAGATCAATACAACATTTGTAAGTACGCTCACACAGGTGCTGACGGAATCGGGAGAGATGCTTTCCCAGACGGATGAGAATGGTGTGGATATTGTTTCGGTTACGACGGATAAGCTGGATGGCATTGATAAAAATCTCCAGACATATGTGGATATTTTAAATACGTTTTCGCTGGTGACCGGATCGGCATCGGATCTTGCGGATTCCGCACAGACATTGATTGTGAATACGCAGGGGCTTTTTAACAGCAGTCAGGACACGGTCTCAAGTATGCAAAACAGCGTCTTGTCAGGGGCGCAGACTGCAGATACGGTATCATCACTGATCAGTATCAGCCTCGATTCCATGGATCAGGATTTGAGCGTGCTCGATGAGCAGGTGGATGGTCTCGCAGAAGGCGATACATATAGTACGGTCCAGAATTCTACCGAATCGGTTAAAAAAGTGACGGGTTCTACACTTACTGTTTTAAAAGATATTTTGGGGAAAACCGATAAGAAACTTTCGGCAGTAGACAAAAGTTATAAGCAGCTGGAAAAAGATCTTGAAACATTCAAAAAAGATGGAAAAGTGACGGCGCAGAGCCTTCGTCATCTGAAAAACACATTAAAACTTGACATTAAGGATTGTAAGGACAGCCTTCGGGAAATTCGAAACAGCTTTACCTATTCTATTAATCCGAATGTCAGCAAGACTATTTTAAGTATTGAAAAATCACTGATTCAGACAGGTGCAATGCTTAACAATGTGGAGGGAAGCTTTGGCGATATCAGCAATGCATTGGAAGCGTATAAGACAACATTGGATTCTGGTACTGATGATATTACAGCGACGCGGGATTATGTTGCAGGCATTCAGAAAGATATCCGCAAATTGTCAAAAAATCTGAAAGCACTTTCTGGCAATGATCAATATAATGAAATCATTGAGATGCTGAAAACAGATCCGCAGATGATCGCACAGTTTGTTTCCTCGCCGGTTGCTATGGATACAGAAGAAATTTATTCGATCGCAACATATGGATCTGCAATGGCACCGTTTTATACAGTACTTGCGATCTGGGTTGGGGCATTGATCCTTGTCGCACTGATTCATGTGGAGGTTAAGCGTGAGGACGATTTAAAAGAGATTCGCTCCCTGCATGCATTTTTCGGCAGATATATTACATTTTTCCTGATCGGACAGATTCAGGCAGCGATTACGGTACTTGGGGATTTGTTCTATATTAATATTCAGTGTCCGCATCCGTTTTTGTTCTGGCTGGCAGCTGCGACGAGCAGTTTTGTGTTTACGCTTTTTATTTATTCCCTAACTGTTGCGATGGGAAATGTCGGAGAAGCAATTGCTGTGGTTGTTATGGTCATTCAGGTTGCCGGTGCTGGTGGAACATTCCCAATCGAAGTCCTGCCGAATGTATACCAGATGATCTACAAATTCCTGCCATTTACTTATTGCATGAATGCATTGCGTGAGTGCGTGGGTGGCATGTACCGGAATGATTACTGGAAGGACTTGCGGACGCTTGGCATTTATGTATTGGTTTCTCTCTTTATCGGACTGGTTGTTGCGATTCCGTTCCGTAAACTGAACAAAAAAATTGAACATAGCAAAGAAAAATCAAAAGTAATGTTATAAAGTTATAGGTTCTATAAAAATTTTTAATGGGAAAATTTTTGTGGAACTATAGACAAATGAAAAATATTGTACTAGAATGAGTTCAATTAATAGCAAACCCAGTGTTTCATAACACTAAGTTATAGAGGGCTGGATTCGTAACAAGTCATTTCAAAGTGACAGAATTGGAGGAAAAATAGAAATGGAAAAAAAGAATCTTGATTGGGCCAATCTTGGATTTGGTTATATGACTACAGATTACCGTTACGTATCCAATTACAAAGACGGCAAATGGGATGATGGAGCGATTGTCACAGATGCAAATGTAACATTAAATGAGTGTGCTGGTGTATTCCAATATTCACAGTCTTGTTTCGAAGGACTGAAAGCATATACCACTGAAGATGGACATATCGTATGTTTCCGCCCGGACTTAAACGCAGCAAGAATGAAAGATTCCTGTGAGAGACTGGAGATGCCTGTATTCCCAGAGGATCGTTTCGTAGAGGCTGTAGAGCAGGTTGTCAGAGCAAACGCAGCATGGGTACCACCATTCGGTTCCGGCGCAACACTTTACATCCGTCCATACATGATCGCAACAAACGCAGTTATCGGTGTAAAGCCGGCAGATGAGTATCAGTTCCGTATACTGGTTACACCAGTTGGACCATACTTCAAGGGTGGCGCTAAGCCAATTACAATCCGTGTTTCTGATTTTGACCGTGCAGCACCTCATGGAACAGGACATATCAAGGCAGGATTGAACTACGCAATGAGCTTACATGCAATCGTAGATGCACACAAGCAGGGATTTGCTGAGAACCTGTATCTTGATCCAGCAACAAGAACTTATGTTGAGGAGACAGGTGGAGCAAACTTCCTTTTCATTACAAAAGACGGAAAGTTCGTAACACCAAAGTCAGACAGTATTTTACCATCCATCACAAGAAGATCCCTGATGGTTGTTGCTGAGAAGTACCTGAACATGCCGGTAGAGCACAGACAGGTTAAATTCTCTGAGGTACCTGATTTCGCAGAGTGTGGACTTTGCGGTACAGCAGCAGTTATTTCCCCAATCGGAAAGATCGTAGATCACGGCAAGGAAATCTGCTTCCCAAGTGGAATGGAAGAAATGGGACCATACACAAAGAAGCTTCGTGAGACACTTACCGGAATCCAGATGGGCGAAATCGAAGGACCAGAAGGATGGGTTCACAAAATTATGTAAGATGCATATATGTGATATGAGGGTCAAAAGGTATTTTGCCCCTCATTTATGATTAATCAGATTACTACATGCTACGCATTCCCGTAATCTGACTCCACCTCGAAATCCGCTAATTTTCTGCGTTTCAGCAGTAAATTGCTACTTTCTCGGTGTAGTGCGGGTCACTAAGGTATACATCGAATTGCATGCAAGCATGCATCGATGATACCTTTTGACCCTTTAATCATATATATGTATTCTTAAAATATGAAGGAAATCAAAAGAGATGTCGCAAGACATCTCTTTTTTGTGGTACAATGGAGGTATCGTATATTTGTACGTTGTTTTTATGATTTTGTGATAGATAATTTTTCATGGTACTAGTTATGTGGAATCGCGATTTTACACAAATCTGCAAATGCCTCTTTCTATGATTCATGTCCGTTCCAGTTTCGACAGCGACCCTCCATTTGTCCGTCTGCCACAGATGACATCGGAAGCATTTTGTGACTGTCTTGGCGGCTCATATCGATTTCATGAACGGACCCGCTTAGACAGACTAAAAATACTGACTGCATCTGCGGCAGACGGACAAATGGAGGGTCGCTGTCGAAACGGTGCCCGGACACGAAATGAGAGGCATTTGGCAAATTTGGTAAACTCTGCGATTCCACATAAAATCGTTCCATAAAAAAATTATCTATTACAAAATTTATACAACTACGCAAAAATACACCGGAATACAACGAACAAAAAAGGAGAACTTCCTTGACAGACGCACAGAGAAGATCAAAGGCGCGCAGTGCCTACCAGAAAGCAAAACGAAAGAAACAACTGCACAACTGCATTTTCATCACCATTCTGATTGCTATCGTGATTTTCATCGCAATTGGAGCGATTATCCGAATACGGCAGAACCATGCAAAGACAACTTATGTAAAGGCAGATCAGATTACAGATACACTGTACAATGATAACCGTCCGGAGCTGGATGTGGATTTACTTCCAATCAACGATTATTCGAGACCGGCACGCGCATTGGAGAAAGTGAATGGAATTGTGGTTCATTATACGGCAAACCCGGGAACGACGGCGCAACAGAACAGGGATTATTTCGCGGGATTGGCGGAGTCTCATATTACCCATGCAAGCAGTCATTTTGTGATTGGGTTGGAGGGAGAAATCGTACAGTGTATTCCGTGCGATGAGATTGCATATGCATCCAATGATCGTAATTCTGATACGATTGCGATTGAGTGCTGCATTCCTGATGATACGGGCAAATTCAATGACCAGACCTATCAGTCACTGGTGCAGCTTGTGACATGGCTTATGGGAAGATATGATCTTGGTGTGGAAGATGTCATAAGACATTATGATGTGACGGGGAAGAATTGTCCGAAGTACTTTGTGGAGCACACTGAAGCATGGGATGCTTTCAAGCAGGATCTGGTGACATATATCCAGCAGCATGGTGTTAAAAAAGAGTCGTAGTCTTGTAAAACACGAAAAAATAAATTAAAATAGGAATAACTTAGATATAAAGGAGTATTTCTTTGGAGACAATCTATCAGGAATTGAAGGAACAAAAGAATGTGCGCAGTAATCTCAGTGCTTTGCGGGCACAATTGAAAAAGGATGCAAACGCACAGGCGTATGCGCAGGCGGAGACATTTGCGGAAGAAAACAAGTCTCTTTTCTGGAACTGGCTGGAAAGTGACGATGCGAAGACGAGAAAGAATGCGGCATTGTTATTAGGTGAAATCGAATATGAGCCGGCAGTGGAAAAACTGTTTACTTCCTATCAGAAGGAACAGACGCTGTTTGTCCGCAGTGCTTATCTGGAAGCTTTGGCAAAATTTGATGTGGAACCGCTTTTACCACAGTTGAAACAGCAGCTGGATGAGTTGCTTTCAAAAGAACGGAATGTAGAGAATCAGAAACACATCGAAGAAGAAGTGCGGGCTCTGCGTCGCATTATCATTATGTATGAAGGAATTACACATCATACTTTTGACAAAAAGCAGAAAAAGAATCATGTGCTTTTGCTTTGTAACCGGAATCAGAGAGAAACCGTTGCGACACTTGCAAAAGGCAGACCGCATCCGCTCGGTGTGATGACAGACACAGATGACCTGACAAAACTGATGCTGGTGCGTGTGTTCCGGGATGTGCTTTTTCCAGTACCGGTACAGGCACTGATCGATCCAAAGCCGGAAGCCGCAGCACGGAATGTCTGGGAGCCAATGCTTGCATTGTGCAGAAAATATCACAAAGAAGATGCTCCGTTTTATTTCCGCGTCGAGTGCAAGTCAAATATGACACTGGAGGAACGCAGCAGTTTTACAAGAAAACTTGGCGCAAAATTAGAGGAACTTTCCGGGGGAGCACTGATCAACTCTGCAAGTGATTATGAAGTGGAACTTCGGCTAATCGCAAACAGGGAGGGAAAATTTTTCCCATGCCTGAAATTCTATACACTGGAAGATCAGAGATTTCAGTATCGGAAGCATGCCATCTCTGCCTCTATTCATCCGTCTACAGCGGCACTTATCATGGAGCTGGCAACACCTTATCTGAAGGAAGGTGCCCAGATCATGGATCCATTTTGTGGAGTAGGAACGATGCTGATCGAGCGCGATATCCGTGTACCGGCGAGAGAAAAATACGGCACAGATATTTTTGGAGAGGCAATTGACAAGGCGAGAGAAAATGCGTCAGCTGCGGGAGAACTGATTCATTTTATTCATAGGGATTTCTTTGATTTCCGGCATGAGTATAAGTTTGATGAGATTATTACGAATATGCCGGTTCGTGGAAGGATGACCAAGGAAGAACTGGATCATCTGTACACACAGTTTTTTAATAAAGCTTTGGAAATATTGCAAAAAGAAGCGGTTATTATTATGTATACACAGGAGCTTGGATTTGTGAAAAAGCAGATTCGTCTGCACAGTCAGTTACACTTATTGCAGGAAACCTGCATGCAGACAAAGACGGGATTTTATTTATTGGTCATTGGGGTAAAGAGGTAAATTATGGCAATTACAAATGCACTCGGGCTGGAACTGCCACAGGAAGATGATAATCTGGAAAACGGATTGATTGATACAAAGATGCTGCAGGAATTGCAGGATCAATTTTGTTATTCCAATAATTTGTATGTTGTCTGTCTGGGACAGAAAGAAGGGGTCATTACAAAGGCCTACGGAACGAAAGAGGAGCTGGAATATGTCCATTCACTTGTGAATGAATCGGTATATATGCAGCTGGTATCGAAAATTGAAAACGAGCAGATTGAAACAATGGTGGAATATCCTGCCACACAGGATTTTGTGAAAGTTTGCGCAATTTCTACACGAATTGAAGGAAAAACACAGGTTATCTGGGTGATAGTTGGTCTGTTGGAAGAAAAAATCACGTCACAAAATAGTCTGCCGGAAGGTATGATGACAACTACAGAGAAGCATTATTATGCATCCGTTGAGTTTTTGTCGTTGCTTTCTGCACAGCTGTTCGAAGTAAAAATCAACCAGCTCATTGCACAGACTGCAATGAAAAAAAGCCAGAATTCGGAGATCGCTATGCAGCATCAGTTGCACCAGATGCAGACAATGACCAAAGTGATTCAGACCCTTGAGTCGGATGACGCGTTCGCAGACCTTGTGGAAAACGTGATCAAAGAGACCTGTGAATGTTTACAACTTACTGGAGGATTTTTGATTCGTGAGAATATTGAGACACTTTTGATTGAAGGGGTCTGTGAACATGTCACGGAGGAAAAAGCTTCGGTATTATGGAAATTGTCCAATTGTAAAAGAGCAGATTTACCGTTTTTTGATGGAAAACCATACGTTATTTCCACGGATGCGATGATGCCGGATGAGTTTGAAACGCTTATGAAAGATTGCAAGATGACAGCAGCGGTATTTCAACCAATCGAAGCCGGTGGGCAGGTGGCCATGTATCTGGGCTTTTATGAACACAGCCACAACCGTACATGGGAGATGGAGGACATCAAATTTATAAATGATGTTAAGCGTGTGGTGCAGAGTGTGCTGATAAAACGCATTTCCAAGAATTCTCTTGCAAGTTCATATGCTTCTTTAGAATCTATTTTGGAGAATACGGGAAGTGGCATCTATGTTTCTGATGCAAAAAACAGAACACTTCTGTACACAAACAAAAAATTCAAAGATTTCTTTGCGAAGACAATCGCAGCAGGAAAACTGGATGATTTGATTTTCTCGGAGCAGGAAATAGGGCGCAGACAGTATTTTGAAGAAATATATTCTGTAGAAGAAGAACGATGGCTGGATGTCTACAAAACAGAGATCGACTGGGTGGATGGAAGAAAAGTCAGCCTTTGTACATTATATGATATTACGGACAAAAAAATATATCAGAAAGAAATTGAAGAACAGGCAAATAACGATTTCCTTACAGGACTTTTTAACCGTATGCGTTGTGAACAGGATCTGGCGAAATATGTGATGAAAGCGCAGAATTCAAAACAAAAAGGGGCCTTGCTCTATTTGGATCTGGATGATTTTAAACATATCAATGATGGGCTGGGACATCAGTATGGCGATGTTTTGCTGAAGGCGATTTCACATAGTCTGCAACGTGTTGGTGGCGTGACAAATACCTGTTACCGTATGGGTGGGGACGAATTTATTGTTATAGTTCCGGGTAAACTGTTTGATAAGTTAGATTTTATTATTGAAGAGATTACTTCAATTTTTACAAAACCATGGTTTTTAAAAGGGGAAGACTATTATTGTACCATGAGTATGGGAATTGCATGTTTTCCGGAGGATGGAACTACGGTGGATGAGTTGATCCGTAAAGCGGATATGGCACTCATGCGTGCAAAAAGGCGTGGAAAAAACCGGATTGAATATTACAATGATACGGATGCTGCTTCCGCAAGCCATAGACTTGATTTGGAGAAAAATATGCGTACAGCGGCTATGAATGAATGCAGTGAATTTGAAGTGTATTATCAGCCAATCATTGATACCAAAGATCAAAAAAATGTCTGTTGTGGAGCTGAGGCACTTGTACGTTGGAATTCCAGTGTGATGGGATTCGTCAGTCCGAATGATTTTATTCCGCTTGCAGAGTATCTGGGACTGATCAATCCAATTGGAGAGTATGTGTTACGACAGGCGGTGAAACGCTGTAAATACTGGAACGATATGGGGCATCCGGATTATAAGGTCAATGTGAATTTGTCGGTTGTGCAGTTGCTGCAGAATGATATTGTAAAGAAAATTAAGTCTGCGATTGAAGATTCACATATCAATCCGGCGAATCTTACACTTGAAGTGACAGAGAGTCTTGCCATCAATGACATGGTCCGCATGAAAAAGATTCTCAGCGAAATCAAGAGCCTTGGAGTAAAAGTTGCATTGGATGATTTTGGAACCGGATATTCTTCGTTGAATCATATCCGGGAGATGCCAATCGATGTGATCAAGATCGACCGCTGTTTTATTGAACATCTTGGAGAGGATGATTTTTCGGATGCATTTGTCAAAATGGTCGCAGAATTAGCCAGCGCCATTGGCGTTCATGTTTGTGTGGAAGGTGTGGAGACGGATCAGCAGCTTGATGTGGTACAGCAGATGAACATTGCCATGATCCAGGGATATTATTTCGGGAAACCGATGCAGATTGGGGAGTTCGAGCAGAAATATTTGTAAGAAACTTGTCGGAGAATAAAAGGAGGCACACATTGGATTTATTTGATATTGTTGGCCCGATTATGGTAGGTCCTTCGAGTTCCCACACAGCAGGGGCTGTTCGCATGGGATATGTAGCGGGAAAATTGCTCGGAGAACCCATAAAGAAAGCAGAAATTTTGCTATATGGTTCTTTTCTTGCAACAGGAGAGGGACATGGTACAAAGAAAGCGATTGTGGCAGGACTTCTTGGTATGCAGCCGGACGATTATGAGATTGCTGACAGCTTTGAAATCGCACAGAAACGGGGAATCAAAATTGTATTTGGCGAAGCGCGTCTGGAGGATGCCCACCCGAATACAGCTGTTATCCGATTAGAGGGTGTGGGAGAAAAATCCATTGAGGTACAGGTGTCTTCCATTGGAGGCTCCCGTATCAATATTGACAAAATCGATGGAATTAACACAAATTTCTCTGGAGAACATCCGACACTGATTGTCCACAATCTGGATCAGCCGGGACATGTATCGGAAGTGACGTCTATGCTTGCGCACAAGAGCGTGAACATCGCAACCATGCAGCTGTACCGCTCCGCAAAGGGACAGATGGCTGTTATGGTCGTGGAATGTGATCAGCCGATTCCGAAGGATGGGATTGCCTGGCTTTCCCATGTAGAGGGTGTGATGAAAGTGACATATTTTGAGGGTGTGTAGCAGGTAAGGAGATTGTTCATGACAGAATATCATACATTACAGGAATTACAGGAACTGGCAGTACAGCAGAAGAAAGAAATATGGCAGATTGTGCAGCAGGAAGACATGGATGCCAGTGAACGGACCCAGGAGCAGTCTTATGAGAAAATGCATCAGATGTATGAGGCAATGAAATATGCAGATGCCGCTTACAATGGCAATTTGCGGTCGGCCAGCGGACGTGCCGGTGGTGATGGAGAAAAATTGCATGAATACAATGCGTCCGGGGAAAATATCTGTGGTGCTTTTATCGGTCTCGTCATGGAAAAAGCAATCAAAATGGGCGAATCCAATGCGTGTATGAGAAGAATTGTAGCAGCTCCGACGGCAGGTTCCTGTGGTGTTCTGCCAGCGGTTCTTTTAAGTTACGAGGAACAGTTTGCAGCGACAGAAGAACAGATGGTGCAGGCATTGTATGTAGCAGCGGGAATTGGAAAAGTAATTGCAGAGAATGCTTTTATTGCAGGTGCAGCAGGTGGATGTCAGGCAGAGATTGGTTCGGCGGCCGCAATGAGTGCAGGTGCACTTGCTTATTTACAGGGAGCGGATCCACAGACTGTAATGCATGCAGCCGCGTTATCATTAAAGAATATGCTGGGACTTGCCTGTGATCCGGTGGGAGGCCTTGTAGAAGTGCCTTGCATCAAGCGGAATTCGTATGGAGCGGTCAATGCAGTGACGTCTGCGCAGCTCGCGCTCGCCGGCATTCGTAGTGCCATTACACCGGATGATGTCATTGACAGTATGCGTCGTATCGGAAATCAGATGCCGACCTGCCTGAAGGAGACAAGTGAGGGTGGACTGGCAACGTCAGCTTCGGCGGAAGCGTATTAAAATTGAAATAAGGAACAAGCCTTTTGTATAAAAGTTGAGTCGTAATATTGCGGCTCAATTTTTACATATTATGATATGAGGGTCAAAAGGTATTTTGCCCCTCATTTATGATTAATCAGA
>URSS01000003.1 GCA_900550545.1 uncultured Lachnobacterium sp. | reverse complement strand
GAGGATACAGAGCGTAGTTCTGGAATACCATTGCGATATCTCTGTCCTTAGGCTCAACATCGTTCATAACTTTTCCGTCAATGATTAATTCTCCGGAAGAAATCTCCTCAAGACCTGCGATCATACGAAGTGTTGTAGACTTACCACATCCAGATGGTCCTACGAAGATGATAAATTCCTTATCTTCAACATCAAGGTTGAAATCTTTAACTGCCTCAAAACCATTTGAGTATACTTTGCATACATTCTTTAATGATAAACTTGCCATTTTTGAAAAACCTCCTAAGTAGTTCTCTTTTCTTTGTTTGTCCGTGTGGACTTCTTATATTGTTATCATACAGAACAATCTCCAAAAAAGCCACCGTCAAACCGCCAAATATTTTCCAAACATATTGGCAGATTGACGAACCCTGTCATAAGGAGGGACCCACGTAAGTGGGAGGATTCCTTATGACCTACGCAGATGTCCTGCGACTTTTGGCATAAGAACGAACCCTCCTGGGTGAAGTCCTTATGACGAAAGGCGCACTTTTCATGGCATCTGCTCCTTGCAAACTACAGCTTTGAATATCCGAACCCATTTACCATAGCTTCGATCTTCTGTCCCTTCTTACAGAACGGACAATCATGTGCACTATATGCCTCATATCCAGTCACATCATTCTTGTCAAACAAAGCTTCCACTTCTACTCCATCTACAGAGTCGATGGTTGAGAATACCGATGCAACCCATTCTACAGTTCCGCCATAATAACGAATACACTCAAGACTGCGGCGGATTGTCTCACCAGTAGTCGTTGTGGCAAGTAAAAGCACTACATGCTTTCCTGCAATTGCGCCTTTGTTGTTATCACGGAACAGCATCTGATTGTTATTGTTAATCTCCGGTGATACCACATATGTAGTTTCATGGCGGTTTGTAGAAAGTACACCACCGTTTTCAATCTCCTGGCTCAAAAATGCACCAATCACTTCGGTGCCATCCATGCATACGATCGTATCCACATACTCTGTCTTCGGCATTCTTGAATACAATACCTTTGCGGCTTCCTTTGCCTCTCCGGCACGTGTTTTTACACTTGTCACATCCACATAATAGTTGATGTGTGAGTGACTTGTTGCAAAATGTCCCGGGATAGCATGCAATGCAAGCATATTACTCTCTTTTGAATAAAATTTTACCATACGATTCTCCATAATAATTACCTCCTTATGTCTTTACGCTTTTCCTGTACTGCCGAATCCACCTCTGTCTGCACCTGCAAGATGTTCAACTTCTTCAAAATTGATCTTCGGCTGATTTTCCATGATACGGAATTGTGCGATACGGTCATTCACATGAATCACTGTGTCTCTTGTCGCATAGACCGGCATCCGCCACATGTCATTGTCACCACAATATGAGCCATCCACAACGCCCATGCTATTTGTCTGTAAAAGTCCCCATGTCTTAAACGTAGAACTTCTTGGCACAAGGTGTGCCTCATATCCCTTTGGAAGTTCCATGGCAACACCTAACGGAACCAACGCAAAATCTCCTGCATGAAGCTTTACTTCCTCCGATGCACGCAGATCGATCCAATCAGATTTCCCATCAATATAATCAAGTTTTTCAATATTATCTGTAAAATATTTTATCTTAATTGTCTCCATTTGTCTATGACTCCCACTCTAATTCTGTATGCTCCGGACGTTTTTCACGTATCATCAGATCTGTCACTGCACTCTTTGCCGATTTGTTTTCAAACAGCACTTTGTTCACTTCTTCAATAATTGGAAGCTCTACATGATACTTTTCTGCAAGCATAAGGGCTGCTTTTGCGGAATAGATTCCCTCAACAACCATCTTGACTTCATCGGTAGCCTGCTGCATCGTATATCCCTGTCCCATGAGCATACCCGCTTTGCGGTTACGGCTGTGTTTGCTCTCACAGGTTACAATCAGATCACCAATACCCGTCAGTCCGCACAAAGTCTCGGTATGTGCTCCCATTTCAACTGCAAGGCGGGCAATCTCGGTAATTCCTCTTGTGATCAAAGCAGCTTTTGTATTGTCTCCATAGCCGAGACCATCTGCCATACCGGCTGCAAGCGCAATCACGTTTTTCAGTGAACCACCCAGTTCCATTCCAAGCATATCCGGACTTGTATATACACGAAATACATCATTCATAAACAAATCCTGCACACGCTCCGCTGTAGCTTTGGTTTTTGCTCCTGCCACTACTGTAGTTGGAAGTCCGATTCCAACTTCCTCCGCGTGGGAAGGTCCACACATAACAGCAACATCCGCAGATGGAATCTCCTGCTCCACAACATCAGAAATTGTCATAAGTGTGTTCTCTTCAATTCCTTTTGCCACACATACGATGATCTGTTTGTCTGTCACATATGGTGCCATGCTCTTTGCTGTACTTCTGGTAAACACGGAAGGAACCGCAAGTACAAGTACATCTTTTCCCTGAATTGTTTCTTCCATATCTGTTGTAAACAGAATATCCTCCGGTAATTTGACCCCGGGAAGTTTATCCACATGTTCATGCTTTTCCTGAAGCATTTTAATTTCGTCTTCTACGATAGACCATACCGTTACCTTGTTTCCGTTTGTATGTAATAATTTTGCCAGCGCAATTCCCCAGCTTCCGGCTCCAATTACTCCGACCTCAGCCATACTATTTCTCCTTCTTCATTCCAAATTTGTTTTCTGTACCTGTAAGCAGACGTTTGATATTTGCACGATGTCTCCACAATGCCATCGCGGTAAAGCAGGCACTTACAACATAAAACTCACTAAGTGTGGCTCCTTCTATATGCAAATAGCCAAGCTGTCCAAATATGATTGCCTGAATCAGATAACTGCACACCACAAGAATGGATCCCAGCGAAACATATCTTGTAATACCAACTGCCAGAATAAAAAGCAACAGACAGATTGGTGCAGCCATCGGACATACAGCAAGAATCACACCGGAAGTACAGGCAATTCCCTTGCCACCCTTAAACTGCAGATAGCATGGAAAATTATGCCCTAACACTGTTCCAAATCCTGCATACAGTTCTAACACTTTTGTATCAGCACCATAGGTACCGCCAAAAATCAGTTTAATCAGTAATACCGCAAATATCGCTTTCAACAAATCGCCCACAAAAGTAATCGCTCCTGCTTTCCATCCAAGCACACGCAATGAATTGGTCGTTCCTGCATTTCCGCTACCCTCTGTACGAATATCAATTCCCTTGTTTTTTCCATAAATATATCCTGTCTGAAACAGCCCGAAAATATAGCCGATCAGCAGAGAAATGATTCTTGCGATAATCATTTTTAATCTTCCTTTCGCTCTCTTGTAATAAATTTTAACGCAGTACCCTGGAATCCAAATGTATCGCGGATACGGTTTTCAAGATATCTGGTATATGAAAAATGCATCAGATTCTTATCATTTACAAACACGACAAATGTCGGCGGTTTTACAGACACCTGTGTCACATAATAAATTTTCAGACGCTTACCTTTATCCGAAGGTGGCTGCTGCATGGCAACTGCTTCCGCAACAATTTCATTGAGGACACCGGTTGCAACGCGCATACTGTTATTTTCGATGACAACATCTATCATTTCGAATATTTTATTCAGTCTCTGTCCTGATTTTGCAGAAATAAACAAAATTTCTGCATATGGCATGAAACTAAGCACTTGACGGATACGCTCGGTATATTTTTTTACGGTGCTGTTATCTTTTTCAATAGCATCCCACTTGTTGACAGCGATAATAATTCCTTTCCCCCTGTCATGTGCAATGCCAGCGATCTTTGCATCCTGTTCCGTAACCCCCTCGATGGCATCAATGACAATAATAACCACATCCGCACGTTCCACAGCAGTAACGGCACGAATGATGCTGTATCGTTCGATTTCTTCTTTGATTTTATTTTTACGGCGCAGACCTGCAGTATCTATAAATACATACTCCTTTCCGTTATATTTAATGTCAGTATCAATAGCATCTCTTGTCGTGCCGGCAATATCAGATACGATCACGCGGTCTTCCTGTGCCAGTTTATTGATTAGAGAAGATTTTCCAACATTCGGTTTTCCGATAATCGCAATTTTTGGACGCTCGTCCTCCTCAATGCCTGCTGCATCTTCCGGAAAATGTTTTACAACCTCATCGAGCATATCTCCAAGTCCAAGCATGGAAGAAGCCGAAACCGGATGTGGATCTCCGATTCCAAGATTATAAAACTCATAGACATCCGGCATAAATTTTTCAAAACTGTCAACTTTATTTACAACAAGAATGACCGGTTTCTTTGAGCGGCGCAGCATATCCGCCACCTTGGAATCCGCATCCTGTAATCCCTGTCTTACATCTGTAATAAACATAATAACATCTGCGGTTGCAATGGCAATCTCTGCCTGTTCACGCATCTGTGAAAGGATCACATCTCCGCTGTCCGGCTCAATACCACCGGTATCTATCAGTGTAAAGCTATAATTCAACCAGGTCACATCCGCATAAATACGGTCTCTTGTAACTCCCGGTGTATCTTTTACAATTGAAATACGTTCCCCTGCAAGTGTATTAAAAAGTGTTGATTTACCAACATTAGGGCGGCCAACAATGGCCACAACTGGTTTACTCATTCCTTACCTCTTTTCTGTATTCATCACATTACCTGCTTGATTTTACAATAATGGGAGGAACTTGTAAAGTCCCTCCCACTCTAGTAATCTCTCTCATTGGAAAAAGAAATCTCTTCTTTTCCTTGAATCGTACCGCTTTTTATCAATGCTTGAATGACATTTCGGCAATCCTCACCAAAATTAACATACACAAAACCTTCCTGACGACTTTGTCCTGTTCCATACGTATCCGAATAGTCTTCATGTGTCTCTCTCTGGTAAACATCCTTCCAGTTTTTATCTGGATGTGTAAAAGAAAGATCAATGCTTGCGTATGGATCCATATTATCCGTTGTACCATCTTTTAAATAATTCTGAAGATTGTACCTTTGGATGGTTCCTTCCTGGGCATCCTTTATTACCGCCTGGTACAAATCATATACGTACTTATTCTTTACATTTTTATAATTGATATACCCTTCTTCTTCCTGGTAATTTTCCAGTTGTACATCGTAAACATCCGTAACTTCTTTATAATCGCTTCCGACCAGGTAATACATAAAATTATCCGCATCCAGTTCATAATTATACAATGTATCCGCAAGCTGCTGGCTGCAATCCGATGCGATTGGGACATTATAGGTTCGCCATATTTTCTTGCCATTCTTCATCCAGTATACAACACTGACATTTGTACTGTCGGATTGCTGCGCTTCTTTTTGGTAAACATCCGCAGATTCCAGAATCTGTTTCTGTAACTTCTGGACTTTTTCCACATCCGTTCCGGTAAATTCCACCGGATAATTATTTTCCAGATACGCGATCTGTACCTTATCTGCATCTGGTATATACTGTTCAATATGGTATGCAGTCTCATAAATTCCGAAATAACTTACCAGCACAAACAGCAAAAAGCCCAGGCTTTCCAGCAAGCGTTTCTTTTTAAATACCCGGAATGTTTTTTCCACAAACATCTGGGCAATAAAGAAAGCTATCAACCCGAGTATGAGTACCAATAAAAGAAAAATTTTATCTGAAATCCACAGCATCAGTGCATCTAAAAACTGGGACAAAATCACAGATGCCAGATATCCGACACAGATGCCGGCTCCCCACCGGAAAAGTGGTTTAATCCAGCTAAATGTAAGCAAATCGCCAGCGCTTTCAATCCGGCGCTTTTTATAACAATAATATGCAAGTGCGTAAATAAAAACTGCTGCCACCACATATCCGATCACAACATTTAATCCGCAGTAACGAACCCCGGAAAAAATCTGATCTCCAATGTCATCAAACGTATATGGACTCCATATCCGCACATTGTTGTACAGATAATTAATCGGAGAAAGAATACGGAACAAAAGGATATCCGGTGTCTGACTGAAACTGATTCCATAGCCAAGGAAACTCAGCACATAGCGTACTCCCACAATAATCCCTACCGACAGAAAATTTCCCACCAGGAAATACACAGGCAATGCAAACAGCTGTCCGGTAAACATGGCGCAGAGACATACAAGTGAAAACAGAAAGAATCCGATTCCCATGACACTTACCAGCCATAGTCCGACATATTGCACCTGTATGATTCCATTTGCAAGACATACCATAACGGTCACTATAAACGTGATCAGCTGTGGAATAAAAAGGAATGTAAATCCGCTCAAGACGTTGGTAAAATACAATTCTTTTCGCGTCACCGGAAGTGCATGAATCAGATATGCACTTTTTGCAGAAAACAAATAGCTGAAAAGCGCCATTCCTGTAACCGCAACCATCACAGCAATCGCCCATACATCCAGTCTAATTGACAAGCTGTCCGCAAAAACAAAAAACTGCAGATTTTGTGTCATATGGTGCTGGCGAAGCCCGGACCACAAACTTCCCGGAACTTTTACCAGACCATACAGAAGATAGCACACCCAGATTGGCCAGTATAAAGTAAAATTTTTCTTGTAGATTGCCTTATTAAAAAAGGATGTCTTTGACTTCATAGTCCAAACCTCCCATCTCGTAAATAAAAATTTCCTCCAATGTCAGAGGCAGAATATCAACGATTGCAAGTTTTTCCGGATCGGTCATAATGGCCTCTGCCGCAGCTTTTGGACTTCCTTTGACAATCACAGTATAGACTCTTCCAATGTTTGACATATGTAACACTTCAAATTCCGGTGGAAGTTTCGGCATACCGGTCTGACATGCCACCTGGATCTTGCAGATATTTCCCTGTAGTTCGGAAAGCGACCGCTCAATGATAATCTGACCCTGATTCATAATTCCTACATGATCACAGACATCTTCCAGTTCCCGGAGATTGTGGGAAGAAACAAGAACTGTCATCTTCCGTTCTTCCACTTCGGATAACAGGATACTCCAGATCTGTCTTCGCATAACAGGATCCAGTCCATCGACCGGTTCATCAAGGATCAGAACTTTCGGTTTACAGCAGATTGCAAGCCAGAATGCCACCTGCTTTTGCATTCCTTTCGACAGGCGACGGATATTACGCTTTACGTCAATCGCCGGAAAATATTTTTTCATGCGTTCAAACATCTTCTCATCAAACGATTCATAAATGCCTTTGTAATAACGCATCATTTCTAATGTGTCTGCCTGTAGAAAATAAAAAAGTTCATCCGGAATATAGGCAATCTCTGATTTTACCTTACGATTTTCGTATACCTCTTCCCCATCGATATAAATCTCTCCGGCATCCTGCCGGTAAACTCCGGTCAGATGACGGATCAATGTGGATTTGCCGGCACCGTTTGGTCCTACCAGACCATAGATATCCCCCTCACCCACATTCATATTCACTCCATTTAATGCATAAAAATCATCAAATTTCTTTATCAGATTATTTACTTCTATCAAAATGTTTTGTCTCCTTTTGTTATCACTTCCACTCGTTCGGCAAGTTCGTTGGAAGATACCGACAATTCGGATAATTCTCTTACCACAAGGTCAAATTTCTGCATCAGTTCCCTGCGACGCATTTCATTGACCCGGTTTTCTTTTGCAACAAACGTTCCCTCATCTTTACGACGGTACACATATCCATCCTGCTCCAATTCCTGATATGCACGTTCAATTGCATTTGGGTTGACAGCAAGTTGTGATGCCATCTCTCTTACAGATGGCAGTTTTTCATCTGCCAGAAACGCATTTGAAATTACCATTTTGCGAATGCTCTCCTTGATCTGCTCACAGAGAGGTCTGGCCTCCTTGTAATTCAACTGTATCAAACCTGCTGCACCTCCTTATCCTATTTGTCGTGATGACAAAACATACAATTCCATTTAACTTCACAAGTGTACCACAGATTCTGAAACAGTAATTTAACATCTATGAAATAATTTCTTATGAAAATCTTAATATCATGCATGAATCTGCATAAATGCCCCAAGATTTCCACGTTTACCGTGACTTGCCCGATGAGAAAAAAGAAGTCGGCTATTACAACATGTGCATATATTTGTCACAGCCAAATGCTCCGGTATAACTCCTGCCTCCCGCAAAATAATTTCATTGGTCTTCCACAAGTCCAGCTGATACTTTCCATTTCCCTTGTCCAATAAAATTTCTCTCTCATGTCCCTGAAATTCTTTGTAGAATGCATCTGCCACATCCTCGCTGACTTCATAACAGTCCTGACAGATAGACGGTCCCACAGCTGCCAGTACATCCTCTGGTCTGGTATGAAATTCCCTTTGCATCACCGAAAGCGTCACAGCACCCATACGTCCCACAGTGCCTCTCCATCCGGAATGGCTCAGTCCTATCGCACGATGCACCGGATCGACAAAAAACAGGGGAACACAGTCCGCATAAAAAGTCGATAAAATAATGCCCGGCTCATCCGTGACCAGTCCGTCCACATCTTTGTATGAACGTGGCCGGGTAACTCCATAGCCTGCATCCTCTTTTCCCACACGACGGACATTCGTCGTATGCGTCTGATCAGAACACACAAACTGTGTTTTATCTGTTCCAAAAAAGGATGCAACCCTCGCATAGTTTTCCTGCACATCCGCCTCATCGTCTCCACGGGTAAAACTCAAATTCAGACTTTCGAACATTCCTTTGCTGGCACCTCCCCCACGGGTGGTAAAACAATGTTTTACCATGCCGCAGGCATCCAGCAGCGGATAATGCAACACCGGAAGTTCTCCTTTTTCAAGCGGAAAACGTTCTAACTGTAACACTTCCCGGTCATCTTTTTTCTTAAAATCCATATACTCCATTACGATTCTCCAAAAGCATTACGCAAAAGCGTAATCTGGTCCTTTTCTATTGCGATGACATCAAAACGGCAGGGCATATACAATCCCAGCCGTTTTCTCATCATATAATAATGTGCTACTTTAATAATTTTTCTCTGCTTATATACACCTACTGCTTCCAAAGGAGAGCCATAGCCGTCTCCCGACCGGTATTTGACCTCCACAAAACAAAGATATCCCCCTTCTCTTGCGATAATGTCAATCTCCCCCAGCCGACAGCGGAAATTGCATTCCAGAATCTCATATCCCTGTTGTTGCAGATAAGCAGCTGCTTTCTGTTCATAGACAGTCCCCAACTGTCGTTTGTTCATAAGTCCCCCTTAACGCATCTGATCCAGTTTTGCTTTCATGCGATCCATGTCATCCACAAATACAAGAATTTCTGCAACCACTTCATACAGTTCCGGCGGAATCATATCGCCGATCTGCAACTTCGAAAGCGTCGATGCTAGTTTGTTATCTTTATAAGTCGGCACCTTGTTTTCTTTGGCCGTCTCAATAATTTTTTCTGCGACTTTACCTTTTCCGGTAGCTAAAATCTTTGGTGCAGCTTCTCCCGGTTCATAGGAGATTGCAACTGCCGTCTTGTCCGCATCACTTTTTTTCTTTTGATTCAATTGCGAAAACTGAAACGGCTTAAATCCATTTTCTGCCATATCATCTCTCCTTATGCTCTCATATCGAAAGAATAACGGTGCAACTGTCCTGCCGACGGCTGATCTTTTTTTAAAAAGTTTTCCACAAAATTTACATGCTTTGCTTCATTTATCACCGAAACTTTACACTGATATCCCTTTTCCTGCAACCGTTTTTCCAGCCTGTCAATATTGAGAGAAATCAATTGATAGGATGCGTCGTCATCCAGGTAAAAATTCGTACTTACCTGTTTATTTTTCATTTTTACAGACACATCGGTTGCCCCAAGATGATCCAGATCCAGATGTAAAAAAGCAGTCAGTTCCCTGTCTCCCTCGGCAAGTGCTTTCTTATTCGTGTACACAAACAATTCTGCGCTGGCATTCTGTCCCGACATCTGTAACGGAATCTGCACATAAGTATACGCCTGATTGATCTGATTCATAAACTCCACATTGCTTTGAATGTCTGCAGCAGTCTGCGCAAAGCCGGTATTTTCCTGTCCGACTGACTTTAACGCCTCAACAATTTTTTCCAACTGCGCATTCATACGATCATAGAGCTTTGCAACTTTATCCGTTCCATCCGCTTCAAGATCCTGTGGCTGCAGTGTCCACTGCTGCTGCATCGAATCTTTGACCATATGTACAAATTCTTTGGAAGAAAAAAGTTTCCCGATCTGTTCCCGCTCGATTGGCAGGGAATCTTTGAGCACCTGCTGAATATCTTTCAACACTTCTGCCACACCACTGTCCTTCGTGTATCTAGTGGCATCTGTACCTAATAATTCTCCAAGCATTGTATTGAGGTTTTGCAGCTGTTTTCCGTCCAGCAACGCACCAAGCGTATGTGGCGTTGCCGAATAACTTTCCGACTGCTGCACAGACTGTTCTATAGCAGTCTCTTGCGTAACTGTCTCCCCATCTTCCGTTGTTTGCAACAATTCATCATTTTCTAAAATGGCGCTTTTTTCTAAACTGTTTCCATCTGTAATATTTTTTTCAATCGTATTTTGTGCAACAGATTCCGTCAGCATCTCCTGTGAAACAAATCCATTATTCTGCAATGGAACATCTTCCAGCCCGTCCGTCAAAGCAAGCAAAAATTCACTTCCAAAATTTCTCATCTGCTGTGGCGAAAGCGATTCACTCTCCAACACCTGTGGCAATTCTTCAATCAGCTGATCAAAGTCATTGGTAATCGCCTGCTTGTCGTCCAGATAATTTTCAAACTGCGCCGCATTCTGCTCATTAATGGTAATTCCCAGTTTATTCAACTGTACCAATGTCTGCACATCGATTTCCGGATGTGCATTCACCATTCTTGCCATCTGCTGAATGCTGTTTCTGTCAATCGGCATCTGTTCTTCCATCATGCGGTTCACCATGGAAAGATAATTTGATTCTGTTGGAACTCCTGCGGCTGACAATGCCTGCAGAAGTGTATAATTCGCCCCTGTTCCCTCTACCGAAAATGGGCGAATAGCAATCTGCGATCCATCGTTAGATTTCACCTGAAAGAACATCGACTGTCCTAACGAAAGCTGGACTTTTCCCTCAATGCGGGCAGAAATCTGCTGTCCGCTCGACAACGCAAGTGTCACTCGTCCACTTTTCATAGAACTGACCGTGCCCTCAAAAATATTTCCTTTTGTCAGCGAGCGCAGGGACGACACAAGATTCTCCACGCCTTTCGTTCCCGTAAGTGTTTCTGCTCCGGAAGCTGATGCCTGATTATATTGTCCTACCAAATCTGAAATCTGCATATCCTACTCCTGACATTCTACTCTCACTTTGCGATACTTCTATTGCGTTACACCTTTACACAAAGTTTTTGATAAAAGTTGCCCTGTGGATTAAAGTCGGGCCGAGTTTTTTCAATGCTGCAATATGTTCTGCTGAACCATAACCTTTGTTCGCAGCAAATCCATAGCCCGGATAAATATCTTCATAGTTTTCCATCAACCGGTCTCTGGTAACTTTTGCGATAATGGAAGCTGCACCTATGGATATACTTTTTGCATCTCCCTTGATAATAGGAACCTGATGAATCTCAACCTTTGGAATGGTCACCGCATCATTCAAGAGTAAATCTGGCTGCGGATCTAACTGTCCAATTGCCTGGCGCATCGCCTCATACGTTGCCTGCAAGATATTGATTTCATCAATCCTCTCCGGTCCGACCATTCCGATTCCGACCGACACCGCTTTTTCCATGATAACATCATACAATTCTTCACGTTTTGCTGCCGAAAGTTTCTTGGAATCATTGATATATAAAATATCGCAATCCTTCGGTAAGATCACAGCCGCTGCCACGACCGGTCCTGCCAATGGTCCTCTTCCAACTTCATCAATTCCACAGATATATGTATAGTTATCGTACTCTTTTTCGTATTTCTTTAAGTTTTCAGTTCGTATTTTTTCCTGTTGCAACTTATCAAAGCGTTTTCGGGCCGTCTCTACAAGTTTCTGTACACCCGCCCTGCTGTCACTTTCGTATACCTGCACGAACTCCATCAACTGTTCCGTATCTGTCTGCGCAAGGCGTTCTTTTATACTGCCGATTTTTTCTACTGTTTCTTTTTGTTTTTCTTCCATTATACTTTTCTCCGTCCCTGTGTATCCGTTTTACAGATAACCTGACGCTCTTTCTATGGACGCTCTAAGGTAATACGACCAAGGCATCCGCTACGGAATTCGTCAATAACAAGCGCTGCTGCCTTACTATAATCAAGTTCTCCACCTTTTCCGATGCATTTGCGGTTCGTTGCGATCTCACACAGAATATCAGTTCCTTTCTGTGTCTCGTCCACATCGTACCGCTCTGTAAGGATTCCCTGATAGTTTTCTGTCAGAAAATTGATCAGTTCCAATGCAAGCTCATCTATGTTTAAAATTTCATCCTTGATTGAACCGATCAGTGCCAGCCGAAGACCAACCGCCTGGTCTTCAAATTTCGGCCACAAAATACCCGGTGTATCCAGAAGTTCTACATTCTTGCTCAGGCGAATCCACTGTTTTCCTTTTGTCACACCCGGTTTATTTCCTGTTTTTGCACAGGCTTTTCCCGCATAGGAATTGATAAAAGTAGATTTTCCAACATTCGGAATACCTACTACCATCGCACGCACCGGACGGTTTTTGATACCACGCTTGCGGTCTCTTTCAATCTTCTCCTTGCATGCTTCCATAATAATGTCTGTAATGGACTTCATGCCGCTTTTGCTTCTTGCATCAAGGCTCACTACAAAATATCCTTTTTCCCGGAAAAACTGACTCCATGCATCCGTTGCCCGCTTGTCCGCAAGATCCGCTTTATTCATCAGTATCAGCCGGTATTTATTTTTTCCAAGTTCGTCGATATCTGGATTGCGACTGCTCAGCGGAATGCGTGCATCCACCAGTTCAATTACCAGATCAATCAGCTTGATATCTTCCTGCATCTGTCGTTTTGCTTTGGTCATATGACCAGGGTACCACTGAAAATTCATAATTTTTACCTTTCCTTTTCCGACATATCATTTGCAAATCAATGAATAAATCCCATATTTCCTATAGATTTGAAATAAAACCATGCTTTTCCGATAATATAAGATTTCTTTACATTTCCAATATTGGCCAATCGGCTATCCTCGCTGTTATTCCGGTTATCACCGAGCACGAAATATTCATCGTTTCCAAGCTTAATCTCCTCGGAAGCCACACCCGCATCCTCTATGGATGCTACTGTAATCTTTTCCTGATATGCCTCTCCATTGACATACACAACGCCCTCTTTGATCTGGATCGTATCCCCCGGACACGCAACCACGCGGCGCACGTAATAATGGGATTTTTCGTTTCCATTCGGAAGAAATGCAATCACATCTCCCTGCTTTGGACTTGATACATTATAAACAAACCGATTCACGAGAATCTGTTCCTCGTTCGTCAGTGTATCGTTCATGGCATTACCGACAACCGTCGTCCGACAGCCAAAAAAAGTAACCAGTGTGTGAGCAATAAAAATTACGATTGCACATTCGATTACCCACGACATTACCTCTTTAAAAAGTGGCATATTAAATTTTCGTCTTCTCCTGCTGAAGTTCAGCCCATTTCGTCTTTTCACTTTATAATCCTCTTTCCATTTTTACCACTAACATCATATATGATTCTCACATAATTTTCAAGGATAAGGCGCATTTACTATACGCTTTTACTGTACTGAAAATTCCAAAGAAATTCCCAATATGGCAAATAAAAAGAACCGGTACAATGTACCGGCTCCCTTTGAAGCAAGATTATTTTACTAATTCTTTTACCTTTGCAGCTTTTCCTATACGATCTCTTAAGTAGTAAAGTTTAGCACGACGTACTTTACCTTTACGTACGATCTCTACCTTCTCTACGTTTGGAGAATGTAAAGGCCATGTCTTCTCAACACCAACACCGTTAGAAAGTTTTCTTACAGTAAATGTAGCACGGTTGCTTCCGCCCTGTTTCTTAATAACAGTTCCTTCAAATACCTGGATACGCTCTCTGTTACCCTCTTTGATCTTTCCGTATACTTTAACAGTATCACCTACGGAAAACTGTGGTGCGTCAGCCTTTAACTGCTCTGCCTCAATGTTCTTGATAATTTCACTTGCGTTCATTTTGTGACCTCCTGATTGATTTGACGTTCGCTAACACCTCTCTGGTGACAGAGGACCGTCATTATTTATTCACAACATTAATAAATTAGCATAACTCACTATAAAAAGCAAGCACTTTTTGCATAATCTCACGATTTTTTGCTCATCCAGTATACCTTGCCTTTTGCCTTGCACAATCCGAGACTTTCCTGCATCTTTTCAGATGCGGTATTTCCGGTAATCACATGTCCGTATGGCACTTCGCCACGCTCTACGGACAGATTGACCATATACGTTTCCAGCGCTGCCGCCACACGCCGATTGCGGTATTCCGGCAATACAAAAAGCATGCCAAGACTGCCTTCCTCATGCTGTCCGGCAAACCCTACAATCTCTTCTCCGTAAAAAGCACCATATACCGCTTTATTATGAATCCTTGACCGCACATATGCACCAGCATCCCCGGTCTCATAGTGTTCGATTACAAACTCCTGTGACGTTTCATCCAGCAGACGGATACACAAACCATCTTCTTTACGGATACCGTTTGGTCCATACAGCCCTCTCACCGGCATTTTTTCCCGCTTCGTATAAACAACCTGCCAGCATTCCTCGCTTACGGACAAGCAAAGCTTTGTCCGGATTGCATCCACCATATTCTCCTGATGTGTCACCATGCAGGAAATCGATTCCCCATGCTCTTTCAGATATTCCGGGAGTTTCCAATCCTTAAGATCTGCAAGTGGCATCATCCGTGTGTGAAAATAGATGCCCGTCAACATATCCTTTAAGAGAATTTCGCCCCCCTGCTGATACACAAGATGTGCGCGTCCACGATGAATCAGTTCGATCATGTCCATATGCAAAAGCTTTTGCTTCATTAAAATCTGGATGCACTGCTGCAGACAATCATATTTTTCATACAGATCCGGTCTGCGTTTCCTTGTACGAATGACAGCCTGTTCTCTGCGCCAGCTTTCTATCTTTTTCTGATTCCCGGAAAGCAACACTTCCGGCACTGCCTTTTCATGCCACACTTCCGGGCGGGAATACTGTGGATATTCCAAAAGATTTCCATGAAATGATTCTGTCTCCGCCGACTGCCCATTGTTCAGCACATCCGGCACAAGGCGCGCCACCGCATCAACAATGACCATGGATGCCAGTTCTCCACCTGTAAGTACATAATCGCCAATGGAAACATAATCTGTAACAATTTCTTCAAGTACGCGCTCGTCAATTCCCTCATAATGTCCGCACAACAAAATGAGATCATCCTGCCCGGCGAAGTCCTGTGCCATCTGCTGCGTAAATGGCGTTCCCTGTGGTGTCACATAAACCACGCGTTTTTTGGCGTTCTCCGGAAGCTGATCCGCAACACTTCGGTACGCATCATATACCGGCTGTGCCTGCATCAGCATTCCCGCCCCTCCACCGTACGGATAATCGTCTACTTTCTTATGTTTGTCTTGTGTGTAATCGCGAATATTGACCGCTTCAATTCCTATCTTATTTTGTTTTACTGCCCGTCCGGTAATACTTGTCATCAGTCCCTGCATTACCATCTCCGGAAAAAGCGTCAGAATATGAAAATTCATACAAACTCCAATCTACCGTAAGCCTTCGAGCAAATGAACTGTCATCGTCTGTGCCTCTATATCCACCGCAAGAACACAGTCATGTATTGCCGGCACAAGCAGATCCGGTGTATTTTCTTTTGCAATCACATACACATCATTTGCCCCTGTCTGCAATACATCCTTAATGGTTCCTAACTCTTCGCCCTCATCGGAAGTGACATTTATGCCGATGAGATCGGCAATAAAATATTCATCTTCTTCTAACTCTACCGCGTTCTCTCTCGTAACGAAAAGCTTCGCCTGGCGAAAACGCTCCACATCATTTATATTATCCAAACCCTTGAATTTCAGAATGACCATATTCTTGAAAAACTTTACGTTTTCAATTTCAAGATCTTTTTTTACTTTTCCATTGTCAAGGATGACATCTTTCAATTTCTTAAAGCGTGCCGGATCATCGGTTGTCGGAAACACTTTCACTTCTCCGCGCACACCATGTGTTGTTGTAATTACCCCTACCTGTAATAACTCTTCCATCTACTATCTCCGTTATTCGTTTATATACTGTAACTATTCAGAACCCATTTATTTTAAAAAAGGAGCATAGTAAATTCTATGCTCCCCGGATGATTATTGCATAATCTCAACAATAACCTTCTTGTCTTCTTTTGAAGCTGCTGCTTTCACAACAGAACGGATTGCTTTCGCAATGCGGCCCTGCTTACCGATCACTTTGCCCATATCGGACTGCGCAACGCGAAGCTCCAAAATGGTGCCTTTCTCGCTTTCGGTCTCCGTTACAACAACCTCATCTGGAAAATCAACGAGTGATTTTGCAATTACTTCAACTAATTCTTTCATTACATCCACCCCTTATTTCCTATTTTTCAATACCTGCTGCCTTGAAGATACGGTTAACTGTCTCTGTAGGCTGTGCTCCGTTTGATAACCACTTCTTAGCCAGCTCAGCGTCAACATGATACTCACTTGGATCCTTTGTTGGATCGTAAGTTCCGATTTCTTCGATACATCTTCCATCTCTTGGAGAGCGGGAATCTGCAACAACGATTCTATAGAAAGGAGCCTTCTTCTGTCCCATTCTTCTTAATCTGATCTTTACTGCCATTATTTTCACCTCCTCATAGGTTTTATTATTTTATCTAAAAGGGAAGTCCTTTGAACATTCCTCTTTTACCACGTTTACCTTTGCCGCCCATCATGCCCGGCATCTGTTTCATCATTTTCTTCATCTGTTCGAACTGTTTTACCAGTCGGTTGACTTCTGCAACATCCACGCCTGCGCCTTTTGCAATACGGTTCTTACGGCTTGGATTCAACAGATTTGGATTTGTTCTCTCCTTTGGTGTCATGGAGTGAATGATTGCTTCGATACGTTTCATGCTTTTCTCTGCTTCATCCGTATCGATATCAGGCATCTTACCTGCACCGCCGAGTCCCGGCATCATTCCCATCAGACTGGAAAGACCACCCATTTTTTTCATCTGACTCATCGACTCTAAATACATATCGAAGTCAAATTCATTCTTGCGCATCTTCTGCTCAAGTTCTTTGGCTTTCTCCTCATCAATGTTCTCCTGTGCTTTCTCAATCATGGTAAGCACATCGCCCATTCCAAGAATACGGGAAGCCATGCGATCCGGATAAAACTGTTCCAAATCGGAAAGTTTCTCACCCATTCCTGCGTACAGGATTGGTTTACCGGTCACTGCGCGGATAGAAAGTGCCGCACCACCTCTTGTATCACCATCTAACTTGGTGAGTACAACACCATCGATGCCAATCTTTTCATCGAAAGTGGAAGCTACATTCACTGCATCCTGTCCGGTCATAGCATCTACAACCAGAATCGTCTGGAACACATTGACGGCTTCTTTTATCTCAACCAGCTCAGCCATCATATCTTCATCTACATGAAGACGGCCTGCTGTATCGATAATCAATACATTGCAATCATTTTTCTTTGCATGCTCTACTGCTGCTTTTGCAATATCCGCAGGTTTGTTCTTGTCACCCATGGAAAATACTTCCACGCCCTGCTTTTCTCCATTAATCTGCAACTGTTCAATCGCTGCCGGACGATATACATCACAGGCTGCAAGAAGTGTTTTCTTGCCTTTTGCTTTCAGTTTTCCTGCGATTTTTGCCGTGGTCGTTGTCTTACCTGCACCCTGAAGACCAACCATCATGATTACAGTAAGTTCCTTACCCGGGCGAAATGCAATCTCGGTTGTCTCAGATCCCATGAGATTGACCATCTCTTCGTTTACGATCTTGATGACCATCTGTCCCGGATTCAATCCGCTCATAACATCCTGACCGATTGCACGTTCCTGCACATCCTTGACAAACTTCTTAACTACACGGAAGTTTACATCGGCTTCAAGCAATGCCATCTTGACTTCCTTCAAAGCTGTCTTTACATCATCTTCTGTCAGACGACCTTTGCTGCGCAGATTCTTGAATACGTTTTGCAGTTTTTCGGAAAGACTGTCAAATGCCATCCTACAACTCCTCTAAGATCTGATTTGATATTGTTGCAATATGTTCCATAACCTTTTCGTCTTTCGATTCATGGAACTTCTGTGTCAGCGAGTGGATTTCTTCCACATCCTGCTTGATTGATAAAAATTTCTCCACCAGGTGAAGCTTCTTCTCATAATCCGAGAGCTTCCTGCTGCAGCGTTTGATCATATCCGCCACACCCTGCCGGCTGATACCTTCCTCCGAAGCAATCTCTCCAAGAGAAAGATCATTAAACACGAAATCTTCATATATCTGGCGCTGATGCTCGTTCAGTAATTCGCCATAAAAATCATATAAATAGGTTTGTTCTAACTTTTCTTCCACATCAATCACCTTGGATACTTTAACACACGCAAAAGCAGGTGTCAAGTATTTTTTCTTGACACCCACCTTTTCTTTTTACCGCAGGCTTTTCAGGTAAACTTTCTGCTCCTTCGTAATGCGATAACTTTCTACTGCCTTCTGAATCGTCTTTCTGTGTACCCATTCTGGAAGCTTTCGCTGCTCCAGATAAGGGATCACACTTTCCCACTGTTTTGCCAGTGCAGTTGCCAGATACCATGCGATCATCATATTCACATAATATTCTTCCGACCTCACCTGAGCCACCAGTGCAACATAGGATGGATCAAAATCCTCGTCCAGATAAAAGCGCATCAGCGTTCCAATTCCGTAGCGAATCGTATAGGTCTCGTTCGAAGCGATCCACTTATGTACCTCCTTCAACAATTCTTTTCTATGTACGCCAAAACACTTTGGCTGCGGCAGATCACATGTTGCCCAGTTATTGATATAAGGAAGGAACCGGTTCACTTCTGCGATACAGGTCTCATAATCCCTGATTTGTGCGATAAGCATCATGTGTATATTATTTTCTTCATAATACTGATGCGGAAGTTCCGCAAGAAAAAGCTTTGCCTCATCTGTTTTCCAGAACTCTTTTGCAAAATTTCTTAAAACCGGCGTCCGGATTCCGATAATCGTTTCTTTTTCAATTCCCGGCATAAGTTTGCTATGAAACTCACGGTATTTCAGATCCTGCAAGTCAAACAACTGTCTCTGCAATGTATTCACTTTCTTTTGTCTCCTTATGTGAATTTATCCATTCTTCTTTTGGCATACTGCCTTCTTCATATACCAGACATCTGGAAATCTTTCCTTTTGTCAAATCATAGTACATAAAAATTTATACGAACGACCGGGTCAAATCTTTCATCAGCTGATGTACCGTTGTCATTTCGTGAATCCTTCCCACGTTTGCCCCGCAGAATACCAGTCCATTGTCCACGTCCCCTCTGACTGCATCGATCAGTGCCCGGGTAATGCAATACGGTACTTTCTGCGGATTACATTTCTCCAGACAATTATAGCACTTTGAGATAGGCAGTCTAGCCTTCTCCATATTTTTAATGAATTTGTTGTACAGCGCACGTCCCGGCATTCCAACCGGACTCTGGATAATATTCACATCTTCTTCCGTTGCATTTATGTATGCTTCCTTATAAGCCTCAGACGCATCACATTCTTTGGTTGCCACAAAGCGGCTGGCAATCTGCACGCCATCTGCGCCAAGGTCTAATGCATGTGCAATATCGTTTTCGTCAAAAATTCCACCGGCAACGATCACCGGAATTTCTGTATCGAATTTTTGTTCGTATTCCTTTTTACATGCAACGATTTCTTTTACTTCGTCATCAAAATCAATGGCCGGTACATCCTGCAACTGTTCCTGTGAAAAGCCAAGATGTCCACCGGCTTTCGGTCCCTCTACTACAATAAAATCGGCGGTCCGGTTATAACGATGTGCCCACATTTTTAAGATCAGTTGTGTCGCACGTTTTGAGGAAACAATCGGTGCGATTTTTGTTTTGCATTTTTCACCGATCAGTTCCGGTAAATTCATCGGAAGTCCTGCCCCGCTGATAATCACATCTGCCCCTGCCGCGACAGCTGCTTTTACGTGTTCTTTGTAGTGCTTTAAGGCAACCATAATATTGACACCCACAAGTCCGTTTCCACAGGCAATTTCCTTTGCCCGCTGCAGATGTTTGCGGATTGCACGTAAGTTGCACTCTGCCTGATTGTTTTCAAATCCTTCTTCCTCATAACCGATCTGTGCGGTAGAAATCACACCTACACCACCTTCTTTTGCAACAGCGCCCGCCAGGCCGCTAAGGCTGACGCCGACTCCCATACCGCCTTGTATAATTGGAAGTTTTGCGATTTTATCCCCAATACGAAGTTCTTTTAATTTATATTTTCCTGTAATCATGTGTTTCCTCCAACTTGAATTTTTGTTTGATCGTTCAATTATTTGATTATCAAACTATTTTAAGTATAGAAGAATGTTGTATCGTTGTCAATGTATTATTGTATCTTTTTCTATATTATATAGTTTCCATTACTACATTTGTATAATTTAACCACCAAAGGTATCATCCTGGTTTTCATACCATGCCATTGCTTTTCGAAAATCTGCATTTTCATAATCCGGCCACAGCTTATCTTCCACATAAAAATCTGCATACACGGACTGAATCGGAAGAAAGCCGGATAAACGCCGCATCCCGCCCCATCTCACAATCATATCGATTCTTGATATGTCCGAAGAATATGGCAGTCCATCCTGCAATATATGAGATAAATCCCACTTCCATCCGTAATTCACGAGAAAATTCAATTTGATTCCTCCACCATTTACAGAGGTCCGTGTTGTATATTTTTTTAATTCTTCCGGGAAACATTTCGATTCGGTATTACCGATGACCAACAGATCTGCCCCTTCTGTTGTTAAGAATTGTACCGCTTCCACGCATGCTTTTTGAAATGCTACAAACTGGTCATGCGGCCGTTTGCAGTTGTCTACGGTGAAGCCATAATATGTGAGTTCTTGTATTCCATACACTTTTGCCTGCTGCAGAAGGCGAAGCCCTGGTTCTAATCCATAACGATATCCATCTGCTTTGGATAGACCATGCGCTACCGCCCATCTGCGATTTCCATCCGGAATAATTCCGACATGAACTGGTTTTTGTTTTTTCATAATATCATCACCTCTGGAAAAGTATGACCATTTTCCAGAAAGTTATACAATTATCTCATTTCAATTGCAGAATTTCTTTTGTCTCCTTTACCTGCAGCATGACCGGACGCTCTATGCGGACACGGGCTTTCGGCTCTATGATTCCAACGATCTGCTCATCTTTTAACAGGAGTATCTGGTTTTCCCCTGTATTATTGATTCGGTACATGTGCGTGGACGGATCGTAGGAAATCTCGCAGTCCTTCCACTCCATCCACTTCGCTCCCTCAGCCGTCTGTTGCTTCACATTATCCTTTCCGGAGTCTTTGTTTCCACGGCTCTTACGGGAAGATTTCTTTTTCTTCTTTCCGGATTTTTTTCTGCGGCGGAATGTCCGTTTCCGTCCATTTCGCCCGAAGCGGTTTTCTTTATCATTTGCTTCACGCACTGGTCTTTCCCGGCCTTCTTCTGTTCTTGGTCTGCAGTATCCGCCTGTGATCCATCCAATCATAATGCAGACCATAGCAATGACAACCAATATTGCAAACAAATACACGCCCTTCAGTAAAAACAGTTTCAGTGCCGGAAATACGACAAAAACAACCGCAATCTGCAACACAATTACCGCGGTAAACAACGTTGGAAATACCATTGTTTTCTTTCCTTCTGCCAATAACAGCATACACATGGAAAAAAACGCAAGCAATACCAGAAGCAATACTGCCACAGCACAAACTAACAGTATCCGTGTCATCCCTGCCCCCTGCACATAAGAAAGTGCGCTTTTTAATATTCCTACCGTAACTGGCGTCTTTAAGACAAAGGTATCCGGAATGCTCCCAGTCGTAAAATAAGTATATCCTGCTCTTGTGCCCGCTTTGATCACATCCATACCGGACAATACCAGATTTTGTCCATCTGCCGGGATCCTGCAAAAAGGCAGTAATAATGATAGCAGCGCAAGCAAGGTTGCGACTGCGGCTATATTTTTCAAGATTCGTCCATAAGTTCTCATACACTTATCCTCGCCTTCCATCATTTTCATACATTCTGACAGGCTCATTATAACACGCAATATTTGATTTTCTTATTAAAATTCTTTTAAATATTTTTTAACCGTATCCTCTGTTTTATTTATTTACTTTTTTCTTTTTCATTACAACAATAACAACTCCTGCCGCAACAACTACCACTGCTGCAATCAGAACAATAACAACTATGACACTGTTATTTACTGCATTGAAATCTGGAGCATCCCTGCCTATAACCATAAATATAAAAACGAGCAGCAAAACCAGATTTACACCAGTCTGCTACTCGTTTGATGATTATAATATTTTCTTTTCCGATACCATTGCAACAGTTATCAGACAAATGACAGGAGCGTAATGCTTCTATACTTTATTTTCCAAACCGGCTGATTTCTTTCGCATATGATATTTCCGTTTTTCCTCATACATTTTCTCATCCATATGCATTAAAAAAGTTTCTGCATCATCTTCTGTCCCAAATTCCGTGTATCCCATGGAAACACTTAAACGAAACGGTTCTATCCCGGATTCATTAAACTGGGACAGATTATGGTTAATCTCCTCCATTGTCGCTAAGACACACTCCGTATCAACACCTGACAGCAGCACAATAAACTCATCTCCCGCATACCGGATTGCCATACCAGCATCCGGTATGGATCTGATGAGTATATTTCCCAACGTACAAATAGCCTTATCGCCCGTACTATGACCTAAATTGTCATTAATACACTTGAAATCGTTTACATCCATCATGATTCCATATAAGGATTTATGGCTTGCAATTTTCTTCTCCGCAAGCACCGCATTAAAATATCTCCGGTTGTATAATCCGGAAAGCTCATCCATATACAAACTCTCTGCGTATGACTGCATCTGCACAAATATCAATGCGACCGCAACCAGCACCCATGATGATGTAATTCCATAAAAAAGGAACTGGAGAACTACACCTGCAAAACAAGGACCAACGAAATAGATCACTGGGAAAAAATTCAGGTTAACCCCTTGTTTTTTGGAATGATACACTAGATAGATACTGTAAGCAAAATATATGACAAGCGAAATATATCCCACCAGCACACCGGCAGTTCTCTGGTATACATTCTCCCCGGATATTTTAAACATAATCCCTGTTCCAAACAGATTACATAAAACCATAATTACTTCTACCAGCCAGGGAAATATCTCCACTCCTGCTTTTTGAACCATTCTTTTATAATTTCGATAGATACGCAATTCCACGTACATACACCAAAGCATACCCATACTGACTGTCCCTATAAAGCATATGCTGTTAGAGATATAATTAATCTGCCGGCTGCCAGTAAACTGTTTTCCATCTACGAGAAAAGCAATGGTTTCAGACAATGCACCCACTAAATTTACGATTGCTATTCCATCATATATTTTATCTCCCACATGAAGGCTCTCTCTGTTCTTTCGTCTGCAAAACAAAAGGAACCACATCATTAACACGGTCAATCCGTTTGCCATTAATATTTCTTCTAAAACGATGATTGTTATCCCCTCCATCATTCACGGTATGAACTCATTTTTACTAAAATGAGCTCTGTCATTATACCAAATGAAAACCGGTTTTTGTCTTTTTCGACATGAATTACAGTTTTTTTAACGTGAACGATGATTTTTTATGTTTTATCACTTTTCACAGCCTACTGCAACTGTGAAAAACCCACGGCTTACAAAGTTAACGGTCTTTGTATCGGAATCATAATAAGATCCCGGTATCTTAACTGCTGCACCGTATTTATCAATTTTATATGCAAAAATCTTTTTGTCTTTTTCCTTTTTCGAAGCATTATAGGAAACAGCGACCCTGATCCGTCCCTTTTTCAAGACAGACGACTGCTTTTTCTTTATTCCTGTGACAGAAAAATCATAAACCGGACGTTTTCCAATAATTTTCCCTGCCCTAGCAGAAAGATTTTTCTTGTCAGCCTGTTTCATTTTGATAACCACAGCTGTATTCATCTCTTTCTTTAATTCTTTTAATGCCTTCGAATCAAAGGTAAGATTTACATTGCCACCATTGACCTTCAATTCTTTTACATTCTTTTTGACAAGTAAATTTACCGCCTGCTTATCCATTTCAAGATGCAGATTCTTCCAGTTTTTAGCTTTTCCTGTATCAAAAGTTATTTCAACAGACAGGTCATTTATCCTGCCACCCTGTTCTTTTTCTGCCTTTGTAATTTCTTTTTTCAAAACTGCTGCAATATTCTTCACTTTGACCGTATTATTTTTAACTGCAGAGTTTGCTTTGACATTAATATCCTTAACAGAAACGGACGTATCTGCTGCGGGTGGAGGTGTCACATTCCCCGGTTCTTCTTTTACATGATCCGGTGCCGGTAATGTGCCGGAATCCGGTGAAACATTGCCAGATGATCCGTCCGTGCTTCCACCGGCATTTTCTCCGGAACCTCCACCGGAGCTGCCTCCGGAACTTCCACCAGAACCGCCCCCGGTCTGGGGATGATCTGCCGTTACACGGACCTGACAATCTGCCTTACTTCCTGTATAGTTGCCATTCCCATTATAACATGCGGTGAACGTATATGTTTTCGTTTCATTCGGAAGCGTTGCCATCCAGTGATCCGTTCCCTTTTCTTCTAATGTGATCCCGGAAACATCACAGGTTACTTTTATCCCGGCATCTTCCGGAATCCCCTGTCTGCAAAGCTGTAATTCTACTGTCCCCGCACCTTTGACCGTATCGTTTTTTGCAGTCAGCTGCATGCTGGTGGAAGCCTTTTCGATTTCCAGGACAGCCTCCCCGTATGTTGGAATAAAAGATGCCTTTTCCGCTTTAAAATAAATCTTATACTGGCCTGCTTCTGTGTAAAACGGCATCTCCGTTTGTGTATACGATCCGTTTTCTGTCAAACTGTAACTGATTTGTACACCATCTTCCTGTTTGATATCAAATGTATGGGGTTTTCCATCATAAGTTACGCGGACAGGTACGGTTTGTATTTCCGGCATCTCACTGTTTTTCCGGTAATAATAAGTGATCTCCTGGCGATCCTCTGTGATGTTTATTTCTCCCTGATTTGCACTGTTTCCTACACATGTATATCCATATAAATCCGGACTTCTTAACGTATACGCAGAATTCTTTGGTACATATACTGTCGCGGGCGCCGTATCAGGCACTGTTGTTTCGGTTCCGTCTTCGTTTTGCAGCATATAACGAATGGTTACGGTACTCCACGCCTGTCCTGCCGTCTGATTGTCAGCCAGAATTTTTCCAGTGTCCTCATCTATGATCTTTCCTTCCAGTCTGTCCCCGGAAACCAGACCAGTTACCGCAGGAAGTGTGACAAAAAGGGACTCTCTGGCAGCATCCGGATCATACCAGTTACTGTGTGGCGGAACAGTATATGTTTCTTCTTTTTCATATTTGACTGTATGGTCTGCTCCAATAATGCGGAAAGTAATCTTCAAATGCTGTTTGGCATCCACTATATTTTGTACGACTGTACGGAATTCCAGATCCTTTCCATTTGCTTTTGTGATATTTTTCTCATTGATCCGGTATTGGTCACTATCCCTGTCAAGTGTTCCTGTCCTGCTATGCGGAATTGTAATTTCAGGATCGCACACATAAACAGATGCCTGCCTGCTGACATAATCACGGTTATTTAATCTCCGCGCCAGTTCCATTTTACACACTTCACAGAAAGGATTCCCAAGATCCCGCATCATGCAGACGCGGCTCGGTGCAAATACCGTTTCTGTTCCTGCTGCCGTTATTCCGATTCCACGGAACCCAAGCATCTTATGCCACTTAATCTTATCCTTATCCGATGTGTCGGAAATATTTTCTCCCTGCATCTTTTTATCATATTCATCGCCTAATTCTCCGATGCTGTGGGAAATTTCATGGGTCATGACATCCCCCTGCTCATTCTCATCCGAATTTGTCGAAAAAGAAAAGAGTGCATTGGAAGAAGAACCAATATTCGCAGTCGTATTACAAATGATATGGATGGTTCCAACGGCTGCGCCGGTATCCAGATATCTGCTCTCCAGCTCTGCCCTCAGTGCCTTGGCTTTATCTACCCCGTCCTTTGCAAAATAGCAGGATTTTCCGAATGCCTGCACATGAAAATATGTGTCCGGGTTCGACTCCCCCTTTATCACGCCCACACCGGTTTCATTGGATACCGTCTGTACTGCATAAATATTGATCCTGTCGGAATACTCTTTATAAGGGGACCACTTAAGCAGCCCCTGTGCTTTTGCCGTTGCATCCTTCAAAAATTGTTCCTGTTGTTCCCAGGTATAGCCCTCACCCATGATAACAATCACAAAATTTTCCTTATCATCACCTGTCTTGTGAATGGCATAAACGGAAGCTGCCGTTGTCTGGTCTGCCATCACAGGATATGGAAACACTAGGGAAAGCAATAATATCAGGCTAAGTACGATTGCCCCAAACCGTTTTCCATCCTTCTTTTTTACATCCGTCATATCATCCTCCGTACTTTACATTACCAGAAATACTGGTGCTTTTCCTCTTCTTCCCACAGACAAACTCCCGGGAAACCATCTGCCGTAAGGCTTCTTAAAGCACGATTACCGCAGCATCAAACCCCTCTACATTTCCATCAAAGGTGTTTTCGGTAAGCAGATTGTACTTCTGCGTGTACTCATTAAATTTTTTTGCACTGCTGCTGCAGTTAAAAATCATGGCAATAGTCTCTTCGCCATTTTTTTTGATCAGGACAACTGTCCCTTCCTCATCTTCTGTGACGCTCCCAGCCAGTTCGCCTTCTACAATGCATGCATGGCTTTTCCGGACCTGAATCAGCCGCTTGTACCATTCATACATCTCTTTGTCCTGGTATTCTTCATCCCAGTACATGCCCCGTCTGCAGTCCGGATCGTTTGCTCCCGGCATCGCATACTCATCTCCATAATAAATCATCGGCATTCCCGGCAGTAACAACTGAAAAGCGGCTGCCAGATGCTGCTTTTTCTTATTGTCGTTACACAGATGTAAAAATCTTGCGGTATCATGGCTGTCGATCAGATTCCACATAAGGGGATAGCAGTTTTTGTTTAAGCGTCCCTTCAAATATCCAAGATTTTGTACGAATTGGCTGACCGTAATCTTTTCGTCTGCAAGCAGATCGATCAGGTTCAGGTAAAATGGATAATTCATGACTGTATCCCATTCATCCCCCTCCAAAAAATCTCCTGCATAATGCCAGATTTCCCCAATGATCAGCATATCTTTCTTTACTGCCTTTACTGCCTTTCTGAAATTCTTCCAGAAGAAATGGCTGATTTCGTCTCCTACATCCAGTCTCCATCCGTCAATATCGCATTCCTTAATCCAGTAGCATGCAACATCCGTAATGTATTTTTCAACTTCAGGATTTTTCAGGTTTAACTTTGGCATTCCACCATAATAACCAAAACATTTGAAGTTTGGAATTTCTCCCCATTCGCTTTTAAGTGGGAATCCATCAATAAAATACCAGTCCCGGTATTTGGATTTTTCACCATTTTCCAGGATATCCGCAAACGCAAAAAATTCTCTTCCCGTATGATTGTATACCGCATCCAGGACTACCTTCATACCACGCTCATGCGCTTTTTGTACCAGCTCTTTGAGATCCTCTGTTGTTCCAAAAGACGGGTCTATCTGGTAGTAATCCGTGGTATCATACTTATGGCACGAATCTGATTGAAAGATAGGTGTCATATACAGCACATCGATTCCCAGATTCTGAATATCATCCATATGTTCGATGATTCCCCTGAGATTTCCATGCAGATCATCCATAGGCGTAATCGGTGCTTTATACCACAGTTCTTTGTCTACCGGCTCCGTTGCTGCAAAACGGGATGGGAAAATCTGATACACGACCTTGTTTGCTGCCCACTCCGGCACCTCAAACATCTCTTCCTCCCGGAGGTTCTGCGGACAGTCAAACATTCTGTCCCTGTTTGTAATGCATTCCTTATCAAACTCATAATTTCCATAATATACCTTTTCTCCCTGCGTGTCCGTAAATTCGAAAAAGTAACGCAGACAGATCAAATGCATCTTTATCTGTGCTTCATAATAATCATGAAACTGTGAGACAGCAACCTTCTTCATCGGAACTGTCTTTCTGGTATCCTTACGCTCCATAGGTATATACTTGTCCTCATAGTGAAGGATTACCTCCTTCATATCATCCTTTTTTACCTGCACGCGTATCACGAATAAATCCTTATCAACCGCATAGCTAAACCTTTTATCCATATCATGAAAAATTGCTGAATATTCCATAAAATTTCCCCTTTACACTTGTTGTTTTCCTGTATTTTAACTTACTTTTTTCAACAATTCTAGCACTATATCCACGATATTTTTTACTTTTTCTACTTTTATGCATAAATTCTTTATTGCATGAACTGTTTTCGCATTTGTACAGTCTGAGCGACTTTTTTCTGATAATCAGATACTTTTTATTTTGGAGTTTTCATCCCCATCTGAATGTCGAACTGGCAATTCCAGGTTTATGGAATGTGAGAAACCGGGCGCATGAGAATGAGTAGGGCAGATCCGGTATCAAGTATCCGGGGAAGACGTTCCCTGCTTCGCAGATCTGACCGGAGGACCCGGAACGTGTGGAAGCTATGAACGTAAGTTGTCTGCAATATCCTTTGAATTCCAGAGAACCGAATGCAGGAACGATTTATTAGAATGCCGCTCTGTAAATCTCCACAATATCATCCTTGCTAAGCGGTACAAACGATCCCTTTGAACCATCGCATGCCTTCTTAGCCATCACCTCAAAGTTCCTGTCGTCTGTGATTCCTACTGCTCTTAGATTTGCAGGAATGCCCATTGTCTCAAAGAAGAATTTCTTCAACGCATCAATGCCTGCGTGTGCAAGTGCATAATCATCATCACCGGAAAGTCCCCAGACATTTTTTGCGAACTCCACAAACATCGGAAGTGTGTCGTCATTTAGTATATGTTCCATCCACGCCGGTGTGAGTATTGCAAGTCCCTCTCCGTGGGTAATATCGTAGAAAGCACTCAGCTCATGCTCCATAGGATGTACGCACCATGCCGGTGAACAGCCATCGCCCACAACGCCGTTGATTGCATGTGTGCCTGCCCACATCAGGTTGGCTCTGGCATCGTAGTTGTCAGGCTGTGCGAGGGCAACCGGTCCATTTTTAATCATTGTACGTAACAATCCCTCCGCCATAAATTTCTGGCAGTCTGCATTCTCCATAGAGAAATAATTCTCCATTGTGTGGCTCATCATGTCCGCTGTTCCCGCTGCGGTCTGTTTTTTTGATACAGAAAACGTATATTCAGGATTTAATATCGACATAGTTGGTACCATATACGGCGATCCTGTTCCCCACTTTTCATTTTTAGACATATCAGAGATAACAGCAAAAGGATCCATCTCTGTTCCGGTTGCGGAAAGAGTAAGCACATCAAATATCGGAAGTGCCGCCTTGACCTTTGATCCATCAAGCACCAGATCCCATACATCACCGTCATACCTTGTACCTGCTGCAACAACCTTTGAGCAATCGATTGTACTGCCGCCTCCGATTGCAAGTACCATGTCGATACCCTCATTTTTACAGATTTCAACACCCTTTCTGACTGTCTCAATCTTTGGGTTTGGCTCCACTCCGCTAAGCTCAAACACGGTCAGTCCCGCGTCCTTAAGGATCTTCATTGCGGTATCGTACAGACCGTTTTTCTTTATAGAACCGCCTCCGTACACTAAAAGCACTTTACTGCCATATGCCTTAAGCTCTGATAAGCTCGAAATTGTATCCTTTCCGAAATGAATTTTTGTTGGAATGTTGAATGTAAAATTGTACATATATAATACCTCCTGCTAAATAATAATATAAAACAGTATAACACAAAACGACATGGTAGCAGCATCTCTTTTGCCCCTTCATACGGTAATTCATAAGTCGCATTTGCCATATAAGAAACTGCAGATTTTATCTGGGTTTCGACTTTCTGTACGAAAGTGGCAAAAAATACCTGGCTGCGAATTCCTTCGCTTAAGTCCTTACTCACAAAATTGTTATGTAACTGAGCAAGTCTTTGACGAACCTCTTTAGAATCATATGACATCGAGTAAAGAAAATAATATACCCTTTGTTTGTAACAGCAGTATCGCTATTGATTTTCTCACTTAATACTTTATCTATGCAAAATTGACGGATTGTAATTTATCTTATATGCAAAAGAGAGGTGTCTAAAAAGACACCCCTCTAAAGGTCGTTAAAAACTAAATTTAAAGCTATTTCTTAGCCTTTCACGCTCATATATTCGAACAACCGTTCACTATTTTGAGGCGATAGCAGCCTGTGCTGCTGCAAGACGAGCGATCGGTACACGGAATGGAGAACATGAAACGTAATCCAGACCAATCTTGTGGCAGAACTCAACAGATGAAGGATCTCCACCATGCTCACCACAGATACCAACGTGAAGCTTAGGATTAACCGGCTTACCAAGTTTGATAGCTGTCTCCATTAACTTACCAACACCTGTCTGGTCAAGCTTAGCGAATGGATCGCTCTCGAAGATTTTCTTATCATAGTAAGCATTTAAGAACTTACCTGCATCATCACGAGAGAATCCGAATGTCATCTGTGTTAAATCGTTTGTACCGAAGCAGAAGAAGTCAGCCTCTGTAGCGATCTCATCAGCAGTAAGAGCTGCACGAGGGATCTCGATCATTGTACCAACCTCGTACTCAAGGTTTACACCGGCAGCAGCGATCTCAGCATCAGCGGTCTCTACTACGATATTCTTAACATACTTAAGCTCCTTAACTTCACATACAAGTGGAATCATGATCTCTGGCTTAACTGTCCAATCTGCATGCTCCTTCTGTACTTCAATCGCTGCACGGATAACAGCCTTTGTCTGCATCTTAGCAATTGAAGGATAAGTAACAGCAAGACGGCATCCTCTGTGTCCCATCATTGGGTTGAACTCATGAAGTGATGCACAGATAGCCTTGATCTCTTCTACTGATTTATTCTTAGCCTTAGCAAGCTTCTCAATGTCAGCGTCCTCTGTAGGAACGAACTCATGAAGAGGTGGATCCAGGAAACGGATAGTTACTGGGCATCCCTCAAGAGCCTCATAGAGAGCCTTGAAGTCAGACTGCTGATATGGAAGAATCTTGTCAAGAGCAACTTCTCTCTCTTCCTCTGTATCAGAGCAGATCATCTCACGGAAAGCAGCGATTCTCTCTGGATCGAAGAACATATGCTCTGTACGGCAAAGTCCGATACCTTCTGCACCGAGCTCACGAGCCTTCTTAGCATCAGCCGGGGTATCAGCGTTTGTACGAACCTTAAGGGTTCTGAACTCATCAGCCCAGGCCATAACACGTCCAAACTCACCAGCGATAGAAGCATCAACTGTTGGGATCAGTCCAGCGTAAATATTACCAGTTGTACCATCGATAGAGATCTCAGATCCCTCTGTAAATGTCTGTCCAGCGAGTGTAAACTTCTTGTTCTCCTCGTCCATAGTGATGTCGCCACAACCAGATACACAGCAGGTACCCATACCACGAGCAACTACGGCTGCGTGAGATGTCATACCACCACGTACTGTAAGGATACCCTGAGCAGCCTTCATACCTGTGATATCTTCCGGAGATGTCTCAAGACGTACAAGAACGACCTTCTCTCCTCTTTCAGCCCAGCTTTCAGCATCGTCAGCTGTAAATACAACCTTACCACAAGCTGCTCCTGGAGATGCTCCAAGACCCTTTCCAAGTGGAGTTGCAGCTTTAAGTGCAGCAGCATCGAACTGTGGATGTAATAATGTATCAAGGTTACGAGGATCGATCATAGCAACTGCCTCTTCCGGAGTCTTATGTCCCTCGTCTACTAAATCGCAAGCGATCTTTAATGCAGCCGGAGCTGTTCTCTTACCGTTACGGCACTGAAGCATGTATAACTTCTTGTTCTCAACCGTAAACTCCATATCCTGCATATCATGATAATGGTTCTCAAGAGTCTCACAAACCTTAAGGAACTCAGCATATGCCTCTGGGAACTCCTGCTCCATCTGAGCGATTGGCATTGGAGTACGAACACCGGCAACTACGTCCTCACCCTGTGCATTGATCAGGAACTCACCCATAAGCTTGTTCTCACCAGTTGCAGGATCACGAGTGAAGGCAACACCTGTACCGGACTGATCATTTAAGTTACCGAATACCATTGGCATTACGTTAACAGCGGTTCCCCAAGAATATGGGATATCGTTGTCTCTTCTATATACGTTAGCACGTGGGTTGTCCCATGAACGGAATACAGCCTCGATTGCAAGCTTTAACTGCTCTACTGGATCGGAAGGGAACTCTGTTCCTAACTGATTCTTGTACTCAGCCTTGAACTGCTCTGCTAATTCCTTTAAGTCTGCTGCTGTAAGGTCAACGTCAAACTTAACACCTCTGTCCGCTTTCATCTTGTCGATGAGCTGCTCGAAGTATTTCTTACCAACTTCCATTACAACGTCAGAGAACATCTGAATGAAACGACGATATGAATCGTATACGAATCTCTCAAACTTTGGATCCGGGTTACCAGCGATCATAGCTGCTACTACATCATCATTCAGACCAAGGTTAAGGATTGTATCCATCATACCAGGCATAGAAGCACGTGCTCCGGAACGTACAGATACAAGAAGAGGATTCTTAAGATCACCGAACTTCTTGCCGTTCTCTTTTTCCATCCAAGCTACACCTTCCATAGCCTGAGCCATAATTTCATCATTGATTTTACGTCCATCCTCATAGTACTGAGTACATGCCTCAGTTGTGATGGTGAATCCCTGTGGTACTGGAAGACCGATTTCAGTCATCTCTGCAAGGTTTGCACCTTTTCCACCGAGAAGATTACGCATGGTCATGTTACCCTCTTTGAAGGTATATACCCACTTGTTTGCCATTTGACAATTCCTCCTATATATCTTTTATTGTTTAGAACGAAAAGCACCTGAGTGCTTTTCGTATTCTATCTGTTTACGCTATTTTTTTGCGCACATATTTATTGTAACACAGAATTTGCATTTCGCAAGTATTTTGTCGTTTTAGAATTCAAACTTTTTCGCAAAATATGCATCAAGCTCGTCGATTTTAATTCTTTCCTGCTGCATGGTGTCACGATCACGTACCGTAACTGCACCATCCTCTTCGGAATCAAAGTCATAGGTAATGCAGAACGGGGTACCGATTTCATCCTGACGGCGATAACGCTTTCCGATAGTTCCTCTGTCATCAAACTCACAATTGTATTTCTTTGCAAGCTGTGTATATACTTTCTCTGCGCCCTCATTTAACTTCTTGGATAATGGAAGTACACCGATCTTGACTGGTGCAAGTGCCGGGTGGAAATGGAATACGGTTCTTATATCCGGTTTTTCCTCTGTTCCAATATTTTCCTCATCGTATGCAGCACATAAGAATGCAAGTACCACACGATCCGCACCAAGTGACGGCTCAATAACATATGGTACATATTTCTCGCCCTTGGTATCATCAAAGTATGTCATATCCTGTCCGGATACATTCTGATGCTGTGTCAGGTCATAATCAGTACGGTCTGCAATACCCCAGAGTTCGCCCCAGCCGAATGGGAATAAGAACTCGATATCGGTTGTTCCCTTTGAGTAGAAACAAAGTTCTTCCGGTGAATGATCACGAAGTCTCATCTCATCTTCCTTGATTCCAAGGGAAAGTAACCAGTCACGACAGAATGCTCTCCAGTACTGGAACCACTCCATATCTGTGCCAGGCTCACAGAAGAATTCCAACTCCATCTGCTCAAACTCTCTTGTACGGAATGTGAAGTTACCCGGAGTGATCTCGTTACGGAATGATTTACCGATCTGTCCGATTCCGAATGGAATCTTCTTTCTGGATGTTCTCTGTACATTCTTGAAGTTTACGAAAATACCCTGTGCAGTCTCCGGACGAAGATATACGGTATTCTTTGCATCTTCTGTAACACCCTGGAATGTCTTAAACATCAGGTTGAACTGACGGATGTCGGTAAAATTATGCTTTCCACATGTAGGACATGGCACATTGTTGCTCTCGATAAAGTCAACCATCTGCTCATTTGTCCATCCATCTACGGAACCATCCAATTCCATGTTGTGTTCCTGTGCGAAATCCTCGATTAATTTATCTGCACGGAAACGCTCATGACACTCTTTACAATCCATCAGAGGATCAGAAAATCCACCAAGATGTCCAGATGCCACCCATGTCTGTGGATTCATCAGGATTGCACAGTCCACACCAACATTATATGGATTCTCCTGAATAAATTTCTGCCACCATGCACGTTTTACATTGTTCTTCAATTCCACACCGAGATTTCCATAATCCCATGTGTTTGCCAGACCACCGTAGATCTCAGATCCCGGATATACAAATCCTCTTGCTTTAGCGACCTGTACGATTTTGTCCATTGTTTTTTCCATTATGTAACCCTCACATTTCTATATTTTTATTTGTTTTATTAACTTATTTGTAAATGATATATGTGTATACCTGACTGAACTCACTGTCTGTCTTATTTTCTGATGCATCTTCACTGAAATCGAAAACTTTTTCCGTCTCTTCTGTTGTTGCATTCAGCAAATCATCTTCCGATACTGCCTGCTCGGTGCTCTCCGTCTCTGCTACAGCCTCTGTGCCTTTCTGCGTTTCAGCTGCTTGCGTGTTGTTTACTTTTTCATTGCTAAAAATCGAAGTACCTTCACGGATTGCAATTGTCTTGCTGTCAATATAATTGGTGTTCTGCACTGACACATATGCAATCGTGCCTTTTACGCTTACATTTGTGTTCGCCTGAATCACAACAACTTTGTAGCTTGCATCATTCAAAAACTCATTTTTGTCACATGCCTTAATTTCCTTGTCTGACACCGATGCAAAATCTGTATCAAAAGAATATCCGGCTGCCAGCGCCTCAGCCACACTCCCTGAAAAAAGCGTAATATCGTTAAATTTCTGATAATCCGTCGCGGAATCATACGCCAGTGTAAGTATTGCCTTATTGTCTTTTGCTGACAGTTTCTTAAGAGAAACGGTATCTTTTCCATTCTCCTTATTATAAGCATCTATGGCGTCATTGACATACGTCTTCAGTCCATCCAAATCATATGTATCTTCGTTAAAATCTTCTACATCTGTGGAAACAATTTGTCCATTCTTAAGCACAAAAACCGTGCTTTCATCTGCTGCATAAGAAGTACCACACCCAGTAAGTAAACCCACGCACATGATAAGCACCATTGCAATCGCTGCAAATTTCTTCATTTCACACGTATCCTCCTCGAATTTACAATCCATGATATTATACACTTTTCGATTTTTTATTTCAACTGAAAATCTGTAAGGACTTAAACTCATGGTGGACATAATGTGCCATATACGCCTGCATGATCGTCTTCAGTTCCTCAAGTACCTCCTGTGAGACAGTAAAAGAATACAGTTTTTCCACCGGTGTAGAAACTACATACTGCATTGTATAACGCGTGGAGTCAAGCACATGCATCGCCGGGACTTTGTCAACACATTTGCTGCAGAACATGCCACCCCTTTGCACGGAAAAGAACTGCAGGTTTTCTTTATCATGACATTTCATACAGGAAAATACCTCCGGTCCCTCTCCGTTGATCGTAATTGCTTTCAACTCAAAAACAACTTTAACCAGTTTCTTTGGAATATGCGGGCTTTCCAATGCCCGTAGGGACTGATATAAAAGTTTGAGCATCAGCCGCTCATCATTGTTTTCCTGACAGAAATATTCTGCAAATTCCATAAAATAAAAGCCAAGCGATGTGGCATCCAGATCCGTGACCAGCTCCCGGAAATAATTCTGGATGTTTGCCCTGATCAGATTGTAGGAACTACGCCCCTCAAATACTTCAAATTCACCAAATGCAAAAGGACTCGTGGCCGCGAGCAGCTGGCTTCCCGGCCTGCGTGCGCCTCTTGCAAAAGCAGTGATTTTTCCACGTTCTTTGGTCAGTATCGTTATTCTTTTGTCATATTCACTGATAGGCATGGCCGTCAAAACCATGCCCATCACCGTCACAGACTGTCCCATTGTTGTCCTGTACCCTTTGCCTTGTCTGATCATCTGCTTCCACCGCATTGCGGTATCCAAGATAATCGGTAACTTTTCCTGATGTCCAAAATGTTTCCCAGGTTTTCTCCATTGCAGCTTCCTCCTTCACTCCGGTGGTATTATCCACATTCTACAAAATTAGAATCTGCAATGTCCACAAAACTATCCCCGAAAAATATTGGTAAATTTATTCTCTATTCTTCCTCGCGATAACCGAAATTCTTAATCAGGAAATCACTGTCACGCCAATCTTTCTTTACTTTTACCCAGAGTTTCAGATTGACTTTGGTATCTAGAAGACGTTCCATCTCATAGCGGGCATTCGTACCAATTTTTTTGAGCATGGACCCCTGCTTGCCTATGATGATACCTTTATGTGAATCACGTTCGCACACGATAGTAGCATCAATATCGACCATGCCGCCCTTTCGTGTTTTCATCTGGTCAATTGCAACTGCGATTCCATGTGGCACTTCGTCATTCAACGCATGAAGTGCTTTTTCACGAATGATTTCTGCACAAATTGCGCGCTCCGGCTGATCAGTGATTGTATCCTCATCATAAAACTGTGGTCCATACGGAAGATACTTAAAAATAGAATCAATCACATCATCAATGTTCTGTCCTCGCAGTGCGGATGTCGGGATGATTTCCGCAAAGTCATAAATCTTGCGATAAGTGTCAATAAATTCAAGCACTTTATCTTTTTCTACCATATCCATTTTGTTGATAATCAAAATGACCGGTGTCTTCACTTTTTTCAGCTGTTCAGCAATGTGTTGCTCCCCTGCCCCGATAAAATTACTCGGCTCCACCAGCCATAAAACAACATCCACTTCATTGAGCGTCTTTTCAGCCACATTGACCATATATTCCCCTAATTTGTTTTTTGCTTTGTGGATACCCGGGGTATCAAGAAAAATGATCTGGCCTCTGTCCATGTCCGTGTAAACCGTCTGAATCCGATTCCTTGTCGTCTGCGGTTTGTTTGATGTAATGGCAATTTTCTGTCCAATCATGCGATTCATCAATGTTGACTTTCCAACATTTGGTCTTCCGATTATAGTAACAAATCCTGATTTAAAATTTTCTGTCATTTGTTCTCCTTTTTACTGAACTATAAGTTCTTAATACTCATAAAAAGCCCGCTTTCTGCACGGATGGCATTTTCATTTCCGACAACGCAGAAACAGTCATCCTCTAAAATTGCTGCAATCACATCTGCAAGCTTTCGAATATCTTCCGGTGTAGCATTTAAAATATCATCTCTTTCTTTTTGAATATCCTCGTACGTAATATGCTGAAGATATGCAGACATCGAACGGCTTCCTTTTGCTTCCGGATTCATTGGTGTATCAAGACTTCCAAATGTACCGATGATGTATTTTGTCATATCGCGCTCATCCGGATCAAAATTCTTGACAAACTCCGGAATCTTTTCATAGATTTCGTTTGTCTTGCCAAGGTTCGGATCACGGTAGGATACGAAATAACTCTCTCCGGTACGCAGGAACGAACTCATACATCCATAAGCACCACCCTTTACGCGAATATTAATCCACAGATACTCATAACTCAAGATCATTTTTAAGATCTTTAATGTTCCACTGTACGTATATCCATGATTTTTAAAGTTTCCACCGCGGGCTACGTACTGAATCTGGGATGCATCCATAAATCCTTCGTTTTTCTTGGAAAGCTCAATGACTGCCATATCGCCTGCTTTGGTTCCTTCCGGCAGTCTTCCAAAATATTGCACGAAAAGCGGCTGCGCTTTTTCATATGCAGCTTTCGTTCCGGTAAAGCTGACCAGAAGTCTGTTCTGTACAAACACTTTTGCAACCAGTGTCTTCATCTTATCCACAACCTGTTTCGGATCCGTCTTCATCTGTTCATCCAGCTTCTGGATCAGCTGATAATACGCAATGCCAAGTGTGGCATCCTGATAAAAAGCATAGCGCGACTGATATGACAGAGCACGCATTGCTGCAACCACATTTCCACTGCTGCTGAGATTTACCTGCAGTCTGGATTTCACCTGTGCAATGATTTCTCCAAGCCGCTTAGTATCTTCTAGATCCGACGTTGTAAGAATCTCATCCACTAATGCCATGGCATCCTTTAAATTATTCTCCAGCACTTTGATCCGCACTTCATATTTCACACAAACACTGCCCGTCTTCTGTAAATCCGGATATACACTGATTCCACTGGAAATTCCACCTGTGTAAATGTTGATGGCATTTGCCAGATCCGCATATTCATAATTCGAAGTATTGACATATCCCAATACGGACTTCAAAAGTCCAAGATATGGAATGTCTTCCTGTGGAATATCCCCACATTCAAACATCAGTGTCATATAGTCGATACCATTGGTTGCGATTTCATGCATAACCACAGGAATGTTTCCTGCCTTCATTTCTTCATTGTGAAACAGCATCGCTTCCTTACGCATATCTTTACGTCCAAGCATAGGAATCTTGCGAAGATCTTCATCTGCGGACGGTTCTTCCTGATACTGGTGAAGATGGTGCGTCTGCTCAACAAGTTTTTTGATTTCTTCCGGCGATAAGGTTGCTTTGTATGCCGCGAGTTTTTCAGCCAATGCGTCTTCACGTACTTTGTTCAAGCCCTTTTTCGGCACAACGGTAACTACTGCACCATGTGTATTATCTAGCAGATATTTCTGGATCAGTTTTTCAAAATAACCGGTATTCATCTGTTCACGTAAAAACTGTAATGTGTCTAAGCATTCCAGATGAATAAATGGTTTCTTGTCATCAAAAAGCCAGCTTTCCATACACTGCAGACCATACAAAAGCCCCTTTGGGAACTGTCCATAATCCGCTTCACGAAAACGGAATTCTGTACTGTTGATTCCTGCTAACAAAGCGTCCTGATTCAGACCCTCCTTTACAAGTTTCTGAAGTGTTTCTTCTATAATCGTTACGAAACGTTCCTGATCTTCTTCATTTGCATTCTTTGCGACGATGGAAAAGAATGGCTGCAGCATACCATCCTCAAAGGAACCATACACATCCTGTCCGATTCCTGCATCGATCAGAGCCTGTCTTATCGGTGCTCCCGGTGCACTAACAAGCACGTAATCCAGCACCGAAAACGCCTGATACAGTTCACGATCCAGCACATCTGCCACCACCTTGTTATAAGAAAGATACGTGTTGTTTTCTTCCGGATCATCATCGGTAATCGGATATTCGGTTTCTATATATCGAATCTCATCAAATGGCTTTTGCTTTTCAATCGAAGAATCAATCTCTGCCGGACCAAACTGGCTTAAATAGTTGCGGTCCATCCAATCTAATCGTTCCTCCACATCCATATCTCCATAGAGATAAATATAAGAGTTACATGGATGATAATATTTATGATAAAAATCCAGATAAGCCTCGTATGTCAGTTCTGGAATATGATCCGGATTTCCACCGGAATTCTTACTGTACGTATTGTCCGGGAAAAGCGCAGCTTCAATCGCAGTCTCTAACACTTCATCCGGTGAAGAATATGCGCCCTTCATCTCATTATACACAACTCCGTTAATGATCAGTGGTGCATCCTCTGACTCCAGCTCATAATGCCAGCCTTCCTGCATAAAAATTTCCTGATACTTTGTAATATTGGGATGAAAAACCGCATCCAGATATACATCCATCAGATTTTTGAAATCCTGATCATTATAACTTGCGATTGGATATAGCGTCTTTTCCGGATACGTCATTGCATTCAGAAATGTGTTCAACGATCCCTTTGCCAGCTCCATAAACGGATCTTTTACCGGAAATTTATCGGAACCGCATAACGTCGTATGTTCAATAATATGCGGAACACCCGTCTCATCCTCAGGTGGTGTGCGAAATCCAATCGAGAATACCTTGTTGTCATCATCGTTCGCGATCACACATACCCGGGCGCCACTTTTCTTATGACGGAGAATATATCCATAGGATGCAATATCTTCAATCGGACGTTCCTCCACAATTTCATAAGCAGCCAGATTTAATTTTGCCATAGAATTTGTACCTCTAACCTTTTTATATTTTCTGTTATCCCTAAGAAACGGACATCTTTTTATAACATTTTTCTATGAGATAAAAAGACTATCACGATATTGTGATAGTCTTTGAGTTATTATATGGAATCTTTAAAATTCTAAGCAAGACGTGTTACATTTACAGCCTGCGGTCCCTTAGCACCATCTGTCACTTCAAACTCAACCTTCTCGCCGTCTTTTAACTCTTTGAATCCGTCCATATTTAATGCTGAAAAATGAACAAATACATCATTTCCCGCCTCATCTGAGATAAAGCCATAACCCTTTTTCGCATTAAACCACTTAACTGTTCCCTGCTGCATAACTAACTTCCTCCTGTACCTCTTAGCGTTCTTTTGTGTATGTGAATATACACGCTCACAGTTACAAGATTAGCACATCGAAAGTATTGTGTCAACCAGCTACAAAGGCTATTATCCTACTGATTTTTGATTGTAACATCCATCTGTGGAAACGGAATCGAAATTTTGCTTTCATCCAGTGCATTTTTGATTTCTTCCGTCATCTTCCAACGGGTCGGCCAGTAATCTTCATTTTTCACCCATGCACGAACGCCCATCTGTACCGAAGAATCAGCCAATTCCGATACATATATATCAACCGGCTCATCCAGCAACACTTTTTCCTGTTTTTTTACAACTTCTGCCAGCACCTGTTTTACCTCTGCAAGATTTGCCTCATAGGAAACCCCGATCAGCAGATCAATTCTACGTTTTTCCATATGGCTGACATTCGTAATACTTGAATTTGACAATGTTCCGTTTGGAATCATGATTATACAGTTGTCTATTGTCAACAATTTCGTATAAAAAATCGTAATCGCCGATACGGTTCCTTCCTGTCCGGTCGCTCCATCAACAATATAGTCACCTACAACAAACGGCTTCAACAAAAGAATCAGCACACCGCCTGCAAAATTTGACAGACTTCCCTGCAAAGCAAGTCCAAGTGTCAGTCCTGCCGATCCAAGCACCGCTACCACCGAGCTTGTTGTCACGCCAAACTGTGCCAGAATAATCATGGCCAGCACAAAATAAAGTGAGTATTTCACAAGTGAACATAAAAAGGTAACAACTCCTGTCTCCACTCTGCTTCGATCCAGTGACTTCCGTAGTAGTTTAAGTATAAATTTAATGATTCTGCTTCCAATCAAAAGTACAAGGATTGCAACAATCAGTTGTACAAGAAAACTGAGAAGCGAAGGCACCATTCCTTCTAAATATGTCCGGATCACGCCCGGATTGTTCGATATCTCCTGAATCAATTGTGCTTCTGTATCAAGTTGTGTCTGCATAGTTCCTCCGTTATATTATTAAAGTAAGAAAAAGGGCATAGGATTTCCCTACACCCTAATTGCTATTTTATTTTTCAATTTCGTGAATAAACAAACCACTACGAAGCTTCGGCTCAAACCAGGTTGACTTCGGTGGCATCAGTCTGTCTGCATCAGCCACAGCAAAAAGCTCCTGAATGGAAGTCGGATACATTGCAAATGCAACCTTGCAGTCGGTATGACAACGCTTCTCAAGCTCTGTAAGACCGCGGATTCCTCCGACGAAATCAATACGTTTATCTGTCTTTGGATCGCCGATTCCAAGCACCGGTGCTAAAAGCAGGTTCTGCAATACAGACACATCAAGTCCTTCCACCGGATCATTTGGAATATCAGAAGGCTTCATACTGCAACGATACCACTTATCACCGATAAACATTGCAAAGTCACCCTTCTTATCCGGACGAACCGCACTCTCCGAAAGAGAGTCACCAATCACTCCACCAATCTGTGAAACAACGAAAAGGTCATTCATCTTTGCAAGGAACTGCTCCTCACTCATTCCGTTTAAGTCTTTGACCACACGGTTATAATCCATGATCATCAGTTCCTCATCCGGGAATAATACGGAAAGAAAATAATTAAACTCTTCCGTTCCATCATAATCCGGATGTTCCTCGCGACGCTTGAATCCCACTTTTACAGCGGAAGCCGCACGATGATGCCCATCCGCAATATAAATCTCCTGAATGCCATCAAATGCATTCTCAATTGCTGCAACATCTGCTGCGTCACTGATTTTAAACACACGGTGACGAATGCCATCCTCTGCCGTAAAATCATATAATGCCACACCTTCTTTTGTCTTCTTTACAATCTCCCGAATGACATCATTGGAACGATATGCAAGAAAGATTGGGCCAGTCTGTGCGCTGCAGGTATCTACATGATTGATGCGGTCCTGCTCTTTGTCCGCACGGGTATTTTCATGTTTCTTGATGACATTGTTGGCATAATCATCGATGGAAGCACAGGCTGTAATTCCAGTCTGTACTCTTCCATCCATGGTAAGCTCATAAACATAGTATGCTCTCTGCTCATCACGAATAAACGCGCCTTTCGCAATCCAGTCACATAACATATCATGTGCTTTCTGATACACTCTTGGATCATAAGTATCTACATCATCCGGAAACTGTGTCTCTGCACGGTCAATTGCCAGAAATGATTGTGGATTTTTCTCTACAACTGCTTTTGCCTCCGCACGATTGTATACATCGTATGGAAGCGCAGCGATTTCTGCCACTTTGTCCACTGCAGGTCTTACACATATAAATGGTTTTATCTTAGCCATATATTTTCTCCATTATTACTTGATTACACGTACACGTAATACATCATCAATTGCCTTTAATTTTTCAACTACTTCATCCGTAATTGGAGAATCAACATCAATCAGAGCATATGCATAATCGCCTTTTGCTTTGTTTGTCATATCTGCCACATTGATATCTGCTTCGCCGAGAATGGTTGTATACTGTGCGATCATCCCCTTTACATTCTTGTGAAGGATACCGATACGTCCGGCAGTTGTACATGCAGCCATATTACAATCCGGGAAATTCACGGAATGTGTAATATTACCATTCTCCATGTAATCACGAATTTCACGAACAGCCATGATTGCACAATTGTCCTCAGACTCTGCTGTAGAAGCTCCAAGGTGTGGTGTAACGATACATCCCTTTGCACCAACCGTTGTTGTATTTGGGAAATCAGAAACATATTTCTTGATCTTTCCTGCTGCAAGTGCATCTACCATAGCCTCTTCGTCTACCAGAAGGTCTCTTGCAAAGTTCAATACGATAGCGGTTGGCTTCATCATTGCAATCGCCTTTGCGTCAATCATCTTCTTTGTAGAATCAAGAAGTGGTACATGAATTGTGATAAAATCACACTCTTTATAAATATCTTCTACGTTGCTGATATGCTTAACACTTCTGGATAAGTTCCATGCTGCATTTACAGAGATATATGGATCATATCCATATACTTCCATTCCAAGATGTGTTGCTGCATTTGCAACGAGTACACCGATTGCTCCAAGGCCAATGACACCAAGTTTCTTTCCGGAAATCTCAGTTCCTGCAAAATTCTTTTTCTGCTTTTCTGCAGTCTTTGCAATGTTCTCATCATTCTGGTTTGCAAGACACCAGTCAATACCGCCTACAATATCACGGGATGCATAAAGCATTCCTGCAAAAACCAGCTCCTTAACACCATTTGCATTTGCACCCGGTGTGTTGAATACAACAATACCATTGTCTGCACATTTATCAAGTGGAATATTGTTTACACCTGCGCCTGCGCGGGCAACAGCCAGTAAAGAATCCGGCAGATCCATATCATGCATGGCAGCACTTCTAACTAATGCAGCATCCGCTTCTGCCAACTCATCTACCTTCTTATAATCTTCTGAAAACAAATCCAAACCAACACCTGCGATTGGATTTAAGCAAGTATAATTATACATTTTAAGCATTCTCCTTCTCAAACTTCTTCATGAACTCAACTAACTTCTCTACACCTTCCTTAGGCATAGCATTGTAGATAGAAGCTCTCATACCACCAACTGTACGATGTCCCTTTAAGTTAACGAATCCAGCTTCTGTTGCCTCTTTAACGAATTTTGCATCCAGATCCTTGTCTCCTGTTACAAATGGAACGTTCATCAGAGAACGATCTTCTTTGCGGACAGTTCCCTTGAACATCTTGCTTTCATCCAGGTAATTATAAAGGATTTCTGCCTTTTCAATGTTGCGCTTCTTCATTTCCTCTAAGCCACCCATCTTCTTGAGCCACTTAAATACCTTACCACAGATATAGATGCCGTAGCATGGAGGTGTATTGTAAAGACTGTCATTGTCTGCCTGTGTCTTCCACTTTAACATGGTTGGTGTACCCGGAAGTACATCATCTGTAATCAGATCCTCACGTGCAATTACGATAACAACACCTGCAGGTCCTACGTTCTTCTGTACACCACCGTAGATTACACCATACTTTTCTACATCAACCGGCTCAGATAAGAAGCAGGAAGATACATCTGCTACTAAAGTCTTTCCTTTTGTGTTTGGAAGCTTTTTGTATTTTGTTCCGTAAATTGTGTTGTTCTCACAAATGTATACATAATCCAGATCTTCCGGAATATCAAGATCAGAACAATCCGGAATATAAGAGAATGTCTCGTCTGCAGAGGATGCAAGCTCAATTGCTTCTCCATACATCTTTGCTTCCTGAAAAGCTTTCTTTGCCCACTGGCCTGTTACGATATATCCAGCTTTCTTATTCTTCATCAGGTTCATAGGAACTGCGGCAAACTGCTGGGATGCTCCACCCTGTAAGAACATTACCTTGTAATTATCCGGAATGTTCATCAACTCTCTTAAATCTTTCTCTGCATCCTTAATGATATCATCGAAAACTTTGGATCTGTGGCTCATTTCCATAACGGACATTCCACATCCCTTGTAATCTAACATTTCATCTGCTGCCTCTTTGAGTACCTCTTCCGGCAATACAGCCGGTCCTGCTGAGAAATTGTACACTCTGCTCATTTCTAACTTCCTCCTATATTTACATTAATTTGTTACTTACGCTTTTTTATTCTCGAGATCTTTTCCATCGAAACATTCGCTGATTGGAGCTCCCGGTGCGACCATCGGCCATACCTTGTCATCTGAATCAATAATTGCATCGATGACAAATGGAGTCTTGCTTGCAAGTGCCTCTTTGAATGCTGCAATAAACTCTTCCTGTGTGGTAACACGACGAGCTGTCGCTCCCATTGCCTCTGCAATCTTTACATAATCCACACCATCATCCAAAACAGTTGCGGAATAATGTTCTTTATAGAAAAGTGTCTGCCACTGGCGGACCATTCCGAGTACATGGTTATTGACAATCACTTCAATCAAAGGAAGCTTTTGTCTTGATGCTGTCGCAAGTTCATTCATATTCATACGGAAACATCCGTCTCCGGCAATATTGATCACCTGCTTATCCGGATTTGCTGTCTGTGCGCCGATAGCTGCACCCAGTCCATATCCCATCGTGCCAAGCCCTCCGGATGTCAACAGCGTTCTTGGTTTACTGTATTTAAAATACTGTGCAGCCCACATCTGATGCTGTCCGACTTCTGTAACCATGATTGCATCTTTTGCCATCTCATAAATCTTTGCAATCATAAACGGACCACTCAGTCCCTCTTTCGGGAAAGTCAATGGATACTGCTTCTGATATTCTGCAATATGGGAAAGCCACTCTGTATGACTCTGCTTTCCTAATTTTTCATTCAATTTGTTAAGGACGATTGCTACATCCCCGACAATACTGTGGTTTACAATAATATTTTTATTGATTTCAACCGGATCGATATCGATCTGTAAAATCTTTGCCTGTTTTGCAAATTTTTTTGGATTACCAAATACACGATCCGAAAAACGTACACCGATTGCAATCAGAAGATCACATTCGCTCACACCCAGATTCGATGTCTTTGTTCCATGCATTCCAAGCATTCCGGTATAATTTGCTGATGTACCATCATATGCGCCTTTGCCCATAAGTGTGTCACATACCGGTGCATCTACTTTTTCAACAAATGCTTTTAACGTCTCACTTGCGCCCGAAAGAATAGCGCCACCACCCACGAATATGTATGGCTTTTTTGCCTTTTCAATCATATGGATTGCTTTATCAAGGTCTTCTTCGGTAAAAGCAGAGCAATCCGGCTGTGTAAATACAGGCTCCTGCTTTACATAATCTACTTTATTTGCGGTTACGTCCTTTGTGATATCCACAAGGACCGGACCTGGACGTCCCTTACGTGCAATAGAAAATGCCCGGCGGATAGTATCCGCAAGCTTTGTGACATCCTTTACAATAAAACTGTATTTTGTGATTGGTGTTGTAATACCTGCAATATCAATCTCCTGAAAGCTGTCTTTTCCAAGTAAGGAAACGCCAACATTACAGGTGATTGCTACGATCGGAATTGAATCCATATATGCTGTAGCGATTCCGGTAACGAGGTTGGTTGCTCCCGGTCCGCTTGTAGCCATACAGACACCGACTTTACCTGTGCTGCGTGCATATCCGTCAGCCGCATGGGAAGCTCCCTGCTCATGAGATGTCAACACATGTTTGATTTCCGGATGCTTGTATAACTCATCATAGACGTTCAAAATCGCTCCGCCCGGATATCCGAATATGGTATCCACACCCTGTTCCTTTAAACACTCGATAATAACTTGTGATCCTGTTAACTGCATTTTATAATCCTCTAATTTCTATCTACTTCTCATCCTTAATTTCGAGTACAGCTCCACGGTTTCCAGATGTAACTAAGGATGCATATCTCTTTAAGTAACCTGTTGTAACTTTTGGCTCTCTTGGCTGCCATTTTGCACGACGTGCTGCCAGTTCTTCATCTGACACATCAACATTCAATGTCATCTCCGGAATATTGATCTTGATGATATCGCCTTCTTCTACTAAAGCAATTGGTCCACCGACTGCTGCTTCCGGTGAAACATGTCCGATGGATGCACCTCTAGATGCACCGGAGAAACGTCCGTCTGTAATCAAAGCTACTGAGCTTCCAAGTCCCATTCCTGCGATTGCAGAAGTAGGATTTAACATTTCTCTCATACCAGGTCCGCCCTTTGGTCCCTCATAGCGGATGACTACGACGTCTCCCTCTACGATCTTGCCACCCTTAATTGCAGCGATTGCATCTTCTTCACATTCAAAGACACGGGCAGGTCCTTCATGAACCATCATTTCATCTACAACTGCGGAACGTTTTACAACAGATCCGTCTGGTGCAAGATTTCCTTTGAGGACTGCAAGTCCACCTGTCTTGCTGTATGGATTGTCTACCGGACGAATAACTTCCGGATCACGGTTTACTGCATTTGCAATATTCTCTCCGATTGTTTTTCCAGTAACGGTCATACAGTCTGTATTTAACAATCCGATGTCTGCAAGTTCTTTCATTACTGCATATACACCGCCGGCCTCATTTAAGTCTTCCATATAGGTAGGGCCTGCCGGAGCGAGATGACATAAGTTTGGTGTCTTCTCACTGATTGGGTTTGCAAAACTGATATCAAAATCAAATCCGATCTCATGTGCGATGGCCGGCAGATGTAACATAGAATTTGTAGAACATCCCAACGCCATGTCAACCGTCAGTGCATTTAAGATAGATTCTTTTGTAATAATGTCACGCGCACGGATATTTTTGTTGAACATATCCATAACCGCCATACCTGCATGTTTTGCAAGCTTGATTCTCTCTGAATATACCGCCGGAATTGTTCCATTTCCGCGAAGTCCCATACCAAGTGCCTCTGTCAGACAGTTCATAGAGTTTGCCGTGTACATACCGGAGCATGATCCGCATGTCGGACATACTTTGTTCTCATATTCTGTAACATCTTCTTCTGTCATTGTTCCTGCTGCATAAGAACCAACAGCCTCAAACATAGAAGAAAGACTTCTCTTTTTTCCTTTTACATGACCAGCAAGCATCGGACCACCGGATACAAATACGGTAGGAAGATTCAATCTTGCTGCTGCCATCAGAAGTCCCGGCACATTCTTGTCACAGTTTGGAACCATAACAAGTGCATCAAACTGATGTGCAATCGCCATACACTCTGTGGAATCTGCGATAAGATCTCTCGTAACGAGAGAATACTTCATTCCAACGTGTCCCATTGCAATACCATCACATACTGCGATTGCAGGAAATACAACCGGTACACCTCCTGCCTCTGCAACTCCAAGCTTTACAGCGTTTACAATTTTATCAATATTCATATGTCCCGGAACAATCTCATTGTATGAGCTTACAATTCCGACCATTGGCTTTTTTAATTCCTCTGCGGTAAATCCTAATGCATTAAAAAGGCTTCGTGCCGGAGCCTGCTGCATTCCGCTTCTTGCGTTATCACTAATCATTTTATTTATCTCCTTTTACTGTCCTTCTTACACATACTGTGCAATAAGATCTCCCATCTGTGCAGTACCGACCTGTGTGATTCCATCAGTGCTTTCTCCTGCCTGTGGCATAATATCGATGGTACGATAGCCCTCTTTTAATACTCTTTTAACAGCTGCTTCGATGGCATCTGCCTCTTTGTCCAGGTCAAATGTATAACGAAGCATCATTGCTGCGCTCAAAATAGTTGCAATCGGATTGGCAATTCCTTTTCCGGCAATATCAGGAGCAGATCCGCCACTCGGCTCATAAAGTCCGAATTTTGTATCATTTAAGCTGGCGGAAGATAACATTCCGATGGATCCTGTTACCATAGATGCCTCATCTGATAAAATATCACCAAACATGTTTTCTGTCAAAATAACATCAAACTGCTTTGGATCCTTTACCAGCTGCATAGCACAGTTATCAACGAGCATATGCTCATATTCCACTTCCGGATAATCCTTTGCAACCTCTTCCACGATCTTTCTCCAGAGTCTGGAAGAATCCAGCACATTTGCCTTATCCACAGAAGTGACTTTCTTGCGGCGTTTCATTGCAATGTCAAAACCGCGTTTTGCAATTCTTCGAATCTCGTTTTCGTTATATGTAAGCGTATCGGTTGCTGTCACAACACCATCAACCATCTCTGTCTTCCGGTCTCCGAAATACAGACCGCCTGTCAGCTCACGCATGATCATCATATCAAAACCAGTTCCGATAATATCATCACGAAGCGGACATGCTGCTTTCAATTCCTCATATAAGTATGCCGGACGAAGATTTGCGAACAGATTCAGTGACTTACGTAATTTCAGTAATCCTGCCTCTGGACGAAGGTTCGGTGCCAGCTTATACCATGGGGACGTGGAAGTATTACCACCAATGGATCCCATCAGCACCGCATCGCTGGCTTTTGCTGCTGCAATTGCCTCGTCGGTAAGCGGCACTCCTGTTGCATCGATAGAACAGCCACCCATCAAAATCTCTGTATAGTGAAATTTATGACCATATTTATTTCCAATCTGATCTAATACTTTTTTTGCCTCTGTAACAATCTCCGGTCCGATTCCATCACCGGAAATTACGCCAATTTGACACTCCATGTTTCATCCTCTTTTCTGTAATAAAAGTCTATTATCTATTACTATATAGCAATGTGCCTTTCTTTTCAACCTAAATAATATTTTACTTTTTTATAAAATTTATAACTCTCAATTATAATAGTACGTTTTTACTATTCCAGCCAAACATAACAAAAGGAGCTGCCCTGCGACAGCTCCTTATACTACATACTTATTTTGATTCAGTTGCAGACTCTGGTTTCTCTACATCAGCGATAGAAGATTTCTGCATTGGAATACGGCAATTCTTGTTGTTACCGAACTCCACGATAACTGTATCATCTACAATATCAATAATTGTTCCATAAAAACCTGCGGTTGTAAGAACAGTATCTCCAACTGCTACTTCAGAAAGCATAAGATCTTTCTTCTTCTGTTCCTTTTTCTGTGGACGAATCATCAGAAAATACATAAATGCAAAGATAATTACAAGCCAGAGAATCATTCCAAGCATTCCGCCGGCACCACCGTTTGTTGCGTTTGCTAAAATTGAGTACATCAATTATTCCTCCTAATATTAAAATACTATAGAGTATTCTACACAAATTATCGCCTAAGGGCAAGCCTTTTTGCCCATTTTAGACTTTTTTAATGTTCTCCCTGCTGCATACCATATAATTTTTCTTCTTTGTAGGAATGAAATCTTCCTTCATCGAGTGCATCCCGGATTTCTTCCATCATTGTATTGTAGAAATACAGATTGTGAAGGACACAGAGACGCATGCCAAGCATTTCTTTTGCTTTCAGAAGATGTCGGATATATGCACGACTGTAGGTTCTACATGCAGGGCACTGGCAGCCTTCCTCAATCGGACGCATATCTTTTTCAAATTTCTGATTAAACAGATTCAGTTTTCCCTGATTGGTATACACATGTCCATGGCGTCCGTTGCGGCTTGGATATACACAATCGAAGAAATCCACTCCACGGGCAACGCCCTCCAAAATATTTGCCGGAGTACCAACTCCCATCAGGTAAGTTGGTTTATTGACCGGCAGATGTGGAACAGTCTCATCCAGAATATGATACATTTCCTCATGTGTCTCACCGACAGCAAGTCCGCCCACAGCGTAGCCATCCAGATCCATCTCTGCAATGCGTTTTGCATGGTCAATACGGATATCTTCATAGATTGCTCCCTGATTGATACCAAACAAAAGCTGCTCCTTATTGATCGTATCCGGCAATGCATTCAGTCTCTGCATCTCTTTTTTGCAACGCTCCAGCCACCGAGCCGTGCGGTTGACAGAATCTTCCACATATCTGCGATCCGCTACACTCGAAGGACATTCATCAAAAGCCATAGCAATCGTAGAGCCAAGATTCGATTGAATCTGCATACTCTCTTCCGGTCCCATAAAAATTTTGGCACCATCCACGTGTGAATGAAAATACACACCTTCTTCTTTAATCTTGCGCAAGCCTGCCAGCGAAAATACCTGAAATCCGCCGGAATCAGTAAGAATCGGACGATCCCAGACCATAAACTTATGAAGACCACCGATTTCCTTGATCAACTTGTCCCCCGGTCTCACATGCAGATGATAGGTGTTTGACAATTCCACCTGACAGTGGATTTCTTTTAAGTCTTCTGTGGATACCGCACCCTTGATTGCGCCAATTGTTCCAACATTCATAAATACCGGTGTCTGAATATCTCCATGCACCGTATGGAAGATACCGCGTTTTGCACGGCCTTCCTGTTTTAATAATTCATAACTTGCCATTTTTCTTTCCTGTCTTATCGTTTTATTTTTCGTATCAAAATGCCATTGGAAAGCAGTGTCGAATCAATATAATGACGTCCGAGAAGAATCTCTCCCTCCATCGGAATCTCCACATCTTCCTCACAGCAGTTGATAATCACTTCTACATAGCAATCCGGCCAGTCCACTTTCTGAAACTGAATGACACGCTTATGTTTTGCATAGTCATTCGGAAAATGGAAATTGCGGCTTTTTAATAATGGTTCTTTGTGCCGCAAAGCAATCAGTGTTGCTATGATATTCATGCGGTCTTTATACTTTCCTGCCTCGATGTCATCCCATGGCATACATCGTCTGCAGTCCGGATCATAACTTCCCTCAAGGGCTATCTCCGTTCCATAATAAATACACGGACTGCCCGGCATCGCAAATAATGCTGCTATCTGTGCAAAATATTCATCCAGATTTTTTACATCCGAACGAAGCCGCTTGGTATCATGGGAATCAAGCAGATTAAAAAGTACATCATTCGTCTGCTGCATATAGCTGGTATAACAGCGATTGATCGTATATTCAAAGTCTTCGTTCGTAAGGCTCTTGTCAATCCAGAAATCTTTGATGCTCTGTCCCAGCGGATAATTCATGACCGCATCAAATTCATCACCGCGCAGCCACGGCAAAGCATTATGCCAGATCTCACCAAGTATATAAACATCCGGATTGATGCTTTTGATTCTCGTGCGCAACTCCTTGCAGAACAGATGGGAAACTTCATTTGCCACATCCAGGCGCAGACCATCGATTCCATAATCTTCTACCCAGTTTGCACAGATATCAATAAAGTATTTGCGCACTGCTGGATTACTCGTGTTCAGTTTTGGCATATTATCAAAAAACGCGAATGTATAAAACTGCTTATTTTTTGCAGCTCCATGCTCAAAATCCAACGGCCAGGTATTGATCATAAACCAGTCATAATACTCAGAATCCGGTCCTTTTGCAAGTACATCCTGCCATGGTTTAAAATAATATCCACAATGGTTAAACACACCATCCAGCATCACACGGATTCCACGGTTATGTGCTTCTTTTACCAATGTGCGAAAGGTCTCCTCATCTCCAAACCGCGGATCAATCTTTGTATAATCGGTTGTATCATACTTGTGGTTTGACGGTGATTCGTTGATTGGTGTCAGATAGATACCATTGATTCCCAGATTCTTCAAGTAATCCAGTTTGCTGATAATTCCATCAAAATCTCCTCCGAAGCATTCCTCGTTCTTAACACTTCCCTGATTTCTCCACGGAACCACATCCACAGGATCATTTTCATGATTTCCATTGCAAAAACGATCCGGAAAAATCTGATACCAGACCGTGTCATTGACCCATGAAGGTGTGCGTGGAACATCACACGGATTCATCCACGGAAATACAAAACACTGCCTGCTTCGTCCCTCCAGCTGCATCTGTTCACTGCTGACAAAACCATCTTCAAAGTAAAACCAGCGTTCTTCGTCTGTTTCCAATTCAAAATAATATTTCAGACGCTTATACTCCGGACGAACAGTTGTCGTCCACCACTGCTGATTTTTGAGGCGCTTTTTAAAAACAATCGCTTCTTTCTTTCCATCCCAATGCTCACCGCCCCCTAAAATACCGGCAGCAAAAGGATCTCCTAAAATAATATTAACACGTTTTACGTCATACCCCGTCTTAATATTGATAATCAGCTCATCCTCATTCAACGGGTAACAATAATTGTCACTCGCCTGATGATATACTGCATTAAACTCCATTTTGTTACTCCTCTCTTGAACATCAGCCCATGCAAAATTTGCTTTCAGCAAATGGGCTGACGCTACATGTCAAGTTTTCATACAAAACTTGACACTATCTTTGAACATCAGCCCATTTAAAATTGCCTTCGGCAAGTTCAAAGGACAGATGTTACATATATACCCAATAAAAAATATATCATAAGTTCCTTGACTATTCAACTTAAGGTTCATTATACTATGGTAAGAAAACGCTTATACCTGAGGAGGAAATTATGGCAGGATCTTCATTTGGAAATATATTCAGAATCACTACATGGGGCGAATCCCACGGCAAAGGAATCGGTGTTGTTGTGGATGGCTGCCCTGCCGGACTGCAGCTTTGTGAGGAAGATATTCAAAAATATCTTGATCGCAGAAAGCCGGGACAGTCCAAATTTACAACCCAGCGAAACGAGTCCGATACTGTGGAAATTCTTTCCGGTATTTTTGAAGGGAAAACAACTGGTACACCAATTTCCATGATGGTATGGAACAAGGATCAGCATTCGAAAGATTACAGTGAGATTGCCTCCTACTATCGCCCCGGCCATGCCGATCTTGGTTTTGATGTAAAATATGGTTTTCGCGATTATCGCGGAGGCGGACGTTCCTCCGGTCGTGAAACAATCGGTCGCGTTGCCGGAGGTGCTGTCGCAGCAAAAGTTCTGGAACAGATGGGCATTACCTGTTTTGCATACAGCAAATCCATCGGCCCTGTTTCCGTGGATGCCACTCGTTTCGATGCTTCCGTTGTCAATGACAATGCCTTATATATGCCGGATACCAAAGCAGCCGAAGAAGCAGCCGCTTATTTGGAAAAATGCCTGAACGATACAAATTCGTCCGGCGGTATCATTGAATGTATTGTCAATGGTCTTCCAATTGGCCTTGGTGATCCTGTTTTTGAAAAACTGGATGCCAATCTTGCCAAGGCAATTCTTTCCATCGGTGCAGTAAAGGGATTTGAAATCGGAGATGGATTCTCCGTTGCAACATCTACCGGACTTACAAACAATGATGCTTTCGTTATGGACGGCAACAAAATTACAAAAGCCACCAATCATTCCGGTGGAACACTCGGTGGTATGAGCGACGGTTCTCCACTTATTTTCCGCGCTGCTGTAAAACCTACACCATCCATCGCTGCAACACAGCATACGGTAAATAAATCCGGTGAGGATATTGAGATCAGCATCAAAGGCCGGCATGATCCGATCATTGTTCCACGTGCGGTTGTCGTTGTGGAAACAATGGCTGCCATCACAATATTAGATGCCTTACTTTCCAATATGACAGCAAGACTTGATCGTATTATTGAGTTCTACAAATAACACAAATGCGCGCGACTTCCGTCACGCGCATTCATTTTTCTGTTATTCCATATCTCTTATAAATTCTTTAATGTCTTTCCCACAGAAATCTCATAATTTGATACTACTTTTGTTCCATCCGCTAATGTCATTGTTGTCTGTACCGTAACGGATTTAATATTTACTGATTCTTTCGTTGCAAGCTTATATGCTGAACCTGATGTATTGGTGCCAGTGACTGCACACTCTACAATATCACCGCTCGCACCCTTGACACTCAGACAATTTTTTGCAAGATCCAAAGCTGTCGTACAGGATACCGATGCTGTCGTGTGTTCCACAGCAACTTCCGGTGATGTCTGACTGTCGGTAACTTCAAGGTATCCATTTACCGTAGACAATCCTGTCGTATTACTTCCTGCATAAAACTTCAACTCAATTGCATACACACCCGTCTGTGCCTTTGTCACTATGTTTTTATTTAAAGAAACAGTTGTAACCGGAATCGTCGTTCCGGAAACAATACTTCCAGCTGCAGCAGTTCCATTCTTTGTCAGATCTGTCGTGTAATACAAATCTCCCTTTCTTATCGTAGCAGACTGAATATACACATAATCATAGAACATCCCGCCCTTGTACTGTGCCAGACGGATATTTACTGTCTTAGCATTTGCAATATCTTTCTCGTTTCCTTTCAATGCCATATCAACAACCGGCTGATCCATGTCGATTTTGTAAGTTACCGCACCATTTTCCGGCGGTGTCTGAACAACAACATTAAATCCTGTCGTCGCCTTGTGTGTTCCTACTGTCATTGTCACGGTATAGCTATATGTACCTGCGGCCATCAGCGAAGGATCCACAATAATGCGATCATTGATCTCATCATATTTTACAGCATAGGCATTCGTTCCTGTAATCTGTACCGATTCATCATTCAATGCGAAATCATCCCCATACTGGTCTGTCGCCTCGACATTGATATAACCCTTGTATCCTGTAACATAACGGTTGGATAACACCAGTGTGTTCTGATCTAATTTTACATTTTTTAAATATGCTGGTTCTGCAACAGTCACTTCATAGGTGTAAGTATATTCCTGCTTCCCATTGGTTGCTGTAACAATAATACGAACACTACCACTCTTTACCGCAGTAACCTTTGCAATCCCATTGCTCTCATTATTGATCAGCAATGTATCCGGATCCGATGATTCAAAACTTACCGTATCATATTTGATTTCGTTCTTGTCTTCATCGAGTGCACGGAAATGTGCATAATAATTACTGTCGGATGCGACCTTATGATTATCTTTATAAGAAGCCACACCATAATCCGGTGCTTTTTCCGATGTCGTCAATGTAAAATTGGTGTCTTCTGCCGCATTAGCTACAACACATACCACTGTCGCTGTATCCTTGAGCACAAGTTTGCTGTCCTCTTTATTAGTATATGTCAGATTAATAATGCCAGTATCTCCGACTGTTTTCATAAAGATTTTATTCTGATCCGTGAGATATCCATTGGTAATCTTGCAGTCATACTCCACCGTTCCCGGATATGCATCCAATACATCAATACCATAGGAATCATACAGTGCGTAAACAATCGGTGTCTCCCTCTCCGCTGTCACTTGTGTTGTCAGAATTTTCAGACTTACCGGCTGTCCGATATGTGCAGTAAAATTGTAAGACATCTTGCCATCCGTTACTATATATTCCTTCTCATCCTTCAGATTTTCATATAAGTTCAAAGTAACTTCTTTTCCATCCGCAGAAAATTCAATGGATTTTACATCGTTTTTCGCACCTGCAGCATTTTTGACCTGAAAACTGTCTTTTGTGACAACATTCTTTGCAGAACTTGAATATTCTGCCACGATTTTCTTTACGGCTGTCTGCTTCGCGTCGGTCATTGTCATTCCGACCTTGATTGTTTTCTTTGCTGTTTTTACAACCTTACTTCCATTTTTCGCCTGTACACAGATTGTATAGGTACCTTCTTTGACAGGGGTAAATGCACCACTTCTTGTCATCTGCGAAACCTGTGCCCCTGTCTCATCTGTGGCTGACCACACATTTGTGCTTGTGGCATTCACCGGCGTTATTTTAAACTGAAATTGGTAGGTCTTTCCAATTAAAAATTCTGTCTGGAAAGCAGCATCTCCTGCAATCTGAATCTTTGTAGGGAATACTTTGATCTTTGCTATTTTTGCCACTAATGTATTCTGTAACTTTCCATTCTTGTTGTAGATTTTAGCAGTCACGATCACCGTCTTGTTCTTGGCTGCGGTTTTCTTCTTTGTACGGATTGTCAGCTTATTAGAAGAAGTCGTTCCCGACACACTTGTTGTCTTCTTTGACAACTTTGCATAACGCTTACCGGTTCCGGAAATGGACCACTTTACCTTCTGTCCCTTGATCAAATTTTTGACCGTATACGTATACACCCCCTTATTCGTATCATTCTCGTACAAAGCGGTATAACTTTTGGAAAAAGCTACCTTCTTTGTCGCTGCCTCGGCATTTACCGGAACAAGCGTAATCATCATTGCAACCGCACATACAAATGCAATCATTTTTTTCAAATTCTGCCTCATACAAATCCTCCTCATGTCCATTTGTCATTTTCTCTTTAGTCTAATGCAATCGCTTCATCCTCACGTCTGCGAAGGATATCATACATATCCAGTTCTACGCCAAGATCCACATAGAAAATCTGCTGTGGATGTGGACAGGATGTAATCTCTTCTCCGTTCTCATCTGTCATACGCTGTACAACAACTTCAAGATTCTCTCCATCCGGCTTCATTACTTCAATCGTTTCACCCACGGAAAACTTATTACGCTGCTCCAGTTGATACATACCGTCTGCATTTTTCTCACCTACGATTCCAAGGTATGTATATCCCTTCTCATACGTATTATTATCATAGATCTGGGTTTCCTCGGTTGGTTTCCCATAGAAAAAACCAGTCGTAAACTGACGGTATGTGCAACTTTTGATTTGTTCCAAATACCATGACATATTCGCCTTGTATTTTTCCGGTGATTCCAGATAATCATCAATTGCCTTACGATAGGTTCTTGCAACGGTTGCCACATATAAGGCAGTCTTCATACGACCTTCGATTTTATAGCTGTCAATACCCGCATCGATCAAATCCGGAATATGTTCGATCATGCATAGATCCTTGGAATTAAAAATATAGGTACCTCGCTCGTTTTCATATACTGGAAGATATTCTCCCGGACGTTTTTCTTCAACCACCGAATATTTCCAGCGACATGGATGCGTGCAGGCTCCTTTGTTTGCATCTCTTCCTGTAAAGTAATTGGATAGCAGACATCTGCCCGAATAGGAAATGCACATTGCACCATGAATAAATGTTTCTATTTCAAGATCATCCGGAATACGCTCGCGGATTTCCTTAATTTCTTTCAACGACAGTTCACGGGCGGTCACCACGCGACTTGCCCCCTGTTCTTTCCAGAAGAGATAGGTTCCATAGTTGGTATTATTTGCCTGTGTACTGACATGACGCTCAATTTCCGGACAGACTTCTTTTGCAATCATAAACACACCAGGATCCGAAATAATGAGTGCATCCGGGCGGTCCGGTTTCATATCTCTTAACTCTTTAAAATACTCCCGCACACCATCCAAATCATAATTATGTGCAAGAATATTTGCAGTAACATAGACTTTTACTTTATGCGCATGTGCAAAGGCAATCCCTTCTGCCATATCTTCCATGGAGAAATTTTTTGCTTTCGCACGAAGTCCAAAAGCTTCTCCGCCAATATATACCGCATCCGCACCATAAATTACTGCAATTTTTAATACTTCCAGACTGCTCGCCGGAACCAGTAACTCAATCTCTCTCATCCTTATCCTGCCTCTCTTCTTCCACCGAATTGTTTCCCTCTACTTTTGTACTTACCGTAATTCCATCTCCTACCGGTAGGACTGCTGTCACCAGATCTTCTCTGTGTGTCAGTTCGTACAAATATTCCCGCATCCGCTTATAAATCGTACGATTGCGTCGGGTCACCGCATAATGGGATTCAATAATATCACCATCCTGCAGCACATTATCAGACACCAGTGTCCCACCTTTCTTAAGAAGGCGCAAAATATCCGGCATAAAATGAATATATTGCCCCTTGGCAGCATCCATAAAAATCAGATCAAACGGCTCCTCCAATGTCTTTAATACATCTGCCGCATCTCCCTCTAATAATGTGATCTGTTCTTCTTTTCCTGCCCGGACAAAATTCGCACGTGCAATCGGAATTCGTTTTTCATAATTTTCAATTGTAATAATCTTACAATCTTTTGGTGCATATTCAGCCATCAGAATCGACGAAAATCCAACTGCCGTCCCGACCTCAAGAATTCGTTTCGGACGGTTCATTGCCAGCAGCAGTTTCAAAAAGCTCTGCATCTCCTTGCGAATAATCGGCACATAGGAATCCAGAGCTTCTCGTTCGATTTCATCCAGTACTTTTGTATTTCCTGTATCCAGAGAATTAATGTATGTCACCAGACGTTTCTCTACTATCATATCAATATCCTCAATGGTACCATCGTCAGTTTTGTCAGGTCGTAGCAACCACCTGATCCTTATGAGGCAGTTGCCCCTTCCGTTTCATCGTTCTGTGTTTCCTGCCCCGACATAACGATCATCATTTCTTTCGGGGTCATAGAAGTATTCAACGTATAAACCCCAGGCTTTATGCTCTTACTGTATGCAGAAGTCTTAAGCTGAAGGTAAAAAAGTTTACCATCCCTTACAAGACCTTTTTGTTCCAACAGCTTACCAATCTGCCAGTTCGATGTTTCCTGCTTAATCTGTACAAGAACATCTGTTCCAGGAGTCTCTTCGACTGCAGTCTCTGTAAAAAGGCGATACCCGTAATCATAGCCCGTTCTGCTCAGATAAAAGGTTGCAAGCAGAACGATCAATATAATCATAATCGTAAATCCTATTTTGATGAATTTAAATAAAGCCTTATTAATGTCCATAGGTTACTCCTATACTTCCATAATAATCGGCATAATCATCGGACGTCTCTTTGTCTCTTTCCAGACAAAATCTCCCAATGCGTCTTTGACCTCATTTTTAATCTTGCCCCAATCGGTAATATTGTGATCCATACAATATTCCATGGTTCGATCGAGAACTGTCTTTGCCTCATCCATAAGGCTCTCGGAATTACGTACATATACAAATCCACGGGATACGATATCCGGACCGGCAAGTACCTGACCGGATCCACTCTCAAGTGTCATAACAACAATGATGATTCCATCTTCTGCCAGACGCTGTCTGTCACGCAATACGATATTTCCGACATCTCCTACTCCAAGACCGTCTACCATAATATTTCCGACCTGTACATGTCCGGTAACATCCGCACCATTCTCATCAATTTCAAGCACATCACCGGAAGAAAGAATCTTAATATGGTCACTGTCATATCCTAATTCTTCTGCAATCTTTGCCTGTGCAACCAGATGCTTATACTCTCCGTGTACCGGAATGGAATACATTGGATTGACCAGAGAATAGATCAGCTTAATATCCTCACGGCATGCATGTCCAGATACATGAACATCCTCAAAAATAACATCAGCACCTTTTCTCATAAGATCATTGATCACACCGGTAACCGACTTCTCATTTCCCGGAATCGGATGAGAACTGAATACGATTGTATCATTTGGCTTGATAGAAACCTTACGATGCATACCGGATGCCATACGGGATAATGCCGCCATCGACTCTCCCTGACTTCCCGTTGTAATAATAACTGTCTGCTCATCCGGATAATTCTTCAGCTGTTCAACATCAATCAGGATATTGTCCGGCAACGACAGATACCCCAGTTCGGAAGCAATAGAAATAATATTTACCATGCTTCGACCTTCAATGGCTACCTTACGTCCAAATTTATCCGCAGAATTGATAATCTGCTGGACTCTATCTACGTTCGATGCAAATGTTGCAATAATAATACGTGTATTTTTGTGCTCTGCAAAAATATTGTCCAGCGTCTTACCAACTGATTTCTCTGACTTCGTGAATCCCGGACGTTCTGCATTGGTACTGTCACAAAGAAGTGCAAGAACCCCTTTCTTTCCGATCTCACCAAAGCGTTGCAGATCAATCGCATCACCAAATACCGGTGTATAGTCTACTTTGAAATCTCCGGTATGCACAACGATTCCGGCCGGTGAATAGATAGCAAGTGCTGCTGCATCCTGAATACTGTGATTCGTCTTGATAAATTCTACACGGAAACAGCCAAGATTAATATGCTGTCCATATTTTACAACTTTACGTTTTGTTTTCTTGAGCATATCATGTTCTTCTAACTTATGTTCAATAATTGCTGTCGTAAGCTTTGTTGCATAAATTGGAACATTGATATCGCGAAGTACATATGGAATCGCTCCAATATGATCCTCATGCGCATGTGTGATAAAAAAGCCTTTCACACGGTCAATATTTTCTTTTAAATATGTCACATCCGGAATAACGAGATCTACACCGTACATATCGTCCTCCGGGAATGATAAACCACAATCCACAACAATAATACTGTCTTCATATTCAAAGGCAGTAATGTTCATTCCGATCTGCTCCAAACCTCCCAATGGGATGATTTTGAGCTTACTATGCTGTTTTTCCTGCTTTTTCATATATCCTCCTTCTTGTTTTGAACGTCTGTCCATGCATAATTTGCTTTCAGCAAATGGGTTGACGCTACATATCAAGTTTTCATAGAAAACCTGATACTATCTTTTGAACGTCAGTCCGTTTATAATCGCCTTCTGCAAGGGCTTGTCACAATAAATAATTTCCGCTCTTTTCTAAAATAAAAGCTGTGTTTCTTCATCCGCAAGTTCAGCAAACACCTTAGCGATAGCTGCAAATTCTACATCATCATCAACCATCTCATAAAGTACTTCCTCGTCTTGTGTTGTAATTTCTTTTAAAATATATGCTTCACTGTCTCCGCTTTCAATTCCATCAGAAACAAGTAAATACTTAATTCCATTCAGCTGTGTTTCTTCCTCAACTGCAAACTCTACCACTTCGTTGGTATCTGGATCTATAAAATTAATTTTTTCCATGTAAAAACCTCTCAGTAAACTGTTTTCTTACTCAAATCAAGCATTTTCTTCCGGATGATTGGATAAATAATCCAAATATCCCTGCAAAATAAAAATCGCCGCAATCTCGTCCACATACTCCTTGCGGTTCTCGCGACGAATGCCCATCTCCATCATGGACTGATCTGCTGCAACGGTTGTCAAACGTTCGTCCCAGAGAATCACCGGAAGACCACAACGTTTTTCCAGCATCCCCTTAAACTCTTTTGTTTTTTCGCAGCGCTCGCCCTCTGTATTATTCATGTTTTTAGGGTAGCCAAGTACAATTTTCTCTGCTTTGTACTCGCCTACCAGTTCATCGATTCGCGCCAGTGTCTGTCGCAACTTAGAAGGAGATTTTCTTCGAATGATCTCCACCCCCTGTGCCGTAATCAAAAGCTCATCACTCACTGCAACTCCAACTGTCTTTGAACCAAAATCTAATCCTAAAATCCGCATATATCTCCCGTACCGGATTATTCCCAGGAATTGTTCTTGATATAAGCCCGAAGAACTTCTTCTACCAGTTCATCACGCTCTACCTTCATAATCAGACTTCTTGCATTATTGTGACTTGTAATATATGTTGGATCTCCTGACATAATATATCCAACAATCTGGTTCACTGGATTGTAACCTTTCTCACTCAATGCTCGGAATACAATTTCAAGAACGTCCCTGACCTGTAACTCCGGCTCCTTTTGTACTGTAAAAAATTGTGTATTATTAATGTTCTCCATATCTGCCGCCCCTGCTCGTGTTCTAGTTTCTAAATACAAGCTTTATTTAATATATTGTAAACGAATTTGCGTAAAAATACAACCTCTAATCTTGTCCCTCAATCCATAAGATACAAATCGTCGTGAATTGCGGCAGTAATTTTCCCCGTCTTCATGACATTATCGAGTTTTTCTTCGGATTGTACCGCTACCTTTACATATTCCTTTGTATATCCTACATACATCGGCACTCCGTCCACCGGTACCTGTTCTTCAAAGAGCACTTCCTGCTCACTTCCAAGATAGTATTCCCGGAATTCTTTTGACATTTTCGCAGATAACGCTAAAAGTTTTGCACTGCGTTTTGTCTTGATTTCTTCCGGAACCTGATTCTCCATAACCGCAGCACGCGTGCCCTGTCTCTTAGAATATTTGAAAATATGCATTTCATAGAAATGGATTTTCTCTAAAAATGCCTCCGTCGTTGCAAATTCTTCTTCCGTCTCTCCCGGAAATCCCACAATGACATCCGTCGTAATTGCCGGATGCTCAAAATATTTTCGGAGCAGACGACATCCCTCTTCGTATTCTTCTGACGTATATTTACGGTTCATACGCTTTAATGTATCATCGCATCCGCTCTGTAATGACAGATGAAAATGTGGACAGATTTTTTCTAATTTTGCCAGTTCACAAGCAAACTCCTCGGTCACAATTTTTGGTTCTAATGATCCCAGACGAATTCTTCGAATTCCGTCAATCTTGTGAACTTCCTGTATAAGATGCAACAGATTATCCTCACCGTCTACCCCATAGGAACTTAAATGAATTCCGGTAAGTACCACTTCCTGATATCCTTTTTCTGCCAGTCCTCTGATCTCGGTCAGAACACTTTTAATATCGCGGCTTCTGACTCTTCCTCTGGCAAAAGGGATAATACAATAACTGCAAAACTGATTACATCCATCCTGCACCTTCACAAATGCACGCGTATGTTCTGCTGTCTGCTTCAGTCTAAGCTCTTCAAAATCCTGATGTATATGGTTGATGTCCACGACAGCCTCTACTTTTTCTTCTGGTTCGTTCGTGCTTCCTTCCGTTTTGGCAAAATATTCTGCAAGACGTCCCACCAATTCTGCCTTCTGGTTATTTCCAATCAGGATATCGATTGCACCATCCAGCTTTGCCTCTTCTTCTTTTGTCTGCACATAACATCCTGCAGCAACAACCGCAGCTTGCGGATTCAATTTTTTCGCATGGTGAAGCATCTGACGGGATTTGCGGTCTGCCATATTCGTAACCGAACAGGTATTAATTACATATACATCTGCAACTTCCGAAAAAGGTACAATCTCATACCCTGCATCTTCGAGCATCTGCTGCATTGCTTCTGTCTCATATGCATTTACTTTACAGCCTAGATTGTGTAATGCTGCTTTTTTCATTTCTACTCCTTATATAAAAACTTAATACATTTCTTGACTTTTCCAAGGAAAAATATTACTATCAAAGATAGAAAAACATGAATCAGTTAAGGAGGTTTTCATTATGAAAACAGTACAAATTTCATTAAATTCCATTGGAAAAGTAAAATCATTTGTTAACGCAATTTCTCAGTTCGAGTATGACTTCGACTTAATCTCTGGAAGATATGTCATCGATGCGAAATCCATCATGGGTATTTTCAGCTTAGATTTATCCAAGCCAATCGATTTAGCAATCCATACAGAGACTAATCTTGATGAAGTACTTGAGGCTCTCAAGCCATACATCATTGAGTAAATCCGTGACATAACAAAAACAATCAGGAACAAACAGGGAAGACCCATATGGGTCTTCCTTTTGTTTTACTCCGCATCTACGATAATCGTTTCTGTTGTATCGATAGCCGTCTGCATTAATTCATCTATTTTTTCTTCCAGCTTACGCTCTGATTTTTTGATATAAGTCAGATTCGGCTTTGTCACCGGATGCTTTGCCACAAAAATCGTACAGCAGTCTTCGTATGGTAAAATAGAAGTCTCATACGTATCAATTTTTTCTGCAATGGATACGATATCCTGCTTGTCCATGGCAATCAGCGGACGGTATACCGGCATCTCGCAGACTTCATTGGTAACTGCAAGAGACTGCATTGTCTGGCTTGCCACCTGCCCAATGCTCTCTCCTGTAATCATGCCCAGGCACTTACCTTCTTTTGCAAAATGCTCTGCAATTTTCATCATATAACGACGCATGATAATCGTAAGTTCCTCATGCGGACATTTTTCATAAATATAAAGCTGGATATCGGTAAAATTAACAACGTGAAGTTTAATTGGTCCGGAATATCTTGCAACTTTCTTTGCAAGATCCACAACTTTCTGCTTTGCACGCTCACTGGTATATGGTGGAGCATGGAAATAAGTTGCCTCCAAAGTCACACCTCGTTTTGAAATCATATATCCAGCTACCGGACTGTCGATTCCACCGGACAAAAGCAGCATCGCACGGCCTGCCGTACCGAGTGGCATGCCGCCCGGTCCCGAAATTTCTGTAGAATATACATTGATCATCGGGCGGATTTCCACATGAATCATGACCTGTGGATGATGTACATCTACCTTTGTCTCCGGAAATGCATCCAAAATCTTCTCGCCCAATGCCGCATTAATTTCCATGGAGGTCATCGGATAATTCTTTCTCGCACGTCTTGCATCGACTTTAAAGGTAAAATTCTTGTCTGCATAAGTCTTGTCCACGTATGCGACAACTTCCTCTGCCAGCTTATCAAAACCTTCATCTTCCAGCAGCACAACCGGACAGATTCCAACGATACCGAACACTCTCTGTAAAGTCTCTACCGTCTCATCATAATCATAGGAACCCTCCGTCTCTACATAGATACGGCCATTCTCTTTACGCACATGGAACGTTCCATCTACATTTTTCAACTGATACTCAATATTATGTACCAACGCGTCTTCAAACAGATAACGGTTCTTTCCCTTGATGGCGATTTCCGCATATTTAATCAAAAATGCTTTATACATTCTGCTCTCCTTTTCTAATGTCTTGTATATTTTTGAAGCATTGGAATCACACGGTTCATTTCTTCCAATGCATAATCAATCTCTTCCTGTGTCGTATCTACACATAAACTGAAACGAATAGTAGAATCCAGCAAAGAATCCTTCAAGCCAATGCTCTTTAACGTTCTGCTTACCGCCGGCTTATTTGACGAACATGCACTACCTGCAGATACATAAATTTCTTTATCCTCAAGCGTATGCAGCATCACTTCTGCACGCACACCTTCAATACTGACGCTCACAATATGCGGTGCATTCTCTCTTGTAAGTTTCCCATTGATGCTTACGCCCGGAATTTTCTGTGCTTCCGCAATAAAATGCTCGCGCAATTCATACATATGGTCTATTTTTTCATCGAATCCTGTGTAAATTTCTTCTGCAGCCACACCGAGTCCTGCAATCGCCGGGACATTTTCAGTTCCGGAACGCATTCCTCTCTGTTGCCCACCACCATTGATCAATGGCTTTATTTTTGTTTTATCCTTAATATATAAAAAACCACTGCCCTTCGGTCCATGAATTTTGTGTCCGCTCACCGACAACAGATCAATGCCCATTTTTGAAGGATAAATACGCATTTTTCCATAAGACTGGATTGCGTCCACATGAAACAACGTCTGTGGATTGATCTGTTTGATCAAAGTGCCGGCCGCAGCAACCGGTTCAACTGCACCAATTTCATTGTTTACGTGCATCAATGACACCAATATGGTATCCGGGCGAATTGCTGCCTTCAGATTCTCCAGCGAAATCACACCATATGCATCGACCGGAAGATAGGTCACTTCATATCCATGTTCTTCCAGATATGCCATCGTATTGGATACCGACGGATGCTCGATTGCTGTCGTAATCACATGCATTCCGCTTCTTTTATTTGCCTCTGCCGTTCCAATAATTGCAAGATTATTGGACTCCGTTCCTCCTGAAGTAAAACAGATTTCTTTCTCCTGCACTTTCAGTGTCTTTGCAATTTTTTTGCGGGCATCATTCATATAGTTTTCAGCAATAACTCCCTTATTATGCATAGACGACGGATTTCCATAATCCTGTGTCAAAAGCTTCATAACCATATCCGCTGCATCTTTACTGCAGCGTGTAGTAGCCGAATTGTCCAAATATGCTTCCATTTTTCTGCTCCTGTCTACATGTCAAGTTCATATATTAACATAGATAATGTGGCAAGTCCAGCGGTCTCCGTGCGCAGAATCCTTCTGCCCAGGGAAATGCGGTGCATATTGCCATCCACAGCTGCAATCTCTGCATCCGCAAAACCACCCTCCGGTCCGATCATAATTCCAATGGATGCCCCCTTCGGAATCTGTCGGATGATTTCCCGCGTTGCTGCCATTCCTCTCTCATTTTCGTACGGTACGAGTGTAATATCCAGTTTCTTTGCAAGTTCCACTGCTTCTTTCCACGAAACCGGCATCTGCACCTGTGGAATCACAGTTCTCTTTGACTGCTTAGCTGCACTCTCTGCGATTGCCTGCCAGCGTTTCTGCTTATTTGCAGCTTTCTTTTGATCCAGTTTTACAACACAGTTTGTCATTGCCACCGGAATAACCTCGTACACGCCAAGCTCCACCGCCTTTTGTATGATCAGTTCCATCTTGTCACTCTTTGGGAGTCCCTGAAACAGAAACACTTTATGTGCAAACTCTGTTCCAAGTTCATCTTTTTCTTCGATTACAGCGATAACTTCGTCTTCGGCAATCTCTGCAATTCTGCAAAAATAGGAATTTTCATTCGAATCGCTGATCCGCACTTTTTCTCCCGGTTTCATCCGAAGTACATTGCCGATATGATTCACATCCTGTCCGGTAATGACAATCTGATCTTGTTGTACCTGCTGCTCATCCACAAAAAACTGATACATACCTGCTCCATTTCCACATAAAATATTGTCTACAGTTTCTGAGCCGTAATATTGACCCATTCACCCTGATGATTAATTTCAACCACTTTAAGACCTGCTTTTTCGATTGCTTCTTTTACTTCATTTTCCTTGAAATCAATAATTCCGGAAGTAATAAAATAACCGCCCTTTTTCAACCTTGCCGGAATAACCGGTGCCATAGGAATAATAACATCTGCAAGAATATTTGCCACTACAATCTCGTATTCCTCTGTACCGACAGTCTCCTGAAGTTTTTCATCATCAATAAGATTACCCACATAAAACGTTCCAAGATTTAAATCCAGGTGATTTACCTCCATGTTCTCTTTTGTGGAAATCATACAGTCTGCATCCAGATCTGTTCCCACAACTTCTCTTGCGCCAAGCTTCAGTGCCACGATGGAAAGAATTCCGCTGCCACATCCCACATCAAGCACCTTCGGATGCTTTTCTGCCGGGGTATAGGACTCATTTCCACGAATATACTTTAAAAGCTGACGAATGCAAAGCTGTGTCGTCTCATGCTTTCCTGTTCCAAAAGAAATTCCCGGATCAATTTCGATCAGGAATTTATCTTTGTCCTCTTCCTTTAATTCTTCCCAGGTTGGTTTAATCAGAATATCTTCGATCGTAAATGAAGAGAAATATTTCTTCCAGTTGTTGATCCAGTCAAGATCTTCTGTCTCCGAAGAAGAAATCACTCCAGATCCGACTTCCACCATGCTGCGCAGATTTTCCAGTCCGATCTTTACCTGTTTCAGCAGTTCTGTCTGATCACTCCCATCCTCTTCCACATAAAAGCTCACATGACTTTTTCCTTCATCGGGCGGAAGTTCCGGCAGAAAATCAATGAACATATCTGCCTGATCTTCTTTGCTCAGAGGAATGTTATCTTCAATTTCAATTCCTTCAATTCCAAGTTCCATCAGCATGGAGCTCATGAAATCCTCTGCCGCTGTCGTTGTCTCAATTGTATATTTTTTCCACTTCATAAATTTGTTCCTTTCCCGTACAAATCGCCATATGGCATACTATTTATATCATAACTTATTTTTCTTTAAAATACAAGCAATTCGCTCCAACAGAAAAGACATTCGCTCCAACAGAAAAGACAGGAGAAAACTTCTCCTGCCTTTTGCGTGCTATATTTTATAAACCGCACATAATTTATTATATTCACTGTTGATTTCCTGAATCGTGTCTTTATCCCCATCCAGATTATCCGGATGATAGATTTTGATCAGATCCTTATATCGCTTCTTCAATGACTGCTTACTTCCAACACCGGAAAAGAACATCTCACCTTTTACCACATTACTTGTAGCGACTTTCTGACGATGCGCATGATGTGTTTCGTACTCATTCACCTTCCGGTAAAAATCCCGCTGCCGCTGCACATGTTCTTTCTCCGAAGCAAGCTTTACAAGTTCTTCTTCAAGTATTTTAAACTTCATTTCAAACAGCTTCTGTTGTTGCTCAAGGCGTCGATCCTCGATTTCTACTCTCCGTGTGAATTCCTGTCGTTCACGTTCGAGTGTGCGTCGCTGTTCTTCCAATGCTCTGCGTTCATTCTCAAGCGTCATAGTATGCAAACTCCTTCAAATACATTAACATTATACTATATCTAGTCCAAACATTTCATTCCCACTAGGCACATAATACAACATTTAGTTTTAGAAGTCTATAGGCGATTTGTACGAAACACATGAAAAATTATTCAAACGTCTCCTTGAATTTATCCATGAAACCTTTCTTTTTTTCCTTTCCTGCAGTCGATGCTCCACCTTCTTTTGTCAATGATCCACCTGTCAGTTCATCAAATTTGTGCAAAACTTCTTTTGCTTCTTTGCTCAGACCACTTGGTGTATTGACAATCAGAGTAACATAATGATCGCCTCTGACAGCCTTATTCCGGATAGAAGGTACACCCTTTCCTTTCAAGCGAATTCTAGTGCCGGTCTGTGTTCCCGGTGCAACTGTATAGATAATGTCACCATCCACTGTCTTGATGCGCACATCTCCACCAAGAGCTGCAATACCAAATGAAATGGATGCATTCGAAAAAATATCCATATCCCGACGCTCGAATGCTGGATTTCTGGATACGATGACTTCCACAAGCAAATCGCCTCTTGGTCCGCCATTCTTACCCGGCTCTCCGTAATCTCTGACTCTTACACACTGTCCGTTATCAATACCTGCCGGAATATCGACCGTCTTCTTGATTCTCTTTGCGACATAACCATTGCCACGACAATCCGAACATTTCTCTTTTACAACTTTACCGGTTCCCTGGCAATCCGGACAGGTCTGCACATTCTGCATCATACCAAACAATGATTGCTGGGAATATACGACCTTACCTTTTCCACCACATTTTGAACAGGTCTCCGGTGAGGTACCTGGCTTTGCACCTGTTCCATGACAGGTCTTACACTCTTCCTTATAGGAAAATTCCAGTTCCTTCGCACATCCAAAAATTGCCTCTTCAAACGTAATGCGAACACTCAGACGTACATTTGCGCCTTTCTGAGGTCCATTGTTTGAGCTTCTTCTGGAGCCTCCACCAAAGAAATCACCAAAAATATCGCCAAAAATATCGCCCATATCCATACCGGAAAAATCAAAACCGCCGGCTCCGCCACCTGCACTGCCATCAAAAGCGGCATGACCAAACTGATCATACTGACGTCTCTTGTCCGGATCGCTCAATACTGCGTAGGCTTCCTGCGCCTCTTTGAACTTTTCCTCGCATTCTTTATCCCCCGGGTGCATATCCGGATGATATTTCTTTGCAGTTGTACGGAAAGCCTTTTTAATCTCTGCCTCCGTTGCCGTCTTTGGAATGCCAAGGACTTCATAATAATCTCTTTTTTCTGCCATAATTCTTTTTCCTTATATCCGCACATAGGGTTTCCGGAAAACCGGAAACCCCATCGTGCTTAATCTATTTACCGTAATTAAACCTCTTTGAAATCAGCATCGATGACATCATCATCTGCATTCTGTGTTGCACCTGCATTCATATCAGGGCCTGCAGCGCCACCCATGTTGCTCATGTCAGGACCTGCACCAGCTGCACCCTGTGCTGCCTGTGCCTGCTCATACATCTTTGCAAATACTTTCTGAGCACTCTCTGTCAACTTCTCCTGTGCTGCCTTAAGATCTGCGACTTCAGAATCTGTCATCTGATCAGCTTCCGGATGTGCATCAAGGATTGCCTTTACTGCTGCGATGTCTGCCTCAACTGCTGACTTATCTGCCGCATCAATCTGCTCTCCAACCTGTTTTAATGCGTCCTCTGTCTGGAACACAAAGCTCTCAGCTTCATTTCTTGCATCGATTGCTTCTTTTCTCTTCTTGTCCTGTGCCTCAAACTCAGCAGCTTCCTTAACAGCCTTATCGATTTCCTCATCAGACATGTTAGATCCTGCTGTGATTGTAATATGCTGTTCCTTACCTGTACCAAGATCCTTAGCAGATACATTTACGATACCGTTTGCATCAATATCGAAAGTAACCTCGATCTGTGGAACTCCACGACGTGCTGGTGGGATACCATCCAGACGGAACTGTCCGAGGGACTTGTTGTCTCTTGCGAACTGTCTCTCACCCTGTACAACGTTGATATCTACAGCTGTCTGGTTATCTGCTGCGGTAGAGAAGATCTGGCTCTTCTTCGTAGGGATAGTTGTATTTCTCTCGATTAATTTTGTAGCAATACCACCCATAGTCTCGATAGAAAGAGAAAGTGGAGTTACATCAAGAAGTAAGATCTCACCAGCGCCGGCATCTCCTGCTAATTTACCACCCTGAATAGAAGCACCAATTGCTACACACTCGTCTGGGTTTAAGGACTTACTTGGCTCCTTGCCTGTCATCTGTCTTACCTTATCCTGTACAGCAGGGATACGTGTAGAACCACCAACTAACAGAACCTGACCGAGATCTGCATTAGTAACACCTGCATCCTTCATTGCGTTCTGAACCGGAATTGCAGTTCTCTCAACAAGGTCATGTGTCAACTCATCAAATTTTGCTCTTGTGAGGTTCATATCAAAATGCTTTGGTCCCTCAGCAGTTGCTGTAATGAATGGTAAGTTAATATTTGTAGTTGTTGCAGAAGAAAGTTCTTTCTTTGCCTTCTCAGCAGCCTCTTTTAATCTCTGCATTGCCATCTTATCGCCAGAAAGGTCTACACCCTCAGCTTTCTTGAACTCATCAATCATCCACTGCGTGATTTTGTTATCAAAATCATCACCACCAAGATGTGTATCACCGTTTGTAGATAATACTTCGATGACACCGTCACCGATCTCAATGATAGATACATCAAATGTACCACCACCTAAATCGTATACCATGATCTTCTGTTCTTTTTCATTGTCAAGACCATATGCAAGAGCTGCTGCTGTAGGCTCGTTGATGATACGCTTTACATCAAGGCCTGCAATCTTACCGGCATCCTTGGTTGCCTGACGCTGTGCATCATTGAAGTATGCAGGAACTGTGATAACAGCCTCTGTAACTTTCTCACCAAGGTATCCTTCTGCATCTGCCTTTAATTTCTGAAGTACCATAGCAGAAATCTGCTGTGGGCTGTACTGTTTATCATCAATTGTTACTTTGTAATCAGTGCCCATATGTCTCTTGATAGAAGAAATTGTCTTCTCAGCATTTGTTACTGCCTGACGTTTTGCAGGCTCACCGATCAGACGCTCTCCTGTCTTTGTAAACGCTACAACGGATGGTGTTGTTCTTGCACCTTCCTGATTTGCGATAACGGTAGGTTTTCCACCTTCCATAACAGCTACACAGCTGTTGGTTGTTCCTAAATCAATACCAATAATCTTGCCCATTTTCTTATCCTCCTATATTTATCAATTCATTGTTTTGTTAACATGTTTATATTTTTACCATCCATAACAGATGGGAAAAAACTTATTCACTTACAACAGCTACCATACTGTGGCGAACCACGGTATCTTTGTACATATAGCCTTTCTGAAGTTCCTGAGCTACAATGCCAGGTTCAAACTCTTCGCTCTCCACCTGCATGACTGCATTGTGAAGATCCGGGTTAAACTCCTGTCCAACTGCCTCAATTGGTTTCACTCCAATGGAATCGAACTCTGTCATCATCTGCTTATATACTTTATCCATACCAGTCACAAAAGCATCATCCTTCTGTTCCTCCGGTACTGCTGCAAGTCCTCGTTCAAAATTATCCACAACCGGAAGTACCTTCTCAATTATAGATTTTGCACCCATGTCAAACATCTGGGATTTTTCTTTTTCCGAACGTTTACGGAAATTATCGAACTCTGCCATCTGGCGTCTTAAGCGGTCGTTAAGATCTTCGATCTGCTCATCTTTTTTATCTTTTTTCTTCTTTTTGCCAAAGATGCCATCTTTCTTTTCTTTTGTATCTGTCTCTTCCGAAGTTGCTTCTGTATCCTGTGCATTTTCTGTCTCCGCAGTATCCTCTGCTTTGGTTTCCTCTGCACTCTCCTCAGCCGCTTGGGTCTCTTCGGTATCTACTGTCTCTTCAACGACTTTGTCCTTTTCTAATTCTTCCATGACGTCCTTGTTATTTGTCTCTGCCATGTCTTACCGCCTTTCTATGAATTCTGCTTGTTCTTTTCAAATATTCCATCCAGCTGGGATTTCAGATTTTTCAAATTATCTACTACATTTTCGTAATCCATACGTTTCGGGCCGACGATTCCGATGGTTCCCTTCACGCCTTCCCCAAGATCATATGTTGCAGTAACAATACTGCAATCTTTCATGGTCTGTACCGGAGCTTCATTTCCTATATAAACCTGAATACCATTACCGTTCTCATTCTGATCATCGGAAAGGGATTCTGTTACAAGGTTCAAAAGCTCATCTTTTTCCTCAAATGTGGAAAGAAGATTTGTTGCACTTTCCGCATCCGATAGTTCCGGATACTTCAAAATGTTCGTTGCACCGCTGGTGTAAATCTGTAAATCTTCGTTTTCGCTAAGTGTCTGGGCCAATGCGTCCAGCACATCACCAACGATCGTGCTGTGGATTCCTGCCTGTTCCTTTAATTTTGCAATCGTACCAAGATTGATTTCCTGAAGTGATAATCCATTGAGTGCTGTATTTAACAGAATATTCAGTTTCAGGATTGTCTCATTGTCAGGCTGCTCCTCGACTTCAATCATCTGATTCTTCACAATGTTACTGTTCAAAACAATAACTGCAAGGATATGAGATTCATCCACATTTGACAACTGTATAAATTTAATCTTGTTCGTGCTGTATGTCGGTGCCGAAACAAGCGTTGCATAATTGGTATTGTTGGCAAGCATCTTTGCGACCTGCTTCAATACCTGATCCATCTTCTCCGTCTTTTCAATGACGAAGTCTTTCATCTCTTTTACTTCCCGGTCTTTCTCTTCCATCAGATGATCGACATAAAACCGATATCCCTTATCGGAAGGAATACGTCCGGCAGAAGTATGAGGCTGTACGATATATCCCAGTTCCTCAAGATCTGACATTTCATTACGAATCGTTGCTGAACTTAAATTCAGATCCGTATACTTGGAAATGGTTCGCGATCCAACCGGTTCGCCCGTTGCCAGATAGTTTCGGATGATTGCATCTAATATTTTTACTTTTCTTTCACCTAACTGTTCCTTATCCATTCCCATTTCACATTCTCCTGTAACCTGGAATTTTTATTGTTAGCACTCATTTATTTAGAGTGCTAATATCGTTCTGGTATTAAAATAGCACCAAGGGTTTTTCTTGTCAACACCTTCGTGCTATTTTATTTTTATTTTATACTTTTTTTATTTCTATAAAAAATTATTGCTGCATTCCTTATAATAAAAACTGGGCCATCACATAATTAGCAACATCCATTCCACGATCTGTAAGCTTGATTCTTCCCTCACGCTGCCAAATGAGCTGCTGGTCCTTCAACTGGCGTAACACTTCCGGATATACCGCTTCAATCGGCATACCAAACGCATCCTCGAACGCCTTGCGGGTCACTCCCTCGGTCAGGCGCAGTCCGAGAAACATAAATTCCTCCATCTGTTCCTTGCGGGTAATGACATTTGCCTCCGTGTGAAGATTGGTTCCAAACCAATGTCCTTCCGGTGCCGGCATACCTTCCTCTCCGGCAAATGCTTCCGGCGGCAGTGAAGTGAGTTTTCCGCAAATTTCATTATACTCATACAGTTCTCTTGTATTCGAATAGCGTACATTATCGATTAACGATGCAGCTCCCAAGCCAAGTCCAAGATAATTTTCTCTTACCCAGTATCCGATATTATGCTGACATTCATAGCCAGGCTTTGCAAAATTGGATACCTCATAATGATGATATCCTGCCTCTTTTAACATACTTTGCGTTTTCTTTAAAATCTTATAAGCCTCATTCTCCGAAGGAAGTTCCTCAGTCTTCATGCCAGCCTCCTGACGCACTACATCAAATTTGTAGCGGTCGTAAAAAGGCGTTCCCTTTTCAATAATCAATGAGTACGCAGAAATATGTTCTGGTTTTAGCCGAATGACTTTCTGCAGTGTCTGGGTAAACTTTTCGACTGTCTGATGCGGCAGCCCGCTCATGATATCAACATTTATATTATGAAAGCCGAGATTTCTCGCAAGCTTGTATGTTTTTAAAAACTGCTCAAAGGTATGAATTCGCCCAAGTGCCTTTAATTCATCATCATTTGTCGACTGCATACCGATGGAAAGCCGATTGATTCCTACTTTTTTATAAGCTCCAAATTTTGCGATTGTAACTGTTCCCGGGTTACACTCGAGCGTAATTTCCACATCTTCCCGCACTTGAAAACTTTTGTAGATCTGTTCCATCACAGCAATGAGAAGTTCCGGTTCTAACCAGCTTGGCGTACCGCCTCCAATATAAATTGTAGATACCTCATAAGACTGCATCAGCTCGCCATAAAAGCGAATTTCTTTCAGCAGTGCATGTACATACTGAATCTGCGTCTTGCTGTCTGCTGCAAAAGAAAGGAAATCGCAGTAATCGCATTTCTTCACGCAAAAAGGAGTATGCACATATAATTCTAAATTATTCTTCATATTCATTAATCTTCGTCCAGTTTCAGTACACTCATAAATGCCTCCTGTGGCACTTCTACAGTTCCGATCTGGCGCATACGTTTCTTGCCCTCCTTCTGTTTTTCCAGAAGTTTCTTCTTACGGGAAATATCACCACCGTAACACTTGGCAAGTACATCTTTACGCATAGCCTTAACGGTTTCACGGGCAATAATTTTTCCACCAACGGATGCCTGAATCGGAATTTCAAATAAATGTCTTGGAATTTCTTTCTTTAAACGCTCACACATTTTGCGGCCTCTCTCATAGGCGCTTTCTTTGAATACGATAAAGGAAAGAGCATCTACCATCTCACGGTTAATCAGAATATCCAGCTTAACCAGTTCTGAACGCACATAGCCTTTCATCTCATAATCAAACGATGCATATCCGCGGGAACGAGACTTTAACGCATCGAAAAAATCATAAATAATTTCATTGAGTGGCAGATCATATTTGATTACTGCACGGGTTGCTTCTATATAATCCATGCTGATATAAATGCCACGACGCTCCTGGCACAGTTTCATGATTGCCCCGACGTATTCGCTGGTCACCATGATTTCTGCAGCCACAAACGGTTCTTCCATATACTCAATCTCTGACGGATCCGGCAGATTGGACGGATTGGTCAGATCGATCACCTCGCCATTTGTCTTATGCACCTTATAAATTACGCTCGGTGCTGTCGTTACAAGATCCAGATTAAATTCTCTTTCCAACCGCTCCTGAATAATTTCAAGATGCAACAGTCCCAAGAATCCACATCGAAATCCAAAGCCCAGTGCCAGCGAAGTCTCCGGCTCGTAATACAAAGAAGCATCATTAACCTGCAGCTTTTCTAATGCATCACGCAGGTCCGGATACTTGGCAGAATCTGCCGGGTAAAGTCCACAGTAAACCATTGGATTTACTTTCTTGTATCCTGGAAGCGGTTCCGCACACGGACGCTCACTGTCCGTAACAGTATCACCCACCTGTGTATCCCGTACATTCTTGATACTTGCTGCAATATATCCAACCATTCCGGCCGATAATTCATCACACGGAATGAACTGTCCAGCTCCAAAATAGCCAACTTCTGTAACGAGATCCTCAGCACCAGTCGCCATCATTTTAATTTTTGTGCCGACTTTAACAGTACCTTCCTTGATACGGCAGAATATGATGACACCTTTGTAGGAATCATATATTGCATCAAAGATCAATGCCTGAAGCGGCGCTGTCGGATCTCCGGTCGGTGCTGGAATCTTGTGCACGATCTGTTCGAGTACATCTTCGATATTTAATCCGGTCTTTGCGGAAATGCGTGGCGCATCGGCCGCTTCAATTCCAATCACATCCTCAATCTCCTGCACAACTTCATCCGGTCTTGCACTTGGCAGATCAATTTTGTTGATTACCGGCATCACATCAAGGTCATGATCCAGTGCCAGATATACATTGGCAAGTGTCTGTGCCTCAACACCCTGTGCCGCATCCACGACAAGGATTGCTCCATCACATGCTGCAAGACTTCGGGAAACCTCATAATTAAAATCCACATGTCCCGGGGTATCAATCAGGTTAAAAATATATTCTTCTCCATCCTTCGCATTGTAAATAATACGAACAGCCTGCGACTTGATGGTGATACCACGCTCACGTTCAAGATCCATGTTGTCAAGTACCTGTGCCTGCATCTCGCGGCTGGTCAGTGTACCAGTCTTTTCTATAATACGATCTGCAAGTGTAGACTTGCCATGATCGATATGGGCAATAATGCAAAAATTACGAATTTTGCTCTGATCGATTGACATATAGTTCCTCCTGCCATCTATTTCAATGGCTCATTCTCTTCGTTATTGACAAAACCTAATTATACGGAAAAAATCTGATTTTTTCAAGATTTTGTTCACTACATAATCGGCCATTTGCTAAAAACTTCCTGCTTTACGGAATCACCCGCAAAACTTGCAGCAAGCGACGCCATATAGATTTTCTGGCACATTGCCTCCTTAAACATCCCTGCATCAACCAGTCTCATATACTCGTCCGTACATGTCGTATCGCTCACCGTGCGATTGTCCGTATTAATCGACATCGGAATTCCCGCTTCGTAGAACTTTTTAAACGGATATTCCTCGATGGAATTGATTGCCTTGGTCTGTAAGTTGCTCGTTGGGCAAAGTTCCACGCCAATCTTCTTATCCGCACAAAGCTTCATCAGCTCCGGGTCATCCTTCATTGCGATTCCGTGTCCGATTCTTCTTGCACCATACTCGATTGCCGTCTGAATGTTGAGTGCGCTGCCGCATTCTCCCGAATGAATGGTAAAAGGCATGTCATTCTTTCTTGCCCACTCAAAAAGCTCGTGAAATCCGGATGTCGGATATGCTTTCTCATCTCCGGCGAGATCACATCCTACGACACCGGCTCCGAAAAGCTCTCTTGCCTCCTTTAGCATCGAAAGATTTGTCTCTTGGTCAAGATTTCGCATGGCACACACCAGAATTCCTGTGTGGATATCACGCTTTGATTCAGCCGACTTCAAGCCATCATTGACACTCTCAATGATTTCTGTAATTTTCAGTCCCTGCTGTGTTGAAAAAGAAGGGGCAAATCGCACTTCCAGGTACTTTACCTGCTCCTTTGCCGCACGCAGCGCAAGTTCCTCTGCCGCCGCGCGAAGTCCTTCTTTTGTCTGCAGACAGCGAAGTGGCAGATCAAACCGTTTCAAATAATCCACAAGGGACGGACAGTCCATCGGTGCCGTCAAAGCCTCCTGCAATTCTTCCTTTGTATATTCTTCACCCATATCGGCAAGCAGCTTCTTTGTCAGTTCTACACTCATCGAGCCGTCCAGATGACAGTGCAGTTCAATCTTTGGCATATTGTATGCGATAAAACGATTCATCATATGTTTTCCTCCAAATTCTTTGGTCCAAATCCCATCGGGAATAATTCTTCCAGTTTATATATACAATATTCATGTTCTGATTTTGCCAGAATAATCGTAAATGCAGCCGGATCACAAAATTCCATCATCACCTGCCGGCAGACACCGCATGGCGCACAATAATTCAGCTGACTGGCACCCTCCGCGCCTCCAACGATTGCTATCGCTGTGAAATTGCGCTCTCCTTCACTGACCGCTTTAAAAAATGCGGTACGCTCCGCGCAGTTTGTCGGTGTATATGCTGCATTTTCAATATTACAGCCTCTGTAAATACGGCCTTCTTTTGTCAGCAGTGCCGCTCCCACCTGAAAATGCGAATACGGCGTATACGCCATACGCCGCGCTTGAAATGCTTCCCTGATCAGTTTTTCTATTTCCATCTCTTTTGCCCCTTTTCAGTTGAATATCAGACCACTTAAATATACATCTATTATAAGCTGTTTAGTCGTCTGATTTCAACACCTTTGCAAGGATATCTGCAAGCGGTTCCATCGCATTTTCCGCCTCTTCATACGTATTAGTCTGTGCTCCCACTTCAACCAAAAGTGATTTCGGACAAAAATGCATATTATAGCGGTATCCCTTCAGATAAATACGGCGCGTAAAATCCGGGTAATACTCTGCCGCTGCAAGCTGCATCTGAAAAGAAAAAGCCAGATTATCCGCAATATACGGATTTTTCAAATAAGCAATATCTCCTGTGGCTGTTGTCCGGCTCAGTCCATTAAAGAACATGATCTGTGCCATCTTTTTCCCATTTTGCTCCGTAACAAGATGTGTGCTTTCCACCACTCCATCTCTATGTAGATCAATCACTACCTGAATCGAAGGGTTTTCCTCGAGGATTTTCTGCACATTTGGTGCCGCCACAGAATATGCCCGGTCACGGTTTCCGACATCATACTTTCCCTTGTGATGCAAAACATTAAAACCTTTTTCTTCGAGCAATTCCGTCAACCGGTCCCCCACACCAATCACGGAAGTCTTTGCATCTCCCGCCTTAGAGTCTTTATATCCTTCCTGGGAATGGGTATGATAAATCAATATCTGAGGGTCATCGCCACTGGTATCAATTTTCATATTTTCCGAGAGCAATGCATCGACATTCAACTGATCTTTGCTGATTGTTGTCGTATTATCCACCTGATAAAATGTCTGACGCAAATAATCAAAATCCTGTAGTTTTTTACGATTGATTTTTTCTTTTTTCCCCTTGTCCTTTCCTTTCTTTTTCTTATTCTTTTTTCCAGTCTCGTCCACTTTTGCAGTTTGCGAAACATTCTCCTGCTTTTTCTCGGAATCTGCCTGTATAGTTTTTTCCTGTATAGTTTTTTCCTTGTCTATCGCCTGCTGATTTTCGGTAAGTATCTGTTTCGCCTGTTCATTTTCCTGTGCTGCAAGATTCTCGCAGGCAAGCACGCCCTCTGCCTGCGACTCATACCACAATACCTCTTCGTTATATGCAATCGCCGGATATATACTGGCCGTCACATCCCGATACACCCCCGGCACACCTTCTTTTTGAGAACTGATCAGCGCCGGGGCATAAAGATTTAGAACTCCGTTATAAAACTTTATAGACAGATTCTGTCCCATGCTTTCTAACATTCCGTCTGCATGACGACAGAAGAAATTTCCGATCACAGAAAGACTTATTATAACAACAAAAAACAGAATGCACTGTCTTCCCCGTACTCTGGACTTTTTCAAATTATCACCACCTCAAAAAATTATATGCCTGCATTTTCCTCCTTATTCCCCAGCAATGCAATATTGAGCCCTTCCGATAAAAGGAAGCTCAGTTGCTTAATCGATTCATCGATATTCTTTGGCGTAACAAAGAGCTCATTTAATTTTGGTGACAAAAGCCCCTGTGCCAGTTCCTGTCTCTGCTGCTCATCGAGTTTTTCCAGATCCTGACAGGATGATGCCTCCGCTTCGATCAGTTCACTCATTGCATCGGCAACGATTGTAGCCGCATTGACAACGGTCGGCACACCAAGCGATATGACCGGAAGTCCAAGGCTTTGTTCATTGATGGCATTTCTGTGGTTCCCAATACCGCTTCCCGGTGTGATTCCTGTATCCGTCAGCTGAATGGTTCTTCCGAGGCGTTTAACATTTCGCGCTGCCAGCGCATCCACTGTAACGATCAGTTCCGGCTGTGTCTCCTTTACGATTCCCTTTAGAATTTCTACACACTCCATACCTGTCTGTGCCATCACTCCCGGCACAATACCACTGATTCTGCTGACATTTTCATCCGAAAAAGCATAACGTCCAAATTCATTCATGATATGACGCGTGATAAACATATTATCAACCACCTTCGGTCCTAAAGCATCCGGTGTCACCTCCCGGTTTCCCAGTCCCACCACAAGCACAGAGACATCGATTCCCGTTTCCATATTTTCACTTGCTTTTGGAAATTTACTTTTTGGAAGCATATTGCGCAAAATCTGCGCCAGTTCCATCGAAATATCCCTGTGATATCCGGCATCTTCCTCGATCATCTCCGGTGCCTCAATCGTCACATACGTTCCTTTCGGTCGTCCCATGGCTTTTGCTGCATTTTCCGTATCAATAACAACCGTACTGACCACAATTCCATTTTTCTTTTTTTCTTCGAGAAAGCGGATTCCTCTTATATTTCCTTTGTCCTTTTTCAAACGCTCCTGCGATTCCAATGCCAGATCGGTACGAATCGGATAACTTTCCATCAATGCGCATTCCCTCCTTTTATCAAGATAAGCAGATATCGCCTGTCTGTTTCCAAATATAACGTAATTTTTCCCAATTTTTTTCAGAATATGTATTGACAGCAAGACAAGGTTGGCATATTATATTCTAGTATGTTTGCGATGGAGCGTCCGTGTCTGTTTCACCGCATAATATTTGTTATTTAACATTACTTAAAACGATTATATTTGAATTTGGAGGTGTACAGATTGGCTAACATTAAATCTGCTAAGAAGAGAATTTTAGTTACTCAGACAAAGACTGCAAAGAATAAGGCTGTTCGTTCAGAAGTTAAGACAGCAATCAAGAAGGTAGAGGCTGCTGTTGCTGCAAACGATAAGGCTGCTGCAGAAGCTGCATTCAAGAATGCTTCTTCCGTTATCGAGAGCGCATGTTCTAAGGGAATTTACCACAAGAACAATGCAGCTCGCAAAGTTTCCCGTTTAGCAAAATTAGTAAACGGTGTTGCTTAATTTGTTTTAACTATAATCACCCTATAAATATAAAAGCACCCAGTACCGTCATGCTGAGTGCTTTTTGTTGTATAAAAATTTCTTTTGGAATCTGAATCGTTACAAACAACTAATTCTTTCTGCTATATGCCACAATAAACAATTCCACCGCCATCTGGTCATTCATATGTCCGGTTTTTACTGCAGTCTCATACTCTACCCCATCCTTTATCGCCTGTTTCAACTGTTCTAACGTAAATGACCGACACTGTGCCTGATATTTGCGGACCGCCCACTCCGGGCATCCGGCTTTGGACGCAATTTCTTTGTTGGCAAATCCCTGATTGGACATGGACTTTACGATCATAAGCCGCTGAAACTGATTGGAGATCAGATAAAGGATACGCATCGGTGCTTCTTTCAACGCCAGAAGATCATAATACAAATCAAGCGCACGTTTCTGCTGATGCGCTGCAACCGCATCGACCATATCAAAGATTTTATTCTCCGTCTGTTCCGTTGTGACAGCTTCCACATCTGTCACATCAATGTATTCTTTGTCCAGGGTATAACAGAGCAGCTTTTCTAATTCCTTATCTATGTTCTCCATATCCGTTCCTGTTTTCTGAACAAACAGCGCATAGGCATCCCCTGTAATATTTTTTCCGTTCCTGCGGATGCGACCATTGATCCAACGCGCCAATGTCTCATCCGTCTGTCGTTTGAATTCCACAACACTTCCGATTTTGTTGACCGCTTTGTACATTTTTGTCTTTTTATCTACTTCCTTTTCCACAAATACAAAGCAGGTTGTCTCCGGAACGGATGCCATATAATCCGCCAGTTCCTCCGCGCTCTTTTTGAACAGACCGCTGTCCTCGATCAGAATCATACGACGGTCTGCAAAAAATGGCAGAGTCTCTGCCAGATCGATAATTTCCTTCTGATTGATATCATTGCCCTCAAAAGAAGAAAAATTCATCGTATCATCCTCTGCCACCATCGCTTTCTTTAACTTGTCACGATACTGGCGGATCAGATACTGCTCCTCTCCGTAGAGCAGATATACCTGTTTTAATTGTCCTGTTTTAATGTCGTTATCAATTGTTTTCATGCAATGATTATATAATAAACAGTTACAAAATTGCAAGCTGTCAAGGTGCCGTAACATAACCATCGCAGACCAGTTTTCCATCCACGATGCGCACACGAATCCTTCCATATTCTGTCGTACAGTAAAAAGCACTTCCACTCGCCCAGATGCGGTCACAAGCCTCCACACTCGGATGTCCATACCGGTTATTCTTTCCCGCCGATGCAACCGTAATCTGCGGATGCAGCACCTGCATCCATTCCTCTCCGTTCGAAAAGCGCGATCCATGGTGATTTGCTTTATAAATCTGTACATGTTCTATGCGTTTCCTCTCCAAAATTTTCTTTTCAATCTCTGATGAAATATCTCCGGCAAACAATGCTTTCACGCCACCTTCTTCATAGCAAAGCACCAGACATTGCTCATTGATATCCTCACTTTGCACCATTGCCTGCGGATAGAGACATCGAATGGCTGCATTTTTACTGTATAAAGTTTCATCTGCTTCCATGTATTGCACGACCGTCCCTGCTTTTTCTGCCAGTTTTGCCAAACTTTTTGTTTTCTCTTTGACCTTTACCGCCTCTGCAAATAGTAACCGTTCCACCGGATAACCGGATGCAAGCACTTCCTCGAGACCGGAAATATGATCTGCATCCGTATGACTGACAAACCAGCAGGAAATTTTACGAACGCCCTTTGCTTTCAGGAACGGAAGAATACGATATTGTCCTACATTTTTTACATTGGTGCTGCCACCATCCACGAACATTGCCACACCATCGCCCGTACACAGATAAATGCCATCTCCCTGCCCTACATCCAAAAAATCGATTTCAAAGTTCTTCTTCTGTGGCCAGGCCAACACAAGAAACAACATTGCAAACGGCACAAAAATATATACAGCTCCTGCCAATCTCTGTTTTGATTTTCTACATATATTCCACTTGCCTGCATTAGAATCGTTCATAAATTGCACTTTCCCATACTGCTCTTTTGCAAGCTTTGCTTCTGTAAATTGTAATCTCCGATACAACATAAACAAAATGACAGCAAGCCCTGTATAATATGTAATCATTTGACGCATGTCCGGCTTTCCAGTAATGTACTGTGCCCCAGGAAGTCCGACAAATAACCGGCACAGCTTCTCGTATCCCCACAGAATCCATCCGCAAGGCACAAGAATCCATTTTGCAATCCCATAAGAAAACAATCCACTGATTGCCCCCAAAACGCCCAGTTCCATCAGATATTTTACGAGTGCAAGAACAAACAGATTTAAAATCATCGCATAAACCGGTATCTCATAATAATGATATGCCACAAGCGGAAGCGTAAAAAGCTGGATGGACAGACTGATCCACAGTCCTTCTCTCTGTGCTTTCCACTTTTGTTTTAGAACATTTTCCGCTTCCGTCTTCTTCTTTTGTTTTCCAACACAAACCTTTACATATTTAAGGATAACTTCCTGTCCGGCGCCTACTCCCAACACCGCAGCTATGGAAAAAACAAATCCACTGTAGCCGATCAGAAACGGATTTTTCCACAACAATACAAAAATCATAACTCCCAATGCACTGAGCATATCATAATTTTGCCCAAGCATATCTGCAATGAGATAAACACAAAGCATGCCTACTGCCCGAAGTGTTGATACACCGTTCCCCGTCATAATCGCGTATGAAATCATCACAGACGATGTGATCGTAGCAGACATCCAATAGCTACGACGTAGCCGATGGCACAGAATCCGATACAGCCCCATACCAAGGAACGAAACATGTAACCCGGATATTGCAAGAATATGAGATATCCCGGCTTTCTGATACAGGCTTTTTACCTCGGCATCAAGCCCGCTTTTTTCACCGAGAATCATAGCAGAAAGGACACCTCCATCCTTCATGCAGCTTTCTATATTATTCTTCAGACGCTGCCGGATGTTCTCTAAAAACATGCGATACCTGTCCTCTTTTCCACGCACCGCAATCACCCGTTCCACCCAAATTCCAAAATCAATTTTCTGGCTTTGGTAAAACTGTCGCGCATCGAAAGCGCCCTCGTTCGTCGCAGCATCAAATAATGAAATTGTTCCCTCTACGATAAGGATTTGCCCGATGGAATATTCATCGGAAGAAACATATGCAATCGCATCATTTGTCTGCATATGTTGTCCAGACAGACTGATCGTACAGTCCGTTAGATAATAATAAAAACAACGCGTCTTTTCTTCCATACGCGTAACTCTCCCTGCAAGACGAACCTGATTTTCATCCTGCATCCTGCCCAGATAACTCTGGCGAAATGCACTTTCCCGGCACATACACAGTATGCCGAGAAAGAACAAAAGGGGAAGGCCTGCCGCAAACACTGCCTTTCGTATCCCCTTTTCTTTCCATGGCTTTGCATAGAAAATTAAAAATCCTGCGAGCAAAATAGCAGATTTCACTTCTCCTGACAGGATTCCCACGCAAAACATTGCTGCAAGCAAAAGAACCGGTCTTTTACTCACTGTGTAGAATCCACCTCTTCCTGCCCATTCTCTACAATACTCATATCTTCTTTATACATCGGTGCAAGATCGTACGTATACCGGCATTTTCCACTTGTATCACCATTGATGGAAATCTGTACCTTATCAATGCTCGACAATTCCGTCAGTGAATCTACGATTGAATACAATACGACCTGTTCAGAAATTTCCTGATTCTGATTCTGAAACGTCTCATCCATATTGACATAACAGACACCATCCACGACCGTTATGGTAATCAGCTTGGTTCCGGTCGGAATGGTTGCCAGCTTCTTCTTTGTCTTTGGTCCTTCCATCAACTGTTCCATGACAAGTTTCTCAAGAGAAATATTGGAACTGTAATGAACCTCACGGGTTTCCGGAACAAGTTTCGTTCCATCCTTGCTCGAAAAATAAAGCGTCAGTGTTGTTTTCTGGCTGGAATTGATCTGTTCGCCCGGATTCTCCACAAAGCTGTCTTCACTCATGGAACCAACCGCATTCTTACTGCTGTTGACAAGAGGCTCCGACTCCACTGTAAACATGACATACGGATATTTCTTAATCTGTAACAGAGTCTTTACAATGGCTGCCCTTGTCAGTACTTCCTGCGTTGGACTCATATCGTAATACTCTTTGCTGAAATCGACCGTAATCTGATATGCCGCAGTACTTACGCCTAGCACTTTTACCTTATTTGGAATTGTCTGACGCAAAGAAGCATCCTGTGGCTGCTTTTTTAAGTCTTTCAAAAGTTCCTCTATTTTTTTATCCTCCTGCGAGGATTTTAACTCAACCTTCTCCGGTATGATTCTGGTAACATCTGCATTCAGATAAAATACCTGATACTCACCGGTCTTTTTCTCCTTACCACATGCACTCAGCAACATAAGTAAGCATACACACAGCAGGAGTATTGCACATATTTTCTTTTTCATAAGCATCTCCTACGCAATATAGTTCAAAGGAATGCGCACATCAAATGTGGTTCCCTCACCCAATACCGAATGTACTTTGATGGCACCCCTGTGCATCAAAATAGAATTACGTGTGATAGCAAGTCCAAGACCCGTTCCACCAATTTCACGGGAATGTGACTTATCTACACGGTAGAATCTTTCATAAATATGTTCTAAGGATTCTTCCGGTATTCCAATTCCGGAATCCTCTACTTTCAGGTAAAAATACTGGTGATCCGCATTAAGAGAAACATGAACCCAGCCTTCTCCATTGTTACGGTTATATTTAATAGCATTTTCCACAAGGTTGGTAATTGCAAGTGTAATTTTCACTTCATCAACCTCCGCTGTAACCGGACGGAAACTTTCAAGCACCAACTCTACTTTCTGCTTATCCGCAATTGGCTGTAAACGCTTTAGGATCTGTTCTAACAGTTCATTGACATTGACCGTCGTAACATTCAAATCTGCTGCAGACTTGTCCATTTTTACAAGAGAAAGCAGGTCATTAATAATCTTTGTCTCACGCTCAATCTCGTTCGTTATATCCTCCATGAATTCCTGATACAGCTCTACCGGTGCATCCGGCATCGTGTTGATGGAATCTGCCAATACTTTCATAGATGTCATTGGCGTCTTTAATTCATGGGACACATTTGAAACAAATTCCTGCCGGGAATCGTCCATAACTTTCATCCGGCCAAGCATCTGATTAAAGCGCTCACAAATCTGTGCCGTTTCCGTGTAATTATTGACCTGAAGACAATCATCTCCATATCCTTCCTTGATTGCACCGATTCCTTCCGAGATTTTTGCAAAAGGCTTCAGGAAATGCAACACCATAAGTACTCCAAAGAATACCATTGCAACTGCTACGATTACGACAATGATCGTTGCGATCTGTCGCAGGTAGCCCTGATTGATCTGGATATTATCCGTAGATACGCTGATAAGCATTACACCAAGAATCTTGTCACTGCTGTCATTCGGATTACTGATTGGAATCGTCATCTCAATATAATGATTCTCCGAATCATAGTGTGTAATATCCTCTCCCCGGAAACTGCGAATTACTTCCTCCGCAATAATCATCTTATGATCATCAAGATTGTAAGTGTCACAATATACACGGAAATTACGGTCCACAATAATCACACGTCCATCGTAGATTGTTGTAAGCATATCAATCTGCGCCTGAATCGTGCTGGATTCCACCTGTTCATCCATATTCATATAATCACTGGTTGCTATCTGATTGGCCAGAATCTTGGCCTGACTTAGAATCTCGCTCTCGCGAATAGATACCGCCCTGGACTCATAAGAATTTAAAAGTCCAGCTGCCAAAATAAGGCTCGGTACAATCACAAGAACAAGAATAAAAAGAATCAATCGAAATTTTAAACTTTTTAAAAAGGAAAGTAACTGTTTATTCTTTCGCATGGGAAACCCTTTCTACTTCTGATTATAGTAGTATCCAACACCCCACTTGGTATGCACATACTTTGGCTCACTTGGATTTGCTTCGATCTTCTCACGCAGACGACGCACATGTACATCTACCGTCCGGACATCCCCCGGATAATCTTTTCCCCATACAAGTCCAAGCAGATCATCTCTGCTGTATACCTTATTTTCGTTCTTTACCAGAAGTTCCAGTAAATCGAACTCTTTGGCTGTCAGATTCACTTCCCTCCCAAGGATAAAGAGTCTGCGGCTGTCCATATCCAGTCGCAAATCACCCTTGTTAATTTCTGAACTGTTTACTTTCTTCTCTTTGTTACCGGAAGTCCGGCGCATAATTGCCTTGATGCGTGCCTTAACTTCCAGAATATTAAATGGCTTTGTGATATAGTCATCTGCACCGTACTCAAGTCCGAGAATTTTGTCCATATCATCGCCCTTTGCAGTCAGCATAACAATCGGCATATCAGAAAATTCACGTATCGCCTGACACACTTCGAACCCATCCATCTTTGGAAGCATGATATCCAAAAGAATCATATCATACTCGTTTGCTTTGGCCATAGCCAACGCTTCCTCTCCATCGTATGCACAGTCCACTTCCATTCCATCCTGTAACAAACTGAAACGGATTCCTTTTACAATTAACTTCTCATCGTCAACTACGAGAACTTTCTTTGCCATATTACACCTCAATTAACTGCTATATTGTCTTTCATTTTTTCAAAAAGCGCCGTCTTAATTCCCGAAACTTTCATAATGTCTTCCGGAGAAACAAATGTACCATGTTCCTCCCTATAAGAAATAATCGCTTCCGCGCGCGCCTGTCCGACGCCGGGAAGCTTCATAAGTTCCTCGATTCCCGCTGTGTTGATGTGAACCTTGTCATCCTGCACCTGTGAAGCATGCCCATCCCCACTGTCCGCAGATTTAACAGCATCCGCTTCCTCTTTGGTTGGGATGGTGTACATGTTTCCATCGGTAAGTTTCTCCGCAAGATTCCAGGCATTTCTGCTGGCGGACTTTTTAAATCCTCCCGCTGCTTCTATTGCATCTGCAATCCGAAGTCCGTCCTCTAACGTATAGACACCCGGATGTCGAACCGCTCCACATACATAGACCGTAACCGTCAGCTCCGTTTCCGTTGTCTTATCGGCCGGTTGCTGCATATCACAGATATCCTGCTGGCTCTCTTCCTCCAGATAAACATCGGTATCCCTGCCGGATCCACATCCGGTAAGGATTCCTATACACATCAGAATCATCAAACACTTTTTGCCAATATATCTCATATTTTTCCTTTCCTTAATTGATTCAGAAAGGAGTCTCAATGCATTCTCTATTTTAACGACTTTTTACATTTATTACAAGTATATTTCGCTGGCAAATGAAAAATCTATGCTTTTATGCCTCTTTTACAGCAAGAAGTGCTTTTTCCAGTTTTACAATCATTTCATCCACATGCTGCTTTTCGATCACAAGCGGTGGAACAAAACGAAGTACATCTGCTCCAGCAGTGATTACAATCAAGCCCTGCTCCAAAGCTTTTGCCGAAACCTGTCCAACCGGAAGGGTACATACCAATCCCTGCATGAGACCTTTTCCTCTTCTTGCGGTAAGGAAATCATATTTTGCCACAAGTTCATCTAATTTCTGTTCCAGATATGGCGCTACGGTATTGACATTGTCAAGTACCTTCTGCTTTTCAAACAGATCAAACACGGTAGATACAGCTGCTCCAACAAATGGATTTCCACCGTATGTTGTTCCGTGATCTCCAGGTGCTAATGACTTGTCTGCCACCTTCTGTGTCATGAAAAATGCACCGACCGGAACACCACAGCCAAGTGCTTTTGCACAGGTCATAATATCCGGCTTCACGCCGTAATTCTGCCATGCGAACATCTTGCCGCTACGTCCCATTCCACACTGAATTTCATCGAGGATCAGAAGAATATCGTTTTCATCACAAAGTTTGCGTACGCCTTCGATAAATGCCTGTTCAGCCGGATAAATTCCACCCTCACCCTGAATGGTCTCCATTAAGATTGCACAGGTCTTGTCTGTCACAAGTTCTTTTACACTTTCGAGATTGTTGAATTCTGCAAATTTCACACCCGGCATCAATGGCTCAAATGGCTCCTGATAATGTGCATTACCTGTCACAGAAAGTGCGCCGATACTTCTTCCATGGAAGGAGTGCTGCATCGCAATAATTTCATGTCCTGCATGACCATCTCTGGTATATGCATATTTCTTTGCAGCTTTGATTGCACCTTCAATTGCCTCTGTTCCACTGTTGGTAAAAAAGATACGATCCATCTGACTTGCTGCAAGCGCTTTCTTTGCAGCCTCAATCGTTGGAACATTGTAATACAGATTGGATGTATGAAGCAGCTTATCGATCTGTGCTTTCAATGCATCATTGTATTCCCTGTTACCATATCCGAGTGCACATACGGCGATACCCGCTGCAAAATCGAGATATTCCTTTCCGTCCGTATCATAAAGGTGAACACCCTCTCCATGATCTAACACCAGTGAAAAACGATTATATGTATGCAGAAGCTCCTGCTCTGCGGTATTGATATATTCCTGTTTGTTCATTTCCTTATCCTCTTTCATTTGAACATCTGCCCATGCAAAATTTGCTTTCAGCAAATGGGCTGATGATTGTAATGCATCAAAGATGCATTGCCCCTACATATCAAGTTTTATGCCTGTTCGTTGTAAAAACGACCCTCTCCATCTCCGAGAATTGCTGTACCGATTCCCTTATTGGTAAAGATTTCAAGAAGCAGACAATGTGCGATTCTTCCGTCCAGAATATGTACGCGGGATACGCCATTTTCGATTGCATCAATGCAGTTGTTTAACTTAGGAAGCATTCCGCCACCGATAAATCCATCTGTGATCAGCTTTCTTGCCTCAGAAACTGTCAGCTCGGAAATCAGTGTAGACTTATCTTCCGGATCTTTGTATACACCTTCGATATCGGTAAGGAAAGCAAGCTTTTCTGCAGATACGGCACGCGCGATCGCACATGCAGCATCATCTGCATTAATATTGTATGTATCATAGTTGTCATCCATACCAATTGGACATATAATTGGAAGATAATCATTTTCTAACAGATCATAAAGAATCTTGGGATTTACTTCTTTTACTTCGCCTACAAATCCGATATCCTGACCATTGGATAATTTCTTGTCAACCTTAAGAAGGCCTCCATCTTTGCCACTGATACCAACGGAACGCACGCCCAGTTCCTGTACCATTTTTACAAGTGACTTGTTGACACGGTTCAATACCATTTCAGCAATTTCCATTGTCGGCTCATCGGTTTTACGAAGTCCATTGATAAACTCCGGCTCCATGCCTGCCTTTGCAACCCATTTGCTGATTTCCTTGCCACCGCCATGCACGATGATTGGTTTAAAGCCAACCAGCTTGAGCAATGTAACATCCTGGATTACATGTTCTTTTAATTCTTCGTCAACCATGGCAGATCCGCCATATTTTACTACAATAATTTTTCTGTTAAAACGCTGGATATATGGCAAAGCCTCGATCAGTACTTGTGCTTTTTCCATTACTGCGTCCATATTCTGCTCGTTCATAATTCTCCTCGCTTTTCCTGTTGTATCCATCTTACTGATTGAACTTTGTAATATTTGCCTCGTTCAACGTAAAATCATAATAATTTAAGTCCTCACGGAAATCCCATCCGGCTTCCTTCCAGAAATGATTTCCAAGTTCATTGCTCTTGAATGCGATCAGGCAGACTTTGTTAATTTTTTCTTCCTGCAGCGCACGCATGCATGCAACCGCCATGCTCTTACCGATGCCGTGTTTTCTGTAATTTTCATGCACACATACATGATACAGACAACCTCTGCGTCCATCATGTCCGCACAGGATTGCTCCGACAATTTTGCCCTCTGCCACTGCCACCATACTGGTCGTAGGATTTCTCTTCAAAAAGCGTTCCACACCTTCTTTTGAATCATCGATGGAACGGATTCCGAAACCGTGAATCTGCATCCACAGTGCATATACCTCGTCATAGTCGTCCAGTGTCATCGGCCGAATTTTATACTCTAAATCATTCATTGTTCACCTCATTATATAGAGCACATTGCATGAAAGTTCCGCTTCGCGGAAGCAATGTGCGTAGGAAATGCATTTCAATTAATTAAGGAAACATCGGCACCATCTTCAAGCCTTCTGCTTCATCAAGTCCAAAGAGTAAATTCATATTCTGTACTGCCTGTCCTGCTGCGCCTTTTACAAGGTTATCCAAAGCCCCCATCATAACGATTCTTCCGGTACGCTCATCAATTACAAAATTGACATCGACATAATTGCTTCCTTCAACCCACTTTGTCTCCGGGCATACGCCTTTTTTCAATACACGGACAAAACGTTCCTTTGCATAATATTTATCATATGCAGCCTTAATCTCTTCATAAGTCGGATATGTTCCGTCTGCTTTCTTATTCAATGTTGCGTACTCTGTTGCAAGAATACCACGGTTCATCGGTACAAGATGCGGGGTAAAATTAATCACGATTTCTTTGCCTGCTGCATATCCTAACTGTTCCTCGATCTCCGGTGTATGTCTGTGTGTTGTCACACCATAAGCTTTCATACTCTCATTTACTTCACAGAAAAGATTCGGTGTCTTGGCTCCTCTTCCGGCTCCGGAAGTTCCGGACTTTGCATCAATGATCAAGGTATCCGGATCAATGATTCCTTCCTTTACCAATGGATAAGCAGTCAGAATCGAACATGTTGTGTAACAACCCGGATTAGCGATGAGTCTTGTATTTTTTGTCACCTTATCTCTATTGATCTCACATAATCCGTATACGGCTTCTTCAATAAACTGCGGACTCTTGTGTTCGATCTTGTACCACTTCTCATAGGTAGCAACATCCTTGATTCGGAAATCGGCACTCAGATCTACAATCTTTACTTTACTTAAGATTTCCTCGCTCAGTACACCTGCTAAAAATCCCTGTGGTGTTGCAGTAAAAATCACATCCACCTGGGAAGCAAGTTCATCCATGTTGTCATCCAGACACTTTGCATCTACGATTTCAAAAAAATTCTGATATACATCTGCATAATTCTGATCGATGTAGCTTCGTGATCCAAACCACTTAATCTCCGCTTCTTTATGATTCATTAAAATGCGTACCAGCTCAGCGCCTGCATAACCGGTAGCTCCGATAATACCTACTTTAATCATGTGTTTCTTCCTTTTCTTCTATATAATATGATATGAGGGTCAAAAGGTATTTTGCCCCTCATTTATGATTAATCAGATTACTACATGCTACGCATTCCCGTAATCTGACTCCACCTCGAAATCCGCTAATTTTCTGCGTTTCAGCAGTAAATTGCTACTTTCTCGGTGTAGTGCGGGTCACTAAGGTATACATCGAATTGCATGCAAGCATGCATCGATGATACCTTTTGACCCTTTAATCATAATATACGAACTGCTGCGTTCCTATACAAAACCGGCAATTCTTTTCGCTTCATATATAATAGTACTTCTTTTCTCATCCGTAAATAGCAAATATTCACAAATTTATGAATATTTATACACATTTATGTATATTTTTTCACTTGCTTATCGTTTTGGAATGTTGTATAGTATGAATAGTTTAAAAAACACAAGAACATAAAGAGAGGATATGAACTTATGAAGGAAAAAGTTGTATTAGCTTATTCAGGTGGTCTTGATACTACCGCTATTATCCCTTGGTTAAAGGAGACTTATGATTACGACGTTGTCTGCTGCTGCATCAATTGCGGACAGGGCGAAGAATTAGACGGACTCGAAGAGAGAGCCAAATTATCCGGCGCTACAAAATTATATATCGAAGATATCACCGATGAATTCTGTGATGATTATATCATCCCTTGTGTACAGGCTGGTGCTGTATACGAGCACAAATACTTATTAGGAACTGCTATGGCACGTCCTGGTATTGCAAAGAAGTTAGTTGAAATTGCCAGAAAAGAGAACGCTGTTGCAATCTGCCACGGTGCTACCGGTAAAGGAAATGACCAGATTCGTTTCGAGCTTGGTATCAAAGCACTTGCTCCAGATATCAAAATTATCGCCCCATGGCGTGATGACAAGTGGCAGATGGATTCCCGTGAGGCAGAGATTGAGTACTGCAAGGCACATGGCATCGATCTTCCATTCGGAACCGATCAGAGTTACAGCCGTGACCGTAACTTATGGCACATCAGCCACGAAGGTCTGGAGCTGGAAAGCCCTGCTAACGAGCCAAACTATGATCACCTTCTTGTTCTCGGTGTTTCTCCTGAGAAAGCTCCAGATGAAGGCGAATATGTAACTATGACTTTTGAGAAAGGTGTTCCTACCTCTGTAAACGGAAAGAAAATGAAAGTTTCTGATATCATCCGCGAACTCAACCGTCTCGGCGGAAAGCATGGTGTCGGTATCATCGATATCGTAGAGAACCGTGTTGTTGGTATGAAGTCCCGTGGTGTCTATGAGACTCCTGGCGGAACCATCCTTATGGAGGCGCATGATCAGCTTGAGGAGCTTGTTCTTGACCGTGATACATTATCTGCAAAGAAAGAGATTGGCAACCGTCTGGCAAATCTGGTATATGAAGGAAAATGGTTTACACCACTTCGTGAGGCTATCCAGGCATTTGTTACTTCTACGCAGGAATATGTAACCGGTGAAGTAAAATTCAAGCTCTACAAGGGTAACATCATCAAAGCCGGTACAACTTCTCCATATTCTCTTTACAGTGAGTCACTCGCAAGTTTCACAACTGGCGATCAGTATGACCACCATGATGCAGATGGTTTCATTACATTATTTGGACTTCCACTAAAAGTTCGTGCAATGATGAAACAGAACATCAAAAATAATGGATTAGATAAGTAATTCGCTTTTATTGATTAAAGAACGAAAGAGGGCAGAATACTTTCTTTTATCAAAAAAGAAGTATTGCGCCCTCTTTCTGGCTTTATTAAAGCTCATTTCTTGTGGATATGTACCTATTCAGAATTCAGAAATTTTATTAATTTTTCAGGTGCGAAGTTGTTTCTTTGACATTCCTTTGAATTTATGTAAGGCTAAGATATTGTTTACATTTTCTACGACTTTTGGATTGACCAGTATATAAATCACGCTGATGCTCAGACAGATTAATACAAACAGTGTAAACCAACCCCATTCACCGAGATAATCATAGATTCCAGCAAACATGAGGACATCTCTTAAGATACGATGCAACATGTATATTGGCATTGTATTCTGTCCAATAAAGGACAATTTTGTTTTTTCTCTTGGTACAAAGAACATGATTGCCCACGAAATCAGAAATGCTGCCCCCATCAATGAGAATCGTACGAACGGTCCTTCCATCAGGTGATCCAGTTCATGATAGGATATATTTTCATACACCATTCCAAGTTCATCTTTCATTTTTCCACCGAACAACAGTACCACAGCGCAAATGGATGCTGCTGCCGGCACGACAAGTCTCCGATACGATGGGCGCAATGCCTTTTCCAACACAGGCTGTTCCATATAATATCCAATATAGAAAAACGGACCAAACACCAATATACGTGACAGGCACAGGAAATCGCCAACATTTTTAAAATAGCCTGCTACCAGAGCCAATCCGATATTCACAAGAATGACCGGAAGCGGTCTGCATCTGCGAATCAAAGGTATTGTAAGATACCATACGATCATGGCGAACAGATACCATGGAGCTCCGCTTTGGGAAAAGAAATTAACCTCCACGAAATCTTCAAATCCACAGATCGCATATACAATCTGAATGGCTATGACGAACAATACATATGCTTTGATCAGATACAGTATCTTTTTAAAATTATACTGTCCGTTTTTATATATCTTTTTTGCAAAATAACCGGAAACAAACACAAAGAGCGGCATATGAAATATATAAATCAGACGTTTTACTACAACAAGCGGATTATCTCCGTGAATCGGCAGCAGGAAATGTCCCAACACTACCAGAAATATTAATACTGCTTTTAAATTGTCAAAAAAATAATCTCTCTCTTTTGTCATGCTCTTACTCCTACCCTGAAACAACTTTCCGTATTATAGTCCCTTCGACAGATTTTGGCAACATTTTGGCTTTTTCTCTACTTAATGACGAATAATGCTTTCTTTTGCTTTTAAATTTTGTCACTTTTTCAACTGCCAAATTTCATGAATTATCAATACAAAAGTCACAATTATATGTTAAAATAAAGGCGTCTGAAAATTCAGGAGGTTTCGGATTTCGAAAAGTTAAGAACTTTAGCGCTACGCATCAGCAGGGGAAGCCTGTTGGTTCACGAGGTATCAGGTCGTCGAAAATTCAGCGGATGCCTGGTCGTAGATACGGACTGCGTAATATAACTACAAATATGATGGAGACGTCAAAACAAAAGGTTATAATCCGTAAATGAATAATGAATTGAATAATGGAGGTTCACTATGTGTGGAATTATAGGTTTTACTGGTAATATAAAAGCACAGGACATTTTATTGACAGGTTTGGAGAAATTAGAGTACCGTGGCTACGACAGTGCCGGAATCGCTTACTTTAAGGAGAACGGAAAAATTTCGATTCGAAAGACAGCCGGAAAAGTAAAAGATTTGCGTGCAATCTGTGATGATAACGATGCGACCTGCGGTATCGGCCATACCCGCTGGGCAACGCACGGTGGTGTAACCAATGCCAATGCGCATCCTCATAAGTCCGGAAGTGTATCTTTGATCCACAACGGAATCATTGAGAATTATCACGAACTTGCAACAACATACGAGCTGGAAGATCGTCTGATTTCCGAGACAGACACCGAAGTTGCAGCTGCACTTTTCGACAAATTCTATGACGGAGAGCATCCAATTGATGCGATCAAGGAAGTAATTCCGCTCCTGAAAGGCTCTTTTGCATTCTGTATTATGTTTGAGAATCGCCCGGGTGTTATCTATGCAGTCCGCAATGTCAGCCCAATGGTTGCTGCAACCAGCAAAGAAGGCTCCTTTATTGCATCCGATCTGACCGCATTTATCGAGTACAGCAAACGCTATTTTATCGTTCCGGAGTATGCGATTCTGACAATGGAAGCTGACAAGATTGATTTGCAGGATCTCAACGGAAATACGATTGAGCCGGAATTTTTAGAGGTTGACTGGGATATGACTGCCGCACAGAAAGAAGGCTACCCTACTTTCATGCTCAAGGAAATCAATGAACAGCCGGCAGCAATCAATCGTACCATCATGCCACGTATCAAAGACGGCTTACCAAGTTTTGAAGAAGATGGTATTCCAGATTCATTCTTTGCAGACTGCAGCGATATTACCATCGTTGCCTGTGGTACTGCTATGTACGCAGGAATGGTCGGCAAGACACTGATGCAGGATATCCTTGGCATCCCGGTTACTGTTGCAATCGCATCTGAATTCCGTTACGAGCGTCCGGTCATCTCTGACAAAAGTGTTGTCATCGTTGTCTCCCAGTCCGGAGAGACCATCGATACGTTAGAAGCTCTGCGCCTTGCAAAGACAAAAACAAACAAGACACTTTCTATTGTAAATGTGAAAGGTTCTTCCATCGCAAGAGAAAGTAACTACGTATTATATACACATGCCGGTCCTGAGATTGCCGTTGCAAGTACCAAAGCATATACCGTTCAGGCAGCTGCATTCTATCTTCTGACCTGCAAACTTGCTCTGGTTCAGAATGCAATGAGCGAGGCCGATGCCCGCGCATTTATCCGTAATCTAGAAAATGTCAGCGACAACATCGCAGAAGTATTAAAACTTTCTGATAAGGTAGAACAATTGACAAAGCGTATGCTCAACGCTTCCCATACGTTCTTTATCGGCCGTGGAAGCGACTACACTCTTTCTATGGAAGGTGCATTAAAATTAAAAGAAATTTCTTATATTCATGCAGAGGCTTATGCTGCCGGCGAGTTAAAACATGGAACAATCGCGCTCATCAGCGAAGGCGTTCCTGTTATTGCACTTGCAACACAAAGCCATGTATATAACAAAGTTATTTCCAATATCCGTGAGGTAAAAGCAAGAGGTGCTTACGTTATCCTGCTTAGCATGGATGAGAAAATCACAGATGCAACTATCTGCGATACACATATCTCTCTTCCAAAAGTTCCGGAACAGTTCGCTGTATTTGAAGCAGTTGTCATTCTTCAGATGATTGCTTACTTTACATCAACCGGTAAGGGCCTCAACGCAGATCAGCCAAGAAACCTTGCAAAATCTGTTACCGTAGAATAAAATGTAAACGTAAAATAAAAGCATTCTGAGGCACATGCGAAAGCATGTGTCTCTTTTGACAAATTCACAACGAAAGGGGATTCATTCTTATGAAAAATATGAAAAAAATTTTAGTAAGCACAGCACTTGCACTCTCGCTTCTGCTCCCGCAGAATATATCTGCGGCAGTCACTCCGATAAATACAACGACCATCACAAGCATTGTCGATGTCTCGAGTGTGCCGGCTTCCTCTTCCTACGCGGTATCTACCGGGGAATATACAAATGTTGTATCTTTTTCCATCACTCTACCATCCTATGTCTATGTTTCTGCCTTTTCAACCGTGAAATCTACTTATCTGAATGGAGGAAATATCGATATTTTTGCAGTCTATTCGGATGAAGGCTGTACCAGACCGGTCGTAGGCGACAGTTCCAGTAAAGTAGATGCCAATAAAAGAACTGACAAATACCTTTGTCTTGAAGCAGGAACTTATTACATAAAATTCGGCAAAAACCCGGGAGCACTTCTGAATGATAAAAGTTCCGGTACCTTCACACTCTCCGTTGGTGCCCAGCCTTTGGATGTCACCGTATCCAAAAATGCATCTTTGGACAGTGCGCAAAAAATAGCCACAGATAAACTGCAGACAAGCCTTTTATCAAATGGCACTCGCAGCCTGTGGGTTTCTTTCGAAGTACCATCCAAGACAACAGCAAGCATTCAGACTTCTCTTGCCAATCCACTAAGTACCGACAAAATGCCATGTGTGGAATCCGCTGTGACCTTATATGATGCCAACTATAAAGTGATCAAAGACTGGAACATTCCAAACCGTTACTATGAGACTTCCAATTCCGGTTCTTTATCCCTTGCCGGCGGAACCTATTACCTGAAAGTATCCGGTGACGAGCATTATCTCATCAATAAATACGGCGATGTATTAAGGGAAAATACAGAAGCAAACTTTGGTATCGTAAACATGAAAATTACGACCCTGAAAAAGACATCCATTTCCAAACTTACCAATGTGAAAGGGAAGAAAGCAAAAGTTTCTTACAAAAAGGTAGCCAATGCAAAGGGATATGAGGTTCAATACTCAACAAGCAAAAAGTTTTCGCAAAATGTGAAGACAAAAAATGCCGGCACTAAGACAAGTATTACGCTGTCGAAACTGACAAAAAAGAAGACTTATTATGTGCGTGTACGTGCATATACCATTGATGGGAATGGACAAAAGGAGCTCATTTCTGCATGGAGTGCTACGAAAAAAGTAACCATTAAAAAGTAAAAAGACATAACTTCTTTCTTAGCTTTTTTTGAAAATAACATTCTGTTTTCCCCGGTTGTTTTTCGTATCTCTTTTTATCCGATAGTGACATTTTTGAATTCTTGTAATACGAAATTCTTCATGATATGATATACTTAACTTTAAGAAACATTGTGTTGTGAAGAAAAAATGATTTGAATTTTCATTATCTATTATAAAGACAGGAGGAATTCAATGTCCGCTTTAAAGCACCTTGAACTAATAACAATTGAACAATACGAAGATCTTCCAGAGGATGCTCATACAGAAGTATTTGAAGGAATTCCTTACAATATGGCGAGTCCTTCACAGGAACATCAAACCATATCTATGGAATTATCAACAACAATCAACAATTACATGAAAAAGCGCCAGGGTTCGTGTCGTGTCTTTTGCGCGCCGTTTGATGTAAAGCTAAGCGATTCGCCTCTGACAATTGTCCAACCGGATCTGATGGTCATCTGCAATCTGGACAAACTCGATGGAAAACGCTGTAACGGTGCGCCTGATTTCATCATTGAAATCGTCTCCCCTGGAAATCCCGCCGACGATTACATCCGTAAACTTTACTATTATAAAAATGCCGGTGTACGCGAATACTGGATTGTAGATCCCCGTCGCCGAACCATTACAGTTAATTTTTTTGAACAGAATATTTTGAATGTTCAATATTCATTTGAAGCTACGATTAAAGTAAATATCTATGATGATTTGTATATTGATTTTTCAGAGATTGACGCGATATTAAATTGATATTTGAAATGATAGGGAAATGCCGGGAGGATTCATCGAATCACTCCCGTTTATTTTGCTTGCAATTGTATAATTACCTTCCTTATATCAGTACCTTATAAATTCTCCTGTATCTGAATCAAACGACACATTTCTTTCCTTTAAGCACTCCTTTTTTATTTATAGTCGCAATCTCCTTGGCTTTCCAATCCTCTAATCCTAGTGCTTTCAGCATTCAGCACTTTGTTTTGATTTTCTTCCACTGTTTCCAATAGACCGCTCTGATTCTGCGTCTTGCCAATTCGTCCGTTTTCTGGAGAAGTTTCTTCATGTCTGCAAGTCTAAAATATTCTACCCATATTGCATTAAAAATCCATCATCTGTGCAATATCTCGTTCAGACGCCATCCATTAGTGACAGTCTTTATCTGGTCTTATAATTTTGTTCTATTTTGGCAATGGTAATATATCCAAATCTATACTATAATCATCCCTATCAAATTGATAGAAATACAAAACAACCTATTACGGAAAGAAAAGGAGATCAAAATGGAAAACAGATATGAGTTAAATAAAGAACTGGCACAAATGTTAAAAGGCGGCGTTATCATGGACGTTACCACACCGGAGCAGGCAAAGATTGCTGAGGAAGCAGGCGCATGTGCTGTCATGGCACTTGAGCGTATTCCGGCAGATATCCGTGCAGCCGGCGGTGTATCCAGAATGAGCGATCCAAAAATGATCCAGGGAATCCAGAATGCTGTATCTATCCCGGTTATGGCAAAATGCCGTATCGGACATTTCGTAGAGGCACAGGTTCTTGAAGCAATCGAAATCGACTACATCGACGAAAGTGAAGTACTCTCTCCAGCCGATGATGTTTACCATATCAACAAGAAAAATTTCAAAGTCCCATTTGTATGTGGTGCCAAAGATTTAGGAGAAGCATTAAGACGAATCAACGAAGGTGCTTCCATGATCCGTACCAAAGGTGAGCCTGGTACCGGTGATATCGTACAGGCCGTACGCCATATGCGCAAGATGAACAGCGCAATCGCACAAATCAAAGGTATGCGTGAGGACGAGCTTTTTGAAATTGCAAAGCAGCTGCAGGTTCCATTTGATCTGGTTGCTTATGTACATGAGAACGGAAAACTTCCAGTTGTAAACTTCGCAGCCGGTGGTGTTGCTACGCCTGCTGATGCAGCTCTTATGATGCAGCTCGGTGCAGAAGGTGTATTCGTAGGATCCGGAATCTTCAAGTCAGGAAACCCTGCAAAACGTGCCGCTGCAATCGTAAAAGCAGTTACCAACTACACAGATGCCAAGATGATTGCAGAACTTTCTGCAGATTTAGGAGAGGCCATGGTAGGAATCAACGAGCAGGAAATTGAACTTCTCATGGCAGAAAGGGGCAAATAATGACCATTGCTGTATTAGCTGTTCAGGGCGCATTCATTGAACATGAGATGGCATTGCAGAAACTCGGTGCAGACTGTATCGAGCTTCGCAAGGCCGAAGACTTAAATCAACCTTATGACGGAATTGTTCTTCCGGGCGGCGAAAGCACCGTTCAGGGAAAACTGCTCCGTGAGCTCGGAATGTTTGATACGATTCAGTCACAGATTAAAAATGGTATGCCGGTTCTTGCAACCTGTGCCGGAATGATTCTTCTTGCCGATAAGATCGACGGCGATGATCGTACACATCTGGCTACACTTCCAATGACCGTAAAGCGTAACGCTTATGGCCGTCAGCTTGGAAGCTTCCATACTACGGCTGAATTAAAAGGAATCGGCAATATTCCGATGACTTTCATCCGCGCACCTTATGTCGTATCCGCAGCCGATGACGTAGAGATTCTGGCAACTGTGGAAGATCGTATCGTTGCTGTACGTTACAACAACCAGCTTGCACTGGCATTCCATCCGGAACTGGATGAATCCAATCTGCTTCACAAAGAATTTCTTCGCATTGCCGCAGATGCCAAATAGACAAAAGGGAGCCACACTTCATCAAAGTGCGACTCCCTTTCTTATAACTCAATTTTACTTTTGGTGAAAAAGAGAAAATCCCTTCTTCTCGTATGGTTCTGATTTCACGGAAAGAACCTGATATCCGGTAGCATTCACTGTTTCTTTAACCTTTTCTTCATCCAAAGGATTCTCCGAAATGATCTCCGTTCTTCCTTTGCTGTGTGAAGAACTTACTTTCTTTACATCAAGTGCCTTTCTTATGGCCTCATTGACATGGCTTTCGCACATGCCGCACATCATACCATCAACTTCCAATGTTGTCTTTGTCATCTTATTCTCCTTACTGCTCCTGCTGCTGTGCATCCAGAAGCTTTTCAAATTCTGCCTGTGGCAGAGGTTTTGCAAAATAATATCCCTGGAAGTAATCACACCCGTGAGTCCGGAGGAAAACCGCATGTTCTTTTGTCTCCACACCCTCAGCAATTACTTTCATATCCAGACGTTTTGCCAGATCGATAATGGAAATAATGATGTTGTTTGCTTTACTGCTGCTGTCAATCTTACGGACAAAGCCCATATCCAGCTTTAAAATATCAAAATCATAGTCTCTGATCGTACTGAATGATGACAATCCGCTTCCAAAATCATCTACAAGAATCTTCACACCATCTGCACGAAGTCCAGACAGGAATTTCTGACCATTCAGACCAATCTCGGCATATGCCGACTCTGTCAGCTCATATCGAAATACCGTGCGTGGCAACTGCGAATCTTCAATCTCCTGACTGATACTTCCAATCATATGCGAATCCATCAAATCCATACGCGACAGATTGACAGAAACCGGAACCACAAGTTTTCCTGCTTTATCGCGTTTTTCAATAAAGTCATGCACACTCCGGTTTACAAACATATCCAGCTTGGAAATATGTCCACTATCTTCTAATGGTGGAATAAACATCCCTGGCAATATCATACCATGCTGCGGACTGTTCCAGCGAATCAAAGCCTCCGCTGATGCAATCTTTCCGGTCTTCGCATCGTAGATTGGCTGATAGTAGACTTTAAATTCATTTTTCTGCAAAGCACTGTCTAAATTAACAAGTGATACACTCTTACCGGAATAATCCTTACGCATGCTCTCATTAAATACTGCGTACGGCTGTACATATTCATTTGTAATATACGCCTTGGCAAGTTTTGCCATATCACACATTTCCGAAATGCTTGAAGTATCCTGATCCGACACATAGTAGATACCACACCGGCCATATATGTCCGTTTTTATATTACCACGTACCAGTGTTGTATGTAAAATATCCGGAAGCTTCGATAAGTCAAGATTCTCTACATCCACCAATGCAGCAAAATGATCCGCTTCCGTTCTTGCCAGAACCACCGGCTTCAGCGGACAATTCTGCATATTGATAACCGCCTCTCTGATCACACGGTCTCCTGTCTCATATCCGAACAGATCATTGATTGCTTTGAAACGGCGAATGTTGAAGAACAGTACTGCATAATTGCGATCTTTATTCTCCGCAAGCACTTTTGAGGCAAGACGATAAAAACCTTTTCGATTCGGCGCTCCGGTAAGAGGATCTGTCTCCATCTCTTTTGTCATGTCTTCATTCACAAAGAGAATAATCCTCTCCTTCTTGTTCATCCAGAAATATGCATAGCGTTCCACTTCCTGCTTCTTGTTATGTACCGTAAAGAAATACTGATTTGTTCCTTCCAGCTTATCAATGATATTCTGCATCGACGCATAGCGTTCAAACATCTCCTGATCTTCGGTATACACTCTGGCTTCCTTCAGTTTCTTTACTGCTGCAGAATAATCCTGTTCCTTTTCTGCCTCAAACCCTACATTCTTCCACGAATTCGAGCGCAGAAACAATATATTGCGATCTACATCAATGACGCCAATGGCCTTATAATCATCGTAAAACAATACACGATCAATGATTCGGTCTACATATTTCATAGTAATATCTCTACCCAGTACATAACATTCTACATGTGCCGTGACAGGATTTTGGAACATATCTACCGATAAGTTATAACGACAGATCTGTTCACCCTTATATAAAAAATACTCAAACTCTACCTGAGTCTGACCTTCCGAAAAGCGCTTAAGAAGATGTTCTCTCTCAAAGTTTTTCATAAATTTTTCCTGGTCATCCGGAAACGGAAAATGCGGGAAAATGCACTCTTCAAGCCACTTACGCACACCGCCCTTCTCATTTATAGACAGCTTATACTGCAGACATCTTCCACTGATAATCTTGCTTTCTGTCATGTCAATGTACAACGCATATACCGCATTTTCATTGCTGGACATTAAAAAGTTCATCCGATCACGATACAACTTCTCTGCACTCTTCTGCCGTTCCATGGCACTCGTCATGTCATGTAACAAAAGCGCCCTGGCATGGTATTCTTCCCATGTAACAGTGAACATTTCCGTTATGAAACTTCTTCCTGATTTCTCATCAAAATAAGAATTTTCTTCCGCACCTGCATTCTGCATCAGCTGCTCAAACTCTATCCAGTCCTTACATCCAAACACTTCGTATATTTTCTTTTTTAAAATTTCATGTACAGGAAGATCAAGGAAAGATGCAAATGCTTCACTTGCGAAATAGATATCATAATTCTTTTCAGAAAAAATAACAGATAAATCTCCTGATTGATCTAGAAACTGTCGGTATGCCAGTGTCTCTCTCGAAATATCAGTCAAAGTAGAAAACATTACCGGTGCTCCATCCACCTCTCCCACTTTCTTTGTGTGCGCACGAAACCAGACATCCCCCTTCTTTGGATGCTGCATACGATATGTCCGGTTTTCTTCTACCGGAGAAAGCTTCCAGTCACCAATCCCCTGATTGATAACAATTTCCTCCCCCACTTCCGGCTGAAGTGGTATGTCCACAGACACTCCGGCCGCATACACTTCCGGTGTGACACCCACAAAATCCGGCATGCCTTTTGAATAATAAAGGATACGTCCGGAATGATTCTGATTGAGCTTGTATATAATCAGATCTCCCGGCATGACTGTCGCCAGCCTGCATATTTCATCTACTGAAAATGGCATGTTGTCCCTCCTTAGTTATTTATCCCGTAAATACTCTCATATCATAAAAACCGTCAAAATATGATAGGTTTACACATAGTTTTATCATAACCTAAAATGCGAAAAAACACAACAAATTATGCATTACGAAATTTTACTAATTTTTTGTTTTTTAGGTAAAATTTAAGTAAATTATACTAAAGGAGTAGCATGTAGGTCATAAGGTATCCTCCCTAAAGGGTCCCTCCTTATGACATAGGAAGAAGGCAGCCCTGCTGTGAGCCGCCTTCTTTATAAATAATCCATTATGGAATTATTTAACTATTTTACTGTCACTTCCATTGTGACTGTCTTGGTTTTTCCATTCTTTAATATAACCTTTGCCTTGATGGTTACTGTACCAGCTTTCTTTGCTGTCACTTTACCATTCTTGTCAACCTTGGCAACAGAACTCTTAGAAGATGAGTATGTAATCTTGCTTACATTTGACTTATCCAATGCACTGCTCAGTGCCATTGTTGTCTTCTGGCCCTTCTTTAAAGTCTTTGCTGTGTTCTTAGCCTTTACTGTCTTGAGAACAGATTTTGTAATTTCATCTGCTTTCTTCTGGCTAACTAACTTGTAGGTTCCATTATTCTTAATTGTTACACTTACATTTCCAGAAGCACTTACTTTGTACTCTTTCTTGCTGACTAATACGTACTTCTTTGTCTTCTTATCATATTTTACAATGCTAAGCTTGTTACCTGCTGTAAGGTCGGATGCATTTGCCTTTACTGTGTAAAGTACCTTTCCAGTTGCATCTGCAACTCTCTGAGAAATTACGACTTCATCTGTTCCTGCTACATCTGTAATCTTCTTTACCGTGTCTGCAGAAATGGTTGTCTTAGCACCAGATTTAGCAGTAGCGGTAACGCTTGCTGTTGCAGTTGTCTTTCCGGCTGCATCTGTCTTTACGGTAACAGTTGCTGTCTTCTTTCCGGAAGCATCTGTAATCTCAGATTTCTTTGTAACAGAACCGTCTGCCTTGGTTGTTGTGGTAGTCTCAACCTTACTTCCATCCGGCTTTGTCTCTGTCGTAGTCTCTGTCTTTGTGTCTGATGATGGCTTATTTGGAGTTGTTGTTCCAGGAGTTGTAGAACCGCTGGTTGATCCGCCTGTGGAGCCACCATTGTTACCAGAGTTTGCGTCTGCGATAACGAAACCGTTGGCATCGACTTTTGTAGTGGTTCCTGTAGCTTTTACTGCCTGAATACCATCAAAGTAAATGGTAGAGTCTAAATCTACTGCTCCGATAGAATTACACCAGATACCTAATACAGTTACATTCCTTGGATCAAATTTTCCACCATTCTTACCCTTAAATGAATTGAATGGAATTGTTAAATTATAACTTCCGGTTGTTGTTGAAAGACTGTTTAACAATACCTCAAACTCCTCATTACCAGACTTCAACTGTATAACAACCTTCTGGCCTTTTCCATCTAACTTAACCCAAAGTTTCAATGCATCATATGCAGAAAGATCTGTATTGGTAAGTGCCTTTGTCTGTCCTGTCCAAACTTCTGAACCTTTCGTTTTCAGCTTGTAATTGAAAGCTCCTGCGTATGAACCATCCTGCTTATTTGCAGTATCCAATTTAAAGGAAGAAGAGCATCCTGCTGCTGAATTTCCAGTATAGCTTGCTGCAACCAAATCGTTGCTTCCAGAATAGTAATCAAAATCTTCTAACACATTTGTTGGTGCTACTGGTTTTTCCTTTCCGATACTAATATTCTTTACGGTTGCAAGTTCGCTTGTCTTGTCACCCTTTTTAGCAACTAATGTAATGGTTGCGGTATCAACGCCTTCCGCACCACCAACCTTTTTAATAGCATCTGCTGTAAGGTTTGCAGTGTAAGTATCATCGGCTCCTTTTGTTGCATCTATAGTAACAGTGTCTGCGCCTTTCACAACAAATGAAACACTGTCTGCATTCTTTACGACTGCTTTCAGTTCTGTAGGTTTTGTAATTTCAGCCATATCAAATGGAGAAACCATATATCCTTTTGCATCATTGTAAGTGATTGTCTTAATGTTTTCATCAAATTTACTTACATAATCTTTGAATCCTGTTTCCTTACCAAAAACAGAACTTGGATCATTGTAGTATTCAATGAACTCATTGATAAGTTCCTGTCCATACTTATTATTGTACTTATATGGTACATAGAAGTTTGTATCACTAAAGTTCGCCCATACCATATAATAAGGCATCTTGTTATTCTTGGCTACATCACTTACTTTCTGATACCAATTCTGCCCCTTAATTGGATTTCCTTTGATTGCAAGACCTTCAGAAGATCCCTCTCTTGTAACACGAACACCACATTCAGAGATTGCTGCAATCTTTCCTTTCTCGGCTGCCAGGTCTGAAACAACCTTACAGGTTTTATCTAAGCTTGTAAAATATGAAGCATCATAGGCTTCTGATGTCGAACTGTAATCATCATAATAATCAAATGCGAGAATATCTACATACTCATCTCCCGGATAACGAGACATATACTCATCGGTTGACTCAAATGGACCATTCGGTGAATATACATAAAGCATATTGTGAACGCCCTGTTTTTCCAGATAATCCTTTGTGTAACGGTACAGACTCTTATAACTTTCTGCTGAATTCTGTGCGCCCCACCAGAACCATGTTCCTGTATTCTCATGATATGGTCGGAAAATTACCGGAATATCATCAGCAGCTAACTGCTTTGCATAATTTGCAATAATATCCAGATATGCATTCAGCTTCTTGTTACTCTCAGAACCCTTTTTTAATACTTCATCAATTGCATTCGATGTACAAACTTTTGCTTCATTAAAATCGCATTTATGGAAATCATAACTGTCACCATCTTTCACAATTTCCTTTCCATCCAATGATGTAGCTGCAAAGTTTGGCATATGTGTTGACAGTGTAACGATTGATCCATTATCTGCTGCTTTCTTACTTGCTTCCACCGCCTTTTTCAAAGCATCCGCAGAACTTGTTCCTCCTACCTCAGATCCAACTACACCAAGCGAGTCGATTCCGAATACACCACTGACAGAACCAGTCACATTTTCTACATCTCCTAAACCTGCACTTGTATTTACAGATTTATTCACATCATTCTGATGTCCAAATAATACCTGTTTATTTTCTGTAAGTCCCTGTAAGTATGCATATAATGCTTTTGCTCTCTTATCTGCGCTTGCATCTGTAATCTTAATAGAATCAGGTGTTGTAATCTTAACAGTTGTTCCTGCTACTGGCTGTGCTGTGATCTCTACAAAATCCTCTGTTGCATTTTTCTGGGAAAGCGTAAGATTATCTAAATATACAGCACCTTTATACGCAGTCTTATTGCCAACAATGCTAACTGTTAATTCTTTTACAGAACTATCAGTTGGTGTAATATTCATCGTAACAGTAACTTGCTTATATCCATCACCAAGGTCTTTAGCACTTGAAACATCAACAGATCCGGATACATTAATAATCTCACTCTTACCGGTTTCACTATCTTTTGCATAAAATTTCATTTTTGCATCCGGCATCTCATCAGTTGGATAAATCAAGTCCACACTAACCTGATTATAATTTTTTATGCTTACCGCTTCAGCAGCAGTATATTTAACCTTTGCTTCACTCCAACTCTTATCTGAATTTGCAGAATAATCTACATCTACCGCTAAACGCTTATTTTCTTGATCATATGAGATTTTTGGAGATGTATTTTCTGTTCCTCCGTGATAATAGTCCCAGCCACCTTCTTCACTCCACTTGCTATAATCAGCATCTGTAGACAAATCAGATAATACGGTTGGATCCTGCATTTCAATAGAAGAGTCGCCTGTTTCAACAACATCATATATTTCTACATTTTCAATAGTAACTGTTCCTGTAAAATTATCAGATGTATTGTACTGGAATATAATTTCCTGTACTGCCCCTTTATTAGCATCTTCTACTGTATAATTAAATTCTACTTCTGCTTTTCCATCTTTAAATTTCTCTGCCACTAAAAATGGACAATCTGTTGACTTTGAATATTGCCACCTACTTCCTGTCTTAATTGCACTCGCCACTTGAACTGCATTATATGACCCATCATCATTCTTATTTCCATTCAGTTCTTCAGAATCAGACACCTTTACAGTCGCTTTTAATTTTACAATTGTTCCCACTTCTGCATTTTCAATTCTATTTGCATTTGGGCAGTTTTTTGTATCATTACTTGCAAAAACTTTATCCTTCCATTTTGCATCCGTATTTGCATCAAATGTTAAGCTCTGCCCTGCTTCGCTCTCCCATACCTGCTTTTCAGTCTCCGCAGCATACACTACCTCATTCTGCAAAAATGTCATCGCCTGTGGAGTTAACGATCCCATCATTGTTGCTGCCAATGTAATGGCAACGATTCTTTTACCTAACCTTCTCATAATTCATATTCCTTTCTTCGTTACTACGGGTTGTGGCCCTACCCTTTACCGCGCCCCGCTTAAGTTAATTTAATTATATTTTCATTATTAAATTAAGTCAATTAATAGTTAATTTGTTTTCATCTTTTTGTTAATTTCTACTTTACACATGTAAAATTAAGTTCGTTTTCGAGCCACTAATTTATATAGTTTGCACATGGTACCTAGGTACTATTTTTGTGTTTTTAGTACTCTGGTCTAATTTTAGGCAAAAAAAGGCACATGACAAAGTTATAAGTTAATGCCATGTGCCTATTTTTAGTTTTTCTTGATTTTTGTCTACTCTACATATTTTTATGATTCAACCAGCATTGCATTTTCTGCTTCCTCGTATTCTTCTTCTGAATAATCTTGAAGTATTGTTTCTTTCGCCACCTTATATTTTATCATATTTTTAATTGCTTTAATTCGTTCCTCTTGCCGGCCTTCTTCCCTTGACGCATCCCGTTCCTGCTGGATATGTTTTTCCTGATCATATTCAAATATACTCATTCGCAACACCTCCGCTTTATTTTTCTTAAGGAATGATTCCAAAATTCCTTTTTGAATACATTCATTGATTGCTTTTTCTACTGCGATTTTGAAAGGAAAATCTTTTTGATATGTCCTGATGCAGTCCACAAACTGCATATACTGATGCAACGACGGACTTTTCTCCATCAGCTCCTGATTGTTTCCAGGATTAATGTTAACCACCTCTATAACCAGTTCCATAGATATCTTTTCCGATTTTCGTTCATAAGCATCCGACAACCGAAGTTCCTGTCGCTCCGGCATCATTTTTTGCCCATTATAAAACACGACAAACTTTGGTTCTGGAATCTGAATCAACTTTTCTCCATAGAGATTTTCATTCATAATCAATGCTGAATATACGCAAGCTACATAAAATAAATCTCTTAGTGGCATATTCGGATTTACCGATGACTGGTGTTCGTACAATACAAGCTGGGAATCTATAATAAAAGATACATCATTTTTCATTCCCATATACACAGCATTCTCCAATGTAGTTATAATCAATTCCTCTGGATCCGTGTAATTGGTACTATTCATTGCGTTGTACACTTCAAGCGCTACGTGGCGATCCTTTAGGAGCATACGAAACACATGATCTTTGTACATACGATCTGGTTCTCCTAAGATTCGTATCAGATGCTGCGCTGACTGCTCCATTAACTCCGTTGATATCCCCTGATCAGTTACATACACATCCGTTTTTGGCATTTTATCATTTCTACCCTTCTCTGACATTATATGTCCTCCTTTGTTATGTTCGGGAGAACTTCAGCTTCCGCAATCGAATTCTCCCTGCTTTTTTAATGTGATTAAAAGCATTGAAAATTCTCTGTCGTGATACTGGTATTCAGTACTCTACACCAGTATATATGTGATTGGATTGCAGAATTGCACTTGCCATAATGACATGGTATATGATGTTGGCCATTTGTGTTCATATACGCTTGAAAACATAATGCTTTGCATGAATTATAACATGATACGCCTGTTGTGTCATCTGTTTTTTATTCCAATTATAACATTGGTTCTAACCAACATTAATAAAAAGACATGCAACATCCGTATAACCAATGCTGCATGTCTTTTCTCTTTTACACGCTATAATCAAACCGGCTTCCTTCGGTCTCCTGTTTTGTTTCCTTTACGCTATCCCAGTCAATCTCTTTGATTTTCTTTTCAAGCTCTTCCAGTGAATTTGCCTGCACATAGGTTTTCTTCCGGGCTTTTGCTGCCTGCTCTTTCTTCTCCTCTACGCGCTTTTCTTTTGCATTTTCAATGCGTTCTTTCTGCTTATCAGAAAGTTTTTCAAGTTCAACAAAATAGGAAGTCGTTCCATCAGCATTGACTTTAATTCCAATCTGTGAAATTCCTACACCATTCTCTTTTCCATAATCACTTTCTGCGCCGAACTTCTCATTGATCTCCTTTGACTTTTTCACTGCATCATCGATGGTGTTGATGTTTTTGTTGTAGTAATCCTCATCCGCTGCCATCTTTTCGAGTTCATCGCTGGAAATCATAACCGAGTACTCTTTGGTTCCGCGGGACATGATTTCTTTTGCCTCATCTTCACTGTCAGGATCAGCAACGAAGAAATCCATGTTGCCATACTTGCTTTTTAACTTTTCAAGTACTGCCTGTGCATCCTTTGACAATGTCTTCTGTCCGGCAGCCTCTGTCTGACTGCTCTGTGCTACTTTGCTGCTTCCCTGCTGCTTTGTCTGCTTGTTGCTCTGCTGCGTAGCATTCATCGTATACTGCATTGCTGCATAGCTTGTGTTAATCGTGCTCATTTCCATCCTCCTTGATCTTACCATGGGCCTGTTTCTTTTCCTATTCCAAGTGCTTCTGAATAGTTACTTTTAAATACTATATCGACCAATGAACAGAAATTCTTTAGTCCAAATCCCTTGGTAAGTGCAGGAAAATTGGAAAACTCAGGTTCCAACGCAAGCTCTTCTTAATCACTCTCCCGCAGCCGCTCTACAATGGTGCGTTTCCCGACAAAATGATAAACGATCCGTGGCACGGCTGTTCCGATTATGACAAAAAATACTGCTGCAATCAGAATTGGTGCAATGGTATAGTGAAACCGGAAAAACCAATACATCTGCCCCGCCACCTTTCCTGTCGTCGGCTCTAAAACAGCTACGAGCAGGATTGAAATCACCACTGCTGCAATTGTATACAACAGGCCTTCGATCATCAGCATCCGCTGTAACTGCCGCCGTGTCATTCCGATGGATTGCAATACCGCAAACTCTCTTCGCCTTGCGATAATTCCGGTAAGAATCGCATTCAGGAAATTTAAGATTCCTACCACAGCGATCACTGCTGATAGCACACCGCCAAGGATCAGAAACATATTTCGGAAAGAATCAAATTTCTGTTCATACGAAAACTTGGATTCATAATTGTAAACCGGGTTCTCATTCTCTGTGTAATGTTTCAGAAACTGCTCCATATTTCGTGCATACATATTGTTTTTCATATCAAAAATCAGGCTCATCACACAGTCCGTTCCAGAGTCTTTTATAAAGTTATCACTTTCCAGCACAAACTGCGGACTGACGTAATAGCGGTAATCTTCTGCACTCGGCACCATAATCTCGGCAACAACCGAATATGTTTTTTCTTTTGCTTTATCCGCTTTCATGACATACGCATCGTCATAACTGTCAATGGCATCTGCATCGATTTCTTTTCCACTTTTTTTATCATAATACTTCCAGCTGTCCACATAGCGAAGTGTAACTTTATCCCCGACTTTTGCCCAGTTGGTATGTGCCACCGCCTTATTATAGTCATCCTGCATATAAACCGCGGCTATCGCATCTTTCTGCGTGGTCAGTGCCTTTAAATCCCCTTTGATCAGAGTTGTCTTTTCGATTGGCAGTTCATCCATTCCATAAAGCAACACATCACCGTAATACTTTCCATCTTCGGCTTTTTCCTCGTTGCCCAGATACGCGTCCAGATCCTCTTTGGTCATTCCATAACCCATCGCTTCAAAATATCTTTTCATATCTTCTGCACTCATTTTTCCCTGAACAACATTCGTCTGTCCATATATTTTTCCACTTTCTTTGATACCGCTTTGTTCCAGCAATGTCTGTATGGCATCCTCTTCCACGGCCTGATCCCCAGATCTAAATCCTTTCTGCACAGTAAAGTAGTCCGCATTGGCAAATACAAAATCACTGCTGCAGAACTTCTGTAAATACAGATCCATATCAAAGCCATTTGCAAATGTACATACAAGATTCAAAAGCACCACTCCAAGTGTCAACGATATAACCACAAGTCCGGTTTTCTTTTTGTTTCTTCCAAGATTTGCCCATGCCATGGAAAAAAGCGAAGTCCCCGATTTCTTTTTCTTTGCGGCATGCACCTTGCATCCACTGTGATTTTCTGTATATCCGGTTGCTTCCACCGGCGATACTTTTGCTGCAATCTTTCCCGGTTTATTGCATGAAACAAGTACCGTAATCAGCGAAAAAAGCGCTGCTCCCGCAAGTACGGCCGGATGCAGACGGCTGACCACTGTACTGCAATTAAACTGCCTTATCACGATTGGAATCAATCCTTCTGAAATCCCGATGCCACATACAAGGCCGATGGGAATCCCGATGCATGACAAGCACAGTGCCTGCTGTCTTATCATCCGTTTCGTCTGCTTTCCTGTCATCCCGATCGTTTTTAACAAGCCATAAAAGCGGATATCATTTGTAACTGAAATCTGAAAGACATTGTATATGACAAGATATCCCGTAAACACGATCAACAGAAGTAACGCACCCACAGCAACCATGCTTGTGCTGTCCATATGATTATCCGACTGCGTGTTTGTATATCCCCAGTTCACACCAAATTTGATGTAATGATCCTTGGAAGCATCTTTCCACTGAAATCCCTGATTTTCGATGACCTGTCTCATATTTTCTTCAATATGAAACGAATTGCGAAAACATACGCCTAGTGTCCATGTTCCGGTCTCATCTCCCGCGACAAGTTTCATTCCCCGCAACATCTTTTTTGCGTAACTTTGCGGAACAACCATATGGCTTGCCGTGGAAACACCATTATAGTCCCACCATCCAGAAAGCACAAACTGTTCGGTAACCTCTTTTTTATTTACGGAATCCTGCCCAATTTCATAGGTGATTGTAACCGGCTCCCCCACTTTTGGTTTGATTCCCAGAAGTTTCAGTACACGCGTATCCATCATCACCTGATTGGTGCCCTCTTTTGGCACCTGTCCATGTGTCGGCGTGCAAAAGTAATGTTTCACTGCCTTCGCATCCATGTAACTGATTTCCACCTGAGTCTTTCGAAATGCACTCCCTGTTCCCATGCCAAGAAACAGCCGCGCATCCGATTCTTTGATCAGTGGATCTTTTTGCAGCTGTTCCATCTGCTCTTTCGTCAGGTTCTTAAAATCTCCATGATCATCCCCGCCGGAAATAAGAAAATTAGACTGTTGCAGCGAATCATTAATGGAAATTGTGATTGCAAACAATGCGGTAAACATCATGGTTGTAAGTACAATAGCAAGCACTGCGACCATATTTCTTGTCTTAAATGCCCGAAGGCTTCGCATTGCGATTTTGCGGACGCATGCCCGGTTTGCTACCTGCATCATTGTACATCACCCACTTTCCTGTAAGCGGTTGTTTCCAATGTTGTCTTCTGCGTCACAATACAACCATCTTCTATGCGGATAATTCTGTCTGCAAGCTGCGCAATCTCTTCATTATGTGTGATCATCACAATCGTCTGTGAGAATTTACTGCTCGTCGTCTTCAACAGCCCCATGACATCCTGCGAAGTCCGGCTGTCAAGATTTCCGGTCGGTTCATCTGCAAGAATGATTGCCGGCTTCGCCGCAAGCGCCCGGGCAATCGCCACCCTCTGCTGCTGTCCACCGGACAACTGGTTGGGCAATGCCTGCAGCTTTTCCTGCAGGCCGAGTGCCTCCACAATCTGATTCAGATACGTCTCATCGATAGTTCTTCCATCCAGCTGCAACGGCAGAACAATATTTTCATACACCGAAAGGACCGGTACCAGATTAAACGCCTGAAATACAAATCCGATCTTTCTCCGGCGAAAAATCGTCAGCTCCTCGTCTTTCAGGGAAAATATATCCTTACCATCCACGTATACCTTTCCGGATGTTGCACGGTCTAGTCCACCCAGCATATGCAGCAAGGTGGATTTTCCGGAACCTGAAGTTCCGACGATGGCAACAAATTCCCCGTTTTCCACGGACAGATTGACACCCGCAAGCGCATGTACCGCGGTATCTCCTGTGCCATATTGCTTTTTCAAATCTTTTGTCTCAAGAATCACCATTTGTTTTCTCCTTTTGAACATCAATTTTTCATTTCTGTATTGATTTTCTCACAGGATTCTTTCTACAATCTTTCTCTGCCGCAAAAAATTCTTACAGTTTTGACACAATTGCCTTTGGAAAATATAATCCGAACACAGAACCTTCCCCGACTTTGGAAGACACTTTGATATAGCCGCCCTGCTGCTCCATAATTTCTCTGGCAAGATACAAACCGATTCCCACGCCCTCTTCCTGTGCTACGTCGTTGCCCCGGTAAAAGCGTTTAAATATCGCTCCACGTTCTTCCTCCGGGATTCCAATTCCCGTATCTGCGATTTCCACACAGGCAAACATTTCATAAGCACGGAGCGTGATTGTAATACTTCCTGCCTTCGTATATTTGATGGCATTGTCCATAATATTATTCAACGCTTCCAGTGACCATTTTTCATCAAATGCTGCCAGACAAGGCTCTGTTTCATCCCAGGAATCTACCACCAGACGAAGTCCCTTCTGCCGGACTTTGTCTCTGTAAATTTTTCCCACAGTGACGACCATGTCATCCAGCCTTCCAACCGTTGGATGCAGAACAATAATCCCCGTCTCCAGGCGCGACAATTTGACAAGTCCATCGATCAAAAACTGAAGTTTTTCCGTCTGCTGATGCAGCTTCTGCAAAGAGTCCTGATTCCCGGATGGAATCTCTTCTTCCAGCAATTCTGTGTACAGTAAAATATTCGAAAGCGGTGTCCTTGTCTGATGGGATATGTCCGCGATCAATTCCTTTATTTTTTCCCGCTCCGATGCAATATTTCTCACGGAAAGTTCCGATGCCTTTAAATACTGCGCCAGCTGGTTTTCAAGCGCCGATTGGCGGGATTCGTCAAACGACTGCTCGCAGAAAGTTCCATCTATTGCAGTCTCAAGCATGTGCGTAAGACCATCCATCATTTTCTTTTGCTGATAGAAAAAGTAACCATTGATGCCAATGGTTACTGCAATACATACAATACTGATAAAAATCATCCAACTCATACTTTTTCCCACACATATCCGATTCCGTATACCGTTCGAATCTGCTCCTTTGCATTCAATTTGTCCCGCAGGCGCTTCACTGCAACTGACAGTGCATTCTCGTCAACATACTCTGAGCCATCCGTCCAGATACGTTCCAAAAGCATTTCCCGTGGAACGGTTTGCCCTGCATTCTGCACCAGAATCGAAAGAAGCTTCTGTTCTGTTTTACTTAATTCCACGGCCTCTCCATCCACCTGATAGAGCATCTGCGTAAAATCAAACCGGTATCTGTCACTTGTCCAGATCTGTCCTGATCCTTCATTTGCATGGCTGCGTGCACCTGCGTAGCTTCGGAGCTGCGCATGAACTCTCGCCCGGAGCACCGCAAGACTGAACGGCTTGGTGATGTAATCGTTTGCTCCCTGTTCCAGTCCATTTACAATATCCATCTCCAGATCATTCGCCGTAAGCAATATCACCGGAACATCGGATGTTTTGCGCACATTTTCCAGAAAATCCACACCATTTCCATCCGGGAGATTGACATCAAGAAGTATCAGATCTACGGTTTCTTTTTGTAAATATTCTTTTGCTTTTCGCAGATTCTCACACAGATGCACCTGCCGGTCATCCATCGTCAACGCACGCTGCAATCCCTCCGCCAGCGTCCGGTCATCCTCTATGAGCAGCAGCTGGTACTTTTTACTCTGCATAATATATTTTGTCCTTTTCCACGAGCGTTCCCACACCATCCACTACATCTGCAATGCAGACCGAACAGTTCTTTGGTACACCGCCATGCCAGATATCTTCTTTATCCTCATAAAAATTAGCAAGCAGACAACGGCTCGCTGCACCGTGTGTCGAGATTAAAATATTTGCATCCCTGTACGCCTCATTTTTAATCAGCGACTGATAGAAATCAGCAGTTCTATTTAATACATCCTGAAAACTTTCTCCACCCGGAGCTTTTGGACAATGGTACGGATCATGATAGAACTTATCCACATAATCGGCTGGAAGAACTGTACTTTCCCGCACAGATTCCCCTTCCCATTTACCAAATGACATCTCAATGATGCGCTTGTCCGTGATCATTGGAATCTGTCTGCCTGCCAGAACCAGTTCTGCCGTCTGCTTTGCACGGATCAAAGGACTTGAAATCACAAGATCAAAATCGATATCCTGCATTCCCTCTCCCGTCTTTTCCGCAAGGCGAATTCCGTCGGCGTCGAGCATAATATCTTTTCTTCCCTGTAATCGTTTCGCTTTGTTCCATGAAGTTTCTCCGTGTCGTATAATATATAATCGCATGTTGTATTCCTCTCTTACTGTTTTTCTTTTCGATTATAACATTTTTTCCCGGCTTGTAAATAAGTGTGTGCTTGCCGTACACTTACACGCCTACCATAAAACAAAAGCAGGGCTGCCTCGCGGCACCCCCACTTTTTCTATGTATTTATGCATTTACTTTATTAATAAAACGTTCAAATGCCTCTCTTCCTTCTGCTGTGCATTTATACACACCGGCATCCTGAAGAACTTCATTGAACACAAGTCCAATCTCCTCATGAAGAATATCCATTACATTTTCCTCTGTGATCTTATCATACTTTGGAAGGAAACCTTCTGCCCACTCTGCATGGGAAGCAAGTGTTTCGGTTGCACGAAGATCTTTTCCATTGACCAGTGCATCGGCAAGTTCTGCCATCTCATCTTTGAGACGCGCCGGAAGTACTGCCAGTCCCATTACCTCAATAAGACCAATGTTCTCTTTCTTGATGTGATGCAGTTTTGCATGCGGATGATATACGCCAAGCGGATGCTCCTCGGTTGTGATATTGTTACGCAATACCAGATCCAACTCGAAATCCTCTCCACGTCTGCGGGCGATTGGTGTGATCGTATTGTGTGGTTCTCCATCTGTCTCTGCAAATACAAATGCAGCTTCATCGTTGTAGCCTCTCCACGCAAGAAGAATCTTATCGGCAAGTTCAATCAGGCGCTCCTTGTCAGCTCCGGTGATACGGATAACGGACATTGGCCACTTTACGATACCTGCTTTAATATCTTCGAATCCGTCAAAATGTAATTCTTTTTCAATCGGTGCCTTTGCCATGGCAAATGTGTAATGACCGCCCTGGAAGTGATCATGACTTAAAATCGATCCTCCTACGATTGGCAGGTCCGCATTCGAACCAACAAAATAGTGTGGAAACTGTGTCACGAAATCCAAAAGTTTTCCAAACGTTGCACGCTCAATCTTCATTGGTGTATGACAGGAATTGAACACAATGCAGTGCTCGTTGTAATACACATATGGAGAATACTGGAAATACCACTCACTGTTGTTGATCGTCACCGGAATGATTCTGTGGTTCTGTCTTGCCGGATGATTTACACGACCCGCATAACCTTCATTTTCTTTGCAAAGCTGGCATTTTGGATATGCACTCTGCTTTGCATTCTTTGCTGCCGCAATTGCCTTTGGATCTTTCTCAGGCTTAGAAAGATTGATTGTAATATCGAGTGTTCCAAACTCTGTATCTGTTGTCCACTTCTGATCTTTTTTGATACGCTGTCTGCGGATATAATTGCTGTCACAGCTTAATTTGTAGAAATAATCGGTCGCTGCCTGTGCCGATGTATTGTTGTACAGATCCCAGAATGTTTTGCGCACTTCGCTTGGACGTGCCACAAGACATCCCATGATTTTGGTGTCAAAGAGATCCTTGTAAACAATGCTGTTTTCTTTCATGATTTCCTGCTCGTATGCATAGTCCATCATGTCAGAAAGGATTCCCTCCAACGCATCCTCTGCCTCTTCCTGTGTCCAGTCTGGAAGATTTTCTACCTTTGCAAATGTTTCATCCTCAATGTCATCCACTGCAAAAAGCTCCAGCAGACGATTGATTGTATATACTTTATCCTCCGGATTTACCAGACCGGTTGTAAGACCGTATTTTACTAATTCTAAAATTCTCTCCTGAATCATGTTATACTCCTTCTTCCTTTATAAGCTGGCGCTTAAAAATGTGTTAAGCTGGCGCTTAACACATTTTTCTACTAGGTCCATCACCGATAGAAACTACATAGAACTCCGGTGTCTTTCCGACTTTTTCCTGATATGCTGCAGTAAGCTTCTCTTTGAATTCTTCCACTGCCTCATCCTTTACGATGCTGACGGTACATCCGCCGAATCCTCCTCCGGTAATACGGGAACCGATCACACCGGAAATCTTCCATGCCTCATCAACAAGTACATCCACTTCCGGGCAGGATGTCTCATAATCATCACGCAATGATACATGAGATGCATTCATCAGTTTGCCAAATGTTGCAAGGTCGTTGTCCTTGAGCGCCTTTACTGCCTTAATGGTACGCTGATTCTCATAAACTGCGTGTTTTCCTCTCTTGCGGGCAATCTCATCTTTGATTGCATCTTTGTGTGCTTCAAATTCTTCTTCGGTGAGATCACCAAGTGTCTTGATATCTACAACCGTCTGTAAATCTTTCAATGCCTGTGCGCTTTCATTTCTTCTGTCATTGTAAGCAGAAGTTACCAGACTGTGCTTTACCATACTGTTGGTGACCACAATCTTTGCGCCATCTAAGATGACTGGTGCATACTCGAAAGAAAGTGTTGCAGTATCCAAAAAGATTGCATGATCTTTCTTCCCCATAGCAGATGCGAACTGATCCATAATTCCACAGTTACATCCATTGTAATTATTCTCGGAATACTGTCCGATCAAAGCGAGATCCTGATTTGTCACATCGAATCCGTAGAGATCCTTTAACATATATCCGGTTACGACTTCCAGTGATGCGGAAGAAGAAAGTCCGGAACCATTCGGAATATTACCAAACAATGCAATATCAAGTCCCTGCTCTAATTTCATGCCTCGACCTTCAAATGCCCACATAACGCCCATTGGATAGTTGATCCAGAGTCCGTCCGGATCCGGAGTAAATGCATCAAGAGAACTCTCAACGACACCTAAGTCCTCAAAGTTCATGGAATAGAAACGAAGCTTTCTGTCATTTCTTTTTCTTGCAGCCATGTATGTACCGATGGTCAATGCACATGGAAATACATGACCACCATTGTAATCGGTGTGCTCACCGATCAGATTCACACGTCCCGGTGCAAAATATACACGGATGTCTCCGTCCTCTCCATAGATTTCTTTGAACTTTGCCAATACCTCATTTGCAATCATTTTTCTTCTCCTTTTCGAAACATTTTTCTTTTTTGTGCCCAGCGTATTTTCTGTTAAAAAAAGCGCATCGCACAACCGTTCATTACATTATAAATTCATTATACATGGTAAGAAAATGTTTGCAATACGCTTTTGTCATGTTGCAACATTCCAGAGAAAAAATGCAACAAAGTTACATATTATGATATGAGGGTCAAAAGGTATTTTGCCCCTCATTTATGAAAATCCCGGATCACCTCAAGCGTCGGCAATGCATTACCTTCGTAATCAAACAATGCCTGATTTGCCCACTCATTTCCACATGGTCCCGGATCATTCATGTATTTTAAGGATGCAGGTGTTGCCCATCCGGAGCCCGGTACCGGAATCCATGCCGGCTCCCACCAGAAGAATCCTGCCCCTTTATCATCTGCGACATTTGCCACACGGTTTAAGAAATCTTTGGTAAAATCAACCTGTCCCTGTACAGTCATCGGATACTCTACTTTTGCTGCAAGTTCCGGCTTTGTCGCATATCCTTTTCGCTCACTGTCTGTAAGCTTTTCATAGCTCTTGTAATCTTCCATGGTATGTCCCATGGACACTTCTGCGACAATCAGTTCCTTTCCATAACGGACTGCAATATCGTTCATATTGTCCTCAAGCATCTGCAGTGTTCCGTGCCAGAACGGATAATAAGACAATCCAATATAATCGAAGTCCTCTCCTCTTTCGATGTAATGGTCGAACCAGTCACGATACAATGCGTTGTTTCCACCATTATCCAGATGAATCATAAGCGGAATATCTGCCTTTACCTCGCGGCAGGCACGAATTCCCGCGCTGACAAATTTTGCGACATTATCGTAATTCGGCAACTGTCCTTCCGGCCACAGAAGTCCGTTGGAAAGCTCATTTCCAACCTGGATCATTGTTACATTCACGCCGGCATCCAGTACTTTTTTCAGGGAATCTTTTGTAAAATCATATACCGCTTTTTCCAGTTCTTCCACACCGTAGGAAGACCATGCCTTTGGCTTGATCTGTTTTCCCGGGTCAGCCCAGAAATCACTGTAATGGAAATTAAGCAGTACCCCCAGTCCGGCATCTGTCACGCGCTTTCCGATTGCGATTGTTTCTGCCAAATCGTTGTTTCCGGCACCGTAAGGCTCTCCGCTTTCTGACTTCGGGTCATTCCATAAACGAAGACGAATGGTGTCCACATCATATTTTTTCATGATGTCAAGAATGTCCATCTCCTGTCCATGATCATAATATTTTGCTCCACAACGTTCCATCTCAAGAAGTGTGGATAAATCCATACCTTTTACAAATTTGCTCATATATACTCCTTTATCCATACATTACCTTTTGGTAAAAGCCACTTCATGTCCGGCTTTTGCCCATAACGTGTCTTCTTTCAGACACACACTTACAACAACTACAAATTCGCATTGCCTGCGCCCTTCCGCCGGATGCTGCTTTTCCTATTACCATCCTTTCAGCGCGGTAATATGATAGTTCTGTAATTTTCTTTCGTAATTATCCGGTTTGATTTTCCACTGATATGGTGATATATCCAGAAACTTTTTAAAATTTCTGTTAAATGTCGATACCGTTGTAAAACCAACTTTTCGCGCAATCTGATCCATGGTCTCTTCCGTCTGCAGCATATATTCGCAGGCCTTTTGTACACGGACAAGATTCACGTAATCCATCGGTGTCATATGTGTATACTCTTCAAAAATTCTCCGGAAATAGGTCTCGCTCATCCCACAGGCAACCGAAAGATCTTTCACTTTCATTGCTTCGGCGTAATAATTTTCCACATAGGATAATGCATCAGAAATCTGTCGCATATTATTACTTGTAGATGTTTCCAGCCGATGTTCCTGTCCTTTTGCCTGCATACGCAGCACCTCAATCAGTATCGCCTGAAGGCATGCATTCACCATCTGCCGGTAATGCATTCCCTGCGTCCGCATTTCATTCATTGCCGCATCAATTTCCGCCATCAGAAACGGATAGCTGGCTGCATCCAGAAACAGCGGACTGCTGCGAAGCAATTGTAATGCTTCATTGCTTTTTGCAAGCTGTCCATCGTATAATTTTGCAATTACAGGATCCGGATTCAGATACAGATATTCCCATGCATTTTTCTGCATGCCATTGCTGATTGTTGTATGAGAAATATTTTGCGGAATAATGATAATGGTTCCATTCTGATAAAAATAATCCTTTTCATCCAATACGACAACGCCTTCTCCATTTCTGCACACACCAATTTCCATCAGATTGTGAAAATGCATATAGGGACTGTCATGACCATATACCCGGTTCCACTCTTCTCCCAGCAACGCCAGAACCGGCTCTCCCTGTGGAATTTCATAGAAGCGAAGCTCTACGGTTTCTTTTTTTCTTCTTCCCATTCCACGCCTCCTTGTACCATCTTGCTTTTCCTATACCGTCAAAAAGTCGTGCGATAGTATCTACCGCACGACTTCTTTTTAATCAAAATCAAACTTGTCGAATCTCTTATACATTGCACCGTAACGGAAACGTATCATCTCATTCTTTTCGAGAACATCCTCTTCTGTTCCTCTGTACTGACAGCGGATACAGCTGTAAATCTTGGTGTCTTTGTTATAAAACATATCGATGTCGAGGTCTCTCATAAAACAGGATGGACATCTGTAATTTAATTTGCCTTTTCCAAGTTGAGCCATGTTGCAAATACCTCCTTATCTGAAATTGTTTTCTTATATCCAAGCTTAAACATTGGTGAGAATGCATAACCTTCTTCAATATATCCCTCTGCGTCTGCGGATGCAGTCAGGGAAACTTTTGTCTCGATTGGCGGGATGACTGCGCTGACAGCAGTTGCTCCCTGAAGAGACTCGCTTCTGCATTTATATGCATAATCAATTTTCTTTTCTTCTGCACCTTCGCACTTAAGTACAACCGATGTCATGTCTTCCGGATACTCTGTAGTTCCGTAGCATGCAACCATATATTCGTCAAGAGTTACCTCTGCATCTGGATTGCTCATCTCTAAGATGTGACGCTCGATCTTGATATTGGAAGATCCTTCCTCGAAGTACTCTTTTGTCTGTAACTTAACAGTAAGTCCGTTAAACTCGATGGTTACCGGATCAAGTGTAAGGATTCTTGTCTTGCCTTCCTGTGAGAAGTGTGCATGAGTAGGACACAGACATAAGTCAACTTCCTCTCCCTTGTAAGATAACTTCGCACTTCTTACAGTTCCTTCACCAGCATAGTGTGTAAAGTATCCTGCACGATATTTCTCCTGAATCAGGAATGGATAAGATGCATCCTGTACGTGCTTTGTGCCGATACCAACCGGCCACTCAAGCTTTGCAGCGTATGGACGAAGGTCTACGATTGCACCACCCTGATCCATATTTACACATGCTCTCATAAATGGATCGCAGTACCAGAATAACTGCTTGTCAGATCCATAAAGAATATCTCTCCAAAGTGCACATTCCGGCTCTGTGTAACGATTCTCTTTTGTTACACCCTTCTTCTCTCTGTAATAGTCAGCGAACTCAGACATTGTCATATCGATGAGCTTGCCTTCTTTCTTTAACTTACCGTAGTAAGCACATCCATCGGTATAAGATTTCAGAAGAAGTTCGTATGGCTGCTCCCAACGTCCCATCTTGTTCATCCAGCCTGGTCCAACGAACATCATGTTGTAAGAATATCCGTTGTTGTACTTCTCAAGAGAACGATACTGATCGATCAGGTTGTAAAGATATGGATACTCCCATGTCTTTGTATCATAGATCATTCCACGAAGTACATTCTGTGGATGTGTTCCGAAGTTGGAACCATTTCCATCATAACATGCGATCAGGTCACGGGAAAGATGAGGGATTGCTACGATGCCGCTATCCTCTGCCTCGTTTGCTGCAGGTGCATGTGTGTTCTGCTTGGATGGAATCCATGGTGCCCATGGGCCTCCATCGAATAATGTATACCAGGAGTTGTTACAGGTATGGTATGCCTTTGGTCCTTCCTCCCAGCAGGTAGCAACTGCACATTTTACAGTTGGGTAAGTTGCTTTGATGTAGTTGATCAGATCCGCATCCATGTAGTATGAACTTGTGGACTCCGGATAAAAGCCGAAACGATCATGGAATTTTTCAAATACGTCGTTTACGATTGCTTTCTTGTCTTCCATGGAGAACATCCAGATGCAGAAATCTTTTGTTTTATATTTCTCACGGAACTCTTCACAAGGAAGTCCCAGTAAAGATAAACCAATCTCATCGCCGAACTCTTCGTGGTCGTGCTTTGCAATCTCAACAGCTTCATCGTTGAACAAAGATGCATATGTCATCTGGATTGTTACTTTTAATCCATTCTCATGTGCAAGTCTCTGCTGTGTCTTGAAAATATCCAAAGACTCTGTAAGTAATGCCTTATCTCCGATATCTTCTTCTTTTCCCTGTCCGGTCACAGTTGCAGAATACTCTGGAACCATCTCCGGGCGATGGATAATATTAACAATAAATTTGTCCATCCGTTTTTTCCTCCATAAGTTATGTATTATTTTATGATTGCTTTTGTTTTACAACATTGCGCAATCGGTTGTTCTGTAATTGTAGTATAGCAGTACTTATATGGGATGTCAATGTGCAATTTTGATATTTTTTGATTGTTTTTTTGCGCATTTTTACCAAATTGAATGCAAATTCGCTTTTTAGTTGCGCAATCGGTTGCAATTGAGTATTTTCGCGGTTCTTCTTCCTTTTTGATAAAATAATCCATTTATTACTTGCGCAAATTCAAGCATTTTTCTTCCTTTTGCGCTTTTTGTTTTCTTCAAAGAGCCTGAAACCAGCATGGAGAATCATAAAAATGGAGGATGGATACTTCTGTTTTAAAAGGAAAGAAGGGCAAAGTTAAATAAAATGTGCACTTGCTTTTACTGAATGGACATATGCAAAAGAAATATTAACAATGTCCACTAAAAAAGACTTTTTTGGATGGATACGAAAAAAGCGAATTGAAATGTCCAGTGTTTGAGATGATTTTGGACATATAAAAAAAAATATGTCATATTATCCAATTTACGTAATTTAAATGGATCTCATCACCAAAAAATTTTGCATATATCCATTCTTACAAAAAATTGTGGACCTGGTTTCATTCTTTTCTTCTATATGTCCATATCCGCAATTCAGGGAACTCTTTAACCCAAAGCCGAACATTACGGTTTCATTTCCTCTACAAAAAAACAGGTGTAATGTATAAAATTTTCACTTTTACACATTACACCTGTTTTTTTAAACTATTCAGAACCTCTTTTATTTTGTAGACTCTTTCAATATGACTTCATAAGAAAGCAACGTACGATCCGGAACCTTTTCATTTTCGATTTGTGCCAGCAGGTTCTTGCATGCCTCCATTCCGAGTTCCTTTGCATTAAAGGAAAGCGATGTGATTGAAGGAATGCTGTTCTCAAGAACAGAACTGTTGTAAAAAGATGCAACTTTGACATCATCCGGTACTTTGACATGCTCCTGCCGAAGCTTGCGCAACACCTGACTGCAGATGGCATCATCCATACACAGAATACAGTCTGCCTTTTTGTCCAGGGCATCTTCCACTGCCCGGTCAATAAACGGTTTCGTTTCGAGATTCATATAAACCAGAGACTCATCCATGTTCTGCTGCATCTGCTCGTATGCTTCTGTATATCCCTTATAACGGTTCTGCGTTACCACATAGGATTCACTTCCACCCAGCAGGGCAATGTGTTTCATTCCACGCATTAACAGCAATGAGGTCAGTTCCCTACATGCACTTTCATGATCATGATCGACCTGCTTTACTTTTTTATATGTGGTAGAACCGGTCGTAACAAATGGAGTTCTCTTTTCATTCAAAAGCTCAATCTGTGCATCATGTAAAAAGGTACGGAGTAGCACGACTCCATCGACTTTTCCGTTGCGCAGGATTCGCTCCAGACTCGACACATCATTTTCCTCGCAGATGCACAAAAGAATATCATACTCGTTCATTGCGGCAATCTCCTGTATTCCGGCAATTACCTCCTGAAAAAAAGGCAAATCCACTAAAGCATAATTGCTTGGCATCACCACGCAGAGATTGAACGTCTTGGATTGTGCCAGTCCCCTTGCAATGACGTTTGGCTTATAATCATGCTCATCAATATAATTTAAAACCCTTTGCCGGGTCGCCTCGCTGATTCTACCCTTGCCGGATATGGCCCTGCTTACCGTTGTCTTTGACACTCCAAGTGCTTCTGCCACATCGGCGATTGTAATATTATTCCCCATTCTTTTTCTCCAGTTTTCCCAGCTTTTTCTTGGCATCTACAAGTATCTGATAATTTTTCACCTTGCTTTTCGCATTGCTGTTCAACTTATCATACGCTTTCTGTGCCTTGTCAATTACATCTTTGGAATCCAATGTCACATCACCAATGGCAGCGATCAGTTTATCGACTGCTTCTGCAGCCTTCTGGTCGACATTAGCATTTGCTTCGGTTCCTTCCAGTTCATATACCAGAACCGGATAATTCTTGGAAACATTTTCAAAAATCACTTTTGCTGCACTTGGTGGAAGGTTGATACATCCATGTGATCCAGCTGTCTTGTAGATACTTCCTCCAAAAGAGCTTCTCCAATATGCATCATGCATACCTACATTTCCTGCAAACGGCATCCAGTAAGTAACCGGTGTCTCATAATTTTCTCCACGTAATGTTGCATTCTTTTCAGTATAAGTAATTCCATATGCGCCTGTCGGTGTTGCATTTCCCTTCGAAACATTTCCTGAGACAAAATCAGTCTCAATTACAAGCTTTCCCTTCTTATATAAGAACAGATGCTGTGCAGTCAGATTGATTTCTACGTAAGAATCTCCAAAGTCATTTCCGTCATGACTGTTGGCCGTCATAGAATAATTCAGATCACGGGTAACTGCTTTTCCTGCCTTGATGTCATCGATGATCTGATTAACTTCTGCCTCATTGTCTACCTTCCAGCCATAATGACTAAGCGGAATTGTAACGGTCTTTCCGTAGGAAGTCTTTAACTTCTTGGCCATATAACAGGTATTGTATTTCTTTGCCAGCGTATTTACATATTCTTCCACTTTTTTCTTGCTGAGTACCGGCTTCAGATTCTTATTCAGACGCATCCAATCACTATATACGGATGCATCCAATACCTCGCTGCTTTTTCCAATCTGATAAGTAATACTTGCTTTTGAATATTTGTTCATGCTGTCAACTGCATGTGCCAGTTCTTTGTTATCGTCAAAAACCGTCGGATTTATGTACACCCCCGCTTTATCGAGATTCAGTTTCTCCACGAGACCGTTTACTGCATCATCTACAGCTTTGTACATTTTATCATCGTCAATTTTTGTGCCCATCACACACGGAACGATTGTATAGCCATCTTTTTTGCTGTAGGAAGAAACACCTGCATTCTCCGGATCTACCTGCTTACTTTCATCCATGCATTCCAGACCATCTATGGCTCTCTTTGTTTTCTCTTCATCAAAAGCGACCAGCGTCTCGCTTTTTAAAGTTTCCTTTTGGAAAAGCTTTACCGGCCATGCAAAACCATTCTGCTTCTTGATTAAATTATCTGTATCATCGTTCCACTGTGGTTCCAAATCAATATCCGATCCTGCAATCTCTTCTGTCTTTCCATCTCTTGTCTTTAATTTGAGTACATAGGAATGAATATCGTCATTTGCTACACTTTTTACTTTTTTTGCTGAATAGCCGCCAACGCTTCTTCCATTTAAAGTTGTCTGCGGATAAAAATGATGCATAAAATAAATACTCGTCCCCACATATACAACAACCAGTGCTGCAATCGCGCCAAGCATTATCCGTCTATTTTTTGCACTGTTTTTTCTTCTTTTGTTTCTTCCCGGCGTTTTCCATGCCGCTTTTTTCTTCTCGTCCACGCTCAAATTTGCATCCTCTCTAACATTTTCTCACTCAATCCCTTATTATACAATAACTAAAATCCTTGTCAACATACGGAAAATCTTAATTATTTACAAAAAATTATTAACAATATTTTTTCCTATTGTAGCTCTTTAAAAGCAGTGATATAATCAACAACTGTAAGAGCTTGCATATCTTATTTATATGCATGAACAGCGTTTTCAGACCAATCAAAAGAGGTATCTGTATGTTTGCAAATTTGCGTAAGCTTCTCCAATACCAAATTCAATATTTGTACGAAAACTATAAGCACCTGTTGCTTCTTTTATATTTTTGCATCTATCTGCCATGGTTCGGATATGTGGAAAAAACGGTGACAACCCATTTTCATGTAATCCATGTGCCATTGGATGATTATATTCCGTTCTGCGAATATTTTGTCATCCCTTACCTGTTGTGGTTTGGGTATGTTGCGTGGGGCATTGCTTATATGGCATTACATAACAAGTCGGATTACTACAAACTGTGTACATTCTTGTTTACGGGAATGACCATTTTTCTGATCATTTCCACGGTATATCCGAATGGACATTTTCTGCGTCCTTATTATTTTACGCACCACAACATCTTTACAAAATTGTGTGAGTTTTTATATGCCACGGATACGGCAACCAATTTGTTTCCAAGTATTCACGTATATAATTCTCTTGGTATTCACTTTGCAGTCATGCAAAATGAGCATCTGCGAAAAAATAAAACCGTTCAAGCTGTTTCTTTCATTTTAATGATCAGCATCATTCTTGCCACTATGTTTATCAAACAGCATTCTGTCTTTGATGTATGTACAGCATTTTTACTTGGATTTGTGATGTATCAGCTCGTTTACAAACGCAACTGGTCAAAATCATCCTCTTCCCAGCCACAGAAAACACGCAAGAAATTTTCTATCGAATAAAGTATGGAACCATTTTCTCATACGGCAAAAAAGGTTGCACACTGTGAGTGATACAGTGTGCAACCTTTTTATTGTGATTTCCGCTCGATCAGATACCGATACAAAGGATCGATTATCCGGAAAATTTCTTTTTGATTATTCTGTTGGGCCAGGAATTCTTCATTCAGATCATTTGTCTGCATCCGATTGCGTTCCTCTGATTTAACAATCTCTTCATCTGCATTGCGTAACATAGACATTTTATTCTGGATTTCTATGAAATCATCCGTCAACGGATTCTGACTTAATGTATCTGCTTTATTGACCGCATCCTGACAAAGCTTCATCATTTTTGATATCGCAATATTGTTTTCTTTCAGTAAAGTAATAAGGTAATGCACCTGCTTTTCCAATTCATTCAGCCGTTCATCTGACTGTTCTAACTGTTCTCTAGTCTGTGCAATAACTTTGTCATAGTTTACTGTATATGTCCGGATATTCTCTGCTGCTTCCACAAACTGTCTTCCATCCTCGCCGAGACGTCCTGCCTCAATCGCTGCCTGCAATGACAATACTCCCATCTGTTTTCCGAACTCTTCCATTTGATCAAGATTCTCACGGCAAGACTGGTTCTGCGCCTTATAATCGGATGGAAACTCGCTGATATATTTTGAAGGAGTGGTAAAATGTTTGTTGGCATCTACCAGTCCGCTCATCGCATCCAAAAGCTTATGAAAATCTTCGTCTGCTGCCTGCTGTTGCAATTCCTTCTCCTGAACTCTCTGCTGATAATCATTAACAATTACACCAAGATTGTTTTCGATTTCTGTATTACCGGATGCCAGAGTGATAGCATTGTTCATGTTCTCACTAATCTGTGTGACATCTATAGCCACCTGACGATAAGACTCCGCAAGTTCTGCTACGCTGGCATCAAACATGTCTTTCTGTTCTTCCATTTCTGCAAAAAATACATTATCTCTATTAATTTTATTTTTTAACTGTTCAATTTCTTCCTGGCTGATCTTATTTCTGCCGAACATTTACTACCCTCCACCAATCAGGTTTTCATAGAAAACTTGATACTATCTGTTAAACTACTTCTATTTTACAATGCCAAAGTGCTTTTTTCAACGATAATATTGTATTTCAAACTGAAGCGTTTCACTGTCTTTGTATATATTGAGCTTTGGAGAATATACAATAGATATCTGCATGTTATTCTCTCTTCCGTGAAACGCTTTGTCCACTTCCTGTGTGCCATACTGTTCCATCAGATACGTCTGCATGGCTTCAATATCGCCAAAGTAAATTGCCGACAGTGGACGTCCCTGTTGGGAAATCAAGGTCATGCGAAGCACATTCTGATTTTTGCCAACAATCCACATACGACTGATTTTCAAATTCCGGTCCGCAAAAACGGGCTTGGGATTGTCTTTGCCAAATGGCGCAAGAATTGAAAATTCCTCCACCAGAGCATTGGTCACATAATCCACCGGCATCGGCACATCAATGTGAATCGTCTGCACCATCTCCTCTGCACGAAACGGACAGTTTTCATTCATCTGTTTTCGGAATGCCTCCACATTCTCTTCCGGAAGCGACAAACCGGCCGCCATCGGATGTCCTCCGAACTTTGTCAGCAGATCACTGCATTTACACATCTGTTCATACATTGAATATTCTTCGGTCGAACGGCCACTGCCTTTTACTCCATCCTCCCCTTTCGTGAGAATAAAAGTCGGACGATAATAGTATTCCCGGATACGACCAGCAATAATACCTGCAATGCTCTCATGCACATTCGGCAGATACAGGATAAGTACCGGATCATTTTCATAACCGCCCTCTTCCACAAGCTGCTTTGCCTCTTCCACACCCTGTCTTGTCATCTCTTTCCGCTCTTCATTCAATATAACCAGTTCATCCGCGACTTCTGCCGCTTCCTCCAGACTTTCCGAAATGAATAAACGCAGTGCACGGCGGGCCGTATCGAGTCTTCCCGCCGCATTGATACACGGTCCAAGAACAAATCCGAAATGATAGGTATCAATCTGCTCCGGCAAGAGCCCACACCGGCTGATCAGTGCCCGCATGCCAATGTTCGTCGTATGGTGGATTCTTTTTAATCCTTCCCGGACAAGAATACGATTCAATCCGGTCAGAGACATAATATCACCAACGGTTGCAAACGCGACAAACTCCAGCAGCTCTTCCGCCTCTTTCTGTTCGATGTTGTTTTTTTCATACAATGCAACGATAACTGCCCATGCAACGCCTGCACCGCACAGATCCTTGTATGGAAATGCACATGTCTTCTGATGCGGATTGACGATAGCATCTGCTTCACTGCGCATGTAGATGCGCTCCCCATCCACATCTTTGAACGGTATTTCATGATGATCCGTCACAAGAACTGTCATTCCTGCTTCCTTTGCATAAGCAATTTCTTCGATTGCAGTAATTCCATTATCGCAGGTCAGAATCGTATCCACACCACATTCGAGTGCTTCTGTAATCAGATTCCGGTTCAATCCATATCCATCCGTAATACGGTTCGGTATCGCCACATCCACCTGTGCCCCACATCTGGTCAGCGCACGATACAAAATATAGGAAGACATTACTCCATCAATATCATAATCACCGATAATCCGTATCTTTGCTTTTTCGTTTATCTTCTGATCCAGTAACTCCACCAGAAGATCCAAATCCTGCATCAAATGAACATCCGGAAGTTCCTGCAGCGTTCCTGCCAGAAAGCTATGTATCTCCTCATCCCCGATGACTTCCCTGTTTCGAATGATCCGCGCCGTCACCGGATCAATATGAAATTTATTTCCAATCCCTTTAAAATCGGCCCCTTTATTTATGACCATCCACTGTTCCATATTCTACCTGTTCCAATCGTAATCCCTGCGGTGGCGCGGTGTAGCCGGCCAGTTCCCGCTTTTTTGCCTCCAGAAGTGCTTTCATGCTCTCCGGACTTCTTTCCTTACGCCCCACTTCAATCAGCGTACCAGTAAGAATCCGTATCATATTCTGCAAAAAGCCGTCTCCGGTATAAAGAATCGTAATCTCATCCTCTTTTTGCACAAAAGAAATATTCATAATTGTGCGCACCGTGGACTTTTTCATATGCTTATTTCCACAAAAAGCGACAAAATCATGTGTTCCAATCAACAACTGTGCAGCCTGTTCCATAAGCCCGACATCCAATGGCTCTCCATACTGATAAAGATACCTGCGGTCAAACACCGAGGGAATGGGACTTGTCCGTATCCGATAACTGTATGTTTTGGACACCGCATGAAAACGGCTGTGAAAACGCTCATCCACTTCTTCGATCTGTATCACTGCAATATCTTCCGGGAGAAAATTCCAGAATGTTTCCATGAGCTGTTCTTTGGAAAAGTATTCTTCGATATGAAAATTTGCCACCTGCCCATTGGCATGTACTCCGGCATCGGTTCTTCCGGAACCAATCACTTCTACCGGATGGCCGGCAAGTTTGGAAAGTACCATTTGAAGTTTTCCCTGAATGGTCGCATCCGTGGACTTTTGCACCTGCCAGCCTTTATATCTTGTTCCATCATATTGAACAATTATTTTGTAATTTTTCATTGTACTTCCTCTATCATGTAATTTGATAAATTTGCTGTTTTCTATTTAATCACAAAGTATTTGGATTGTCTAGCTGTACAATCAGCGAAGTTCGGCAATACGGGATACCGCGACATAGATATCCGAGATCCGGTACCAGGTCGGATAATCGACCACGCCCGTCGCCGGAAGACCGAACACAGACTGGAATTTTGCCACAGCTTCCTTCGTACGGCTTCCGTATATGCCATCTGCCGTGATCGAAGGAATTGCAGGGTATGCCTGCGAAATTCTCTGCAGCTGTTCCTGCAACTGCCGTACTTTCTCTCCACTTGATCCGATGCTCAGATTATATCCCGGCCAGGAAGCCGGAATCCCCGATATCCCCTGTGCGGTATTAATGTACATATCATTGCCATAATAATTGCGCAGAATATCAATTGCAGAATATCCCTGATCCCCCAGATATTTACTGCCCCACTGCGACATCCAGTTCGGGCAGCTGACGCGCTGTCCGTCACAATACTGAGTGAGTATCGGTTGACGCACATTTGGCCTGGATAGATAATTTTCAAACATCTCATCCACAATCCGCGAAATGCTCTGGAAATAATTTCTTCCATATATAAACTTGTGATCATAAGCCGTAGACGAAGTAATTGTAAAATTATAACCTTTTCCCCTATACCACTCCGTGTATACACGATTCAACGTAAATGACATAATTGCCAGCACATTTGCCCGTATGGCGGCATCCGGCCACGTCGCATAAATTTCACTCGACGCGACATTTTTAATGTAATCCCGATAACGGACATAATAATCCGAAGCGGTAGTATCGCCCGGTGCACCATCATGTACCACAATATATTCCGGAATTACCACACGGCTCAGTACAATCTCGCCGCTCTCTTTCATTGGCTTGATTTCTTCCTCCGGAATCTTCGGCGGATACTCCGCATACAGTGTGTGTGCAGCTATCACAATCGTATCGATTCGGTCGCCCGGTGCATCTTCCATCTCCATCCTTACATTTTGAATCGCCGTTTCCCCAGGAAGGACGTTAATCGCCGAAACCGTAATATCCCGATATCCCGGGGCCTGCACGCGAATCGTATATTCGGCATACGGCTGCTCTTCCGAGGGTTCCATAGAATATTCGAGTGGAGGCGCATTAAGCGTAAGTTCTTCACTATTTCCGGAATCATCCGCACTCACCTCCTCAATCGTCTGTGACGGATTTCCCGTATAAGATATGGAAATTTTTGCTCCCTGTACCGGTGTTCCGTTCGATTCATTTGTCAAATGAATGCTCAAGGTTCCTGTGTCCACATTTTCATTTACATTCTGATTCAGATCCATATAAGACCCTTTATGTTTTCTCATGCTATTGTATGCAGAGTTTCTACAATGCGTTACTTGAAAAAATAAGTTTAACTTTGGTATAATATACATATATTAAATTGTTAAATATAAGGAGGATTTTCATGCATACATTTCAACCATATCCAATCGACATGTTAAATATGAACCCATTTACCAAAATCGGAAAAGAATGGGCTTTGATTTCCGCAGGAGACAAAAACAAATGCAACACCATGACCGTCAGCTGGGGCGGTGTCGGCGTTCTCTGGGGCAAAAATGTTGTCTACATCTTTATCCGTGACAGCCGCTACACAAAAGAATTTATTGATAACGGAGAATTTTTCTCCATGTCTTTCTTTGATGAGAAGTACCGTGATGCATTGAGCTATTGCGGAAAAGAAAGTGGCCGCAATGTTGATGACAAATTCAAAGGTGCCGGTCTGACACCGGCATTCCGCCACAATATTCCTTATCCGGATGAGGCAAATCTCGTTCTTCTTTGCCGCAAGATGGCCGCTGTTCCGATTACAGAAGATTCCTTCATCGATCCACAGATCATGCCAAAATGGTACAGTGACCACAATATGCATGTAATGTATGTCGGAGAAATCATCGAGGCAGTTGCACGATAATATCCAAATAAACGGTGCGCTTGATGCATACTTTCACATGAAAAGAAAAAGAGACGATTGCGATTGCAACCATCTCTTTTTCTTTTCTGTTTATTTTACTATCTGCACTCTGTGCTGATAGATTCAATTGCTACTGATCCACCTCGCACAACCGAGATATTTTTAAATTTCTTTTTTAATATGGCAATCAGATCATCATGTTTCTGTTCGGTTCTTCTGCACTCAAGCATAACACTGTGCACACCGATATCCACCACATCCACACGCATCGCCTGTGCAATCTGGAATACCTCCGTCATCTGTGTTTCATTGATATCCATGATTTTAACAAACATCAATTCCTTCAGACGAAGCGGTACATCCGTCAGATCAATGACTTTAATAACTTCCACCATACGGTTTAACTGTTTTTTGATCTGCTCAAACGTAATATCATCGCTTGCAACACTGATCGTCATACGGGAAACACTTTCATCTTCGGTTGTTCCTACGGTCAGTGACTGTAAATTATAGGATTTTCCGGAAAAAAGTCCGGAAACTTTTGCCAATACACCTACCTGGTTTTCTACATATAACGCGATCCAGCGCTTTTTCATCTCAGACATATTTTCCCCTCCTCTATTTTAAGATCATTTCGCTCATAGGATTTCCGCTTTTTACCATCGGAAGTACCAATTGATCTGTTGCAATCATAAATTCAATGATGGTCGGTGCATCTTTATGCTTTTTTGCTTCCTCAAAAGCCGCATCAATATCTGCCTCATTCTCCACACGGATGCCATATGCCCCGTAACTTTCTGCAAGTTTTACAAAATCCGGTGTGTATTTCGGGCATGTCTCATTCGGTCCCTTACAGTCATTCGGACATCCCGGACGTTTTCTCAGACAAGTCGCACTATAACGTTTTCCGTAAAACAGCTCCTGCATCTGGCGCACCATACCAAGATAATAATTGTTCAAAAGACAGATTGTAATGTTCGTTCCCTGTGTTACCGCAGTCGCCATCTCCTGAATATTCATCTGGAAGCCGCCATCTCCAGTCACAAGTACAACATCTTTGTCACGGTTTGCAATCTTGGCACCGATTGCAGCCGGGAAACCAAAGCCCATCGTTCCAAGTCCACCGGAAGTGATCAGCTGGCTCTCCTCATCTAATTCCAGGTACTGTGTTGCCCACATCTGGTGCTGTCCGACATCAGTAACATAAATGCTGTGTGGAAATTCTTTATTAATGTGTTCCATGATCATCTGCGGACTTAATCCACGATCCCTGCACATCGCCAATGGATTTTCTTCATCCCACTGTCTGATCTGCGCCAACCACTTTTCAGTCTTCTTTGGCTCCGCCCACTCAATCAGTTTCTCAAGCGCAGTCTTTGCATCCGATACGACCGGTACATCAACGACTACGTTACGGGAAATGGAAGCGGTATCCACATCAATATGTACAATCTTTGCATGCGGTGCAAACTCATTCAGATCACCGGTAATACGATCGTTAAAACGGGTTCCAATGGAAAACAACACATCACACTCTGTAACTGCAATATTCGCCGCATATTTTCCATGCATTCCACAGTTGCCGATATACAGTGGGTGCGTGGTAGGAATCGCGCCTTTTCCCATAATGGTTGTAACAACCGGTACATTTTCCTTTTCCACAAACTCCTGCAGCAGTTTGTTCGCATGTGCAATATTCACACCGCCACCTGCAAGAATCAGCGGTTTCTTGGCAGACTTTAAAAGTTTATACGCACGTTTCAACTGTCCCACATGTACACTGTTGATTGGCTTATAGCCACGGATATCCACGTGATCCGGATAAACGGCAGAGCCGGATGCAGTCTGAATATCTTTTGGAATATCAATCAGAACCGGTCCCGGCTTTCCTGTCTTTGCAATATAAAAAGCCATCTTGATGATTTTTCCAAGGTCCTCACGATTTCGTACGGTAACACCATACTTTGTGATACTTCGCGTCATTCCAACAATGTCCACTTCCTGGAATGCATCGTTTCCAATCAGTCCAAGTGGTACCTGTCCGGTGAAACACACAAGCGGAATGCTGTCATAATGTGCATCCGCAAGACCAGTCACAATATTTGTTGCCCCAGGTCCGCTCGTCACAAGACAAACTCCGACTTTTCCTGTTGATTTTGCATAACCTTCTGCCTCATGAATCAATCCCTGCTCATGGCGCGGCAATACCAGATCAATGAAATCTGTCTTATATAATTCATCAAACAAATCTGTAACGGTTCCACCCGGATACCCGAATATGGTATCTACGCCCTCTTCCTGCAGAGCCTTTACGAATAATTTTCTACCTGTGATATCCATAATATGTATTTCCTCCTAAATCAGTCCAAATCTTCGAAGTATAAAAATCCAGAATGTCAATGTAAACGCTGCCAGAAGTGTCGTTGCCACGATCACACTTGCGGTCAGTATTCCATCATTCTTCATATTTTTTGCCATAATATAGCAACTTGGTGTCGTCGGAGATGCCAGCATGATCAGAATTGCTACCATCTTCTCCCCGCTAAAGCCCAAGACTGCCGCCAATGGTAAAAATACCAGAGGCTGGAAAAATAGTTTAATCGATGCCGCCCAGAGCGTCGGTTTGATTTTTGCAAGGGCTTTTCGTCCTTCAAAACCAGCTCCTAACACAATCAGTGCCAGAGGCGTGGCAAGCTGCGCCACAGAGTTGATTGTCTTATCCACAATAACCGGGAAATGAACACCAAGTAACGCTGCGATCAATCCCAGTACAATGGAAATGATAATCGGGTTCTTTGCAATATTGACACATGCTTCTTTGATCTTTCCGGTATTCTTATCCGCTCCATCATCGTTTGCCTCAAATGTAAGCACAATGACCGAATAAACATTATACAACGGCACCGCACCGATAATCATAAGCGGCCCCATCGCAGAGGAACCATAAATATTACTGATAAAAGCCAGCCCCATGACTGCTGCACTGCTTCGGAAGGATGCCTGGACAAAAGCACCACGCATCGTTTTGTCTTTCAGAAAAACTTTCGTCAGTCCCCAGATTATCCAGAAGCACATAGTACTTACGAGGGCACAGAACAAAACAAATTTCAAATCAAATACTTCCCGGATATCGACTGCCGCAATATCGCGAAACAGCATAAACGGCAGGGTCACGCGGAAATTAAATTTATTGGCCACGGTGACGAAATGCTCATCCAGCATTCCAATCTGATGGAGTACCCATCCAATCACCATCACCAGAAAAATCGGAAATGTTACGCTGATACTAAATATAAAATCACTCATGTTATCTTCTTTCGTACTTATAGAAATAAAATTCTAAATCAAAATACGTCTGCTCATCGCTGTCAGCCGTAATCTCCCACTCCGGCTTTTCGTCCAAATTCGGAAAATATGCATCTGCATCGTATGCATAATCAATCTTTGTGATGTGTGCCACATCGCACTCATCAAGAAGCTGCTCATATATTTTTTCGCCTCCGATGACATATACATCCTCACTGTTATATTTCTTTAATTCCTCATGAAGTTCATCCAGGGAATGTACGATAATGGCATCATTCACTTTATAATTTGGATTGTGGGTAAGCACAATGTTCGTTCGGTTTTTGAGTGGAAGTCCGTTCGGAAAACTCTCCAGTGTTTTTCTTCCCATCACTACGACTTTTCCCGTCGTTGTCTCACGGAAAAACTTCTGGTCCATCGGGATACGCACCAGCAACTCGTTATTTTTGCCGATCGCCCAGTTCTTGTCAACTGCTGCAATAAGATTCATCTCGTCTGCCTCCTATATTGCAACCGGAATATTTTTAATCTGTGGACCGGTCACATAATCTGTAATCGTAATATCATCTGTCGTAAACTGATAAAAATCCTTGACATCCGGATTTAATGAAAACTTCGGTGCCGGATGCTGCTCTCTTTGAATCAGCTCGCGCACAAGGTCAACATGCCGGTCATAAATGTGCGCATCTGCAATCACGTGTACCAGTTCCCCGACACGCATGTCACATACCTGTGCAAGCATATGCATCAGCACCGCATACTGGCATACATTCCAGTTGTTCGCAGTAAGGACATCCTGTGAACGCTGATTTAATACAGCGTTCAAGGTCAGTTTGTCGTCTCCCTTTTTCTGTGTCACGTTAAAAGTCATGCTGTATGCACACGGATATAAATTCATCTCATGCAAATCGGCATGCACATAAATATTCGTCAAAATTCTTCTGCTGAATGGATTGTGCTTTAAATCATAGATGACACGATCCACCTGATCCATCATGCCTTCTTTGTACTGATGCTTCACACCAAGCTGATAGCCATAGGCTTTACCGATGGAACCATTTTCATCCGCCCATTCATCCCACACAGTACTTTTTAAATCATGAATATTGTTGGATTTGCGCTGCCAGATCCACAACATCTCCTCGGTACAGGTCTTGATGGCCGTCTTACGCAGGGTGATTGCCGGAAATTCTTTTGATAAATCGTATCGGTTTACCACACCGAATTTCTTGATGGTATATGCACTTGATCCATCCTCCCAGTGCGGGCGGACCAGTTCTCCTTCTGTGCTGGTACCATTATCTAAGATATCATTACACATGTCTACAAAGATTTTATCTGCCAAACTCATGAAAGTCCCTCTTCTTTCTTTTTTACATAATCTCTATTCTAGCGAATTTTCACAAAAAAGTCTATGATAATATTTGTTGTACAATCAGTCGGTACTCCGGCATCGACTGACATTTTTGTATCTGTTTTAAACATTTTGCCTTGTCTGGGAAAAACCGGATCAGATAAAACCAGATTTCTTTCATATGACCAACCACATCCCTGTCACCCGAAAAAATCTCCGTATAGCCATCCACGATTTCATTATGGAATGCTTTGATCTGCTTTTTGTCTGCTCTGTCATGCCCCTGAATTTCTCCAGCCAGGCCAGGGTTTGCAAGAAGCCCTCGCCCGATCATTATCCGGTCTGTCTGTGGGAAACGCTTTGTGAACGCCTGATAATCTTCCACGGTATTGATGTCACCATTATAGCACAATGGCATAGGAAGTCTGTCCACGGCATACGCAAAAGCTTCCATATGCGGAGTATTTTTATAAAAATCCGTCCGCACGCGCGGATGAATGATCAACTCTTCCAAGGGATATTTTTCATAAACCTTGCAGATATCCTCCCATTCCGTCGGAAACTCTACACCGATACGTGTCTTGATAGAAATTTTAAGCGGACACACCCGAAACGTCTCGTCAAGAAAACGATCCAAAGCCACCGGATCTCCGAGAATCCCTGCACCTTTTTTCTTTGACACCACGGTTCCCGATGGACAACCGCAGTTTAGATTCACACTCTCAAATCCCATATCCTGCAGCTGCTTTCCCATCATTTCCATGTCTTTTGCATCATTTACCATCAACTGTGGTACCAGTTTGATTCCCGGATTGTTTTCCGGAATGAGATCCCGGATTATTTTTTTATTCATCCGCTTGGCTGCCGGGAAAAATGGTGTAAAAAATTTATCAATATACGGGAAGTGATGTGCAAATGCATTGCGCACAATATATCCGGTTACCCCCTCAAGAGGCGCTAAATAAAACTGCATACCGTTCTCCTTTTTCTTTCCTAAATAGCACGAAAATGCCCAGACACAAGAAAGCACCCCTTCTCATGTCTGGGCCATCAGACGTCTTTGTCTTGCGTGACATTTTTCAAATGCCACCTTTAATATGGCGCACCCCGTTTCACACAAGGCTGCCCGCTGGCATATGCGTCTTCGAGAATCTTGTTAATACAGATCTCACAGATATCTCCATTGCGGTCCTGCACCCGGATCACATGGCAGGTAACCCATTGGTACTTATCGCCACGCCCCTTCTGATAAAGCTTGGCACATACCTCACGCTTCCCCTGTCCGAACAGCCGCAACAGTCTTTCTCTGGAAAAATTCTCCAAAAACACACTCTGATAATTCGGATGAATAAACTCCACACCAAAATCGATCAGATCATCAAATCGTCCGCTTGCCGGCAGATCTCCGGCTAAGAAACCATCATCCTTGATCATGGTATACGTATTCTTGGTCAGATTGGCAGATACAATCATCGGATACGCCTGCGAAACCGCTTCGAATACAGATAAAACCTCTTCTACACTAATTCCATTTAGTGCTTCAAATTCTTCAAATGTTTTTCCACATTTCATCTTCGAGCACCTCCCAATTGATAGCCCTTTTGTTTCTTTCCTTCCCCTATGCTCCTATTATAAAAGTCCTTGAAGTTTTTTACAATATACAAAATAGGTTATCCGTAAGGATTTTGCTTTTTATTTATCATTCTCCATACGCCAGTTGATGCATCTCTGTAAGTATTCCACATAGTCCGGGTTTTTGCACATTCCTTTTCCACGTGTATCTGAAATTTTTGCCACATCCATGCCATTGCATGCCGTCGTCTTCATAACAATATTCAGCGCCGGCACATCCGTATCATTACTGATATATGTGCCGATTCCAAAAGCGACTTTTACACGGCTGTTAAAGTAATTGTATAGCGCATTTGCTTTTTCGAAGTCTAAGGCATCACTGAAAAGAAGTGTCTTACTGGTCGGATCAATGCCAAGCTTTTCGTAATGTGCGATCATTTTCTCGCCCCACTCGAAAGGATCTCCACTGTCATGACGCACACCACTGAACAGTGTCGCATAGGTCAGCTGAAAATCCCGCAGGAAGCAGTCCGTTGTAATGGCATCTGTCAGCGCAATACCATTTAACACACCATACTCTTTTACCCATGCATCGAGTGCATACCAGTTCGAATATGCCGGATTATGTTTATGATTTCCCTGTCCCACACACATAATCCATTCATGTGCCATAGTGCCAACCGGTTTGAGGTGATATTTCTTTGCAAGATAGACATTCGATGTCCCAACGAAAACAGATTCTTTCAGTTTTACTTCACTGAACTTTCTTACTGCCAATTCCTGTGTCTGTGCAGAAAGTCTTCTTCGCAGGCCAAATTCACTGAATGCTCCGATACAATATGTTCCGTTCAATGCCTCTAACTTCTCATCGAGACGTTTCTCAAAGCTTGCCTCCAGCTTCTTGTAATCGTAAGCCATCCGGAAGTACACTTCATTGACAATGGCAAGTGTCGGAATCTCATACATCGAAGTATTCAGCCAGGTACCGAATGTCTCAATGGACAGACCGCACGGTGCATCTTCTGTAATCTGAAAGTCCGCATAGCGTGGCTGCCACAAACGAAGGAAATCAGTATAAGAACCCTTGATCCATGTAATATTATGAAGATATTCCAGCTCTTCTTCTGTAAAACGAAGATCACAGTATGCCTTGATCTGTTCTCTGATTTCTTCTACCATCTCCGGTGTAAAATGCACATCCTGATTGCGGCATTTGAATGTCCATGTGGTCTTGTAGTCGGAAAACTGGTGATAAATCGCCTGACCCATGGAAAATTTATACATATCGGTTTCTAATAAACTGTTGATAATCGGTTCTAATTTCATAATTTTATTCTCTCTTTCTCTCTTTGAACATCCATTTATTGCCACATTCAGATGATGTCTACCTGACAGGTTTTCATTGCTTCGATTGCAGTACTGTGGGACTGCGGTGTCACACATGCACAGGCATTTTCTATTACACAGATACGCATCTCCGGCACATATGCTTTCGCAATCATCACATTGCTGATCACACAGATTCCGGTACATACGCCGCAAAAATGAATCTCAGTCTCCTCTCCTTTATATTTTTCACATAATGTTTTCAGCAGATTGCCAAGTTCGAGACTTCCAAAAGTCGGTTTACATACCATATGAAGATTTTTACAGGACTGACATGCCACCTGGATTTCATCCACAATCTCCCAGCCTTCCGTTCCCTCGATACAATGTTCCACCGGAAGATATTTTCCTTCCTGTGTATGCAGATATGTCTGATCATGTGTATCCTTTGTCAAAACAATCTCATCATAATTTCCTTCTGCTACTACCTTTACCACTTCCGGAATGGTTGCTGCACATTCAGCATTTCCAAGCACTCCTATGGTGAAATCCTTTTGCATGTCTACAATCACTAATATTTTTTTCATAACCTATTCCTCACAATACTGATATAAAGCTGCCTTCCGGTTTCCTGACAATGGTTTACCGCTTTTTCCAAGTGAAACCACTTTGTTTTTTACTTTACTGCGAAAATTTGTTTTATATAATTCTTCCCCAAGGATGACCTCATATACTTTCTGCAGATCCGGCAGGGTAAATTCTCTCGGTACAAGATTAAAAGCGACATCCGTGTAAGAAACTTTATTACGAAGTCTCATAAGTCCTTCGAGAATGATCTGCGCATGATCAAATGCCAATGCTTCCTCGCTGATTTGTTCCGGGATATAATTTTTTATCTTTAACACACCGTTCGGAAACTCCTTCTCGATCAAAGCATATTCTATGGAAATATTCCGTTCCTTGTTCTGAAGCTTTATCTTATGGTTCTCATACGTGATCTGAAACCAGAGTGCCTCCTTTGCATCATCTCCCGCTTTTGCCTCGCCTGCCTTGTCATAAGGAAGAAGTGCAATGTATGCGATATCAATGACACGCATACGCGGATCTCTGTCCGGCTGGCTCATCGTATAGAGCTGCTCGAGATACACGTCTTGCAGTCCTGTCTCCTCGTGCAGTTCTCTGGCAGCCGCATGATAGGCAGATTCATCGATATCCACAAATCCTCCCGGCAACGCCCAGCTATTGATATATGGATGGTTCTTTCTTTGGATCAGAAGTATTTCCATTCCTTCTAACTTCTGCATCATACGAAGCACCATCATATCTACAGTGACTGATGGACGTTTATAATTTCCCGGCTGATACCGAGCCAGAAACTCTTTTTCAGTAAGTCCGTCTACATTTACTTTTTCCATTCTGTTCTCCCGCATCTTATTGAGTAGTAATTTGCTACCTTGTTTTATATAATAGTAGTTTTTTGCTACTATGTCAAGAAAAATTTACATATTCTTTCAAAAATAAAATATGCGCTTACTTTTTCTCCATATAGTAAAAATGCACCGGCAATTTTCATTGCCGGCGCAACGCCTCTTTCCTATTTCAATGCCAAAGTTTATACTATTGTACATTTTTCCCTGGAAATGCAAGATTCGTACTCACATGCATCGGATATATATTTTTATAACGATAAATGCTCAATACAATGCCAACAAGGACATAACATAATACGATATTGTTTCCACCTGCGGACAGGAACGGAAGAAATGTCCATGCGGTTGGAACTATCCTCATATTGATCAGAATATTTGCCCCCAGATTCATCAGAAAAATCATACCACAGCCACATCCCATGGCAAGTCCCAACTGATTCTTCTGCTGCAAAGATGCACTGAAAATAAATACTACAAGTACCGCCAGCAGACAGCAAACAATAATTGCTGCAAGCAGACCGTAACTTGCGGTCACATAACTCAAAATAAAATCCCTGTTACCGTCCTGCACAAATCCCAGAAACTTCATTCCGCTGTTACCGATCCATTTTGCATTGTCTCTTACCGAATCCAACATTGATGCATAATACGCAAGACCATCACTGTCCATATAAAAACTTTGTACTCTTTCTATATAATATCCCAGTGAACCTCGCATCAAAACCAAAGCACCCAGGCCTCCAACCGGAAATCCGAATGCGACCAGTCCCATCAGTATAAATGCCCTCTTCTTCGCAACCTGGAACCAGCCTTTCCAAATCCCGATCATAAGCACCACCAGCATCGACACAAACAACATCAGAGCCAATGGCATGCGTGGAAGCCGGATAGCTATATAAACAGGTAACAGCATCCATACGATCGATTTCACAATTCCCGCATATCCCTCTCCGTGATACTTATAAACAACCGCTGCATAAATGGGTACATACAGCATCAAAAGTGTATTTACTGCAACTATACTTCCACCAACATGTATTCCGAGAATAACTCCTCCTGCTACAGTTCCTGCATGCAGACATATCAGCCCAAAAAGAAGAATACCTGCCGCAATCACCTTCGCGTATTTTGCCAGATACGTATAGTCGATGCGATATACCACAAACATCAGCGCCAGACCAATCAATACATGAAATGCATATCGGCTGCTTCCAGACACCGAACTATCCCATAAATTACCGTCTGCAATCTGCCTTGTAATAAAAAAGTGAACCAGAATTCCAAGCAAACTGATTACTCCAATCACAATCAGCATTTTCCAAGCGATCTGTGGTCTGTGAATACGGTCAAATTCCACACCGATTTCTACCGGATCCCCCATATCCCTGACAGCAGCTTCTTCTGCTTCTTTCTCGCTCATGCCAGATTTCCGATTGTCTTCAATCTGATCCTGTATATGCCCCATCAGTTCCTCGCGGATATAAGGATGTACTTTTTTGCACCGAATCTGTTCTAATACTGCTTGCAAATACTTTTCCATCCGCTATCCCTCCAAAACACATGACCCTAATACATTTCCAACAGCCTTGGCATATTTTTTCCATTCCTGTGCCTTCTGGTCTAACAGACTACATCCCTGCTTTGTAATACTGTAATACTTTCTTGTTTTCCCGGAAACTTCTTTCTCGTATACCCGCAAAAGTCCCTTCTCTTCAAGGCCATGCAAAAGCGGATACAGCGTTCCAGCCTTCAGTTCAAACACATTTTCCGACCTCTGCCGGAGGGTATCAATCATTTCATACCCATACATATCTTTTTCTGACAAAAGCTTTAAAATAAGCATTGTCATGCTTCCTGATACAAGTGATTTCTCGATTGCCATCTTTCTTCTCCTTTTCCTATATAGTTTATCGATATATCGGTTATCTATATATTATATCGACTATCTATATATGTCAAGTATTTTTCTATACAGCAAAAAAAAATAGCTGAACCCGCATGCACAATGCGTTCTCAACTACTTTTACGAGAGCGATAGACGGGGCTCGAACCCGCGGTCTCGACCTTGGCAAGGTCGCGCGTTACCAACTACGCCACTATCGCATTTGTCGGTGTCTTTTGTCGGACACATCTAGTATAATATCAGACCAACATGCTCCTGTCAACAACTTTTTTCATTTTCTGTTATTTTTTTCTGTGGAAGAAAAAAATGATTTTTCTCTTCGTTTCCATGCATGATTTCTTCTTTCCCACATATGATTTAAATAACAGGAAATGGAGGCAAATCATGAGTGCAAAAACAAAAATCATCGTACTACATAGAAAACGGCTGTTATATGCAGGAGTCTGTATTATTCTCGGATTGATTCTGCTTATCTTACTGCTTGCATTCCGGAAATCAGCCAATACCAACGATGGGGAATCTGTTCCGACCATGTACGTTCCCGGAGTTTATACTTCTTCTGTTATGATGGACGGAAATTCTATCGATGTGCAGGTTGCTGTGGACGAAAATCATATCAACTCCATTTCGCTCGTCAATCTCGATGAGACAATGGAAACCATGTTCCCTCTCGTACGGCCGACACTTGATGAATTGAGTGAACAGATTTTAAGTAAACAGTCACTGAACGATATTACATATTCCCAGAACAATCAATACACCTCCATGCTGCTTCTTGCAGCTGTCCAGAATGCATTAGAAAAGGCATCGCCCAGCTAGGCGATGCCCTCCTCGTAATCGGAATTATTCAGACTGTGTCTCTGTAGAGTCCAGTCCTTTTACATAATCGTTGATTGCATTTGTATCTGCGTAAATCGTCTTTGTTGGGCGATTCTGCTCATAATACTGATATCCGGTATAACCAGCCCATCCAACAATTACTACAAGAATTGCACACGCGCAGATGCGACCTGCGATACGCTGCATCTTTTCTTTTTTCATTGTTTTCTTACGATTGGCTTTATCTTTCTTATATTGTTCTACTTTTGCCTGACTCATTTCTCTCTCCTACTTTTGTATTATATTCAATGCCGGTATCGGTTCTGACCCTACCATTGAATACAAAATCTAAACTTATTTTACACATATCATCTGAAAAAAGCAAGTCCCGAGTTTCTATCCAATACCGAGTCCTATTCCAGCCAGATGCACTGCAAACGCAACCAGCCACGCAATCATACACTGTATTGCAACAACAAACACAGCCCATTTGCCTCCCAGTTCACGCTTCACAGAAGCAATTGCTGCAACACATGGTGTATACAAAAGTGTAAATACCAGGAATACTGCTGCGGTAAATGGAGTCAGCACATTCACTGCCGAAAGGATCGTCAATGTACTTACTACGCTTTCCTTTGCCATAAATCCGGTAATTAACGCTGTCGAAATTCTCCAGTCTGCGAATCCGAGAGGTGCAAAGACTGGTGCGATCAGACTTCCGATTGCCGCCAAAATACTGTTCTGTGAATTATCTACCAGATTCAGGTGCAGATCAAAGCTCTGCAGGAACCAGATAATGATTGTGGCAAGGAAAATAATCGTAAAAGCTCTCGTCAGAAAGTCCTTTGCCTTGTCCCAGATCAGTCTTCCAACACTCTTCGCGCTCGGGAAACGATAATTCGGTAACTCCATAACAAACGGAACCGGTTCCCCGCGAAATGTTGTATGATCCAAAATACAGGCAAACAAAATTCCGGTAAGAATACCTGTAAAATATAATAAAATCATCACAATAGCACTGTGTCCAGGGAAAAAGGCAGCGGCAAGGAAACCATAAATCGGCATCTTTGCCGAACAGCTCATAAACGGTGTCAGCAATACCGTCATCTTTCGGTCTCTTTCCGACGGAAGTGTTCTCGTTGCCATAATTGCAGGAACAGAACATCCGAACCCGATAATCATCGGGACAAAACTTCTTCCGGACAAACCAATTTTACGTAGCAATTTATCCATCACAAATGCCACACGCGCCATATATCCACTGTCTTCCAGCAACGAAAGAAAGAAAAACAGCGTCACAATAATCGGTAAAAAGCTAAGCACGCTTCCCACACCGGCAAAAATACCATCGATCACCAGTGAATGCACCACTGTATTGACATGGCCAATCGTAAGTAAATGATCTACCCAATCGGTAAATGCTGCGATACCAATATCCAGCAAATCCGATAACCATTTTCCGATCAGACCAAAGGTAAGATAAAAAATCAATATCATAATGCCTGCAAAAAATGGCAATGCGGTATATTTTCCAGTTACGATCCGGTCGATTTTCTGGCTCCGGATATGTTCCTTACTCTCATGCGGTTTCACAACCGTTGCCGTACATACTTTGTGAATGAATGTAAAACGCATATTGGCGAGTGCCGCCTGACGATCCATGCCACTTTCTGCTTCCATCTGGCAGATAATATGCTCAATCATTTCTTTTTCATTCTGGTCCAGATGCAGTGCATCCTCCACCAGCTTATCACCCTCGACCAGCTTGCTGGCTGCAAAACGTGTAGGAATCTTGTATTTATGAGCATGATCCTCAATCAAATGCATGATTGAGTGAATGCATCGATGCATGGCACCACCATCTGCACCATCCGCATCACAGAAATCCATACGTCCCGGACGTTCTCTATAACGTGCAACATGCACGGCGTGCTCAACCAGTTCATCAATACCTTCATTTTTTGCCGCTGAAATTGGCACAACCGGAATACCCAATGTACTTTCCAGCAGGTTAATATCAATGGTGCCTCCATTATCCCGGACTTCATCCATCATATTAAGTGCCAAGACCATCGGAATATCCAGTTCAATCAGCTGTAACGTCAGATATAAGTTTCTCTCGATGTTCGTTGCATCCACAATATTGATAATGCCCCGCGGACGATTGTTCAGGAAAAACTCCCGGCTGACAATTTCCTCACTCGTATACGGAGACATCGAATAGATACCCGGTAAGTCTGTAACCAACGTGTTTTCCTGCTTGCGTATCGGACCGTCTTTGCGGTCTACAGTTACGCCTGGGAAATTTCCAACATGCTGATTGGAACCAGTCAGCTGGTTGAACAATGTTGTCTTGCCACAGTTCTGGTTTCCCGCAAGACCAAACGTCAGAAGTTCTCCTTTCTTGATTGTTTCTCCACGCTGCTTTACGTGATAGATTCCCATCTCACCAAGGCCCGGATGGAGCGATGCCTTCGTATTTCGACTCTCTTTCTGCTTTTGCTCCTTCTGCTTGTCTGCCTCTACTTTGGCAATTCTTATCTGCTTTGCCTCCGACAATCGAAGGGTAAGCTCATAATCCCATATGCGATACTCAATCGGGTCTCCCATCGGAGCTGCCTTTACATAGGTTACTACTGTTCCGGGAATCAGACCCATATCCAAAAAATGCTGACGCAGTGCACCTTCCCCACCGATATCGGTGAGTACGGCACACTGTCCCTCTTTTAATTCTGCTAAATTCATATTTTATCCTAGTGTATTCTCTCCCGGTAACAAATCAAAATTGTTGCCGCTATCTCTCTCTTTATAAATTACATCATCTGCTTATTACATGATATGAGGGTCACTAAGGTATACATCGAATTGCATGCAAGCATGCATCGATGATACCTTTTGACCCTTTAATCATTACATATTTCTGGAAATATCCAGGCATTTCATCATGGCTTCGATCACGCTGCTTCGCATGCCCCTCTCCTCGAGCACACGAACTGCCTGAATCGTTGTACCTGCAGGTGAACATACCATATCCTTGAGTTCTCCCGGATGCATACCTGTCTCTAATACCATCTTGGCACTTCCGAGCACTGCCTGTGCTGCAAATTTATATGCCTGCTGTCTTGGCATGCCTCCTGCCACTGCTGCATCTGCCATGGCCTCAATGAACATAAACACATAAGCCGGTGAACTGCCGCTGACAGCAGTCACTACATCCATCAGATGCTCCGGAATTACTTCTGTCTGAGAAAATCCTTCGCAGATATCACGAACCAGGGCGACATCTTCCTCTGTCACTTTACTTCCAATGCACATACCCATCATGCCTTCTTTTACCATGGCCGGGGTATTTGGCATCGTACGGATGACTTTTAGTTCTCGTCCGAACTGTTCTGTAAACCAGTCTAACGTCTTGCCCGGTGCAATAGAAACAATGATCTGCTCATCGGTCAGAAGATCCTTGATTTCATTTAATACCTCCGCATAAAACTGTGGTTTTACTGCCACAAATAAAATATCTGCAAAAGAAGCAACATCGCGATTATTTGTACTTATCTGCACGCCAAATGCCGCTTTCTTTTCATCCAGTGTAGCCTGTGTACGACAGGAAATCATCATTTCTTCAGGCTGGCATTTGCCGGAATCTAAAATCCCCTGCATCATTGCCGTACCCATATTTCCGCATCCGATAAAACCAATCTTTTTACTCATTTTATGCCTCCTGCTATCTGTATATTATGAACGATAGTCTCCATTGATTTTTACATAATCGTAAGTGAGATCACATCCCCATGCCTTAGCGCTGGCATCTCCCTGATGCAGATCAATGTTGATGTAAATCTCATCCTCGCCGAGCACTTCCTTTGCCTTTTCTTCTGAAAATTCCACGCCGGAACCGTCACGGCATACAGCAATCGTTCCCTTGGCAGAAGCCAAATCTACGGCCACTTTGTCAATATCAAATTCCGCCTCAGCATAGCCAATTGCACAGAGGATTCTTCCCCAGTTAGCATCTTCTCCAAACATCGCACATTTAAACAATGGAGAACGGATTACACTCTTTGCCACGATGATTGCGGTGTCCTGATCCGGCGCACCTGCACAGGTACACTCTAACATCTTGCTGGCACCCTCGCCGTCTTTTGCGAGCATCTTTGTAAGAGACATCAGCACCTGATATAATGCGTCGGAAAAAGCCTTGTAGTCCTCTCCCTCAGTTGTAATCTCTTCGTTTCCTGCAAGTCCGTTTGCCAGAATACATACCATATCGTTGGTAGAGGTATCACCATCGATGCTCAGACAGTTGTATGTAACCTTTACGATTTCAGATAATGCTTTCTGAATCAGATTTGTAGAAATAGCAGCATCGGTTGTCACAAAATTCAGTGTCGTTGCCATATTCGGATGAATCATTCCACTTCCTTTTGCCATACCACCGATCGTGCATTTCTTTCCTCCTGCAGTAAATGTCACTGCATATTCCTTTGGAAATGTATCGGTTGTCATGATTGCGTTGGCTGCGCGATCATGGTGCTCCGGAGCAAGTCCCTTTGCAAGCTGCTCAATGTGTGTCTCGATTGGTTCAATTGGAAGCACCTGACCAATGACACCTGTGGAAGCAACGATCATATTGTCTGCTGAAATGCCAAGCTGTTCTGCTGCAAGTGCACACATCTTTGCCGCTTTTTCTTCTCCATCTGCGTTACAGGTGTTGGCATTCTTACTGTTGGCGATGACTGCCTGTGCATGGTTGCCGCTGGCTGCCAGATTCTTCTTTGTCACAAGAATCGGCGCTCCTTTTACTTTGTTTGTTGTATAAACTGCCGCAGCATTGCACATTTTTTCTGAATAGATCAGTGCCAGATCATTCTTTTCTTTGTTTGGATTTAATCCACAGTTCAATCCGTTTGCAGAAAATCCTTTTGCAGCACATACGCCGCCCTCTACCTGTTTCATTACATTTTCCATTTTTTTATCCTCTTTAATTATTGTTTTTCAATCATTACACTCTTGTAAGCCGGACGGATAATCTTGTTCATGCCAACGATTTCTTCCAGTCGGTGCGCGCTCCATCCGGTAATTCTTGCGATTGCGAACAATGGTGTATATAACTCTACCGGAATGCCAAGCATCTCATATACAAATCCACTGTAGAAATCCACATTCGGGCTGACACCCTTGAAGATATGTCTCTTCTCAGCAATCAGTTCCGGTGCCAGTTCTTCGATTGTATTATAAAGAAGCATATCTTTCTGACGCTCCTTTGCCACTGCAAGATGCTCTACATAGGATTTGAAAATGCGCTCTCTTGGATCGGAAAGGGAATATACGGCATGACCCATACCATAAATAAGTCCCTTATGATCAAAGACTTCTCCATCGAGCATCCGTGCCAGATATGCACGTACTTCATCACGATCCGCCCAGTCTTTTACATTAGTACGGATGTCGTTCATCATCTCCATTACTTTAATGTTCGCACCACCATGCTTTGGTCCCTTCAGGGATGACATTGCAGCTGCGATTGCAGAGTAGGTATCCGTACCTGCCGAAGTAACGACACGCGTTGTAAACGTACTGTTGTTACCGCCTCCGTGCTCCATGTGAAGCATCAATGCGACATCGAGTACCTGTGCCTCCAGTTTCGTATATTTCTTATCCGCACGAAGCATACGCAGAAAGTTCTCCGCTGTCGACAGACTTGAATCCGGTCTGTGAATGTACATACTCTTGTCGTTCTCATAATGATTATATGCATGATATCCATAGACTGCAAGCATCGGGAAGTTTGCAATCAACTGAATACACTGACGGATATTGTTCTCAATCGTCTGTACACTGGTGTCCGGATCATACGCTGCAAGTGTCAGAATACTTCTTGTCATAGAGTTCATGATGTCCTTTGAAGGTGCTTTCATGATTACGTCTCTTGTAAAATTCGTAGGAAGTGTTCTGCTCTCTCCGAGAACCTGACAAAACTCCTTCAGTTCCTGCTTATCTGGCAGTTCACCGAATAAAAGAAGATACGTTGCCTCTTCAAATCCAAACTCGTCTTTTCCAATCGAATTGATCAGTGTCTTTACATTATATCCACGGTACCAGAGTTCTCCATCACACGGAACCGCATTTCCATTTTCGTCCTCTTTAAAAGAAACGATCTTAGAGATATTGGTTAATCCGGTAAGTACTCCCTTACCATTGATATCACGAAGCCCCCGGTTAACTCCATATTCTTGGAACAGGCTGTCAGATATTGTGTCATTCTCAACGCATAAAGCTTTCTTCTGTGCTGCATAGTTTGCTAATTGTTCTTCTCTTTTTGCCATGTTTCACTCTCCATTCTCTGTCGTACATATGCTCCGTCATCTTTGTCTTCGCACATGCGTTTCTCAATAGATTTCATTATAGCCTACTTGTAACACAAAAAAAAGCTTTTCATAAAATTTTTATATTCTATTATTTCTTGAAAATCACGTTTTTCAGCGTATTGGTACTTTGTTCCCAGAACCGTCGCATACTGTCTCTTAGCATCTGCTGATTACCTTTTTCGAGCGTAGTTCCAAGCCGGATCAGCTCTACAAATTTTGCTGGATTCATGTTTGCCAGATCATCGACCGTCCGGATATTCGCCTCGTCCAATATGCCGAACAATGTGTCCACAAAGTTTTCCCGCTGCGCTTCGTCCATTCCGTATATCCAGGATTTTAATGTCTTATCCAGAAGAATCGCTTTCTCATTTACTTTATTCAGATGCACCAGTGCCGGCCCCATCACTTCCCAGCTCATGACATCATGCTGTCCGGCCCCATTTCCTGTGCTTGACACGACCTCATATTCTTCCTCATGCTGAAACAGCATTCCGACAATAGAAGATTCCGGTATAATCGTGTGAATGCGCGGCAGAATATTCCGATAACTTTCCAGATCGATCATCGACTCGGTAAAGCCCGGCCCGTCGTTGCTGTATATAATGTCAATTCTTCTGGAAATTCCACAGTTTGCGTGAATTGCCGCATATACCGCCAGATTGCCCCCCTTGGAATGCCCCATAAGACGCAGGCGCGCATCCGTATGTTCTGCCGCATTTTCAAGGTATGCAACCGCTTTGAGCTGCCCCGGTGTCTCGGAAAGAAAACTCATATTAAAATCCTCTTTCCATCCGACAATGGTATCATCTGTCCCGCTGTATACAACATTGCACAGTCCGTCCCCAAGTTCCACGACCATCGCGCAGAACTGTGACTGTTCTTCCACCCGGATATCATTGATATAAGCGGACAGTTTTATTTTTCCGAATCGGTTGGTTTTTGCCATCTCACGCATCATAAAAGCAGCCACTTTCGTGCTGGAAACTCTGGCATTGATCTCCTCATCCGTATGCGTTGAAAAAAAAGCGGTGTTCGCTTCTTCTAACGTAATGCTCCCCTTCCCCGGCGAAGGAACAATTTCTGCAAACTCTACATAAACAAGTTCCGAAAGTATCAAATTGTCTACTTCATTGAACGGAGACTGTGCAAAGCTCAAATCACCTCTCCATTTCAGATAATCCATGATATTAGCCATATTTTCCCCTCCACGTACTCGTACTATCTATTATTTATTATACCCGAAAGTCCCCTTTTATGCCAATTCAAAAGCGAACAAATGACTGATAAATATTCATCTTTCCATATCCCCAGGAAGTGTTCGGATATGTCCGGTCATCACTTCTTTGGCATCCCCGGATAAGCAGATTGCCAATCTCCACCGAATTGAGAGAATAATTGTTTCTTACTTCCCCCCATTCCATCATTTGCGCACAGGCACCCGCAGCAATCGCTGCCGCCGCACTCGTTCCGGTCATTGTCACATAATTTCCACGCAGACCAACTGCCGGAATCCCCGCTGCCGGTGCCACAAAATCCGGTTTCACGATACCATTCGTCGAATAGCCCCGCCCGGAATTTACGTACAGACTGCCATCGGCTGTCTGATAGCCGCCAACCGTAACCGGGATTTCCGCAGTGGATGGAACCGTAAGCGTAATGTCCGGATTTGGGCGCAGGAAAATCACATCCGACAGGAGCATTCCCGTCATCGGCAGCCACACATGAAAATTTCCGGTGATTGTCGTGTCCGGATACACATAAATCGTCCAGATTCCCCGCGCAGCCCGGTCAAAACGCACAAAGATCAACTGATCGCCACTCGTGCGTCCAACGGTCCGGTAATCAATTTCCACTTTTGTATTTTCCAATACAAAATAATATTCCTGATGTCCTTCGATCCGTGTTGTACTATGGAGAAATGTATTTCCGGAAGGGGAACGGATGGAGATAGAAAACAATTCCGGCGCACTCGCCCACAATTCCAGATAAAAGCCCGGCATATTCTCCTCCACATCCACTTCTACCGCCGTGGCATTTTCATTGGAACTGCCACTATTCTGTCTGATTTGCGGTTCATTGCTTGTTCCCCAGAAATGATGTCTGGCATTTGCCTCGTTTCCAGATGCCACAACGATGCAACGTCTCCAAAGTGCTCCGATATCATTCATATATTCACACAATGGACTTTCTCCGGAATGGCCCCCATTGTTCGTACCCACTCCCAGACAGATGACCAGAGGCTGCTGCAATTTCTCTGCCATGGATTCCAGATACGCAATGCCTGCCATCACATCATTTTCCTGATAGACAGCAATTCCATCGGGAATATAATAAAAATCCCGCAAATACTGTTTTGCCGGTTTTAATTTCACGCACACAATATCCGCAAGTGGTGCTGCGCCGATAAAATTCGCATTTACATCCTCGCTGCCGCAGGCAATGCTTGCAAGCATGGTTCCATGCCCGTTTTCGTCCCGTTGCGGTACAAGTTCCATCGGATTTTCACTTTGCAGGGCCTGATTGATCCGTTCTTTCGTATACTCTACACCATAGACAAATCCTTCCGGCGGAACATCCACTACATTGACACTGTCAGCATTTTCCACCGGCTTTCCGGTTTGGTCCCAGATTGCCCGGATGCGGGTGCTTCCGTCCGGATTGCGAAAGCAATTGTTTTCATAGGCAATTCCTGTATCAATAAAGCCAACAAGAACGCCCTGTCCACGAAGAGACAGGGCTGGTTGATTCTGTACCTGAATAATTCCACTTTCTTCTAACGCTGTCGTGTCCAAAAGTCCCAGACATTTTGGAATCGCAGAGTAGGTATAGTTCTCTATACTAAGCGGCGGTACCCTTGTTCTGTTGTAATAATAAAATGCGTAAGAATCATTGATTTTCTGTATGCAATCCGGTTCCACCTCAATGATTCTCTCCAGTGCTTCTGTAACAATGATGACATCATATATATCATTTGATTTGATTATTTCATCACAGTTCATAAAAAGCCTTTTTATTTATCTTATGCAAGAATAGCGACTCCATACTTCAAAAGTTTCAATGTTCCATCGATCTGCTTTTCCGTGATCAGGTCATATCCATGTACATCGGAAACGCTCTGCTCCTGCTCACTGCAGTTGAGATAAAATGTATAAACTTTTCCATCTGCTTCACGTGTATGGCATTCCACACCAAGCGGCATTCTCTTTATGCTGACGCCTGCACGCTTTAAAATTCTTCCAAAGAGATTCTGCATGCATTCATTATCAAGTCTTGCAGCCACATAATATGCACTGCCTTTTCCGGTATCTTTCACGGTCACAGCCGGCATACCTGCATAATAGTCACTCTCATACGTTGCATAGGTACGCGCGTCATTTACGCGCAGTACTTCCGCATAATCACGTACCTGTCCGACCATATCATCCGGAAAATGAACAGCATTGGTATCACTTGGATACAAGGTATCAATCTCCTCGCTGATGACACCAAAGAGATCTTTTAAGCCGTCTCCCGGAAAACCGCCAAGGAAATTGAGCTGATTCTCATCCACATAACCGGTAAGATAGGTTGCCAGCAGATGTCCACCGTTTTCCACGAATGTTTTCATGCGCTCTGCCACGTTTGGTTTTAGCATATAAAGCATCGGCGCAACAATAAATTTATAATCGGAAAAATCAGCTGTACTTGGAATCACATCCACATCCACACCAAAACGCATCAGATTGCGATAGGTATCGATGCAGGTCTTTGGATAATTCTTTGTCTCCTGGGAAAGTCCCTTCATAATATCAATCGCCCAGCGGCTGTCCCAGTCATAGATCATGGCAACTTCTGCTTTTGTAACACTTCCCTGTACATCCGAAAGTTTCTTTAATGTCTCGCCAAGTTCTGCCACTTCTTTAAATACCCGCGTATCGTTCGTACCGAGATGATCCACGACCGCTCCGTGATACTGCTCAAAGGAACCTCTGCCTTTTCTCCACTGGAAATACTGAACCGTATCCGAACCTAACGCAACCGCCTGCAAAGAAGCAAGCTGATGCACTCCCGGCCGCTTCATTTTGTTATATGGATGCCAGTTAACCAGTCCAGGTGCGCTCTCCATCAGCATAAACGGACGGTCTTTTTTCATCGAACGCATTACGGCATGATCGAACGCATTTTCTCCCAATGTGTCGGAAAAACTCTCATAATCATTGTGAAAGGCCGGATACGAATCCCATGAAATCACATCCAGTTCTTCTGCCATCTTGTGATAATCCAGACCGTCATACAATTTCATAAAATTCGTTGTAATTGGAATCTTCGGCGTGCGTTCCCTTAAAATAGCAATCTCATATTTCATATAATCGGTCATGTTCCATGTCGTAAAACGCTTCCATTCCAGATTCAGTCCCATATTGCTGAATTCACCATTCTGATAAGGCGGCTCAATCTGCGAAAAATCATTGTAATTATGGCTCCAGAAAGTTGTCCACCATGCCTTGTTCAGTTCCTCAATGCTATTGTGGAATTTGTCCGCAAGGTACTTCTGAAAACGGGCCACGCAAAGCGGGCAGTAACATTCTCCACCAAATTCATTGGAAATATGCCACATCACAAGTCCCGGATGATCCCCAAACTCATCCACGAGTTTGTTGACGATCGTTGCAACTTTTTTCCGATAAACTGGTGAACTCATGCAATGATTATGCCGCACCCCATGATGATTGCGCACCCCATATGCATCCACACGCATCGCCTCCGGATATTTTTCATCCAGCCATGCCGGACGCGCACCGGAAGGTGTTGCCAGAATTGTATAAATGCCGTTTTCATATAACCGGTCCATGATTTTGTGAAGCCACTCAAAATGAAATTCTCCCTCTCGCGGTTCATATGTGGTCCATGAAAAAACGCCAAGTGTCGCACAGTTCATGCCCGCCTCTTTCATCATCTGTACATCTGCTTCCAGAATGTCCGGGCGGTCAAGCCACTGCTCCGGATTGTAATCGCCTCCATGCATCAGCCCACTGATCTGTGGAAATAAAATCTTTCTCTTCATGTTTGTCCCTCTTTTCCTTGAATATCGAACATCAGTCCATGCATAATTTGCTTTCAGCAAATGGGCTGATGATTGTAATGCATCAAAGATGCATTGCCCC
>URSS01000002.1 GCA_900550545.1 uncultured Lachnobacterium sp. | reverse complement strand
TCTTTGATGCATTACAATCATCAGCCCATTTGCTGAAAGCAAATTTTGCATGGGCTGATGTTCAAGGGGAGAGAAAATAATGAATTGGTTTGGAAATAAAATTACACCACGAAAGAGTGAAGTGCCGGCACCAAAGGGAATCTATCTTGCAAGGGGGCTGGGATTTCCTGCGGTCGGAATGATTGGATTTACTGTTGCCGGGATAGAAGATATCGATCCGGTGCCGAAGATGATTGGAGGAGCAGCAGGTCTGTTGTTTTGTTTGATTGGTGTGATCCATATTTTGGTTTATTTGTCGCAAATTTATAAATTTAATAAATATACGCCAAAATGGGATAAGGGAAGAGGTTTTTTTGACCGGTTTGCGCTGGAAATGAACCAGATGGACGAGACAGGTGCATATCCATCTTCGTGTGACAGCGATATGCAATACCATCTGAAGTTGCAGAGAAAGCGTCTGGAGGCGATGAATCTGCGGATGCACAGTCAGATTTTTCCGTCAAAGGATGAAGGTGCATCTACAATTTCATCGACAGTTCGTTCTCCGTGGTATTCTTCGGATATCAACCGGGAGCAGATTATTCGGAAACTGTCTTTTGAAGATACCTCCGGAAGAAATATTTATCATCGCAATGTTGGATATACGATGTCACAGATGGTTATTCATTCACCGGACGATAACCGATGTCAGGAGTTGCGCGTGGCATGTCCAAATTGTGGTGCAGTGGTAAAGGTTGGTCAGCTGGAACAGGGATGTGAATTCTGTAACACCAGATTTTCGATAAGGGATCTGTTCCCGTATGTTACCAATACATACTTCGTACGCAGTAATACAAGCACAAAAAACAGTGTGGTTTTTACAGTGTCCCTGCTATTATCGATTGTGGCAGTATTTGTTGCAACACTGCTTTATGGAAAAACGCATTGGGGATATTCTTTTGCAAAAAGTTTGTTTTATGCATATCTTGTCGGTGCTATGGGAGGCGGCTTCTTTGGTTTGATTTTTGCGGATATTGTTTTAATGATTTCAGCATCAAACCGTGATGGCATGTGTCATATTCCAATGTTTAAGTATATTGGTGCAAAGAGCAGGATTGGAAATGTAGTAAAGCAATATGATTCGAGTTTTCTATATGAAAAATTTGAAGGACAGGTTGTTTCGTTGATAAAGATGGCGGTGTTTACGGAAGATCCGGATAATCTGGCTTCGTATCAGCCGACGGTGAGAGATCCACAGTTTGACCGTATCGTGGATATGATATATGGTGGCGTGATGATTCTGCAGGAGGCTCATATGAGCGGAAACATGCTTTTTATGACGATTCGGACCTGGTGGTGCAACTATGCATATGAGAATGGAAAAATCGAAAAAAGGGGAGACCTGATTGATGTGACAATTATGAGGAATGTTGCCAACATGCAGGCACCGGGTTTTTCTATCTCGGCAGTTGGCTGTCCACAGTGTGGCGGCAGTTTTGATGCAGTGCGCCAGCGGAATTGCCCGTTCTGCGGGACTGCATATCACATGGAAAATGAAAACTGGGTAATTGCAGATATGAAGTTGTTATAAGGTTGAGATAACCTTTTTATGATAAAAAACACAACAAGTAGTTTTGAAAACTACATTAAGAGGTAGACAAAAACTATGAAATAGAGTACAATGTCATATGTTGAGTAAGGGGATAGAAGATGCACAAGAAACAAAAAGTGGTCTATTACCGGGACGAGTTAAACGATGAGTTTTCGGATGGTCATATTGATGCGAAAAAAATAGATGGAAATTATTGCTATATAAGAGATGACAGTCCAATCGGGAAAGTACTGCATATATTCTGGTATCGTATCATTGCGACACCGTTGGCGTGGCTTTATATGAAGCTGCATTTTCGTCATAAGATCGTAAACCGACAGGTGTTAAAGAAGGCTGATGGTGCTTATTATATCTATGGAAATCATACGCATTTTCTTGCAGATGCGCTCGTTCCTACGATGGTAAATTTCCCGAAAGATGTGTCGGTAATCGTACACCCGGATAATGTGTCGATGCCGCTGCTTGGAAGAATCACGCCTACACTTGGAGGATTGCCGCTACCGGATGATAAAGAAGCGATGAAACATTTTATCGAAGCACTGGAAAAGCGTGTAGCGCAGAAGCGTTGTGTGATGATTTATCCGGAGGCACATATCTGGCCGTTTTATACAGGTATACGTCCGTTTAAAGATACATCTTTTCGGTATCCGGTACAGCAGAAACTTCCGGTGTTTTCATTGACGAATACCTATCAGAAGCGTAGATATTCAAAGAAACCGAAGATGGTGACCTATATTGACGGACCGTTTTATGCAGATGCATCGCTTCCGGTCCGGCAGCAGAAGAAAATGTTGCGGGATCAGGTGTATGAAACCATGAAAAAGAGGGCAAAGAATAATACTGTAGTTTGCGTCCGCTATGAAAAAATGACAGGAGATTTGGGAGAAACTTTATGATTAACATACTTTTCTCAGGGAATGGTAAAGTGTTTGATGGGGTATTGACCTGTATGCTTTCTATTCTAAAGAGAACGAAGACTACCGAGCCGTTTTGTGTCTATGTTTATACGATGGATGTGACAAGAATCAAACCGGAATATACTGCGATATCGGAAGAGATGATCGCATTTCTGGATGAAGTGGTGAAAAACTATAATGTAAAAAATCAGGTTCTGCGGATCGATGTAACAGATTTGTATGAACAGTATTTTGCAAAATGTCCGAATGAGGACGCGTATTGTTCACCTTACACGCTGCTTCGGCTTTTTGCGGATCTGGTTCCGGGGATGCCGGATAAATTGCTATATCTGGATGTGGATATTTTATTTCAGCATGATATCCGGATGCTCTATGATATTGATGTGACCGATTACGAGTATGCAGCAGCGCGGGATCATTATGGAAAGTATTTGATCAATCCGAATTATATCAATGCGGGTGTATTGCTGTTAAATCTTGCAAAAATAAAAGAGATGGGATTGCTGGTGAAAGCGCGTAAGCTGATTCAGACAAAAAAACTGATGTTTGCAGATCAAAGTGCAATCAGCCGCAGTACGACAAGAAAGAAAATGCTGCCACAGAAGTTTAATGATCAGAAATTTCTACACAGGCATACGGTGGTAAGGCATTTTTCCAAGAGACTTTTTTATCTGCCATATCCGCATACTGCGAATGTGAAGCAATGGAATGTGAGTCAGATACATAGAATTTTTCGTTATTATGTGTTTGACGATATTTTATATGATTATGTTTATTTAAAGAAAAAGTACGAACAAAAGGAGCGTTAATCATGAACAAAGAAAACAGAATACCGATTTTTTTTGCATGCGATGATAATTTTGTGAAGTATACAGTCGTAGCGTTACATTCTATGATTGCGAATGCTTCCAGAGAAAGAAAGTATATCATTCATGTATTAAACACCGATATTTGCGAAGATATGAAACAGGTCTTATATGACATGGCGAATGACAACTTTGAGGTACAGTTCAATAATGTGACGAATTATCTGCGAACAATCCATGAAAAGTTACCGATTCGCGATTATTATTCACATACGACCTATTATCGCTTTTTCATTGCAGAAATGTTTCCGGAATATGAGAAGGCAATCTATATTGACAGTGATACAATTGTAAAAGGGGACATTTCCCGGCTATATGATTTTGAACTTGGAGACAACTATGTTGGCGGTGTTAATGATCAAGTCGTAGTACAGGATCCTACATTTGGGGATTATGTGGAAAAAGTGTTGGGTGTGGAGAGAGACAATTATTTTAATGCAGGGCTCTTATTGATCAATTGTGAGCAGTTCCGCAAAAATAATATCCTAGATCAGTTCTGTAAGCTGCTTCATATGTATAATTTTATTGTGGCACAGGATCAGGATTATTTGAATATTATCTGCCATAATAAAGTGCTTTGGCTCCCGCAGATATGGAATACGGAAGTATTTGGTGAGATTGAACCAAAGGAAGAAGACATCTGTATCCTGCATTATAATCTGGCTGCAAAACCATGGCACTACAGGGATTGCAGGCTGCAACAGTATTTCTGGAAATATGCAGAAGAATCCAGCGTTTACGAGCTGATCTTAAAGGAACTGGAAACGTATACGGATGAACAGAGAGCGGAGGATACAGCATCTGGAGCTAATCTCCTGGAACTTGCAAAGCAGGAAATTGCAAAAGAAAATAATTATCTGAATCTGGTACAGAGTGGAAAATTAAAATCGGAGGATCGAATCGAGGTTTTGGACAAGATTGCCATGCTCGAAAGAGAAGGACGATTTGATGAGGATGTGGAGGAAGATCCGCCATCGAAAGAACTGAAGCCGGATGATGTAGATTATCTGCGCAAGAAATGGAGCAGTAAGCTTAAGACAAAACTTACCTACCGCGTTGCCAGAAATTTTATGAACAATATTATTGCGAATAAGCAGTTGATTATCAAAGATGTAATCGGCATTGAACATATGAATGAATTAAATTCGGGAGCAGTCATTACCTGTAATCATTTTAATGCGTTTGACAGTTTTGCAATCCAGATTGCGTACGAGAAATCAAAGCAGAAGAGAAAACGCAGACTGTATCGTGTAATCCGGGAAGGAAATTACACGAATTTCCCTGGATTCTATGGAATGCTTATGCGTAATTGCTATACATTTCCATTAAGCTCGAACAAAGAAACCATGAAGAAATTTCTGCATTCCATGGATGCAGTATTGCAGCATGGCGATTTCATGGTTGTTTATCCGGAACAGAGTATGTGGTGGAATTACCGCAAACCAAAACCATTAAAGAAAGGGGCATATACATTTGCAGCGCAGAATCATGTGCCGGTGTTACCTTGCTTTATTACGATGGAGGACAGTGATATATTGGGCGATGACGGTTTTTATATTCAGGAGTATACGATTCATATTGCTCCTGCAATTTATCCGGATCCGAATAAGAATCGTGCAGAGAATATCGAAGCGATGCGTCAGAAGAATTATGAAGTTTGGAAAGAAATCTATGAGAAAACATATGGGGAGCCACTTGTATATGAGTGTGATGATATGTCAACAATTGCGTAGACAGCAATTTAGTACTGCAATTGAATGAAGTATAAAAAATTATTTTTAGTTGCAATGTAAAAAAAGGTGTGTAATACTTAGAATGAACATTATTATACAAAACGAGAGGATGGAAGATATGAGAAAATTTGTTTCAAAGAAATTGGGATGTCTGATGCTTGCTTTGGCAATTTTATTGACATCTGCATTCACGAATGTCACGGAAGTAAATGCTGCGACAGATGATGATTGGAATGTTGCATATGAGTCAGAATTAGAAACTGCTTATGCCGGTGTTGAAAAACAACTAAATTTTACAGTGACGGCAAATGAGGGTGCAGCAGTATATGTATATACAAATGCGCCTTCCGCTGGAACAATCAGTTTTTATAACAGTCAGAAGAAGTATTTATATGGTGATTCCGTATATGCAAGCGATTATGAACTGATTACACTTTCAAGTGGAGCACAGGTATATGCTTTTAACTGGGGATGGAGAAGCGGTTTACAGGCCGGTGATTACGCGGTAGGTTTAAAATTTGATACAGATACAAGCTTCTGTGTGATTGTTGATCAAAAAAATGTGAAGGCAACCATGAGCCAGTCAAAATTGACACTTACAGCAGGATTTTCAAAGAAATTATCCGTAAGTGGAAGCACTGTGAAATCTTGGAAGTCTACAAAGAAGTCTGTAGCAACTGTTGATAAGAAGGGAAAAGTTACTGCAAAGAAAGCAGGAAATACAACAATTGTTGCGACATTAAAGAATGGAAAGAAACTTACCTGTAAGGTAAAAGTTGCAGCAAATAAATACAAAGACACAAAGCTTACCACAGGCAATTGCCCATATGGTGATTTATATATTAGCGCATATTCCGCTGATTTTGATAAGAAAGGAAATCTTGTCATAAAGGTACAGTGTGTAAATGTAAGTGGTCACAAGGCAACAGGATTAAAGAATTTAAAAATTACAGTGAAAGATGCAAATGGAAAAACAGTTGGTACTTATAAGCAGATCAAAAAGTCTACAACAATTTCCGATGGATCATCTAAGGCATTTACGTTTATGATTAAGAAATCAGCTTTAAAGAAAAAGAAAATTGATTTGCGAAATGCTAAAATTTCAGTGGCCGGTAAATATATTTATCTATATTATTAAAATTTGTTGATAAATGATCCATGCAAAGAATGCAGTAAAGTAGATAAAATATCTGAAAATTATCTTGCATTCTCTATTAAAAATAATTATAATGGAGTAGTAAATAAAGATTAAGAAGCCAACGATGGCGCATCCAGTGGGTGCGTCATTTTTTCTTATCAGAAGAACAAATGTACGTATTATTTTCGGGAGAACCAACGCAATGAAAAATCTGGGAACGAATGAATGGACAATCTTGAATAACATTATATACAAAATATATACAACAGAACATTTTGATGAAATGCGTCTTGCTTTGATGGAAGAACTCCGGATGCTGATTGATTTTGATAGCGCAGATTTTTATGTAGCGGCAGAACATGATGAAAAAAAACTTGCACATCCGGTAAAACTAGATATGGAATGTAATTTTGCGCGTGAGTATGAACAATTGGATATGAGCAGGGGAATTATATTCAGTGGAAAATCATTGATTTATCGCGAAACAGATCTGGTCAGTGATGAGGCCCGAATGGCAACAGACTATTATCAGCATGTGTTCAAACCAAATAACTGGCATTATTCGTTGCAGATGGTCATTGCGAAAGATCATCATTTTCTTGGAGTAATCACATTTTATCGTTCAATCGGAAAAGAAAATTTTCATTATGATGACATTTTTATTCTTGATATGCTCAAAAATCATTTGGCTTTTCAACTTGAAAAACATCATATGTTTGGAGAGGATGAACAGGAAAAACTTACCGTAACCCAGGCAGTTGAAAAATATAATCTCACAAGAAGAGAGAGTACGATTCTCCGGATGTTGATGAGTGGACGGGAAAATACTGTGATTTGTGAAGAACTGGTCATCAGTGCCAACACATTAAAAAAGCATATATTAAATATATATCGGAAATTAGGAATACGGAATCGTGTGCAATTGTTCAAGATGATCAAAGAAAAGGAATAATCATAAAAAAATTGGGGAAAAGCAACCTTGTGGCAAATTAGATACAATGGTATAATCTGTCTTAACGACTGTAAATAAGAAGAGAGTATAAAATTCAGCCAAGAGGATGTAAGAATGTATCAAAAAACAATAGATGACTTAATGTCAGAGGAACGTGAAAAACTGGTTATTGATTTGCGGAGCGAAGAGGACTATGCCAAGGAGACTTATCCACAGGCAAAAAATATTTATTGGGAAAATTTTGTGGAGCATGAGGCTGAAATCCCTAAAAATATGCCGGTTTATCTGATATGTTATACGGGTCAGAAAAGCGACGAGATTGCAGAGGAGTATGAGCAGAAGGGCTATGAAATCTATAGCATTCAGGAAGGATATCGTGCTTATCTGAGAAAGAAACTTGCTGATTTCATGAAAGACGATGACGAAAAAGAGGAACGACTTGCAGACAAAGCAAAAGATGCAGAACGCAGCATTATTAAGAAGTTCAAGAAAACAGTCTGGAGACCATTTACGAAGGCAATCAACGAATATGAAATGATTCAGGACGGAGATAAGATTGCTGTATGTATCTCTGGTGGAAAAGATTCTATGCTGATGGCGAAGCTGTTTCAGGAATTGGAGCGGCATGGAAGAAAGAACTTTGAAGTAGTATTTCTGGTAATGAATCCGGGATACAACGAAATTAATTACCAGACGATTTTAAATAATGCCAAAATGCTGAATATTCCAATTACAGTATTTCGCACAGAAATTTTCGACACGGTGGCAGATATTACGGATTCACCGTGCTATTTGTGTGCGCGTATGCGTCGTGGATATTTATACAGCAAAGCGCAGGAACTTGGATGCAATAAGATTGCTTTGGGACACCACTTTGATGATGTGATTGAAACGATTGTTATGGGAATGCTATACGGAGCACAGATCCAGACGATGATGCCGAAATTGCATAGTACGAATTTCCCGGGGATGGAGCTGATTCGTCCGCTTTATCTGGTGAGAGAAGATGATATTATTCATTGGGCAAGATACAATGATCTGCATTTTATTCAGTGTGCCTGCCGATTTACAGAAAACTGTGCATCTTGTGGGGGAACAGAAAAGGGATCAAAGAGAGCTGAAATCAAGGCTATGATTCATGAACTGGAAAAGCAGAATCCATATGTTGCAAAGAATATATTTCGTAGTGTGGAAAACGTTAATTTGAATACCGTGATTGGATATAAAAAGGACGGCGTAAGACATAATTTCCTTGATACTTATGATGAGGTCGCAGATGAAAGGTAGGGAGTCTCGCATGAAAGATGCAAAAGGTAGCTATATGTATGAAATCATACGAGGTGCAATTGATGCATTTGATGAGTGCATGAATGATTACCTCTTTGTTTATGCGGTTCGTGAAGATCTTTATCATATTTCGCCAAAAGCAACGAAACGATTTTCTATTGAGAAATCGGAATTCACAGATGCATTGGAAGAACATGCAAAGTTTGTATATCCGGATGATCTTCAGATGTTGATGAATGATCTGGCACAACTTGTTGCAGGTATTAAGACAGAACATAATCTGGTATATCGCTGGCTTGACAAGAATCACAAGCCAATCTGGATTAATTGCAGAGCACGCATTATTTTGGGGGAAGACGAGAAACCACAGTTTTTAGTGGGATGTATTAACGAAATTGGCACAAAGCCACTGGCTGATAATGTGAGCGGACTGTTGGAAAGTATTGCAATCAAAGATAAACTGAATGAGTTTCACAAACTTACTCCAAACGGATTTGTGCTTCGTGTGGGCATTGATGATTTCAAGAGTATTAATGAGAAATTTGGAATCGAATATGGCGATTATGTATTACGCGGCGTTGCAGAATGCATTGTTGATAGTGTTTCAGAAGGTCAGAATGTGTACCGTGTTGTGGCAGATGAATTTATGGTTATGGACATGAATGGTGCAACGGAGGAAGAGGCTCAGAAGTTATATCGGAAAATTCGTAACCGTGTAGATAAATTTATCAAAATGGACAATTACAAAGCGGTATATACAATATCTGGTGGAATCGTACTTGGAAATTCTATTGATAAGATGGAATATAACGAGGTAATGAAAATATCTCAGTTTGCATTGACGACTGCAAAGAATCGGGGGAAAAATCAGACATATTGCTTTGATGCATCGGATTATAAAGCTTTTATACGTGAACGGGAATTATTAGAGCAACTACGAAAATCTGTTTCAGATGGATTCCGTGGATTTGAACTTTTTTTCCAGCCAATCGTACTTGTTGGACAGAAAATACCTTTTATGGCTGAAAGTCTGTTGCGTTTTAAAACTACAGAAGGCGAAAATATTTCACCAGTTGAGTTTATTCCGATTTTAGAGGAAAGTGGCTTGATTATCCCGGTTGGAAAATGGATTATTGATCGTGCACTTTCAATGTGTGCAGAGTGTCAGAAGACAAATCCAAATTTTAAGATTAGTGTGAATTTGTCATATGTCCAGATTTTAAAGAGCGATGTCTGTGAAGAAATAGAACATTGGATTGAATTCTATAATTTAAAACCGGTAAGCCTGATGGTAGAATTGACAGAGAGTGGCTACGTAGATGATAATTCGTCGGCAGTAAAACGGATGTGGGATCGTTTGAGAAAACATGGTGTGATGATTGCACTTGATGATTTTGGAACAGGCTATTCCAATTTCCAACTGATCAGTTCTATGGTCCCAAATGTCGTGAAGTTAGATCGAAGCTTTACGGTTAAAGCATTGCAAAATGCATTTGAGCATCAGTTGATGGATCATATTATCCAGTTGGTACATAGTGTAAATCTCAAAATTTGTGTGGAAGGTGTGGAAACACAAACAGAACTTGAAGAGATAGAAAAGTTATCAGCAGACTGTATTCAGGGATATTTTTATGGCAGACCATGCGGTAGAAGAGACTTTTTGAAAAAATTTATACAAAAAGCTGAATAAAAAAAGAGAAACAGAGATTTTCTTAAAAATCTGTTTCTCTTTTTATGTAAAATAACATAATGGCACATTTATTTTGAAATGCCAGAGCCAACATGAGCTTTAATTGCTGCAAAACTTTCTGCACTGATGACATGCTCGATACGGCAAGCATCTTCAGCAGCAACTTCAGGATCGACTCCGAGTTTGATCAGGCATTCTGTCAGTAATTCATGACGTTCATAGATCATTTCGGCAATTTCTTTTCCAGCATCTGTTAAATATATAAATCCAGCATCAGTTACAGTAATCTGATTTTTTTCACGAAGATTTTTCATGGCAATGCTGACACTTGACTTTTTGAATCCCAGTTCGTTTGCAATATCTACGGAGCGTACGACCGGAAGCTTTTTGCTAAGTATAAGGATAGTCTCTAAATAATTTTCAGCTGATTCGTTTGTGTGCATTTTGTTCCTCCCAAAAATTCGTGTATAAACATATGTAGATAGTATATCATAACCAGACAGAATGTTCCAGTAAAAAAGTTTTTATAAAGTTCTTGACAACTAATATCGGTTAGATTATACTAACAATGAATCAGAAAAACGTATGCATGGATAGTCCTTTTGAAAGGAGTGGTTATAATGGGTACAGCGATTGTATTAGTTATACTTGCCGTTGTGGTCGCAATTGCCACCAAGAGTCTTATCAAAGATAAGAAAAATGGAAAATCCATATCTTGTGGCGGTGACTGCAAAAACTGTCACGGATGTCATTAATTAAATGTTCAACGACTAGGAAGGCCGGACTGCAACCGGTCTTTTTGGTGTACAAAAAAATATATATGCTTGAATAGAGTGTGGGAAGAATGATATAATTTTAAATTAGGCACGTATATACTAATTATGAAGAAGGAATTTATTTTATGAAAAAACTATTGACCTATTTAAGAGATTACAAGAAGGAGTGTGTTCTGGCACCTTTATTTAAATTGATGGAAGCTTCTTTTGAACTGATCGTGCCGCTTGTGATGGCGGCAATTATTGATAAGGGTATTGCATTGTCGGATCACCCTTATATTTTCCGTATGGGTGGAGTGCTGGTTTTACTGGCATTGATCGGTTTGACATGTTCCATTACTGCACAGTTTTTTGCTGCGAAGGCAGCAGTGGGATTCTCTACAAAATTGAGGTACGCATTATTTTCACACATTGAGTCACTTTCTTTTTCTGAAATGGATACCATAGGTACTTCAACTTTGATCACCCGTATGACAAGTGATATCAATCAGGTACAGTCGGGCGTGAATATGGTGTTGCGTCTGTTTTTACGTTCTCCATTTATCGTGTTTGGTGCTATGATTATGGCATTTACGGTCAATGTGAAAGCGGCGTTTGTATTTGTCGTTACGATTCCATTGCTTTCTGTTGTGGTATTTTCGGTTATGGCGGCAAGCATTCCGCTTTTTAAAAAGGTGCAGAATGGTTTGGATCAGGTGCTTGGTCATACAAGAGAGAATCTTGAAGGTGCACGTGTGATCCGTGCCTTTAATAAAGAAGAACAGGAACAGAAAGAATTTTATGAGAGCAATGGATTTTTGACGAACATGCAGATGATCGTCGGACGTATTTCAACACTGATGAATCCACTGACTTATATTATTATCAACTGTGCCATCCTTGCGGTTATTTGGATTGGTGGTAAGCAGGTATACGGTGGGATTATTACACAGGGTGAAGTCGTTGCGCTGGTAAACTATATGTCACAGATTCTGGTAGAACTGGTGAAGCTTGCGAATCTGATCGTGAATATCAACAAATCCATTGCCTGTGGTAATCGTATTCAGGAAGTGTTTGAAATTCAGTCTTCCATCGAGAGTGGTTCAAAAGAAGCTGATGAGACAGTGGAAAAAGACGCACCGGCAGTGGAATTTTCCCATGTCAGTATGTCTTATGCGGGCAGCGCAGAAGAATCACTTACCGATATTGACTTTACAGTGAAGAAAGGACAGACAATCGGTATTATCGGAGGTACCGGCTCCGGAAAGTCTTCCGTGGTAAATCTTATTCCTCGTTTTTATGATGTGTCCAAGGGATGCGTTCGTGTGGATGGAAGAGACGTAAAGGATTACGATCTTGTTACACTTCGTGACAAAATCGGTGTTGTTATGCAGAAAGCGGTCCTGTTCCAGGGAACGATCGAAGAGAATCTACGCTGGGGTAATCCGGATGCGACCGAAGAAGAGTTGTGGAAAGCAATTGAAGTGGCGCAGGCAACGGATGTTGTGGAAGGAAAAGAGGGAAAGCTTTCTTATATGGTTGAACAGGGCGGTCGTAATCTGTCCGGCGGTCAGAAACAGCGTCTTACCATTGCCCGCGCCGTAGTCAAAGATCCGGATATTCTGATCTTGGATGACAGTGCATCCGCTTTGGACTTTGCAACAGATGCGAAGCTTCGCAGTGCATTGCGTAACCTTCAGGGAAACAAAACAATTTTTATTGTTTCGCAGAGAACATCTTCGATTCAGTTTGCAGACCAGATTATTGTTATGGATGATGGACAGGCAGTCGGCATCGGAACACATGAACAGTTATTAGAGAACTGTGAAATTTACCGCGAGATATATGAGTCTCAGTTTAAGAAAGAAGATTTACAGAAACAGAAAGGCGGTGCTTTCTAATGGCAGCAACTAAGAAAGAAAAACGACAGGGACAGATGGAGACATTGAAGAAAGTCTTTCATTATATGAAACATTACATCCCGATTTTGATTTTATCGATTGTTCTGGCTACCGTTACCGTGGCACTGACTTTATATTTTCCGATTCTTACCGGAAAAGCAATCGATCGGATTCTTGAAAAAGGGAAGGTTGATTTTGCGGGGATTTTATCACTTGCAAAGGAAGGCGTTTTGATCATTGCAATTACGGCGTTGGCACAGTGGATTATGAACATGTGCAACAACCGCATGACCTATAATATTGTGCGGGATATCCGTAAAGATGCATTTGACAAAATGGAGCATCTTCCGCTCAGTTATATTGACAGTCATTCACATGGAGATATGGTTAGCCGTATTATCGCGGATGTCGATACGTTTGCAGATGGTCTTCTGATGGGCTTTACACAGTTATTTACCGGAATAGCAACGATTGTTGGAACATTGATTTTTATGCTTGTGATTGATGTGAAGATTACACTTGTTGTCGTAATTCTGACACCGTTATCTCTTTTTGTGGCAAGTTTTATCGCAAAGAAAACATATTCCATGTTCCAGTTGCAGACAAAGACAAGAGGAGAACAGACGGCACTGATAGAAGAGATGGTTGGAAACCAGAAGGTGGTACAGGCATTCAACCATGAGGATGAAGCATTGGAGCAGTTCGATGAGATCAATCAGCGCCTGCAGAAGTATTCCCTTCGGGCAATTTTCTTTTCAAGTATTACGAACCCGAGTACACGATTCATTAACAGTCTGGTGTATGCTGCAGTTGGTATTGTAGGTGCGCTTTCTGTTATTTTGACAAACGGTGCATTTTCTGTTGGTAATCTGTCCTGCTTTTTATCTTATGCGAACCAGTATACCAAGCCGTTCAATGAAATTTCCGGAGTTATTACGGAGCTTCAGAATGCACTTGCATGTGCGGCACGTATTTTTGAACTGATTGAAGAACCGGCAGAAGAACCGGATGCAGAAGATGCCTATGTATTAGAGAATGCTGATGGAACGGTCGATATTGAACATGTATATTTTTCTTATGTGCCGGATCAGAAACTGATTGAGGATTTTAATCTTCATGTAAAACCGGGGCAGCGTGTGGCGATTGTTGGTCCGACCGGCTGTGGAAAGACAACACTGATCAATCTGCTTATGCGCTTCTATGATGCAAATTCCGGCAAGATTGAAGTCAGTGGACATGATATTATGCATATGACAAGAAACAGTCTGCGTGCAAATTATGGCATGGTTCTGCAGGAGACCTGGTTGAAGAAGGGGACCATTCGAGATAATATCTGTATGGGCAAACCGGAAGCAACCGAGGAAGAAATGATTGCGGCTGCAAAAGCATCTCATGCACACAGCTTTATCAAACGTCTGCCAAAAGGATATGATACGGTTATCACAGAGGATGGAGGTAATCTGTCACAGGGACAGAAGCAGCTGCTTTGTATCGCAAGAGTTATGCTTTGCCTGCCACCAATGCTGATTCTTGATGAGGCAACATCTTCGATTGATACACGTACGGAAATCCGTATCCAGAAAGCATTCCTTACGATGATGCAGGGAAGAACAAGTTTTATTGTTGCGCATCGACTGTCAACAATTCGTGAGGCAGATGTGATTCTCGTAATGAAAGATGGCAAGATTATCGAGCAGGGAAATCATGATACGCTACTTGCACAGAATGGTTTCTATGCAAATCTTTATAATAGTCAGTTCGCTTCTTAAAATAAGTAAGTAATGCATTGTTCCGGAATCACCGAATCGGTTGCGGGAAATAAACATGGAGTGAATTTATCGATGAAAGTACAATTGTATGATAAATCAAAAATTGAGTGGGATCATCTGACGTTTTCCAATATGGATTTACGCCGGTTGATCATTCCACTCATGATTGAGCAGTTTTTGAGATGAAAAATGTCATAAGGAGTCCTTTTGGAAGAGCTCCTTATGACATTTTTGCTGTATTAGGAAATTCCAGTGAAATTTCCTATGCTCTATTCTTTGTCAGGATCTTTGTAGGAATAGGCATTGGAAATTCTTGCGTTCTCTGCAGTGAGTGTTACTTTTTCACGGTAGAAAGCAATGACTGGAGTGCCGACGTCTACTTTATCATAAAGTTTTTTTGCAATTTTTTCCGGAAGATTGATACAACCGTGAGAACCGCTTGTTTTGTATATTTCTCCGCCAAATGTGCTGCGCCAGCTTGCATCATGCAGTCCGACATTGTATGCAAATGGCATGAAATAATTTACATTGGAAGCATAGTTTTCACCGACGAGTGTAGCATCTTTCTGACGATAGACGATTTTAAATACACCATCCGGTGAACCATTGTTGCGATTGAGGTTACCGGATACGAAATCGGATTCTAAGACAAGTTTTCCTTTTTTGTAGAACCACATATGTTGGTTCGTGTAATCCAATTCGATATAGGTGTCTCCGATATCATCGGTTCCGCTTTGGATAGCCGTCTGCTCATAAACAGGTTCTCGTTCTACCGGTTTTCCGTTTTTGAGATCTTTTAGGATTTCTTCTTTTTCTTTTGCCTTATTGATGCCCCAGCCATAATCGCCACCGCCGATTTTTACGGTATCTCCTTTGGAGGTTTTAAAATCACGTACGTCACCGTATGTATTATAGGTGCTGGCAAGATGCTGCACAAAAGAGGTAACCTTGTCTTCGTTGATGGAAACTTTGCCGTCTTTGCTGATATTTAACATCTGCAAAATCCTGGAAGAATCAAGGTTTGCATCTGCGCCATCGATCGTATAGTGAATGGTAGCTGCGGTGTAAGCATCAATCTGGGCTTTGAGATTCGTGATCGTTTTGTCGTTTGCGGTGATCTCCGGTTTTTGATAACAATTGTCGGAGAGTGTCAATTTTGTTTTCTGTTCGTTGATTGCTGTCGTGATTTCTTCTGTCACATTTTCTTTGATCGGAGCATTTCCTTCTACTTCATTTACCACTTTGTATGTATCATCGGTAATGTCAATATAAGCATTCTGTGGATTCACGATGTAATCTTCCTGAAAGATTTCCATAGCATCGATCAGTTCCTGAAGCTTGCTGCTATCATAGGTAAAAGAACGGTCAAGCTCATATGGATGTTTACGGAAAATTTCTACAGGCCACAGAAAGCCGTTCTGGTGGGAGAGGATAGAGGCCTCTTCGCCGGTAGCATCATAGGCATAGGAAAAATCCATACCTGCCAGATGAAATTTGGTTCCTTTTCGATCATAGAGTGTCAGCAGATAGTCGGATGCGTTATCTATATTTTGGGATTCCACATAGTTTGCGGTTTGATTTCCGCATGGGATATCACCAATCGTTGTATGTGGAAAATAATGGTTGTTGTAATAAATGCCAAAGCCGACATATACGCCAATCAGCGCAATACCGGCTCCGGTGAGTGACGCAAGGGCGACTCCGCGCGCTTTGCGTTTCTTTTTTCTTTTGGATAATTCGGTTGGTTTTGCTGCCATAGATTACTCCTTTATCTTAGGCTTTAAATGTGAAACCGGCATATAGACCGGTACGCCATCTTTGTATTCATTGGTGACTTCTCCCTGAATGAGAGGGAGCAGATATTCCTGTAACTGTGGCATGATATCATTTCCAGTCTCGTTGATCCATTCACGCGGAATGGATTTGGCTTCATTTGCAATGCCACGGATTGGTGCATGCCCGTAAGTGACAGTGTATGGGGTGTTGGAAGTACGAGTCAGAGTGACCATCGTGGCAGTCTCACCTTCCTCGGCGAGAGATACCGCTTTCTCGCCCAAAGCGAAAGCTTCAGCCAAATCGGTTTTGGAAGCTATATGTGCAGCACAGCGCTGAAGAACATTGACTTCTACAGAACGTACTTTTACACCGATATTTTCTTTTACTAAAAACTCGAGAGCTTTGCCAGCTCCGGACAGCTGTTGATGCCCAAACTGATCTGCCACAGCTTTGGAAGCGGTAATGTAATCACCGTTTTCGTCACGGATGCCCTCTGAAACAGCTACGATTACATTATTTAAAGTTTTTAATTTTTCACGGATGTCATTTAAGAAATTCTCTTTGTTGAATGCAACTTCCGGAAGATAGATAAAATGCGGAGCAGTATTGTATTCATTTCTTGCAAGTGCACTCGCAGCAGTAAGCCATCCGGCATCGCGTCCCATAATCTCGACAATTGTTACGCTTTTTACAGCGTAGATAAATGTATCATGTGCGACTTCAAGCATAGTAGATGCAATATATTTTGCAGCGGAACCAAAGCCAGGGGTATGATCGATCATGCAAAGATCGTTGTCAATTGTCTTTGGAATACCGATAATACGAATGTCGCTATTGATTTTTGCTGCATAATCCGATAATTTAAGTACGGTGTCCATGGAATCATTGCCACCGATATAGAAAAATGCTTTAATATTAAGTTTGGCAAACTGATTAAAAATAAATACATAAGGAGAATCGTCATCCTTATAGTTCGGCAGCTTGTGACGGCAGGAACCAAGATACATGGCAGGTGTCCGCATAAGCCGGGCTAGTTTTTCCTCATTTTCAACAGATTCCGAAAGATTGAGATAGTTTTCATTCAGGATGCCGAGGATTCCGTTGATCGCTCCGTAGCAGATGTCATATTTTCCGGATTTGGTAACACCGGAGATGACTCCTGCGAGACTGGCATTGATCGCTGAGGTTGGTCCACCGGACTGGGCGACCATACAGTTTGACTGATTCATAGTTATACTCCTTATTCTATGGTATGCAACCATTGTTTTTGATATCCCCATTGTAGAGGTTTTGGAAAGGAATCGCAAGAGGTACATATGAAAAATCAAAATTTATACAATAAATGCACATTATGTCCAAGAAACTGTGGAGCAGACAGAAATCATAATCAGATTGGCGTGTGCGGCGTCACCAGCCAGCTGCGGGTGGCGCGGGCAGCACTGCATCATTGGGAAGAACCATGCATCAGCGGAATCAATGGTTCCGGTGCGGTTTTCTTCAGCGGTTGTGCGTTGCACTGTGTATTTTGCCAGAATGAACCAATTGCACAGGGAAGTGCAGGTATTGATATATCTCCACAACGGCTGGCAGAAATTTTCCTGGAATTACAGGAACAAAAGGCAAATAATATCAATCTTGTAACACCGGGGCAGTTTCTTCCACATATTATAGAAGGAGTGGAATCTGCCCGGATGCAGGGACTTCGGCTTCCGATAGTTTATAATACGGGAAGCTATGAAAAAGTAGATACATTAAAAATGCTTGAGGGCATTGTGGATATTTATCTTCCGGATTTTAAATATATGTCAGCGCAGCTTGCTAAAGCATATTCGAAGGCGGAAGATTATCCCAAAATGGCCAAAGCTGCCATTGCCGAGATGGTAAGGCAGCAGCCAAAACCGGTTTTTCAGTGGGAGAATCCGGCCAGAAAAGAAAAAGTGCCGGTGGAAGCCGTTGAAGGTGCCGTCATGACAAAAGGTGTGATCGTAAGACAGCTTTTGCTACCGGGAAGTCTGGCGGATGCAAAAAAGATTGTTCTCTATTTGCATGAAACATATGGAAACCAGATATACTTAAGTATGATGAGTCAGTATACGCCATTAAATGAAATTTCGGATTTTCCGAAGTTGAATTGCAGGGTTTCAAAGCATTCTTATATGAAGTACATAGATTACGCATTGGACATTGGTGTGGAGAATGCCTTTATACAGGAAACCGATGTTGCAGAAGAAAGTTTTATCCCGGATTTTGGGAGTGGGGAGGGAGTTCTTGCGCCTGTAAAAAAAGAGTAGAAAAAGGAAAAAATAAGTGGTTTTTTATGTCGGAATGTAGTACTATAGTATCATAAATAAAAGGGGAGGTAATGATATTGGAAAAGGCAGGAGGACAGATATTAATCGAGTGTCCGAATACAATATTTCATCTGTATATTAAAAGCGAACAGGATCTGTCGAAGATAGAGACTTTTATGAATAATATCCGTACCATCGAGCGGCTGGGACTTAACGATATCTATACCTGGTGCAATCGACAGGGAATTTTATATGATACTGCATTTAATTATCACAAGGAGACCTCTTTTTGGAAAAATATAAAGGCGTATGTCAGATATTCCCGACAGAAGATGAAATATCAGAGCTGTTGCTCATAAAAAATGAAAATGGACCGGCGTGCAAAATTGTACGTCGGTTTTTAGCTTTATAGGGATGTCTTGCATTGATAAAATTTCTGCATTATACTGAAAGAATGAAAAAAGGAGGTCTGGCATGAGATATCCAGAATTTTTAAAAGACAATGGAACAATCGGCTTTGTTGCACCTTCATTTGGATGTGCGACAGAGCCTTACTATACCGCATTTCAAAATGCATTAATGAATTTCCATACGATGGGATTTCAAACAGAGATCGGGCCAAACTGCCTGGTGGAGCAGGGGGTGGGAATCAGCAACAAGCCGGAACTTTGTGGGGCAGAGTTAAACGAGGCATATGTGGATGATGGCTCCGACATCCTTATTTCCTGTGGTGGAGGAGAATTGATGTGTGAAGTCGTTCCCTATATCGATTTCGCAAAAATAAAAGAGACAAAACCAAAGTGGTATATGGGTTTTTCTGATAATACGAATTTCACATTTTTGTCAACTGTTTTGTGTGATACGGCAGCAATTTATGGCCCTTGTGTTTCGGCATTTGGTATGGAACCGTGGCATCCGTCCGTAAAGGATGCATTTGATCTGTTGCGGGGGAAAATCAATCGTGTGCATAATTATGACAAATGGGAGCGGGAAAGTTTAAAAGATGAGGAACATCCACTTGCACCGTATAATGTAACAGAACATACTGTGATCCGGCGATTTCCAGATCGGGAAATTACAATAGAAGGCCGTCTGATTGGAGGATGCATGGATTGTCTGGTAAATCTGCTGGGCACACGTTTTGACCGCGTAAAAGATTTTAATGCACGTTATGAGGAGGATGGATTTATCTGGTTTTTAGAATCCTGCGATTTGAATATTATGTCAATCCGGCGTGCAATCTGGCAGATGAAAAATGCCGGATGGTTTTCATATGTAAAAGGCTTTCTGATTGGAAGACCGCTTTGCTTTGGGGAAGAAATGTTTGGAATCGATCATTATGAAGCAGTTCTGGCACTTCTTGCAGAGTACAATGTGCCGGTGATCATGGATCTTGATATCGGACATTTGTCACCGATGATGCCAATAATCTGTGGCGCAAAAGCAAAGGTGCACAGCAAAGAGAATACATTTGAGATGGAGTATATTCTGGAATAGAGTAAGAAAAAGGAGAGAAAACAATGAAAAATAGACATTGTAAACAGGTGCTGGCATTAATTCTGGTAGCGGCAATGATGACTGGAACCGTAAGTACTGTAACACATAACGTATATGCCAGTGAGGAGACACAGGTCACAGAAGAGGGTGACAATGTTGTAATCACACAGGAAGATAAGCCGTATCTTGCGCTTGGCGCAGACCTGACAGCAGATCAGCAGCATACGGTTTTAGCCTATATGGGAATTGATGTGGCAGATTTTGACAATTATGATGTTGTCTATGTCAACAATGATGAGGAACACAAATATCTTGATGCCTATGTGCCGAAGAAGCAGATTGGAACAAAAGCATTGTCATCGGTTTTGATTTCACTGACTGATAAAGGAAGCGGAATCAAAGTCTCTACTTACAATATCAATTACTGTACTGCCGGTATGTACAAGAATGCTCTGGCGACTGCAGGAATTTCCGATGCAAATATTATTGTAGCCGGACCGTTTGCGCTATCCGGTACAGCTGCGCTGGTGGGAACTTTTGAGGCATATGAAAAGATGACCGGAGAGACACTTGACGAGGATGTAGTTGATGCCGCTATGGATGAACTTGTTACAACAGGCGATCTCGAACAGAGTATCGATGGTGATTCCGAAGATGTTGAAGCTATGATCGCAGATCTGAAAGGAAAAATAGCCAATGGGGAGTTGAATTCAGCAGAGGACATTGAAAATGCAATCGATGAACTGGCTGATAAATATGAAATTAAAATCTCAGATGAAGATAAGCAGAAAATTGCCGATTTGATGGAAAAATTAAAAGGCCTTGATCTGGACTGGAGCAGTATCAAGGATCAGGCACAGGACTGGGCAGATCAGTTGCAGAGTCAGTTGTCTGATAAAAATCTGGGCCAGAAAATTGCGGATTTCTTTGCAAAACTTTGGGAAGCCATCTGTTCTTTGTTCAGCTAAATGAAAGGTTATTTTATAAAATTTCCGTAAAGTGATTGTAAAAAGTATGAAAAGTGTTTTATAATAAAACGTACATGTAAATTTTTATACAGGAGCAAAGGAAAAGAAAATATGAGTGGCATAACAATTGTCCTGACACTTTTAAGCGGAGTTGCATTGTTTCTTTTTGGTATGTCTCTGATGGGAGACGGACTGAAGAAAGTGGCAGGAAATAAGCTCGAGCTTGTTTTATATAAGCTCACAAATACACCAATCAAGGGTGTACTTCTCGGAACTGTAGTTACAGCAATTATCCAGTCATCTTCGGCAACCACGGTTATGGTTGTGGGATTTGTGAATTCCGGAATGATGAAAGTAGCGCAGGCAATTGGAATTATTATGGGAGCCAATATCGGAACTAGTGTGACAGGATGGATTCTCTGTCTGTCCTATATTGATGGTTCAAGCGGTATTGCACAGCTTCTATCCACAGCAACCATCTCTGCAGTTGTGGCAATCATCGGTATTGTGTTCAAGATGTTCGTTAAGAAGACAACCTATAAGAATGTCGGTGATATTATGCTTGGATTTGCCATACTTATGGTGGGAATGCAGACAATGAGTGGAGCAGTTTCCCCATTAAAGGAGAATCCGCATTTTGTAAATATGCTGACAAAGTTCGAGAATCCGTTTATGGGAATTATTGTTGGTATTGCATTTACAGCAGTACTGCAGAGTGCTTCCGCATCCGTAGGTATCCTGCAGGCGTTGTCTATGACAGGAAGTATCAGTTTTGCAGCAGCACTCCCAATTACCATGGGTATTGGTGTTGGTGCAGCTTGTCCGGTACTTCTTTCTTCCATTGGAACAAACAAGAATGGTAAGCGTACAGCGCTGATCTATCTGTTGAATGATTTATTTGGAATGATATTCTGGTCAATTGTATTCTACAGCGTGAATGCATTCGTTCATTTTAAATTTATGGATATGACAATGCGTCCGGTAACGATCGCAATGATGAATACCGTTTTCCGTCTGGCAACAATTCTTGTATTGCTACCGTTTATTCATGTGATCGAGAAACTGGTGTTCCGTCTGATCAAGGATGACCCGGAAGAACTTGAGGAGCAGGCAGATTTTGATCTCCTTGAGGAGCGTTTTCTTTCCTATCCGGCACTGGCAATTGGACAGAGCCATACAGCGGTCAATGGTATGGCAAAGAAAGCCCGCAAGAATATTAATCGTGCGCTTTCTCTATTGAGTGATTATTCACAGGACAAATACAATAAAGTGCAGGAAAAAGAAAATCTGATTGATAAGTACGAAGATAAGCTTGGAACATATCTGATGCAGTTGACGGGACAGGAAATGTCCATGTCACAGACCCAGCAGGTTTCGAAGTTCTTACATACGATCAGTGACTTTGAACGCCTGGGTGACCATGCAGTCAATATTTCCAAGGTTGCAAATGAGATTGTAGAAAAGAAGATTTCCTTTTCAGATTCTGCAAAAAATGAAATCAAAGTATTAGAGGCTGCCGTTCGTGAAATTGTAGATTTGACCGTAGATGCGTTCTGCGAGGATGATCTGGAGATGGCATCGAAAATCGAGCCTTTGCGTGAGCTGATTGGAATTTTGTGTAACGATTTGAAAAATCGCCATGTAACGCGCCTGCGTGAAGGAAAGTGTGAATATAAGCAGGGATTTGCGTTCAATGATCTGCTGACAAATCTGGAGAGAATTGCGGCGCATTGTTCTAACGTAGCGGTTGCGATGATTGAGACAGAGACTTCTGAATTTGACACGCATGAATATTTAAAAAGTGTGCGTCATATGAAAGATGATGCTTATCTGAAATGCTTTGATGAATATGCAAGTAAATATAATATTTCCACTGGAAAAAAGGAAAAGGAAAAGGAAAAGAAAAATAAATAAGTTTGTAGAGCACACGCGAAAGCGTGTGCTTTTTAGTGTCCGTATTATAGTACACCATATAGGCGATAATTCCTTTATCAGAAGAACGGAGGAAAAACAGATGAAGGGATATGTAGTAGAAAGCGGATATATGGGATATGTAGACGGACAGTATGTGCTTTTTGCAGATGAAAGTGATTATGCAGAAATGTATGAAGAAATAGAAGGCTAAGTTACATTGAATTTTCTGCCGGGTTGTGTCATAATAAAACACAGTGTAGTATATGTTGTAGGAGGTATTTGACGATGAAACAGGAAATTGAACTTGCAAGACCAACAACAGACGTAAAATTACGCCCATATGAGCATCATGCAAAATATTATGAGACAGATCAGATGGGAATTATCCATCACAGTAATTATGTGAAATGGATGGAGGAAGCCCGTATGGATCTGATGGATCAGATGGGACTAAGCTACAAGCAGATGGAAGAAATGGAGATTATCAGTCCGGTACTCTCAATTTCTGTGAATTATCACAGTATGGTTCATTTTGATGATACTGTTGTGATTCAGACAAAACTTGTGAAATACAATGGCATCAAAATGGAAGTGGAATATGTTATGACGGATAAAGAAACCGGAGAATTGCGTACGACCGGAAGCAGCAGCCATTGCTTTTTGAATCGTGCGGGAAAGCCTATTTCACTCAAGCGCATGTATCCGGAACTGGATACGAAGTTCTTTGAGATGAAGGGGGATGTGGAATGATTCCGCAGAGACTTGCAGCACTTCGTCGAGAAATGAAAAAACACAATATTTCTGTGTATGTGGTTCCAACTTCGGATTTTCACGAATCCGAATATGTTGGAGCATATTTTATGGCAAGAACGTATATCACTGGATTTACCGGGTCAGCCGGTACGGCGGTGATTACGATGACAGAGGCCGGGCTTTGGACGGATGGAAGATATTTTGTGCAGGCCGCCAGACAATTAAAAGGAACGACCATTACTCTGTACCGCATGGGAGAGGAAGGCGTTCCTACTGTGAATGAATATATTGAAAAGAATCTCATGGAAGGCGAGACAATCGGATTTGACGGACGTGTTGTCAATGCGCACTGGGGTGAGGAGTTAGAAGAAATCGCGGCGAAAAAGAAGGCATTTGTATCGGCAGAGAACGATTTGGTGGATGCCATCTGGGAGGATCGCCCACCGATGGCAAAAGAACCAGCCTGGATTCTGGATGAGGCATACAGCGGAAGAGGTACAGGAGACAAATGCGCCGATGTGCGCCGGATTATGAAAGAAAAGGGGGTGGATACCTATATCCTTTCATCCCTTTCGGATATCGCCTGGCTGTTAAATGTACGAGGCAATGATATCAGCTATGTGCCGGTAGTGCTTTCTTATATTCTGCTGACCGAAAAAGAATGCATCTGGTTTGTACAGGAAGAGATTTTAGATGCAACGATGCAGGAGTATCTGCATGCGAATCAGATACAGACAATGCCTTATGATTCTTTTTATGCATATGTTGCGATGATGGAACATAAATCGATTCTGTTGAATCCGGCAGTGATTAATTATCGGACAAGAAAGAGTATTTCTTCTTCCAATAAGATCATAGAAGTGGCAGATCCTACCGAAAAATTGAAAGCAGTAAAAAATAAAACAGAAATTGGACATATTAAGGATGCACATGTGAAAGATGCAGTCGCAATGTGCAAGTTCATGTATTGGCTGAAGAAAAATGTGGGAAAAATACCAATGACAGAAATCTCAGTGGCAGAGTATCTTGCAGATCTTCGCGGCCAGCAGGAAGGTTTTCTTGATCTGAGCTTTGAGACAATTGCAGGTTACGCAGAACATGGGGCAATTGTTCATTATGCAGCAACAGAAGAAACCGATGTTCCCTTGAAACCGGAAGGGTTTCTTTTAGTGGATTCCGGTGGACACTATCTGGAAGGAACAACAGATATTACGAGAACATTTGCACTTGGACCGCTTACGGATGAGATGAAGGCAAATTATACCCGCGTGTGCCGTTCTAATATGAATCTTGCAAATGTGCGTTTTTTGTATGGATGTTCGGGAAGAAATCTCGATATTGTTGCAAGAGAGCCTTTGTGGGAAGCAGGACTTGATTATAAGCATGGAACGGGACACGGTGTCGGCTATACCTTAAGTGTTCATGAGGGACCGAATGCGTTTCGCTGGAAAAAGTCTCCGGTGAGTGAAGAATGCATTTTGGAAGAAGGTATGGTAACAACCGATGAGCCGGGCATCTATATTGAGGGACAGTATGGAATTCGTCTGGAAAATGAACTGGTATGCTGCAAGGATGAAAAAAATTCTTATGGACAGTTTATGCATTTTGAAAATATAACGTATGTACCGTTTGATCTGGATGCGGTAGTGCCGCAGCAGATGACAGAGACAGAGAGGGCGCGCCTGAACGCTTACCACAAAAAAGTATATACGGTGGTCTCTCCTTATCTTGAGGGAGACGAACTGGAGTGGTTGAAAGAAGCAACCAGAGAAATATAAAACAGTCACCGGTTGTCGGGGACAAGAAGGAGTTATGAATGAGTAAAAAGCTGGTACTGATCGATGGACACAGCATTTTGAACCGTGCATTTTTTGGATTGCCGGATCTCACAAATTCAGAAGGATTGCACACCAATGCCGTGTATGGCTTTTTGAATATTATGTTTAAAATATTGGAAGAGGAAAAGCCGGACTATCTGACAGTGGCTTTTGATGTTCATGCGCCGACGTTTCGGCACAAGATGTTTGATGCCTACAAAGGTACGCGTTCACCGATGGATGATGCCCTGCGGCAGCAGGTGCCGATGATCAAAGAGATGCTGAACGCCATGGGCGTACGCATTATCGAGATGGAAGGTTACGAAGCGGATGATCTGCTTGGAACACTTGCCGGAATGGGTGAGCGGGAAGGCATGGATGTGTCGGTGGTATCCGGAGACAGAGATTTGTTGCAGCTCGCAACGGAACATGTAAAAATCCGTATTCCAAAAACCAAAAAGACCGGAACTGAAATTGAAGATTATTTTGCAGAAGATGTCAAAGCACGTTATCTGGTCACACCAAAGGAATTTATCGATGTCAAAGCACTTATGGGTGATACCGCGGACAATATTCCAGGTGTTCCGGGCATTGGAGAAAAGACAGCGACAGCACTGATCGCACAATATGGAAGCATTGAGGCGGTACATGAGAATGCGGAAGTTGTCCGTCCTCCTCGTGCCTCAAAGAATATTGTGGAATATTGGCAGCAGGCGGTCATGAGCAAAAAGCTTGCGACCATTATCACAGATGTTCCTGTGGAGTATGATTTTAAAGAGGCGGCGTTAGCGTCAAATGATGCGCTTTATACACCAGAAGCGTATCTGATGTGCAAGAAACTGGAGTTTAAGAATCTTTTGGGACGATTTTCCGTGGACGCACCGAAAAACAATGCCCAGGAGCATTTTACGGTAATAAAAACAAAAGCAGAGGCAGAACGTATCTGGAAGAAAGTGGAGGAAAAGCCGCTTGCTTTTACAGTTATTCCAAATGCGGATAACAAACAGGAATCGGACGGACAGATGCTTTTGTTTGCAGCTGCACCGAAGAATGCATTTGCAGCACTTGCAGTGGCTTTTTCTGAGGAAGACATATATTTGTTCGTTACCGGAGATGAGCTTACGGCAGATGATTTGATGACATATCTGTTTGTATGTAAAAGCAAGCAGCTGCTTACGGCCGATTTGAAATCACAGTTGCCGTATCTGGAATGGATGAATGAAGAAAAAGCAGCAGAGGACTGGGACGCATATTGTGCGCAGAGAGATCGCTTTTTTGACCGTACAGTGGCAGCCTATCTGTTGAATCCGCTAAAGGGCGAATACCCATGCGATGATGTCGCAAAGGATTATCTGGGACTTATGGTACCGGGCAAGGCAGATTTACTCGGAAAGAAAACGGTAGCAGAAGTGCTTGCGGAAGATGAAAAAAAGGCAGTGGATTATGCCTGCTATGAGGCATATATTTCGTGGAAGTCCTATCCGGTTCTAATGGAATCGTTAAAAGAACAGGGCATGGATTCGCTTTTCCGTGAAATCGAGATGCCACTTGTTTTTGTATTGTCTGATATGGAACGGCAGGGAATCAGCATTGATGCGGATGCACTGAAAGAGTATGGTGAAAAGCTTTCGGTTTCGATTGCGGAACTGGAACAGAAAATATACGAAGAAGCGGGTGAACAGTTCAATATCAATTCACCGAAGCAGCTTGGCGTGATTCTGTTTGAGAAAATGCAGCTTCCGAATGGCAAAAAGACAAAGACCGGATTTTCCACTTCTGCGGAAGTGCTGGAGAAACTGGCAGGTGATTATCCGATTGTTGCGGATATATTAGAGTATCGCAAACTGGCCAAATTGAAATCGACCTATGCGGATGGACTTGCCAATTACATTGATGAGACGGGAAAGATCCATACGACATTTCATCAGACGATTACAGCAACCGGAAGACTTAGCAGTACGGATCCGAACCTGCAGAATATTCCAATCCGTATCGAGCTTGGAAAAATGATCCGTAAAGTATTTCATCCGCTGGATGGAGATTTGTTTGTGGATTCAGATTACTCACAAATCGAACTTCGTCTCCTGGCACATATGTCCGGAGATGAGCAGCTGATTGAGGCGTTCCGGGAGAATCAGGATATTCATAGAAGTACGGCTTCCAAAGTATTTCATGTGCCGTTTGATGAGGTAACTGATTTGCAGAGACGAAATGCAAAAGCTGTCAATTTTGGTATTGTATACGGAATCAGCGCATTTGGTCTGAGCCAGGACCTTGATATCGGGCAGAAAGAAGCACAGGGATATATCGACAGTTATTTTGAAACCTATCCAAAAATTAAGGAGTTTTTAGATCGTACGGTTGCAGAAGCGAAAGAAAAGGGTGTTACCAAAACCTTATATGGAAGAATTCGCCCGATTCCGGAACTGTCATCCAGCAATTATATGCAGCGGCAGTTTGGGGAGCGTGTTGCGATGAATGCGCCAATCCAGGGAACCGCAGCAGATATTATTAAAATTGCGATGATTCGTGTGCATGACCGTCTGATTCGTGAAAAGTATAAATCCAGACTAATCTTACAGGTACATGATGAACTTTTGATTGAGACCGCAGAAGAAGAAAAGAATGCAGTGATTGCGCTTTTGGAGCAGGAAATGCAGGGTGCAGCAGATTTAAGTGTAGAACTTGCAGTCGGAACAGAAACCGGATATAACTGGTATGATGCACATTAGGAGGCCAATATGCTTTTTGTTGGAATTACAGGCGGTGTGGGAGCCGGAAAATCAGAGATATTAAATTATCTAGCCAGACACCACGGAACCAGGGTCATGCTTGCAGATGAGATCGCGCACGAGCTTATGGAGCCGGGAACGATGTGTTTTGAAAAACTGGCGGAGTTATTCAAAAAAGAAGATATTTTCCAGAAAGATGGGCACTTTGACCGCAAGAAACTGGCATCTGTGATTTTTGCAGATGAGGAGAAAAGAAATCTGCTGAATGGAATTGTCCATCCGGCAGTCAAAGAATATGTATGTGAGCAGGTGCAGGCCGAACGGGAAGGCGGTGTGCGCAAGCTTCTAGTATTGGAAGCGGCTTTGCTTATTGAAGAACATTATGATGAAATATGTGATGAACTTTGGTATATTTATACGGACAGAGAAATTCGAAGAGAGCGTCTGAAAATTTCAAGAGGATATTCAGATACAAAAATTGACCAGATTTTTGATAGTCAGCTGAGCGAGGATGAATATCGAAAAAACTGTCAGCTGGTCATTAATAACGATGGAAGAATTGAACAGACGCTGGCACAGATTGATAAGGCGTTGAGGGAGAGACACATATGAGTAACGTATTTGGTTTGGACATTGGAACCCGCAATGTAGTGGGAACTGTGGGATACCGGACAGAAGATGATAAGTTTATAGTGGCAGCGCAGTGCGTGAGACAGCACGAAACCCGTGCAATGCTGGATGGGCAGATTCATGATATCGGTAAGGTTGGACGAATTATTGGCCAGGTGAAAGCAGAACTCGAAGCACAGCTGAATGAACCGCTGAGTGATGTGTGTATTGCAGCCGCTGGTCGTGTGTTAAAGACGGTTACCACACATGTCGAGTATGAGTATGCGGAGGAGAGCATTGTTACTGGAGAGGATATTCATACGCTGGATTTGCTGGGGATTGAAAAGGCACAGGATATTTTAAAAGAAGCCAATGATACACAGTATAAGTTTTACTGTGTGGGCTATTCGGTTGTGAAATATTTTTTAAATGATGAAGTATTCATAAGCCTTGAGGATCATAAAGCAACAAAAATAGGTGAAGATATTATTGTAACATTCCTTCCGGAAGATGTTGTGGATGGTTTGTATTCCGCAGTAGGACAGGCAGGGCTTACAGTTGCCAATATGACGTTGGAGCCAATTGCTGCAATCAATGTAGCCATTCCGGAAAATTACCGTATGTTAAATATTGCATTGGTTGATGTGGGAGCTGGAACTTCCGATATTTCTGTGACGAGAGAAGGAAGTATTATTGCGTATGGAATGATTCCATATGCGGGAGATGAGCTGACGGAATTGATTGTACAGCATTTCCTTGTGGATTTTAAGTCGGCAGAGGCGATGAAGCTTGCATCGACGACAGAAGAGGAAGTGACATATGAAGATATCATGAGCATTTCCCATACAATTCCTTCCAAGGAAATCTGGGATCTTGTGGAGCCTACGGTAGATAAGATTACATCTGAGGTTGCCACTAAGATTATGGAATTGAATGGCGATAAGACCGTCAGTGCCTGCTTTGTCGTAGGAGGCGGCGGAAAAATCCATGGATTTACACAGATGCTTGCCAAGAAACTGGAACTGCCGGAGGAACGTGTGGCATTGCGTGGAGAGGAAGTTCTCAAAGAAGTTGTCTTTGAACAGGAAGATATCCACAAAGATCCGCTTTTGGTTACACCGATTGGAATCTGCCTCAATTATTATGAGCAGCGTAACAATTTTATTATGATGAAGTTCAATGGCGAGCGTCTGAAATTATATGACAACAATCGTCTCACGATTGTGGATGCAGCATTACAGGCGGGATTTCCGAATGATGAGCTTTTTCCAAAACGTGGCATGCCAATCAATTTTGTGGTAAATGGTGCGGCGAGAATTGCAAGAGGCGAGGCCGGAGAACCTGCGATTGTAACATTGAATGGCAGACCTGCAAACATTAATACACCACTTGTTCCAAACTGTGAGGTAACAATTGAACCGTCCACAGCGGGAGCAGATGCCGTATATACCGTTGAGCAGTTAGAGGAGTATCATGAGTCTACACTTACGGTGATCATCAATGGAAAAACCGTTGTCTGTCCAAAATTTGTAGAAGTCAATGGACAGTTGGAACCGGGTTCTTATGAGATCAAAGAAGGCGATGTCATTGAGACGAGAAATTATTATACAGTGCGTCAGGTCGCAGAATTTATGGATGTGGAAGTAGATACCGATCATGAGATTCTCGTCAACAACCGGCTGGCGGATTTTGACACGCTTGTATACGAAAATTTTACGATTGACTGGACAGTTCTCTCCTTTGGGGTTGCGCCGGAGCCGGAGAATCGTTATAATGCTACAATAAGTGATACTTCTTCGGAAGTGTCTGCAGAGGATGAGTCTCAGGAAACGAAAGAAGAGGAAGCACCAAAGGAAACGGAAGGATCTGTTACCATTATGGTAAACGGAGAGTCCGTGACCATGACAGGAAAGCAAAATTATATCTTTGTTGATGTATTTGACTGGTATTCCTTTGATCTGTCTGCTGGAAAAGGACGCGCCATTGCGACGTTAGTCAATGGAAAAGAAGCAGAATTTTCGCAGCCACTGGCAAATGGGGACAACATCGAATTATACTGGAAAGAGAATTAACATGTTAGAATTATGTAGTATTGCGAGTGGAAGCAGTGGCAATTGTATCTGCGTAGGTTCAGATGATTCCCATGTACTGATCGATGCCGGCATCAGTGGCAAAAAGATCGAGAACGGACTAAATGCCATTGATCTGAAAAGCCAGGATATGCAGGGGATACTTGTGACGCATGAGCATATTGACCATATCGCGGGACTTGGCGTTATGGCAAGACGTTATGGTCTGCCGCTGTATGCAACACCTGGAACCATTGACGCAATAAAAAATGTAAAGTCTGTGGGAAAAATAGAGGAAAGTCTGTTTCACCCTATTACGCCAATGGAAGAATTTTCAATTGGTGATCTGGAAATTACACCGATTCCGATTTCGCACGATGCGGCAGAACCGGTGGCATACCGGATCAAAAAGGATCATCATATTTTTGCGGTTGTTACAGATCTTGGAACCTATGATGATGCAATAATACAGGAACTTCAGGGATTGGAAGTCCTTCTGCTGGAGGCTAATCATGATATACATATGCTGGAGACAGGTGCATATCCTTATTCATTGAAGCGACGTATTATGGGCGACAGAGGTCATTTGTCGAACGAGCGAAGCGGGCAGCTGCTTGGCGAACTTCTTCATGATAAATTTGGAACAGTTATGCTGGGCCATCTGAGCAAAGAAAATAATTACGAAGAGCTGGCCTATGAGGCGGTGCGTCTGGAGGTTACGAGTGGAGATAATCCATACAAAGCGGATGATTTCCCAATGTATGTAGCCAAAAGAGATACTGTTTCGCCGGTACTTCGTGCACAATAAAAAGGAGAATTAAAATGGAAAAGACATTAGACAAGGCAATTATCACCGTAGTAGGAAAGGATACCGTAGGTATTATCGCAAAAGTTTGTACATACCTTGCAGGAAATGGCGTAAATATTCTGGATATTTCCCAGACAATCGTGTCCGGATATTTTAACATGATGATGATTACAGATATCAGCGGTGCTACAAAATCATTTGCTGCAATTTCCGATGAGATGGAAAAACTCGGAGAAGAGATTGGCGTTGTGATCAAGTGCCAGCGTGAAGAAATCTTTGAGAAAATGCATCGTATCTAATATTGTTTGCCAGAAGGAGTAAATTCATGATAAATATCGGAGAAGTAATCGAAACCAATGAAATGATCGAGAAAGAGAATCTGGATGTACGTACCATTACATTAGGTATCAGTCTTTTGGATTGTATTGATTCTGATCTGGATCGCTTAAATGAGAACATTTATAACAAAATTACAACGGTTGCCAAGGATCTGGTGGCTGTTGGCGAGAGCATTGAGAATAATTATTGTATTCCAATCGTAAATAAGAGAATTTCTGTGACACCAATCGCTTTGGTCGGTGGTGCAGCATGCAAGACTTCCGAAGACTTTGCAACGATTGCAGCGACACTGGATCGTGCAGCTAAGGCGGTAGGTGTTAACCTGATCGGAGGATATTCTGCACTGGTATCCAAAGGAATGACTAAGGCAGATGAGCTTTTAATTCGTTCTATTCCGCAGGCATTACATAATACAGAAAGAGTCTGCAGTTCAGTAAACCTTGCATCGACAAAGACAGGAATCAATATGGATGCGGTCCGCCTGATGGGTGAAATTATTTTACAGACGGCAGAAATCTCGAAGGATAATGATTCCGCAGATTGTATGAAGCTTGTAGTATTCTGTAATGCACCGGATGATAACCCGTTTATGGCAGGTGCGTTTCATGGTGTAACAGAAGCTGACGCTGTCATCAATGTCGGTGTCAGTGGACCGGGTGTAGTAAAGACTGCATTGGAAAAAGTGCGTGGAGAGAGCTTTGAAGTTCTCTGTGAGACAATTAAAAAGACAGCGTTTAAGGTAACACGTGTTGGACAGCTGGTCGCGCAGGAAGCATCCAAAAAGCTTGGTATTCCGTTTGGAATTATCGATCTTTCTCTTGCTCCGACTCCTGCAATCGGAGACAGTGTTGCAGATATTCTCTGTGAGTGTGGACTTGAGTATGCAGGTGCACCGGGTACAACCGCAGCACTTGCCATGTTGAATGATCAGGTAAAGAAGGGTGGCGTTATGGCATCTTCCTATGTAGGAGGACTTAGTGGTGCATTCATTCCGGTCAGTGAAGATCAGGGAATGATCAATGCCGTAGAAGCAAATGCAATTACTCTTGAAAAGTTAGAAGCAATGACTTGTGTATGCTCTGTAGGTCTTGATATGATTGCAATTCCTGGAGATACAAAGGCAACAACGATTTCCGGAATGATCGCAGATGAGATGGCGCTTGGAATGGTAAACCAGAAAACAACTGCTGCACGTCTGATTCCTGCTATCGGAAAAGGAGTTGGCGATAAAGTAGAATTCGGTGGATTATTTGGATATGCACCGGTTATGCCAGTGAATCCATACTCCTGCGCAGACTTCATCAACCGTAAAGGCCGTATCCCGGCTCCGATTCATTCATTTAAAAATTGACGAGAAAGCTACGAGACGCGTAAAATAAAAAGCTCCCTGACTGGTTCGCTTGCGAAGACCAGACAGGGAACTTTTTATTTTATGGGGTGACAGCCCACGCATGAGGAAGCTCTGCTTCCGAATGACGCGTCTCGTATCTTTCGCGTCAACTTTGTATGTGACAGCCCGCGCAGCGAATCGACGCGTCTCGCAGCAAATGGACATATGCAAAAAGAAAAAGTATAATGTCCACAAAAAACAGAAAGATTGGACATATAAGAAAAATATGTAAAAAATGTTCTTAAAATATACATTTAATTGGATCAAATTATAGAAATTTGATGCATATATCCAATGTAAGATAAAAGCAAGGATATTTATCAAGGAAAAAATTGTATATGTCCAAAAAGTGAAAATAATGAGGACATAATAAAGAAATTTTTTATATATGTCCAAATGACAGAAAATGGTATACGATTCAAACGCAAGCTTGTCGCATTGGTGTTAGGCTATGCACATAAGGTAAATCATATGGAATCTGGCGAGAAGAGCAGCCATAGTTTTATGAATGTTAACTTTGAATAATATGGGGTTGACACTCGGAAAAAGAAGTACTAATATATTTGACGGACAAGATGAAAGGAGAAACATTATGAAATTATCAGTTCGAACCATATGTATGGTTGCTATGTTTACAGCCATTATATCGGTATTATCAATTATGCAGATTCCAACTCCATGGGGAGTACCATTTACTTTACAGACATTTGCAATGGCATTGTGCGGATATGTACTGGGATGGAAGGAAGGAACACTTTCAACAGTTCTTTATATTCTGATCGGAGCGATCGGCGTGCCGGTATTTGCCGGAATGTCAGCGGGAGTAGGCGTTTTAACTGGTGCAACTGGTGGATATCTTTTTGGATTTATTATAATGACATTCCTTTGCGGAATCGGAAGAGTTTATATGAAGAAGGGTGCCAAAGGTATCGTCTGGCTTGTAGCATTTTCAGCATTTGGTTTGGCAGCTTGTCACATCCTTGGTATTATTCAGTTAAAATATGTTGCAAATCTTCCATGGGCAGTTGCAGCGATAAAAGGTTCTGTTCCTTATCTTGCAAAAGATATTGCATCTGTGATCGGTGCTTATCTGGTAGCACTTGCAATCCGCCGTGCACTCCGTTCTACAAACTTACTGGATTGGGAGAATGAAAAAAAGGCAAATGCATAAATACAGAGAATTTCGTGTACATCATATTTTATGCACACAGTTGTATCAGGGATTGGGATATGATGGAGCTTTTTGTGAAAATATGACGGCAATTGTTTCGGATCTGCGAAAGAATCCGGATCAGCCATTGCGACTGGTTGCAAAAGCGGATGCGATATGTGTAAATTGTCCGAACCGTCTGGAAAACGACTTTTGCACAAATGGAGACAATCATGTAGCAATCAAAGACAGGAAGCTGCTTGCACCGCTGCATTTGACAGAAGGAGAAATATACACTTATGCACAATTGCTGCAACATTCCAAAAAGTATCTGACTAAGGACATCTTTGCCGAAAGCTGTGCCAGCTGCAACTGGTATCAGCAGGGCATCTGTAAATATGAAAAATTGCAGTTCACACCCATAATGTGAACTGCAACTATAAAAATTTCTAATAATTTTAAGAAGAGAAACTTTCTTGACAACTTCAAGTTTCCATGCTTAAATTAATTTAGTTATATGACTGACGGAATTTATGTGGAAGAACCACGTGGAGTATAACATCAGGCAGTTTTACTGCCGGGAAAGGCAATGTCTCTTCGGGACATCGCGGCAACACTTCATAGAAACGTTGCAATCGCCGACCGTCTGGGCAACCTGCACATTTGAGGGCAATGCAGTACGCATTACCTTGTATGCTATTGTGTAAGTTCTCGGATGTGTCGGCTTTTTTTATACAATTTTAAAGATGTTTTAAGCGAAAGGAGATCACAAATGCAAAAGGTAGCACTGAGCAAAGAATTAGCTGCAACAACTTATCCGGGAAGAGGAATTGTAATCGGAAAATCAAAAGATGGTAAGAAGGCGGTAACTGCTTATTTTATCATGGGAAGAAGCGCAAATAGCCGCAATCGTGTCTTTGTAGAGGATGGTGAGGGTATCCGCACACAGGCATTTGATCCTTCCAAGTTAGAAGATCCGAGTCTGATCATTTATGCACCGGTACGTGTACTTGGAAACAAGACAATCGTCACAAACGGCGATCAGACCGATACAATCTACGAATTGATGGACAAGCAGCAGACATTTGAGCAGGCACTTCGTACGAGAGAGTTCGAGCCGGATGCACCAAATTATACACCACGTATTTCAGGAATCATGCATATTGATAAAGGTGAATTTAATTATGCAATGTCCATTTTAAAGAGCAACAATGGAAATCCGGATGCATGCAATCGTTATACTTTTGCATATTCGAATCCGGTTGCAGGAGAAGGACATTTCATTCACACTTATATGGGAGATGGAAATCCGCTTCCAAGTTTTGAAGGAGAACCGACATGGGTAGATATTGACGGTGACATTGATACCTTTACACAGATGGTGTGGGAAAATTTAAATGAGGACAACAAAGTGTCCCTGTTTGTTCGTTTTATTGATATTGAAACAGGAAAATATGAGTCCCGCATTGTTAATAAAAACAAATAATTGCAACAGAAATAACAGTAAAAGCAGAATACAAAAATAAGGAGAAAATCATGCAGGAATATGAATTAAAATACGGATGTAACCCAAATCAGAAACCTTCCAGAATTTATATGCAGAACGGAGAACTGCCAATCAAAGTATTATGTGGTCGTGCAGGATATATCAATTTTCTTGATGCATTTAATGGCTGGCAGCTGGTAAGAGAATTAAAGAAAGCGACCGGACTTCCGGCAGCTACATCTTTTAAGCATGTTTCACCAGCCGGTGCGGCAGTTGGCCTGCCACTGTCTGAGGTAGAAAAGAAAATTTACTGGGTAGATGATATGGATGCAGAGTTTACGCCACTTGCAAATGCTTATATCCGTGCAAGAGGTGCAGACCGTATGTCTTCTTTCGGAGATTTTATTTCTCTGTCTGATGTGTGTGATGCAGCAACCGCACTTGTTATTAAAAGAGAGGTGTCCGATGGTGTGATCGCACCGGGATATACCGATGAGGCACTTGAAATTTTAAAACAGAAAAAGAAAGGCAATTACTGTGTAATCGAAATTGATCCAAATTATGAGCCGGCTCCAATCGAGCGCAAGGATGTGTTTGGTATCACATTTGAGCAGGGAAGAAATGAATTGCACATTGATGAGCATTTCTTTGATAACATTGTGACAGAAAACAAAGAGCTTACCGAGCAGGCAAAGATTGATCTTACTATTGCAATGATTACATTGAAGTATACACAGTCCAATTCAGTATGTTATGTCAAGGGTGGACAGGCGATTGGTATCGGTGCTGGTCAGCAGTCTCGAATTCATTGTACACGTCTGGCAGGTTCTAAGGCAGACAACTGGTGGCTGCGTCAGTCTCCACAGGTATTAGGACTACAGTTCGTAGATGGTATCAAACGTGCAGACCGTGACAACGCAATTGATCTTTATATGGGTGAGGACTACATGGATGTTCTTGCAGATGGTGCATGGGAAAATATTTTCAAAGTGAAGCCACCTGTATTTACCGCAGAAGAAAAGCGTGCATGGTTAGACAAGAATACAGATGTTGCATTAGGTTCTGACGCGTTCTTCCCATTTGGTGATAACATCGAGCGCGCACATAAGAGTGGTGTAAAATACATTGCAGAGCCAGGCGGTTCTGTTCGTGATGATAACGTGATTGATACATGTAACAAGTATGGAATGGTAATGAGCTTTACAGGAATCCGTCTGTTCCATCACTAATTGTAAAGAATAATTTGCTTGCATTTATTGGAAAACCGAAGTAAAATTATAGGCAAATAGTACCGATGATAAAAATTTCTAGAACTAAGGAGAAAATTTATGCAAGGAAAAGAGTATTTTCAGAACAGAAGGATTGCAGATAAGCTTTCTTTGGTGCTAAAAGTTGTATTTGTTGTACTGGCAATCAATAATATTTTGTTTGCAGCATTAATGATTGCTTTTGGACACTTCGTATTTTTGATCATTCCAGTGCTTGGCATGATTATTATGCCGATTCTCGGTCAGCAAATGGTAAAAGCGCTCACAGATAACATTCTTGAGCCATTGGAACAGATTGAAAATGCAGCAGAAGCGATGTCGCATGGAAATCTTGACATTGACGTAACCTATGAGGCAGAAGATGAACTTGGAAAACTGGCACAGAGTTTTCGCAATACAGCAGCTTCTCTGAAAGAAGTTGTGGAGGATATCGATCAGCTTCTCACGGAATTTGCTAAGGGAAATTTTGATGCAAAGTCAGGAAACATCGAAGTTTATCGTGGTAATTTCAGTGAGATTTTAAGCAAACTTGAAGAGACAGAGACAGGACTGAGCCAGACGATTTCGAATGTTCAGGAATCTTCAAATCAGGTTTCAGCAGGAGCAGATCAGCTGGCACAGAGTGCCCAGGGACTTGCGGAAGGTGCAACCGATCAGGCTGCTGCACTTGAGGAACTGACATCTTCTGTAAACGAAGTGGCAGAACATGTAGCTGAGAATACAAAATCAACTGATCGAGTTCATGATCAGGCAAAAGAAGTTGCTATCAAGGCAGACAGTGGTACGGCAAAGATGAAGGAATTGATCGAGTCCATGAAACATATTTCTGATACCACAAACGATATTCAGGCTGTCATTGGAAAAATTGAAAGTATTGCCAGTCAGACAAACCTTCTTTCTTTGAATGCATCGATTGAAGCGGCACGCGCAGGCGAGGCAGGAAAAGGTTTTGCCGTTGTTGCAGAACAGATCAAAGAACTTGCAGAAGAAAGTGCTGCTTCCGCAGAAGAGACACGTGTCATGCTGACAAACAGCCTGAATCAGGTAGAGATTGGAAGCAATGTTGCTGACCAGACTTCACAGTTTATGGCTGAGATGATTGAGCAGTTGGATGTTGTTGTTATGGAAGTTGCCAAGATTCGTCAGGTATCTGATCAGCAGGCAGAATCTGTAAAACAGATTTCGCAGGCAGTGGAGCAGGTAAGTAGTGTTGTACAGTCTAATTCTGCAACATCCGAGCAGGTATCTGCTACCAGTCAGGAGCTTTCAGCTTCAGCGGAAGGACTTGATGAGATGATTTCCGGATTCCAGATTCGTAAGTAGTTTGTATTTAATTTAAAACTTGCCAAAGAGCAGTCGTATGTGCTTATATAGAGAGTATAAAGATGACTCTGACACCGAAACCAAGGTTGAGGTGAAAGGTATAGCATAGAACGACTGCTTTGTGTTTTCAGACATAAGGCTTATTTTGTATGAATCAGGCTGTACCTTTTGAGGTGCAGCCTGATTCGTGTCATAAGGAGGAAAAATGGAAAATAACACAAGAATCGCACTTATCGGTATTATTGTGGAAAAGGAAGAGTCTGCAGAACCATTGAATCATTTATTGCATGAGTACAGAGAATGTGTTGTGGGACGTATGGGCATTCCTTACCGCGACAAGGGTGTGAATATTATCAGTGTTGCGGTGGATGCTCCGCAGGACACCATCAATGCATTGTCTGGTAAAATCGGAAGATTAGAAGGGGTGAGTGCAAAGACAGTTTATGCAAACGTTAGTGGAAATCATTGATCAGATAAAGAATGAGCAGACAATTTATCGTGAGCAGCTGCAGACGCTGCTTGCGACGACAGATGAGCAGGCAATCAATTATCTGCGTGACACAGCCAGAAAAGTTGCGGATGATATTTATGGAAAACAGGTGTTTATTCGTGGATTGATCGAGTTTACGAATTACTGTAAAAACGACTGTATTTATTGCGGAATCCGAAGGAGCAATCCGAATGCGCAGCGATACCGTCTGACAGAAGAAGAAATTTTATCCTGTTGTGCAAACGGATATGAACTGGGATTTCGAACTTTTGTCTTACAAGGGGGAGAAGATCCGTATTTTACAGATGAACGGATCTGTAATATCGTAGCAAAAATCAAACAGGACTATCCGGATTGTGCGGTGACACTTTCGATTGGAGAGAAGGATAAGGCAAGCTATCAGGCATTTTATGATGCAGGAGCGGATCGTTATCTTTTGCGCCATGAGACGGCAGATGAAGCACATTATCAGAGCCTGCATCCGGCGGAAATGTCATTTCAACACAGGATACAGTGCCTGTATGACTTGAAAGAAATCGGTTATCAGGTTGGCTGCGGATTTATGGTAGGTTCGCCGGGACAGACCGTGGACACATTGTATGAGGATTTGATGTTTATCAAAAAACTGCAGCCGCATATGGTTGGAATCGGACCTTTTATCCCACAGAAGGATACACCGTTCGGACAGGAACCGGCCGGAACAATGGAACAGACCCTGCGGCTTTTGAGCATCATAAGGCTGATCCATCCCCATGTGCTTTTGCCCTCGACGACGGCACTGGGAACGATTCATCCCCTTGGAAGAGAGAAGGGGATTCAGGCAGGTGCGAATGTCGTAATGCCGAATTTGTCGCCGGTTGCAGTCCGGGAAAAGTATAAATTATATGATAACAAAATATGCACCGGAGACGAGGCTGCTGAATGCCGCCATTGTATGGCCCGACGGATGGAGAGCGTCGGATATCAAGTCGTTGTTTCCAGGGGCGATTTTAAAAAATAACTGAATAGTTATAGCATGATTCAAACACTAGGAGGAAAGTATGTATAACGTAAAATCATTAAAAGCAGAAGAATTTATTTCAGATGAGGAAATCAAAGAGACACTTGCCTATGCAGATGCCAATAAGGACAATATGGAAGTAATTGATGCCATTATTGCCAAAGCAAAAGAGCGCAAGGGTCTGACACACCGGGAGGCATCCGTTCTTCTGGCATGTGAAAATGAAGAAAAGATACAGGAAGTATATGAACTTGCACAGCAAATCAAAAAGGACTATTACGGAAACCGCATTGTATTGTTTGCACCTTTGTATTTATCCAATTACTGTGTGAATGGATGTGTATACTGTCCATACCATTTGAAAAATAAGCATATTGCAAGAAAGAAACTGACACAGGAAGAAATTGTAAAAGAAGTTACCGCTTTGCAGGATATGGGACACAAGCGTCTGGCTATTGAAGCAGGTGAAGATCCAGTAAATAATCCGATTGAGTATATTCTCGAATGTATCAATACCATTTACAGCATCAAGCATAAAAACGGCGCAATCCGTCGTGTAAATGTAAATATTGCGGCAACGACAGTAGAAAATTACCGCAAGTTAAAAGAAGCCGGAATCGGTACATACATTCTTTTCCAGGAAACATACAACAAAGAGGGCTATGAGCAGCTGCATCCGACAGGACCAAAGCATGATTATGCATATCATACCGAAGCAATGGACCGTGCGATGGAAGGTGGCATCGATGACGTAGGACTTGGTGTATTGTTTGGGCTCGAAGGATACCGCTATGAATTTGCAGGACTTCTGATGCATGCTGAGCATCTTGAGGCTGTTCATGGGGTAGGACCGCACACCATTAGTGTTCCTCGCGTGAAAAAAGCAGATGATATTGATCCAAGTGCTTTTGACAATGGTATCAGTGATGACACTTTTGCAAAAATCTGTGCATTGATTCGTATCTCGGTTCCATATACCGGTATGATCATTTCCACAAGAGAGAGTCAGGCGGTACGTGAAAAAGTATTACCTCTTGGAGTATCCCAGATCAGTGGTGCATCGAAAACAAGTGTCGGTGGATATGCCGATCCGGAAGCAGAAAAACTTGCAGATGAGACTTCGGAGCAGTTTGATGTCAGCGACCAGAGAACGTTAGATGAAGTTGTGAACTGGCTGATGAAAATGGGATATATTCCATCATTCTGTACGGCATGTTACAGAGAGGGAAGAACCGGAGACCGTTTTATGGCGCTTTGCAAGAGCATGCAGATTTTAAATTGTTGTCATCCAAATGCACTTATGACTTTAAAAGAGTATCTGGAAGATTATGCAAGTGAAGAGACAAAGAAAATCGGTATGGAACTGATCAACCGTGAGATTGAGAAGATTACAAATCCGAAAGTAAAACAGACAACTTACGAGCATATTCATGATATTTCCGAAGGAAAACGTGACTTCCGTTTCTAACATGAGAAAGGACGAAAGAACATATGGCAGTAACATTGAATGATACACCTTCCGCAAACCGTCTGCATATAGGTGTTTTTGGAAAAACCAACAGTGGAAAATCTTCGTTTATCAATGCTTTTACCAATCAGGAGGTTTCTATCGTTGCGGATATTGCGGGAACAACCACAGATCCGGTTTATAAAGCGATGGAAATTCATCCGCTTGGTCCATGCACGATCATTGATACCGCAGGTTTTGATGATGAGAGTACGCTTGGCGAACAGCGCATCGAACGAACGAAATTAGCTGCGGAAAAAACAGATCTTGCAGTGATCCTTTTTGCGGCAGACGAAAAGCAGGGACTTGCGGCATGTGCACAGGAGCTGAAATGGTATCGCTTTTTTAAAGAAAAGAATACACCGGTTCTTCTTGTAATCAACAAAGTCGATCTTGCAGATGCAAAGGTGATGCAGGAAGAAATTAAAAAGGAGACCGGAGAGGATGCTCTGGTTGTAAGTGCAAAGACAGGTGTCGGCATGGATCAGGTGAAAGAAGCATTATCCCGAAAGGTCCCGGAAAATTTTGGTGAGCGTCTGATCACCGGAGATCTGGTAAGTGAGGGAGATCTGGTTATGCTTGTAATGCCACAGGACATTCAGGCTCCAAAGGGGAGACTGATTCTGCCACAGGTGCAGACAACCAGAGAATTGCTGGATAAAAAATGTCAGGTTATGAGTGTAACAACGGATCAGATGGTTCCGGCGCTGGCAACATTGGTCAAACCGCCAAAACTGATCATTACAGATTCACAGGTGTTTGCATATGTGTATGAGAATAAGCCCAAGGAAAGCATGCTTACGTCGTTTTCTGTTTTATTTGCGGCTTATAAAGGAGATCTGCCTTATTACGTGGAAGGAGCAAAACAGATCGACCGCCTGACAGAAAATTCGCATGTGCTGATTGCGGAATGTTGTACACATGCACCGTTGAGTGAGGATATTGGAAGGGTGAAGATCCCTCGGATGCTTCGAAAACGCTTCGGAGAAAACATGCAGATTGATCATGTGAGCGGTACCGATTTCCCGGAAAAACTGACAGAGTATGACCTGATCATTCAGTGTGGAGCCTGTATGTTCAACCGGAAATATGTACTTTCCCGCATTGACCGTGCGAAGGAACAGGCGGTACCTATGACAAATTATGGAGTGACGATCGCTCACCTTACCGGAATTCTTGATCATGTCGTTATGCCATAGAATAGTTAGTTGAGGGATGAATCGTTGGAACAGGTAATTGTGAAAAATCAGTCGGAAGAATATATGGTTAACGTGATCCGGTCAAAGCGCAAAACAATGGCACTTCAGGTAGGGCTGGACGGAACTGTCGTGGCAAGGGTTCCAAACCGGGTGGCAAAGAAAGAGGTGCTGCGCTTTTTGGACTCCCATGCGGCGTGGATTGCTGCGGCAAAGAAGAAGATGGCCCGGCGCCAACAGGAAAAGCAGGCATACCGGAGTCCCTATGAGATTCCTGCATATGATTCCCTGTCGAAGCGTGAGAAAGATGAAATCCGGGCACATTTTATGCAGCGGCTGATGTATTATGCACCAAAGATCGGAGTGACGTTCGAACGGGTTGCAATCCGGAACCAGAAAGGACGCTGGGGAAGCTGCAGCAGTAAAGGAAATCTCAATTTCAATTATCGCCTGCATTATCTGCCACAGGAGCTGATGGATTATGTTGTGGTACATGAACTTTCGCACCGGATTCATATGAATCATTCACGGGATTTCTGGGCATTGGTGGGGCAGTACGATAAGGATTACAAACTGCATCAGACACAGCTTCGAAATATTGGGATTGACAAATAGAAAAAAAGGGTTTAAAGTATACGAATAAAGAGAAACCGATGAGAAAGAGGAGTAGACTTATCCGGATATCACAGAGAGCTGCAGGTGGTGTGATGCAGTATGTATGGATTTGTTGAATGGACTTTCGAGGGTGGCCCAAAAGGAAATCACTTAGTAGGCGTCACCGGGAACCGAACCCGTTACCAATTCGGCATGTATGGCATCGTACGTGAAAGAGTGGACATTTGTCAATTTGAGTGGTACCGCGATAATAAGATTTTATTACCGTCTCAAGCATTTTTGCTTGAGGCGGTTTTTTATGTATAGGAGATTTCTTTGGAATTCCCTACACAGTAAAAGCAAGCATGAAAGAGAGGAAAAAGATTATGAAGAAAAAAGTATTAGCTATGGTATTATCTGCAGTATGTGCAATGGGACTGCTGGCAGGATGTGGATCAGGAAATGATGGAAACACAACACAGGGACAGGGAGGAACTTCCGAGACAACCTATACGATCGGAATTTCACAGTTCGCAGAACACGGTTCACTGGACAATTGCCGTGAGGGCTTTTTGGCAGGACTTAAGAATGCAGGAATTGAAGAAGGAAAGAATCTGAAAGTTGAATATCAGAATGCACAGACTGATACAGGTACAGCAAGTACGATTGCAGACAGTTTTGTATCGGAAAAAGTAGATATGATCTGTGCCATTGCAACACCGTGTGCAGCAAGTGCATACAACTCATGTATGAACACAGATATCCCGGTTGTTTATACCGCAGTATCGGATCCCGTTACCGCACAGCTTGCAAATGAAGATGGTTCAAGTGTCGGAAATATCACAGGTTCTTCCGATATTCTTCCGGTAAAAGAACAGTTGAAAATGATTCGTGAGATGATGCCGGATGCAAAGAAAATCGGTATTCTCTATACAACAAGTGAGGCAAATTCCTGCAGTACAATTGAAGAGTACAAAAAACTTGCAGGCGATTATGGATTTGAAATTGTAGACACTGGTATCAATACTTCTGCCGATATTGAAATCGCAGCAACAGATCTGGTATCTAAGGTTGACTGCTTATGTAACCTTACCGACAATACAGTAGTAAATGCATTACAGACAGTACTCGATAAAGCAAACGGCGCAGGAATCCCTGTATTTGGAAGTGAGATCGAGCAGGTAAAATCCGGTTGTGTAGCATCTATGGGTATTGATTATTATCAGCTTGGAATTGAGACTGGTGAGATGGCTGCAAAAATTTTAAAGGGTGAGACAACGGCAGATAAGACACCATTCATTACTGCATCAAAGGCAGAACTTTATGTAAATACTGCTGCAGCAGACAAGATCAACATGAAACTGGATAAATCCTATATTGCAAATGCCGCACAGACATTTGATGAAATTACAGTAAAGTAATAAACAATAAGAGATAAATAATTAGATTTGGGGGTAACACCGTGACATTAGTTTTAAGCGTACTCGAACAGGGCATGATTTATGCAATTATGGCTCTTGGCATTTATATCACATATACGATTCTGGATTTTCCGGATCTGACGGTTGATGGAAGCTTCCCACTTGGAGCTGCTTTATCTGCAGTATTGATCGCAAAAGGATGCAATCCGATTCTGACACTGCTGATTGCTTTTGTGGCAGGAGCGGTGGCAGGAACACTGACCGGACTGATTCATGTTAAATTAAAAGTAAGGGATCTCTTATCCGGAATTATTATGATGACAGCATTGTATACCGTGAATCTGCGTATTGCAGGCAGAGCCAACCTTCCGATTTACAATATGACAACTTTGTTTGACAATGATCTTGTACATAGTCTTTTCAAAGGATCACTTGCCGCTTTTTCCAATGTAATTATTATTTTTGTAATTACATTTATCATGAAGTTTTTACTGGATTGGTATATGAGTACGAAATCCGGATATCTTCTTCGTGCTGTCGGAGACAATGAAACGATCGTTACTTCCATGGGTGTAGACAAAGGTGTGATTAAGATTATCGGCCTTGCAATTGCCAATGGTCTTGTCAGCTTAAGTGGATGCATTTTTGCACAGCAGCAGCGTTATTTTGATGTTTCCATGGGAACCGGAACAATGGTTATCGGACTTGCCAGCGTAATTATTGGTATCAGTCTGCTGAAAAAAGTGACATTTTTACGTGTGACAACAAGTGTAGTGATCGGATCTATCGTATACAAAGCCTGTGTTGCGATTGCAGTTAAGTTTGGTATGCCGTCTTCCGATTTGAAATTGATTACAGCAGTGCTTTTCCTTGTGATTTTAGTGCTTGGCATGGATCGTAAAAAGAGAAAGAAGGTGGCTTAGATGTTAGAGTTAAAGCATATTCATAAAATGTATAATCCGGGAACAATCAATGAAATCTGTCTGTTTGATGATTTTAATTTAAATATTGAGGATGGACAGTTTGTTTCCGTTGTCGGAAGTAATGGTTCCGGTAAGACATCTATGCTCAACATTATCTGTGGTACCATTCCGGTAGATGGCGGAAATATTGTTGTCAATGGTGTTGATATCACAAAACAGAAAGATTTCATTCGCCATCGTCGCATTGGACGCGTGTTTCAGGACCCGTCGAAAGGAACCTGTCCGTCCATGACGATCCTTGAGAATCTTGCAATCGCGGATAATAAGGGAAAAATGTATGGACTGGGCAGAGGTACCAACCATGCCCGCGTGGAGGCGTACAAAGAATTGCTTGCCAGTGTAAATCTTGGACTCGAAGATAAGCTGCACACAAAAGTTGGGGCATTATCGGGTGGTCAGCGTCAGACACTGGCGCTTTTGATGGCAACCATGAATCCAATCGAATTTTTGATCCTTGACGAGCATACTGCTGCTTTGGATCCAAAGACAGCAGAGATTGTTATGGAACTGACCGGCAAGATCGTCGCAGAGAAAAAAGTTACCACAATCATGGTTACGCACAACCTGCGCTATGCGGTAGAATATGGTGATCGATTGCTGATGATGCATCAGGGACATGCGATTATTGACAAATCGGGTGCCGAGAAAAAGGCCATGCAGGTGGATGATATTCTCGGAACATTCAACGAAATCAGTATTGAATGCGGAAATTAGTGAAACAGATACAAAAAGAAGGCGAAAGGCGTGAGAGCAACTCATGTTTTTCGCCTTTTTTCAATGGATACAGAGCGTGAATATGTATGTTGCGTCATGGATTTTCACAGGAATCTGCAATTTATCGTGTATGTGTATCATATGAAGAGGGAAGAACATCGCATTCATTAAATTTGGCATCGTTTGGGACAGAAATTGCATAAATTTTTTGTTTAGTCAGAATTGATTCGGTTACGACCGAATAAAAATTGAAAATCGTATACATTTTTACTCTTGAATATAGTTTCAAACTATGACAAACCACATAAATAAGGTATTATACAAACAAATCACGACATGGTAGGATAACCCTAGAAAACGAACAGAAAAACACAGGAGGTTATCAATATATGAGTACATTAAAGACACCATTTCGCTATGATTTTGTAGGAAGCTTTTTAAGACCAGAAAAGCTTAAAGCAGCAAAAAAAGCGTTTGAAGAAGGAACAATCACACAGAAAGAACTCGACCGCGTGACGGATGAGTGCGTGACAGAGATCGTTGCAAAGCAGAAAGCCGCAGGATACCATGCAATCACGGATGGAGAGTTTAGAAGAAAATTCTGGCATCTGGATTTCATGTGGGGATTTGAAGGAGTTTCCCATGAAAAAGACGGTGGCGGCGTACAGTTTAACGGAGAGATGGCAGACCTTGAGGCTACTTATCTGGTGGGAAAGGTAAAAGCAAAGGCGCATCCGTTTGTAGAGTATTTCAAATTCTTAAAGCAGTTTGAAGATGAACAGACCGTTGCAAAGTATACCATTCCGGCACCGGCGCAGATGTATCAGCAGATGATCGTTCCGCAGAACATTGAGCAGACAAGAAAATTTTATGCGACCGATGATGCGTTGATCGAGGATATCGGTAAGGCATATCAGGATGTGATCAAACAGTTCTATGCAGCAGGATGCCGTAATCTGCAGCTTGATGACTGTACCTGGGGTGCAATTGTCGGAGATGCTGCAAAGCAGAGATACCAGTCACTTGGTGTTGATATTGAAGAGGTAAAGGCACGGCTTTTGAAAGTAAATAATCTGGCACTGGAAGGAAGACCGGAGGATATGGTGATTACTTCCCACATTTGTCGCGGAAATTATCACTCTACATTTTTTACAAGTGGACCATATGATTCTGTAGCTGACTATGTATTTGCCCAGGAGCATGTGGACGCATTACTTTTGGAGTATGATGATGCGAGATCCGGTGGTTTTGCACCGCTTGCAAAAGTGTCTCCGGACAAGAAAGTTGTACTTGGACTTATTACAACAAAGAAACCGGAACTGGAAGATAAGGATAAGGTGATTGCAAGAATTCACGAAGCAGAAAAGTATATTCCGCTTGAGCGTCTATGCTTAAGTCCACAGTGTGGATTTGCATCCTGTGAAATTGGAAATAAGATTACAGAGGAGCAGCAGTGGGCAAAGCTTGCACTTGTGAAAGAAATCGCAGAAGAAGTTTGGAAATAGAATATTGTTCTTACATATCTGCAACAATTTTTAAATATTTGCCATAGCTTAAAACTATATTTACTTTTAAGAAAATTATGTTACAACAGAACTTTAGTACTTTTAGTATATAAGGATTACCATAGGAGAGTATACGTTTTGAGTAAGCATATGAGATTTAAAAAGATGTGTTTCTGCAAGCAGATGCACAACTTTACCGGGCAAAACAAAGCGGGCGTAATCAGGTATGCTGCGAATAAAAATCAGAAATTACTTATATGTGCGGGTACCTCCTTATGACAGGAGGTACTTGTGCAGTGCAGCGAGATAGGTTTCACCAAGACGGCTGAGCAGGCCTTTGCGGTGGGTAATATAGCCGATATGCATTTCACTTTCATCAGCCAGTGGAACAGCAATAATGTCACTTCCATTCAGCTTTTCGTCAATGATACCACTGCACACCGTATAACCATTCAATCCAATCAGAAGATTGAACAGGGTTGCCCGGTCACGTACACGTATATTTTTCTTTCGTTCGGAAGGAGAAAAGATCTCTTCTGAAAAATAAAAAGAGTTATGTTCTCCCTGTTCAAAAGAAAGATATGGATATTCCTGAAGCTCTTCGTTTGTGATGACAGATTTTTGCGCCAGTGGATGATGACTGCTGAGAAATACATGTGGCTTGGCAACATAAAGCTCGTGAAATTTCAAATCATTGGATTTTAGAATTTTCTGCAGTACGGTTTCGTTAAATTCATTAAGAAACAGAATGCCAATTTCACTTCGCATATGTGCAACATCTTCAATAATTTCATAGGTCTGTGTTTCGCGCAGACTGAAATCATATTCTTCCTGTCCATATTCCTGAATCAGATCCACAAAAGCATTGACCGCAAAAGAGTAGTGCTGTGTGGAAACACAAAATTTCTTTTTTCCACCATTGTTTTTTTTATATTTGTCCTCTAGGATAGAAGCCTGTTCTAATACCTGTCTGGCATATCCTAAAAAATCTTCCCCCTCTTTTGAGAGACAGATTCCTTTATTTGAGCGATGGAAAATCGTGATATGCATTTCCTTTTCCAGTTCATGGATGGCATTTGTCAGGCTTGGCTGGGAAATGTATAATTGGTTTGCGGCTTCGGTAATGGTTCCGGTTTCCGCTACGGTTACAATGTATTTTAATTGTTGAAGAGTCATGAAAATACCTGTCCTTTGCGCTTTTGTTTTTATGATAAATATTTTGTATATAATTGTCAAATTTGTGGGATTACACGATAAAATAAAACGAAAAATTCCTAGTGTTGTCTAAGCTTGTGTGGTAAGATATAAAATATATCTGGAGGAAACAAATTATGGCATACGAAAATGATTTTATTATGCGGCAGGTGCGCGATATGACACGCATGCTTGCTAAAATTTTATTTGGAAAAAATACAGCGACTTATGAATATCAGCAGGAAGACAAGTATACGGCAGCAGACAGTTTGTATGCGCGCCTGATTGCTATGGTGGATGCTGGAAAAATCAATGAGGCGGAAAACAGATTATATGAGGAATTGGACCGTGATGAAGAAGGAACATTCGAGGTGGCTTTGGGATTTTATGATTATTTGAATGAACTGCCGGAAGAATTCCTTGAGGCACATGATTACAGTAGAGACGAGGTAAAGGAAGGCGCGCAGAGTCTTGCAGACCGCAAGGGAATGGGAGTGCTTGGGGAAGGTTTGGATTAAATATTGTGATAGAACATTAAAGAAGTCTACAATATGTGCCGATATAATAGAAGCATGGAAGTATTGTATCTCAAAATTATTGAGGTACAGTGCTTTTTTTGCAAATAATTACTTATTACCGCTGGGACCTTTCCGGACAGCGGTGCGGTCATGACTGACAGATTGACCGCGGAAAGGAGAAAAATGAGTATTGCACAAGTGAATCCTTTTGGTAATCAAAGCTATCAGAATTATGATATGTTTACCAAAAGCAAAAAAGATTCATCCGATGCGGAAACAGAAAAGCCGGATATTTCCGAAGTTATGAAGAAATATCAGGAAGCACATGACATTACCGCGCAGAAATTGCGGGAAGACACGGATTGGCGCGATATGACGAATGAAGAGTGGGACAAGATGCTTGAAGGCATGGATCAATATATCGATGCCTTTAAGGAACGGCTGAAGCTGCAGGAAGAATTGCAAGAGGAAGCCGCTAAAAAAGCTGCAGCAGAGGCTGATTCTGCCATGAAAACGACTGCCGCTTCCGCAGCGGCGCTTAATGTGGCAGCAGGCGGTTCCGGGGACGTGGTGGCAGGCAGTGGAGACGAACGAAACGAGGTTTCTACAGGGGAAGAAGTCAAGCACGAAAAAAACTGGACGAAATTGCTGCAAACGGATGATCAGACGATTCTTCGTGTTGCAAAACGCGCACAGGAGATGGAAAGCATGGCAATGTCAAAGTATCAGGAAGTCATGCTTACCGGGGAAACGACAAGTGGTGTAAGAGAAAGTGATGGAATTACGGAATATGCGAGTGTTTCCAAAAGCGACGAGGACAAAGATGTCTGGACGATCACGGCATTTACAGAGCAGGGGATCGTGAGCAATAAATGCAAGGATGGTCAGATCATAAGCCATTGGGAATTGACTTACAAAAATTCGCAGGATGCACAGAAAGTACAGGAGTATCTTGCGCAGTTTGATAAAGAGGATGCATTATCAATCCCGGATTCAAAAGAATTTTGGGAGAATTTCCTGATGTAGTAGGCAAAACATGGCAGTAAAAGTGGGAAACACAGAGGTGTTCTATTTTAAGAATGCAACAGCAGGTTGCTTTTCAGAACATGGATTTATCTTTATGATATAGTTATGGAGGTGATGGCTGTGGAATGCCAATTGAAGATGATTCTATATTAGGTCGTGACAAAGATGGCACATTGAACGAGGAGTATTGTAAATGGTGCTATGCTGATGGAACTTATACATATAACGATATGAATGAATTGATTGATGTGTGTGTAAAAAATATGGTAAATGAAAATTTTACTGAAGAACAGGCACAATCTTATTTGAAGGAAATGCTTCCAAAATTGGATTACTGGAAGAGATATGATGAACTCAGCGACAACGGACAATTCGAAGAGTTTAAAAAGCAATTGATAAATGAAATAAATGATTTGCATATAGAAGGACTTCCAAGGGTAGACAAACTAAATGCACTTGTGGGGAAATATGTGAATCTGGAATATACACTTAGGTAACTTGTCAATAGTGTTAATTTGGAAAGAAGTATGGAAGTCAATGAAAAGAACACAAAGGAAAAAATACTGGAAGAAGCTTTGAAGTTATTTGCACAGAGTGGATATATGGGGACATCCATGAATGATATTGCCTCAAAGCTGGGAGTAACCAAGGCTGCATTGTATAAGCATTATAAAAGCAAGCAGGAGATATTGGATAGCATTATTGAAAAAATGAATGAATTAGATATGGAGAGAGTAAAGCAATATGAAATGCCAGAAGGAGAAATGTCAAAAGTTATAGCGGAATACAAAGAAACAGCATTTGACAAGATTAAGCAGTTCACAAAGGTGCAGTTTCTTCATTGGACAGAAGAAGAGTTCCCATGCTGTTTCCGTAAGATGTTGACATTGGAACAGTATAGGGAGTCACAGATGGCACAGTTATATCAGAATTACCTTGCAAGCGGACCATTAACTTATATAGAAGCTTTGTTTTCAGGAATGCTGGAAGATGCAAGGAAAGCCAGACAGATAGCACTTGATTTTTATGGACCTATTTTTTTACTTTACAGCATATATGATGGAGTAGAAGACAAGAGAAATGTGATAAAGCTACTGGAAGAGCATATGGATCATTTCTTACATGAAATGCAGATAAGTTGAAAGGGTGAAGTGATTTGAACGATGAATCAGGAATAGAATCTATATACAAAAATAACGAGGAGGTTCACACATGAAATCAAGAATTAAAATATTAAAGAAATTCGGAGCAATTGTATTGGCAGCCAGTCTTTCTTTCGGTATGCTGGCAACATCTGCACAGGAGACAAATGCAGCAGCTAATTATCAAGTAAAGAAAGTCGCGTATTCGAAAGAGTACAAATGGGATGATGGAACGGCATATTTTACGGTCAAAGGAAAATTTCCACAGATTAAAAATGACACAGACGCCGCAAAGAAGATCAATCAGGCATTGACCAAAGAGAAAAATCGTCTAATCAATCAGTGGAAAAAGAATGCAAAAGAATATAAGAATGAGATTAAAAAAGATAATAATTTAGAAATTACATATGGAGATGAAATTACATATAAAGTGTATTCCAATGATGATAAGTACTTTAGTGTAATGCTCAGTGGTTATCTGTTTACTGGTGGAGCACACGGTAATCCGTATTGTAGCTGTCTGACATTTGATGCACGGACCGGAGAAAAGCTTACTGCAGCTAAAATATTTGGAATCAGTAAGAAACAGTTGAATCAAAAGGTGAAGAAACTTTATCTGAAAAAGTATGATAAAATGGGCGAAGAAGCAGGATTCTATCCGGCAATAGGAGATGAGGATGGAAGAAAGTTATTACAGGATAACCTGAAAAATATGGATTTTAACTCTTCATTTTATGTGAAGAATGGTAAGGCAGTATTTTATGCAGAGCCATACGCATTAGGACCATATGCGGCAGGATATATTTCTGCTTCTGCAACAATCAAATGATATGAGAATTGGGCGAATTGTATGCACAATTGATATAACAGTCACAAAATCTTCACATAAATTTAGCAGTCCATGCTTGACTGTGCTAACGGATGGTGCTATAACATACTCAGACAAAGAAATATCACATTAATAAGTGACAAATAGAAGCCATCAATCAGATGACAACAGAAAAGAGGCGTATGAAGATGGCAGATAAAAACCCAAAACATCCATTAAAGAAAAAACAGGCGAAAGCCAAAGATAAAAAGAAACATGTTTATGAATAACAGAAAAAGTTCCGGCAGACAGTAAGTTGCCGGAACTTTTTTGTTTAAAAATGGGAAATGAGTTTGACCTTTTGTTTTCGTGCGTTTATACTATATAGCAGTTAGTTTACAAACGAATTTAACATGGAATACATAGGGTGAGCGAGAAGAACCGGGTATTGTCTGCGGCACTCAAGAAACCATACACTTTGTTATGGAGACATGGCGAAAATAGAAAGCGGAGAGATGATTTTGCAGCCGGAAGTTGTATTTCATGAGGAATTTTTGAAAAGCATTCAATTGGAATGAGCAGCGAATTTTAGAAGCAAATATAGAATCATTGCTGAGGGGTATGCACATTTGAGCAAGCCGGTCAATATTGTACAAATTGAGAGAACGCTGAGTGCAGAAGTCGCAAGGGCAAGACAGTCCAGACAAACGAAAGATGGGAAATAAAGATGGAACAAAAGAAGATGACAATGCAGGAAGCAGAGAAAAAAATCGACACTTACAAAGAAATATTTTCCGTTGTGCGTCTGCTTAAAGGGGAAGAAATAGAGGAAACACAAAAACAGAAAACAGACGGCATGGAGGGAGTAGATACTTCATGTCAGTGCTACAGTTTCTGGAAAAAACAACATCTGTGTGACAACTGCATTTCTATAAAAGCACTGCATGAGAAAACACAGAAAACAAAGCTGGAATTTCTGGACAATGAAGTGTTTGAAGTAATTGCAAAATATATGGAAATCGATGGAGAGCCGTATGTTATGGAGTTACTGAACCGCATGGAGGAAGAAACTTTTGTTGATTCCATAGGAAGAGAAAAGCTCGTAGAAAAACTTACCGTTTATAATAACAAATTGTATAAAGATGCTTTGACAGGAGCATATAACCGCCTCTATTATGAGGAAGATGTAAAAAAGCGGATGCAGACATCCGGTGTGGCACTGATCGATGTGGATGATTTTAAGCTATATAACGATACTTACGGACATCTCACCGGAGATATGGCACTTGTTACAGTTGCGAATGCAATTAAGAAATGTATCCGCAAAACAGATATTCTGGTGCGGTACGGCGGTGATGAATTTATTTTGGTTTTGCCGGATGTCAATGAAGATATATTGATTCGCAAACTGCAGCGGGTACAGCATGCCATTCAGCATGCGAGTGTTCCGGGATATTCAAAACTACAGTTGTCTGTTAGTATTGGTGGAGTCGTATCCTGCAATGAATCGATTGAGAGTGCGGTCAGCCGTGCGGATAAACTGATGTATCAGGCAAAGACAGAAAAGAATATGGTGGTTACGGAGAAAAACAAGGTGAATCATGAGGGGGAAATCAGCCCATTGGAGCAGAAAAACCGCATGAAACCACAGATTCTTATTATAGATGATTCCGAAATCAACAGAGATTTGCTTGCGCAGATGTTAGAGAAAGAGTATCAGATTCTTCATGCAGAAGATGGGGAACATGGAATACAGATGCTCGAGCAACATGGCAGAGAAATTGCACTTGTACTCCTGGATATTATCCTGCCGGGAATGGATGGATTTGAAGTGCTTTCCTATATGAACCGCAGACAGTGGATTGAAGACATTCCGGTCATTATGATTTCGAGTGAGCATACAGAGACGGCGATTCGTCATGCATATGAACTTGGATCTGTTGACTATATCAACCGCCCATACGATGCGAAAATTGTTTACCAGCGTGTGACAAATACCATAAAATTATACGCAAAGCAGCGACGCCTGATTTCTCTTATTAAGGATCAGATCAATGAAAAAGAAAAAAATAACCAGATGATGATCCGCATTTTAAGTCAGATCGTTGAATTTCGTAATGGAGAGAGCGGAAGTCATGTACTTCATATCAACAAATTGACCGAGATGCTTTTGGATCGTCTGATTCAAAAGACAGACCAGTATCAGCTGGATGGTCAGATGGTTGCTATGATTGCGACGGCATCTTCTCTTCATGACATCGGAAAAATAGGTGTGGATGAGAAGATTTTAAATAAACCGGGCAAACTGACGAAAGAAGAGTTTGAAATCATGAAGACGCATACGATTATCGGTGCAGCAATACTTGATCATTTGGAAAACTATCAGGATGAGCCGATGGTCAAAGTGGCGCACGAAATCTGTCGCTGGCACCACGAGCGATTCGATGGAAAAGGCTATCCGGATGGATTGAAAGCGGACGAGATTCCAATTTCTGCACAGGTGGTATCTGTGGCAGATGTTTATGACGCTTTGGTAAGTGAACGTGTTTATAAGAAAGCTTTTTCGCATGAAAAGGCTCTGCAGATGATCTTAGACGGTGAATGCGGACAGTTTAATCCGATTTTGATCGATTGTCTGAAAGAAATCAGCGAGGAGATAAAGACAGAATACAATGAACAATCATAATCATCAGAAAAAAATTGCACTGATCAATGATTTTACCGGATTTGGACGGTGCTCCATAGCCGTACAGCTTCCAATTATTTCGATGATGAAAGTGCAGTGTTGTCCGCTTCCAACTTCTATTTTCTCGAATCATACCGGATATGAGCATTTTTTCTATACCGACTATACAGACAATATGAATGCTTATATGCAGGAGTGGAAACGACTGGACCTGCAGTTTAAAGGAATTTGTACTGGTTTTCTGGGATCTGCGAAACAGATTCAGATTGTAAGTGATTTTATCCGGCAGTTTAAAGAGAACGATTCAATTGTGATCATTGATCCGGTGATGGGAGATTATGGAAAGCCTTATCCTACCTATACGGATGAAATGTGCAAAAAAATAGTAGAGCTGGTGCGTTACGCGGATATCGTAGTTCCGAATGTGACGGAAGCCTGTGTTTTGACCGATACGCCGTACAAAGAGCGCTGGACAACGCGAGAACTGATCGTTCTGGCAGAAAAGATTTCAGCAATTGGACCGGAAAAGGTAGTTATTACGGGAATTCCGCAGAAGACCTATGTATCGAATTTCTGTTATGAAAAAGAGAAAGGATATGAGATGATACGTACCCATAAAGTAGGAAATTCCCGTGCAGGAACCGGGGATATTTTTTCCTCAATTATTGCGGCGGATGCAGTAAACGGTGTTGAATTTACCGCATCGGTAAGAAAGGCATCCAAGTTTATCCAGAAATGCATTCAAAAGTCGGTAGAGATGGATTTGCCGCTTGCGGATGGTGTCTGTTTCGAAGAACTGCTTTATACATTGCGGGCATAAACAGGTTCGCAAAAGAAAACGCCTGTTTCGTGGGAAGTCCATAAAACAGGCGTTTTCTATATAAGATGTACTTGTTGAAATCTGGTAAACTTAGAAATCTACTTCGGTGTCATAGTAGCAGCATTTCAGAAGTTTCTCCATTTCCTCCTGACTTGGCTGTCTTGGATTGGAACCGGTGCAGGCATCAAGGATCGCATTGGCTGCGATATCATGAAGACGATCTAAGAATACTTCTTCCGGAACGAATCCCTGCTCAGCCGGGTAGCTGTCCGGACCATAGTTTTTAATGCAGTGTGGAATATTCAATTCATCATTCATACCGCGAAGGTAAGCAATCAGCAGGTCAACTTTCTCATCGAGAGAATTTCCGCCTAATCCCATGAAATCTGCAATCTCACCATAACGTTTCTTTGCTGTCTCATCCTTGGCGTTAAAGGCGATGACTTTTGGAAGGTACATCGCATTGGCAGCACCGTGGATAATATGAGCACCATAGTCTGCAAAGGCAGCACCTGTCTTATGTGCCATGGAGTGAACGATTCCAAGTAATGCGTTGGAGAATGCCATACCGGCAAGACACTGTGCGTTATGCATGGAATCACGCTTTTCCATATCTCCATTGTAAGAACCGACCAGATCACGTTGGATCATCTTGATCGCATGAAGTGCGAGAGGATCAGTAAAGTCACAGTTTGCAGTGGAAACATATGCTTCGATTGCATGGGTCATTGCATCCATTCCGGTATGTGCGACCAGTTTCTGTGGCATGGTCTCTGCAAGTTCGGGATCTACGATTGCAACGTCCGGTGTGATTTCAAAGTCAGCAATCGGATATTTGATGCCTTTTTCATAATCCGTGATGATCGAAAATGCGGTCACTTCTGTTGCGGTACCGGATGTAGATGAAATTGCGCAGAAGTGTGCTTTCTGACGAAGTTTCGGAATGCCGAACACTTTGCACATATCTTCAAATGTGATATCCGGATATTCGTATTTGATCCACATGGCTTTTGCTGCATCAATCGGAGATCCGCCGCCGATTGCAACGATCCAGTCCGGTTGGAATGCTTCCATTGCAGCAGCACCTTTCATAACAGTCTCAACCGAGGGATCTGGCTCAATACCTTCAAATAACTGAACTTCCATACCAGCTTCTTCCAGGTACTGTTTTGCGCGGTCAAGGAAACCGAAACGTTTCATAGATCCACCGCCAACACAGATAATAGCGCGTTTTCCTTCGAATGTTTTGAGTGCTTCCAAAGCTCCTTTTCCATGATACAGGTCACGTGGTAATGTAAATCTTGCCATAGCTCCTCCAATCTGCCGCCGAAGCGGCTGCCCCAATGATTATTTGGTTGATTACATCAACCTATGTGGTAATATTATACCATGATTATTAAAAAAATGACATGAATTTATACAAGTTTAATAAGATTTCTTGTACTTTGTAAAAAACACGAAATAGCGCCCCATATTTATGGAAACATGCTAAAATAAAAAGAACTCTTTCAAAAAGAGTGAGCGAAATGTGTGAAAAAACACAAATAAATTACTTCGAGGAGTGACAAAAATGAAGTACTTGAGACAATTACTAATTATTCTTATTTTCTCTTTTATTGGAGAGATATTGCACAGCCTGATCCCAATACAGGTTCCGGCAAGCATTTATGGACTTGTGTTGCTATTTATAGCACTTTTGACTGGCCTTATTCAGCTTCCACAGGTAAAAGAAGCGGCAAAGTATCTCATTGAGATTATGCCGCTGATGTTTATTCCGGCAGGCGTTGGTCTGTTAGAGAGCTGGGGAAATCTGAAATCAATTCTTGTCCCGGTTCTGCTCCTTCTGGTGGCATCTACCATTTTGGTTATGGGAGTTTCCGGAAAAGTGACACAGGGAATTATTCAAAGAAGTAAACGAAAGGAATCAAAGAAACAGTCATGAGCAATTTTTTAGAAAATTCAGTATTTTTTGGTGTATTTATCAGTATCATAACTTATGAAATCGGTGTCTTAATTAAAAAGAAATTAAAGCTGGCAATCTTTAATCCGCTTTTGATTTCTATCGCATTGATCATCGTATTTCTTCTTGCTTTTCATATTAAATATAATGTATATGAGAGCGGTGCACAGTATTTATCGTATTTTCTGACACCGGCGACTGTAGCACTTGCGGTGCCGCTTTATGAACAGATCGAGCCGCTTAAGAAGAACTGGAAAGCCATTGTTGCGGGAATTTTGTCTGGTGCGCTGATATCTGCGTTATGTGTGCTTGCGGTTGCATTGATTTTCCAGTTAGATCATAAACAGTATGTTACACTTTTACCAAAGTCCATCACTACAGCAATCGGTATGGGACTTTCGGAGGAACTTGGGGGTATTGTGACCATTACCGTTGCGGTCATCGTTGTGACAGGTGTGATCGGGAACATGTTTGCTGAGTCGATCTGCAAATTGTTCCATATTACAGATCCGGTTGCGAAAGGTATCGGAATCGGTTCGGCATCCCATGCGATGGGTACCGCCAAGGCTATGGAGATGGGGGAGATCGAAGGCGCAATGAGTAGCCTTTCCATAGCGGTATCCGGTTTACTTACGGTAGTAGTTTCCATTATTTTTGCCCAGATTTATTAAATACGGGAAAAAGCGGACATAAAGGAGAAGAAAAATGTCGTTGCAATTTGTATTGGGGAGTTCCGGAAGCGGAAAAACCGAATATGTATACAGCCAGATCGTGGCACAGGCGGGGGAGCATCCGAAGAAAAATTATCTCGTGATCGTTCCGGAACAGTTTACGATGCAGACGCAGCAGAAACTGGTTGAACTTGCGCCGAACCATGCCATTATGAATATCGATGTCCTCAGTTTTAAAAGACTGGCATATCGTGTGTTTGATGAGATGGGAAGAACCGATATTCAGGTGCTCGAAGAGACGGGAAAGAATCTTGTACTTCGCAAGCTGGCGAGTGAGCAGGAAGAAAATCTGACAGTTTTGCGTCCGAATATGAACCGCATGGGATATATTGGAGAGGTCAAATCATTGATCTCAGAATTTATGCAGTACAACATTACCTGGGAGCAGCTGGAAAAAATTACGCAAAAAGCTGGAATTTCTCCGGTCCTTTCGGCAAAGCTGCGTGATATTTCCGTAATGTACCGTGCGTTTGAGACTTTTATGCAGGGAAGTTATATTACGGATGAAGAGATTTTGTCGGTACTTGCTTCAATAGCAAAAGACTCTGAAATTTTAAGAGACAGTGTGCTGGTATTTGATGAATTTACCGGATTTACGCCGGTGCAGAATCAGCTTATGCAGGAACTTCTTCAGGTGACAGATCGTATTCTTATTACACTTACCATGGATGCCAGAGAAGATTTTTACCACAGTATGGGAAGTGAAGAGTTGTTTGATATGTCGAAGAAGACCATTCATATGCTTTCCAAAATGGCGGATGGATTACATATTCCGGTTTTAGAACCAATCGTACTGGCGGACAGTGACAAAAAACGATTTTGTGACGCGCCGGCACTGGCATTTCTTGAAAAGAATCTTTTTCGAACTCCATACGAAAAAATGGACAAAGAAGTTGAAGAGATACACCTTGCAGCGGTGCGTACCCCGAAGGATGAGTTGACGCTTGTCGCAAGGGAAATCAATCGTCTGGTGCGGCAGGGATACCGCTACCGTGAGATCGCGGTTGTGACGGGTTCGGTGGAGACGTATCAGAGTTATATCGACCCGCTGTTTACCAAATATGAGATTCCGTATTTTATGGATACCACAAAGGAAGTGTTGTTTCATCCATTTATTGAGTTTATCCGCGCAACGCTTGAGATTATCACAGGCAATTACAGCTATGAAGCGATGATGCGCTTTTTGCGGTGTGGTTTCTGTGCAGTTGCACAGAAAGATCTGGACGCCTGTGATAATTATCTGATGGCTACGGGAATCCGTGGGCATGGGGCATGGAACAAACGCTGGCTTCGCATGCCACGGCAGAAATCCATGTACGACCTTGAAAAGCTCAACGAAATCCGGGAAATGATCGCAGATGTATTAGAACCGGTGTATGAAGTATTTTCCAGAGAGGATGCCTGCGTATCGGATGGCGTTCTGGCATTATACCAGTTACTGGTAAGATTGGATGTCGAGAAACAATTATGGCAGAGAGAGCAGGAGCTCTTAGAAGCGGATGAACAGACAAAATCGAAGGAATACGGACAGATTTTTGAAATTGTCATGCACCTTTTGGAAAAATATAATCTGTTGCTGGGGCAGGAACCTTTGGATGCAGAATCGTTTACAGAAGTTCTTGATGCAGGATTATCGGCTGCTTCCGTTGCAGTGATTCCACCTGGATATGACAGTGTCACGATTGGTGATATTGAACGAACACGATTGAATCATGTAAAGATTCTGTTTTTTGTAGGTGTGAACGACGGGCTTATTCCAAAAAGCAGCAATCACGGCGGCATTATCTCTGAATATGAAAGAGAGATGCTTTTAGAGAGTGATATTGAGCTTGCACCCGGGGCGCGTGAGCAGGCGTTTATCCAGCGTTTTTATCTGTACCGCAATCTGACAAAACCATCCCGGCAGCTGTATATGAGTTATGCAAGAATTGACAGGGAAGGAAAAGCGCTGCGTCCTTCGTATCTTGTGGCTGTCATACGAAGAATTTTTCCGAAGCTGGAACTTAAGGAATATGAGGAGATTGAGGCGGCAGATGATTTCTATACAAAAGAGGCGGCAGCAGATTATCTGATTCATGGAAAGAAAGACGAGGCATGGTTTGCTCTGGCGAAGTGGTTCATGGATACGGATGAGACGGAAAATGAAAAGATTACCGGGCTTTTGACAGCGGCATACTGCTGTTATAAAAATACACCAATCAGTCAGGCGGTGGCGCGCGCTCTGTACGGCAGGAGACTCGAAGGAAGTGTGACCCGGTTAGAACGTTTTGCAGCCTGTGCCTATGCGCATTATCTACAGTATGGCTTGCAGCTTCGTGAGCGGGAGACAGCTGGATTTGAGAGCGTGGACATGGGTAATCTTTACCATGAGGCTTTGGAGAGGTACAGCCGGAAGTTAGAGGCATCGGAGTATGACTGGTTCGGCGTACCGGATGAAGCGAGAGGTCTTATGGCGGCAGAAGCGATGGATGAGGCTTTGGAAGGATATCCAAATGCAAGTCTTTCTGATTCTGCACAGAATATGCATCAGACAAAGCGCATGAAGGATATTTTTGATCAGACGGTATGGGCACTGACAAAGCAGGTGCGGGCGGGCGCGTTTGTGCCGACGGATTTTGAAATCCGGTTTTCTGAGCTGGAACAATCTGCCGCATTGGAATATGAGCTGGCAAACGACGTGCAGATGCGTCTGACCGGACGGATTGACCGGTTGGACACATACGAAGACGAACAGAAACTCTGCGTGAAAGTCATTGACTATAAATCAGGCAACACCAGATTTGATCTGATCAAAATATACCAGGGTCTGCAGTTGCAGCTGGTCGTATATATGAATGCCGCGATGGAGCTGGCAGATAAAAAGCATCCGAAAAAAGAAATTCTTCCGGGTGGCATTTTGTATTACCACATTGATGATCCGGTGCTTGAAACTGAGGAAAACATCAGCGAGAGCGAGGCGGAACATGCGCTTCTTATGGCGCTTCGACCGGATGGACTGGTAAATGCTGATGAAACGATTTACCGTGGCATGGATGCTGATTTTGAAGGTAAATCAGAAGTAATTCCGGTAGAATTAAAGAAGTCAGGAGAAATTTCCATGGCGCGTTCCCATGTGGCAACGACGGACGAATTTGCGTTGATCCAGCGGTATGTTACAGCGGAAATAAAAAGACAGGGACAGCAGATTTATGCGGGCGATGTAAGTGTAAATCCATATCAGAACGGGACGGAGTGCAGTTGCAATTACTGTCCGTATGCCAGTGTGTGTGGTATCGGGGGAAAGATTCCGGGATATGGATACCGTCACATGGAAAATCTGTCAAAGGATGATGTATTCGACCATATGGAAACGGATCTGGCGAGACAGGAGTAGGAGGAAATCATGAAGTGGACAACCGAACAACAAAAAGTAATTGATCTGCGTGACCGTGATATTCTCGTATCTGCTGCCGCCGGTTCGGGAAAGACGGCCGTGCTGGTCGAGCGAATCATTCAAAGAATTACCGATAAGAAGCATCCGGTAGATATTGACCGTCTGCTTGTTGTGACATTTACGAAAGCAGCGGCAGCGGAGATGCGGGAGAGAATCGGAGCCGCCATAGAGGCACAGTGCGAGCAGTATCCGGAAGACATGCACCTGCGCCGCCAGTCTGCACTATTACACAATGCCATGATTACAACGATTGACAGTTTCTGCCTGTTTGTTGTGTGGAATCATTTTGAGGAGATTAATTTAGACCCGAATTTTCGCATTGCGGATGAGGGGGAAATGAAACTCCTAGAACAGGATGTTATGCAGGAAGTGTTTGAGGGACAGTATGCCAATCAGGCGGAAAGCTTTTTGCATCTGATCGATGCTTATGCCGGTAAGAGGAGTGATCAGGCGGTAAGGGATATGGTAAGTAAGATTTATCATATTTCACTGAGCAGTCCGTGGCCGCTGGAATGGATGGAAGGACTTGTTGCACCGTATCAGGTGAAAAATAAAGAAGAACTGCAACAGACACAGATGATACAGGAAATCGTAACGCATGTCAGACAGCTGGTTTCGGATATGAAGATGCAGTTGGAACATCTGATGCATCTGGCATTGGCAGAGGATGGTCCGTCTGCATACGCGACAACCATTGAGCAGGATATCAAATTGCTGGAAGAGGTGGATGCCTGTGCGGATTATGAGCAGATGCAGACTTTTTTTACTGGACTGAAATTTGGCAATCTGTCTGCTATCCGGAAATTTACAGGGGATCCGATCAAGAAGGAAACCGTTCAGACAACGCGCAATGCGATCAAAAAAGAGATTGAAACGATAAAAACAAAGTATTTTGGCATGAATCTGAAATTGCTGTTAGAGCAGGTAACCCGTTTGGAGCCGATTGCCGGAGAACTGGTGGAGCTTTCTCTTTTGTATGCCAAAGCAATGGCTGCGGGAAAGCGTAAAAAGCGTATCGTGGATTTCTCGGATATTGAGCATTTTGCGTTGCAGATTCTTGTGGATGATAAGACAAAAAAGTGTCGGCATACGGCAGAGGAATTCCGGAGACATTTTGAAGAAATCATGATTGATGAGTATCAGGACAGTAACCAGGTACAGGAAGAAATTATGACGGCAATCTCCAGACATGAAGAGGGCGGTCACAATATGTTTATGGTTGGAGATGTCAAACAGAGCATTTACCGCTTCCGACTGGCCCGTCCGGAACTGTTTATGGGAAAGTATGCGCTTTTTTCGACAGAGGAAGCCAGACAGCAGCGCATTGATCTGCATCAGAATTTTCGAAGCAGGCAGGAAGTTGTGGATTTCTGCAATGACATTTTTTATAAAATCATGAGCCCAGATCTGGGACGTGTAACGTATGATGACGATGCGGCACTTTACTGCGGAGCGTCCTATCCGGCCAATGCCGATATGCAGGCGGAACTTCTGCTTCTCGATGAGGCGGATGATATGCTTAAGGAGCAGGAGAATCTGGACAAAAAGCAGATGGAAGCGCACATGGTAGCTACGAAAATCCAATGGCTGATGAAGTACCAGAAAGTCGTGGATAAAGCGAGTGGACAGCTTCGACCAATACGATATGGAGACATCGTGATTCTGTTTCGTAGTCTGAAGAACTGGGGAACGGATTTCGTGTCTGTGTTAGGGGAGCATGGTATCCCGGCACATGTAGAATCTTCCACCGGCTATTTTTCTGCACTCGAAGTGCAGACGATATTAAGTTATTTAAGAATTCTGGATAATCCGTATCAGGATATTCCGATGGCAGCCGTACTGAAATCTCCAATTGTGGGATTGGATGAGGAAGAGCTGGCACAGCTTCGTGTCAGTGATCCGACGGTTTCGTTTGCAGCAGCTGCATTAAAACAGATGGAGGAAGCCACAGAAGGACCATTGGCAGAATTCTATGAGAATTATTCCAGACTGCGCAAAGAACGGGATTTGCCGATTCATGAGCTGATACAAAAGATCCTGGCGGTGACCGGGTATGGTAATTATGCACAGGCGATGCCTGCCGGAGATCGCAGGGGTGCCAATCTGCAGATGCTGATTGAAAAAGCGGTGGACTATGAAAAGACGAGTTATCGCGGACTGTTTCATTTTGTGCGGTATATCGATCAGTTGCAGAAATACGAGATTGATTATGGTGAGGCAGATACGACCGGAGAGAATGCAGATGTTGTCCGTATTATGACGATTCACAAAAGTAAAGGCCTGGAGTTTCCGGTTGTATTTGTATCGGGCATGGCAAAACATTTCAATCAGATGGATACCAATGACAAGCTGGTGGTGCATCCCGATCTTGGCATGGGAATCTGTGAGATTTCCGGTAAGCCAAAGGTAAAGAAAAACTGTCTTTTCCGTTCGGCAATTGCAGATAATCTGCGCAGGGAAAATCTCGGAGAGGAACTTCGTGTCCTGTATGTTGCACTGACCCGTGCAAAGGAAAAACTGATCCTCACAGGCGTAATTAAGGATGGGGAAAAGACGATAGGTAAATACACTGGAAACACAATTCCAAAGAAACCGATCGGTTATCGGGAGCGTGTGGGCGCTGCCAGTTATCTGGACTGGGTGCTGCCGGCAATGCTGTCTTATCCGGATAAGTACACGATTACATGGACGGATCCAAGGGAGATTGTCTGGGAGACCGTAAAAGAAGTTGCAGAAAAGCAGATGGATTATCAGGAGCTTATGGCGCATATACAGAATGCTAATCTTCGGGATGTGCAAAAGTATGAGGAACTGTTTTCCTACGAATACCCTTATAAAAGTCAGGCAGGACGTAAAAGCAAATATTCGGTTTCGGAATTAAAGCATGCTTCCATGGTATTGCAGTACGATCAGACGGAGGGTGGAGCGCAGGTGCCGGAATTCCTGCTGGAAGAACATGAATCTTATGTGCCGGATTTTGCCAGAGAAGGGGACGAAAAAGAGACTACCGTATCGCTGGTGAATCCGGGTGCACTTCGTGGAACGGCAGTGCATCGTGTGATGGAGTGTCTGGATTTTATGGCTTTGGCCAAAATCGATCAAACGGATTCAAAAGCAGTGCAGCAGTTTGTGACAGAACAGCTGGATCGGATGAAAGCATCCGGTGAGCTGATGGAAGAATATTATAACCTGATTGTTCCTACAACGATTGAAGGCTTTGTAAAAAGTCCGGTTGCCATGCGTATGGCAAAAGCAGCGTGCAAAGGGGAACTGTATCGGGAAAAACCGTTCGTTATGCAACATGAGGATGTGCTCGTACAGGGAATCATTGATGTGTTCTGGATGGAAGAAGACAATATCATTTTGCTGGATTATAAAACAGACCGCATCAAAAAGGGCGAAGAACTTGTCATGCGTTATGAGACACAGTTGCGCCTGTACGCGGATGCATTAAGCCGTGTTTTTTCCAATGAAACGGTGCATAAAGAAGCGGAGGAATGTTTACTCTATTCTTTCCACTTACAGGAGGTAGTACGTATATGAGTCAGATGATTTTGGCGTCGGCATCGCCGCGGCGAAAAGAATTGTTAGAACAGATCGGGGCAGAGTTTGTAATCTGTCCGGCAAAGGGAGAGGAAGTAATCACAGAGACGGATCCGTCGGCGGTCGTTATGGAATTGTCCCGGCAAAAAGCAGAGGAAGTAGCTTACGGAGTACTCATTTATAATGAACAGCATGCCGATCTTGCAACCCCACAGGATATTCTTGTGATCGGAGCGGATACAGTAGTTGCCTATGAGAATCAGATTCTTGGAAAACCAAAAGATGAGGAAGATGCCAGACATATGCTTACGATGTTATCCGGAAAAACGCATAGTGTCTATACGGGTGTGACATTTGTGTTCATTGATAAAGAAGGTCGAACCGGAGAACACTGCTTTTTTGAAAAGACGGATGTCTGTATGTATCCATTAAAAGAAGAGGAGATTGACCGTTATATTCAAAGCGGTGATCCGATGGATAAAGCGGGAAGCTATGGAATACAGGGGCGTTTTGCTATCCATATTAAGGAGATACGGGGCGATTATAACAATGTGGTAGGACTTCCGGTGGCGCGTTTGTACCAGGAACTGCAAAAGCTCGGAGTCAGCATCTGGGAATACCGATAGAGTAAAATGGTACCTTTCCCTTTGAATCATGAAATTACGGTTGTAGGAGAAACCGTTGTCAGGTATAATACGAATACAAGGGAACGATTCGCAAGTTCTGAAAAATAAAAGAAATATCAAAACAGGAGGGCGACATTATGTATGAATATGATGATGAGGTATTAAATTATTTTTTAGAGAATCAGCAGCAGCTTTTTCCGGAGAATGTAGCAGATACATTGGAAGAGGCAGAGAACTTTTTAGAGGATTGTATGGCAGTCGTATGCGACAACCTCAAAGATGTTAAAGATTATTTTGATGAGGCAGGAATGGATATCGCAGGAATGGGCGATGACGAAATCCTTGAGGCTAGTGAAGTATTTGCACTTCCGAGTGGAAGATTCCTGATCGTAGAAGGATAGATGAAGGCATATGAAGAAAAGTAAGGCGATTTGTGTACTGGCAATTGTGGGATTGTTGTCATCCAATCTGGGGGGATGTACAGTAGGAAACACACAGATTCGATTGGAAACCATACAGTTGCACAGCCATAAAACAGTATTTCAGATCAATAATAACAAATGCGAATTAAAATATGCCAAGCTGTATATGTGCAATTACCGGAATCTGTACGGACGTGCTTATGGCATGGATTTAGAACCATATGATTTCGGCAGTGATTCTTTGGAGGATTATGTCAAGGATGTGACATTACAGGAACTGGCAAGAATCTACTGTATGGATATGATTGCGCAGCAGAAGAAGATGAGTCTGACCGATGAAGAAGAAAAGCTGGTAAAATCTGCGGCAGAATCTTATTATGATTCGCTTTCCGATGAAGAAAAGTCTTACATGGATGTCAAAGAGAAAGATATTGTTACGGCATATGAACATTATGCGCTTGCAGAAAAACTCTATAAGACACTGACGGAAGGTGTGGACGAGGAAGTGAGCGATGACGAAGCCAGAGTAATTCATGTGCAGCAGATTTTTGTGACCGACGAAGAGTCAGCGCACACAGTACAAAATTTACTAAAGAAAGGAACAGATTTTGCTACTGTGGCACAGGACTACAACCGTTCCGGTGAGGTTGACCGGACCGTGGCAAGAGGGGAGTATCCAAAAGAGGTAGAGGATATTGCGTTCAATCTTAATAATGATGAATGCTCTGATATGATAAAGGTAGATGGAGGCTATTATTTTATCAAGTGTCTGAACAAGATGGAAAAAGAACTAACCGAAAAGAACAAAGATACGATTCGGACAAAGCGGGAGAAAGAACAGTTCGAAGATGAATATCAGAAATTTGTAGATTCCGCATCGTTCCAGTTAAATGACAGCTTGTGGGATGAGGTCAAATTAGATGATATGCAGTCCTTTACAACAGACAGTTTCTTTGAAACTTACGATAGATACTTTGAATAAATGCTACCCTGGAATAGTAAAACGAAAGGACACTGATAGATGAATTGGGAGTTTGAATGGCTTTATGCGCTGCAGAAGATTCATAATCCGGTTCTTGACCCGATCATGGTAGGATTATCCGCTTTGGGAAATGCAGGAATCCTGTGGATTATCATATCGGTCATTTGCCTGATAAAAAAAGAGACGCGAAGATGTGGTGTACAGATGATCATTTCCATGCTTGTCGTACTGGTGATCGGAAACGGAATCTTAAAGAACCTCGTTTGCAGACAGCGTCCCTGCTGGATCGATTCGACCGTAACACTGCTTGTCAAGAATCCGAGTGATTATTCATTCCCGTCTGGGCATTCCATGAATAGTTTCACGGCAGCAGTAACCATATGGTTCTATCACAAAAGGGCGGGGGCAGCAGCAATTGCAGTTGCAACGCTGATCGCATTTTCACGCCTGTATAACTTCGTGCATTTTCCGACGGATGTGTTTGCCGGAATTGCAATCGGAAGTATTGTGGCGATCATTGTGAACTACATTATGAAATTACATAAAACAAAAAATGGACTACGCACCAATTAAAGTGCATAGTCCATTTTTTTGTGACACATTTTATTTTGTGAGTAACAACATAATTTCATTACTTCTCTTTACAAACTTGCTCATTGCATCTGCAGACAATGGCTGGTTGGAAAGCATAGCCAGATCATACAGCTGCTCTGCAAACATAGAAGCGTGCTCGCCGTCTTTGTTCTCGAACAGATATTTTACCAGTGCATTGTTTGCATTCAGGGTAAGTGTCTGGTCTGCTGCGAACATGTTTGGATCCATACCGCCCATGCCACCGGCAGCATACATCTTCATCATATCCTGCATACGTCTTCCTTGCTCGGAAAGAGTAAGGATCGAAGCAACATCTGCATCTTTTAAAGATTCTACTTTTACAGTAAGCTTATCGTTATTCAAAGTCTTTTTGAACAGATCGGAGAGTGTAGTAGTCTCTTCGGTGAGATCTGCAGTATCATCACTCTTTAACGCATCTGTGACATCTGCATCGATACGTTTGAACTGATAATGTTCGTTTCTCTGCTCAAGCTGTGTGATGAAAGAAGTATCAATGTTATGATCTAAGATTACAGCATTCATATTCTGTTCTTTGAACATTTTGATATACTGACCCTGCTGTACCTTATCTGTTACATAGTAAATTGTGCTGCGTTCCGGCTCTTTTTCTTCTGCAGCATCGTCGGTCTTACTTGCTTCTGTTGCAGCATCATCAGCCTTGGAATCATCAGTTTCTTTCTTTTCGTCTTCCACTGGAACGAGGAGTTCCGGCAGAGTCTGATACTTATCATTGATATCCTTGAAGAGAATGTAATCATTCATCTTATCGCAGAATTTTGTATCTTTTAAGCAGCCGTATTTGATAAATGGACTGATGTCATCCCAATATTTTTCGTAGGCTTCTTTTTCGGTCTTGCACATACCGATCAGTTTGTCGGCAACCTTCTTGGTGATGTATTCGGAAATCTTCTTTACGAATCCGTCATTCTGCAGAGCGGAACGGGAAACGTTCAGTGGAAGATCCGGACAATCGATCACACCTTTTAAGAGCATTAAAAATTCCGGAATAACTTCCTTAATGTTATCTGCGATAAATACCTGATTGTTATAAAGCTTAATGGTTCCTTCGATGGAATCATATTCGGTATTGATTTTCGGGAAGTAGAGGATACCCTTTAAGTTGAATGGATAATCCATGTTCAGATGAATCCAGAACAGAGGCTCTTTGTAATCCATAAATACTTTGCGGTAAAATGCCCTGTAATCCTCGTCTGTACATTCACTCGGGCTCTTGGTCCAAAGAGGCTGTGTATCATTCAATGGTACCGGACGCTTTACAATTTTTAATTTATCTTTGGCAGGGGAAACTTCTACAACTTCCTTTTCGCCATTCTCGTTTTCCTTTTCCTCTGTCTTAGCTTCCTCGTGTATTTCCTCTATAACGGTATCGGTATCCAGTTTGTCTTCTTTGTCAATTGTCTCATATTCTTCCGGAGCGTTGGCTTTGCTCAGATAAATTTCAGTTGGCATGAAAGAGCAGTATTTCTCAATTACTTCACGCGCACGGTATTCGTTGGCAAATTCCAGACAATCCTCGTTTAAGAACAAAGTAATCTCTGTACCGACACCTTCTTTGGTTCCGTCAGACATATCGAATTCTGTGCCACCGTCACTTGCCCAGTGAACCGCTGTCGCACCTTCTTTATAAGAAAGTGTATCGATGGTAACTTCATCTGCAACCATGAATGCAGAATAGAAACCTAAACCAAAGTGACCAATAATCTGATCTGCATCAGATTTGTCTTTGTATTTCTCTACGAAATCAGTTGCACCGGAAAAAGCAACCTGATTGATATATTCCTCAACTTCCTCTGCGGTCATTCCAAGACCATTATCGATGAATTTCAGAGTCTTTTCTTCCGGATTTACGATTATCTGAATCTTGGCTTTGTAATCGGCAGGGAGAGTATATTCCCCGATCATATCCAGTTTCTTTAATTTGGTAATGGCATCACAGCCGTTGGAAATTAATTCACGATAGAAGATATCGTGGTCGGAATATAACCATTTTTTTATGATAGGAAACAGATTATCGCTATCAATTGATAAAGTACCATGTTTATTTGTCATTGTATATGCATCTCCTTTGTTTTAATTCGTAAGTATTCGATACAAAAAATGATATATCTGCCATTTGGAAAAGTCAATAGAAAATTAGCACTCTTTTTGGATGAGTGCTAACAAAAACACTGGAAATGCCGAAAAACAGGGCATTTCCGTATTTCTTAAAAGTTTATAAACTGTGGACATCATGCCGAAAAAATGGTACCATAGTATGAAGTAAATTTTAGAAAAAGGAGTATTACGATATGTTAAAAGAAGGCATAAAAGGTACACAGGAAGTGGTTGTTTCTGAAGAAAATACAGCTAAGACAATGGGAAGCGGTGCATTGGATGTGTTTGCGACACCTGCCATGATCGCCCTGATGGAAAAGACTGCCTGGGAGAGCGTACAGCCTTATCTGGAAGAAGGAAGCGGAACCGTAGGAACTCTTATGAATGTAAAACATGTAGCGGCATCTCCGGTAGGAATGAAAATTACATGTGAGACAGAACTTGTAAAAGTAGACGGACGCGCCCTTACATTTACAGTGAAAGCTTTTGATGAAGCCGGACTGATTGGAGAGGGAGAGCATGAGCGCTTTGTAGTTTTTAATGATAAATTTCAGGCAAAGGCAGATGCAAAACTGCAGAAATAATGTTATACGATAAAGATATCCGGGAACCTCTTTTTGAATTCCTGGAAGAGACATATGGAAAAGTAAGATTTTTGGAAGAACAGGTAATGGGACAGTCACGTGCGGATATTGTCATGGTTGTTCCGGATGCGTTGTACGGAATCGAGATTAAAAGCGATGCAGATTCTTATGTGCGGCTGGAGCGGCAGATTCAGGATTATGATCTCTATTATGATTACAATTATGTCGTCGTGGGTACAAAACATGGAGCCCATATTGCAGAACATGTCCCGGAGCACTGGGGAATCATAACCGTGGAACAGACGGAGACGGGCATTGATTTTTACAGGATGCGTGAACCAAAATTAAATCATGGTATGCAGTGGACGAACAAAATTGAAATTTTGTGGAGACCGGAACTGGCCCATATTCAGGAACTGAATGAGATGCCTGCCTACAAAGCCAAAAGTAAGCGCTTTGTGGCAGATAAGATCGTAGAAATGGTGCCGAAAGAGTGTCTGGCATTACAGCTTTCAGAGGAACTTTTCGAGCGTGATTACACGAAGATCTGGAAGACAATCCAGGCGTATCGTGCAGAGAACGGACAGAAGCCGAGAAGACGCCGCAGACGCAGAAGAATCAAAAAGCGGGGCTAAAATAACAAAAACAATAAAAAATATCAACTAAATTGTTTAAATTTAATCATTGCATATATCAATAACTGTGATAAAATTCTATCATAGTTGTTGATATATTTTAATTTTAGAAAAGAGGAACATTATGAAGAATTTTGACAAGTATGAGAGACAGTATTTCCTTCCACCAGTATGTGAGTATGACTGGGTAAAGAAAGATTACATAGAGAAAGCACCTATCTGGTGTTCGGTAGATTTAAGAGATGGTAACCAGGCGCTGATTGAGCCAATGAGCCTGGATGAGAAGCTGGAATTCTTCCAGATGCTTGTGGATATCGGATTTAAGGAAATCGAAGTTGGTTTTCCGGCAGCATCTGAGACAGAGTTTATTTTTATGCGTACATTGATCGAACGTGATATGATTCCGGATGATGTAACGGTACAGGTACTGACACAGGCCAGAGAGCATATCATTAAAAAGACATTCGAAGCAGTCAAAGGTGCACCACATGCAGTAATTCATCTGTACAATTCTACGTCTGTGGCTCAGAGAGAACAGGTGTTTAAGAAAGATAAGGAACAGATCAAGAAGCTTGCCGTAGATGGAGCAGAATTATTAAAGAAACTGGCATCTGAGACAGATGGAGATTTTTCTTTTGAGTATAGCCCGGAGAGTTTTCATGGTACAGAAGTAGAATATGCTGTTGAGGTTTGCAATGCGGTTCTTGATGTATGGCAGCCAAGTGAGAAGCAGAAGGCAATCATCAATATTCCTGCAACGGTTGAGACAGCTATGCCACATGTATTTGCAACACAGATTGAATATGTAAGTAAGAACCTGAAATACCGTGACAATGTAGTATTAAGCCTTCACCCACATAACGACAGAGGCTGTGGTGTCAGCGATGCTGAGTTGGGACTTTTAGCAGGAGCTGACCGTATCGAGGGAACATTGTTTGGAAATGGTGAGCGTACTGGTAACGTAGACATCATCACACTTGCCATGAATATGTTCTCCTATGGTATCAATCCGAAGCTTGACTTTGCTAATATGCCACAGATTCGAGAAAAATATGAGCGTCTGACAAGAATGCAGGTAAATGATCGTGCTCCATATGCCGGAGACCTGGTATTCTCTGCATTTTCCGGATCGCATCAGGATGCGATTGCAAAAGGCATGGCATGGAGAGAAGAAAAGAAGCTTAAGACATGGACCGTTCCATATCTTCCAATTGATCCGATGGATGTGGGAAGAACTTATGACGGCGATGTTATCCGTATCAACAGCCAGTCCGGAAAGGGAGGAATCAGTTATATTCTGAAACAGAACTTTTCTATTTCTATGCCTGTTGCAATGCGAGAGGAAGTTGGATATGCCGTAAAGCAGGTTTCTGATGAGGAACATAAAGAACTTTCTCCACAGTGGGTATATGAGATTTTTGAGGAAAATTATGTGAACCGTATGCCTTACTTTACCATTGGTGAGTGCCATTTCAAGCAGAATGATGGAATTATGGCTGAGGCAAGCATTAATTTTGGAGGAAAGACAACGGTTGTAGATGCAAATGGTAACGGCCGTTTGGACGCTGTCAGCAATACATTAAAGCAGTTCTTTGGCATCAGCTATGAACTGTCTACTTATGAGGAACATGCACTTTCTCATGGTTCTTCTTCAAAAGCCATCGCATATGTAGGAATTACCTGTGATGGAAAGAATTACTGGGGCGTTGGTATGGATGAAGATATTATTAAGGCATCTATCAGTGCACTGGTAGTTGCGGTAAACAAATTGCCACAGATCCAGCAGAATGAAGAAGGACAGGATGAACGTCTGACTGCTATGCTCAATTATATTCAGAACAACTATCAGACAGTTACATTGGAGAGCGTTGCGGAACAGTTCCATTTATCTGAGCCATACGTGTCCAAGTATATCAAAGATAAGTCCGGAAAGACATTTGGAGAGCATGTGGCACATATTCGTATGAAACGTGCGAAGACGCTTCTGAAAAACGGAAATATGACCGTTGAGAATATCGCTTATGCTATTGGATATCAGAATGTAGAGCATTTTAACCGTACATTCAAGAAGAGTTTTGATATGACACCGATTCAATATCGGAACGAAAGTCGCGAGCAGAAATAATAAAAGTATCAAGTTTTCTGTGAAAACTTGATATGTAGCGTCAGCCCATTTGCTGAAAGCAAATTTTGCATGGGCTGATGTTCAAGGAAAAGTATCAAGCTTTCTATGAAAACTTGATATGAAGCGTCAGCCCATTTGCTGAAAGCAAATTTTGCATGGGCTGATGTTCAAGAAAAAGTATCAAGCTTTCTATGAAAAGAGGAGAAAACTATGAAAAGAAAAATGAGAGTGCTTGCATTATATCTGGCGGGCGTACTGGCAATTACAGGATTGTCAGCCGGCAAAGTGCAGGCTTCGCCGAAAGTTTATACTGGGAATAATCAAAACAATATATCATATTTGACGATTGACTATTCGGAAAGTTATAAATCAGGAAAAATCAAAGGCAAGTACACGTATACGATGCCAACACTGATTGGAACTTCAAAGGCTGTGAAAAAGATCAATAAGGCGTTGAAAGCGGGATACACAGCGTCGCAGAAAGAGAAAGACAATCTCTGGGATTATGTCAAAACCGACAGCAAAGATGATGCTGCGAATCGGAAGGTAGTATATGAACTGACTTCTACGTGTAAGGTAAGATACAATCAAAAGGGATACATCTCTTTTTCCTATGACCATTACTGGTTCGCAGGTGGCGTATCCAATATCTGGACAGATGGTATGACGTTTGATTTGAAAACAGGAAAGAAGCTAGGTATTTCAGATGTTGTATCTGGAAGCAATACAAAAATTCGAAAAAAGATTCTTGCAAAATATGAAAAAAAGAATGGCGAACTTGGAGAACTCGGACAGGATGAAATCTTGAAAGATACCAAGATGAAAGATTTCCAATTCTACCTGAATAAAGATGGAAACGTCGTTGTATGCTTTGGACCGTATCAGCCGGGTGGCGGTAATGGAAAGAGCACGATTACACTAAAAAGCAATTTGAAGTAAAGAAAAGGAGCCGAAATGGCTCCTTTTCGTGTAATTTAAATTGTTTCTGCGATATGTCTTGCTACATATACACCGGATGCTGACGCGTGGGACAGAGAATGTGTAACGCCACTTCCGTCGCCGATGATATAAAGACCCGGATACTTACTCTGTAAATGTTCGTCGATTTCTACTTCCATATTGTAGAATTTTACTTCAACGCCGTACAGGAGAGTATCGTCATTTGCTGTTCCCGGTGCAATCTTGTCTAAAGCGTAGATCATTTCGATAATTCCGTCGAGAATACGTTTTGGAAGAACAAGGCTTAAATCACCTGGTGTAGCTGCGAGGGTAGGGGTGACAAGGCCTTCTTCAATTCGCTTAGTGTTGCTTCGACGTCCACGGACAAGGTCACCGAAACGTTGCACGATGACTCCACCGCCTAACATGTTGGAAAGTCTGGCAATGCTTTCGCCATATCCGTTACTGTCTTTGAATGGCTCAGAGAAATGCTTTGCAACAAGAAGGGCAAAGTTGGTATTCTCTGTGCGCAAATCTGCACTTTCATAACTGTGTCCGTTTACAGTTACAATACCGTTTGTATTTTCGTTAACAACCATGCCGTATGGATTCATACAGAATGTACGAACGTTATCTTCGAATTTCTCGGTACGGTATACGATTTTGCTTTCATACAGTTCATCGGTCAGATGAGAGAAGATGACTGCAGGCAGCTCGACACGGACACCGATGTCCACGCGGTTGGATTTGGTTGGAATATGTAAATCATTGCAGACAGTTTCCATCCATTTGCTTCCGCTTCGTCCGACGGAAATAACACATTTCTTACAGTCATAACTGTTGTCTTTTGTGTCAACACGGTAATCACCGTTGTCTAATACTTCGATTTTTTCGATTGGAGTATCAAAGAAGAAATCCATATGATCCTTCATTTCATTGTAGAGATTCTCCAAAACAACGTAATTGATGTCTGTTCCGAGATGACGGACAGAGGCATCTAACAGTTTTAATTTATTCTGCAGACACAGCTTTTTTAAGTTAGTTCCGGCGGTAGAGTACATTTTAGTTCCTTCGCCGCCGTGAGACATATTGATCTTGTCAACATACTCCATGAGATCAATCGCCTGCTTGCGTCCGATATATTCATAAAGAGTACCACCAAAATCGTTGGTGATATTGTATTTTCCATCAGAAAAAGCGCCTGCACCGCCGAAACCATTCATGATCGCACATGTTTTACATTTGATACAGTTTTTTACTTTATCCCCATCAATTGGACAATGACGCTTTTCGAGAGAATGACCTGCGTCAAATACTGCAATTTTTAAATCTTTATTTTTTTGCATCAGCTCATAGGCAGAAAAAATACCACCAGGACCTGCTCCAATGATTATCACATCGTACATTATATGATTACCTCCATGCATAGAAAAATTTTACTCACACTTATCAATAGTATAACATGAACTAATAAATATGAAAAGATATATTTCAAAATAAAATTCGGAGGTAAAATTCGGATGAAATTCAGATTATTCAAAAGGATTAACATGCACCATAACATGCTTTACTTTTGGAAATTTTTTTTCAATATGATCATGGACACGTTCGGCAATGGCATGTGTTTCTTTTAACGGACGATCACCATCTGCGGCGATTTCTACATCGACATAGATTTTGTTGCCAAACTCACGTGTGCGCAGATCGTCGATACGAAGAACACCTTCTTCTTCACAGATACAGTCTCTTAAAAGCTGCTCATCACCTTCGTTACAGGAATGGTCGACCATTTTATCAACCGCGTCATGGAAAATATCATAGGATGCTTTGACGATAAAGACACAGATGACAAGGCTGGCAATCGAATCGCAGATCGGAAATCCGAGACGTGCACCGGCAATACCGACTAAAGCGCCGACAGAGGAGAGTGCATCGGAACGATGGTGCCATGCATCTGCCATAAGTGCAGCGGAATCTATACGGGTCGCGTTAACTTTGGTGTACCAGAACATCGCTTCTTTTGTAGCGATGGAGATTACAGCAGCCACGAGAGCAAGGATACCAGGGACGGCCAGATCGGCATAATGTCCGCTTGCAATTGTTTTGACTGCGGATATACCTATGGAAATACCTGTGATGAAAAGGATGACAGCAAGGATAATTGCTGCAACACATTCCAGTCGCTCATGACCATATGGATGTTCTTTGTCGGATTCTTTGGATGAAACATGGATACCAATGATGACAACGATACTGCTGAAGACATCTGATGCGGAATGTACGGCATCACTGATCATGGCGCCGGAATTGGCAAGCAGTCCTGCGATCAACTTGAATGCAGAGAGCAAAAGATTGCCAATGATACTTACCGATGTGACACGGTTTGCTGTCTTTTGAAATTGATTACTCATATAAAATATCCCCCTTATAATAAATAAATGAAAAGCGTTTCAACTAAGAAACGCTTACGTACAAAATGGAATATATGTATCTTTTATAATATAGCAATTTATGGATGTTTGTGCAATAAAATCAGGCTTTGTTCTTAAAGAAATGCGAATGAGTTTTATATAAGAAAAATCAGTGTTTTATAAGAAAAATCAGTTGTAAAAAAGAGATGTTAGCAACAAATGATAATGATAAGTGATGTTTAATAAGAATGAGAAAAAACTAATAGAAATTGGAAAAAACGAAAAAAAGACATTGACATCTAATAATCGTTAGCTTATACTAACAAACGTGAGAAGTGAAAAACTTTATCAAGAAAGAAGGAGAGTATGATGCCACTTACAATGTCGCCGAAAGGCAAAGAAGTAACAATTCAACGAATCGGTGGAAAAGATGAAGTACGCAGACATTTAGAGGAACTGGGCTTTGTAGCTGGTGGACTCGTGACTGTTGTTTCAGAAGCAGCCGGAAATATGATTGTAAATGTGAAAGGTGCCCGCGTAGCCATTGGTCGCGAACTGGCAAATCACATTTTCATATAATACTAATAAGAAAAGAGGAGTAAAAACATGACTTTAAAAGATGCTAAAATCGGTCAGACAGTCACCGTAACGAAGATTACGGGCGAAGGCGCTGTCAAGAGAAGAATCATGGACATGGGCATTACAAAGGGTGTAGAAGTTTACGTTCGTAAAGTCGCACCTCTTGGCGATCCGGTCGAAGTAACCGTAAGAGGCTATGAGCTTTCGTTAAGAAAAGCAGATTCACAAATGATCGAAGTACAGTAAGAAGATAGCAAATAGAAGGAGAAATCATATGGCAATTAAAATTGCACTCGCAGGTAACCCAAACTGCGGTAAGACAACGTTGTTTAATGCGTTGACCGGTGCAAACCAGTATGTTGGTAACTGGCCAGGCGTAACAGTCGAGAAAAAAGAAGGAAAATTAAAGGGACACAAGGATGTTGTGATCATGGATTTACCTGGTATCTATTCCTTATCTCCATACACATTGGAGGAAGTGGTAGCCAGAAATTACCTGATCGGTGAGCGTCCGGACGCAATCATCAATATCATTGATGGAACGAACATTGAGCGTAACCTTTATCTTACAACACAGATTATTGAGCTTGGTATCCCTGTTATTATGGCCGTCAACATGATGGATCTTGTTACAAAGAACGGTGACCAGATCAATATCAAAGCATTAGGTGATGCTTTAGGATGCGAAGTAGTTGAAATCTCTGCTTTGAAAGGAACTGGCGTAACAAAGGCTGCTGAGAAAGCAGTAGCTGCAGCACAGCAGAAGAAAGCAGTTAATCGTGTACATGCATTTTCGGTTGATGTAGAGAACTGTATCAGCACAGTAGAGGATAAGCTTGGAAGCACAGTTGCAGAAGAACAGAAGAGATTCTTCGCAATCAAATTGATCGAGCGTGATTCAAAAATTTCGGATCAGCTTTCAGCTGTTCCGGATGTATCAGCAGAAATCAATGCATTGGAAGAGAAGATGGATGATGATACAGAGAGTATTATCACAAACGAAAGATATACATACATCACTTCTATCATTGGAAAATGTGTAAAGAAAGCAACCGGAAAAGAAAAGCTTACAACTTCTGACAAGATCGATAAGATTGTAACAAACCGTTTTGCTGCATTACCAATTTTTGCATTGATTATGTTCGTTGTTTACTATGTTTCCGTAACAACCGTTGGAGCGTTCTTAACAGACTGGACAAATGATACTTTATTTGGTGAGTGGATTATTCCTGGTGCACAGTCATTCTTTGACAACATTGGATGTGCTGCATGGCTGAGCGGATTGATCGTTGATGGTATTATCTCCGGTGTCGGTGCTGTACTTGGTTTCGTACCACAGATGCTTGTATTATTCATCTTCCTTGCATTCCTTGAGGGATGCGGATACATGGCGCGTGTTGCCTTTATCATGGACCGTATTTTCCGTAAATTCGGTTTATCAGGAAAATCATTCATTCCTATGCTGATTGGTACAGGATGTGGTGTTCCTGGTGTTATGGCCAGCCGTACAATTGAAAACGAACGTGACCGTCGTATGACAATTATGACAACCACATTTATTCCTTGTGGAGCAAAGCTTCCAATTATCGCTTTGATCGCAGGTGCATTCTTTGATAACGCAGGATGGGTTTCATGGTCTGCATATTTTGTTGGTATCGCAGCAATCATCTGCTCTGGTATCATCTTAAAGAAAACAAAGATGTTCTCCGGAGAGCCGGCACCATTCGTTATGGAGCTTCCATCTTACCATCTTCCAACTGTAGGCAGCGTACTTCGCAGCATGTGGGAGCGTGGATGGTCTTTCATCAAGAAAGCCGGAACAATCATTTTGTTATCTACCATCGTAGTATGGTTCACAACTTACTTCGGAGTTGTAGATGGATCCTTCCGTATGCTCTCTGATGAAGAAATCGATTATAGTATCTTGGCAGCTATCGGTAAAGGCATTTCATGGATTTTCATTCCACTTGGATGGGGAGACTGGAAGTCTGCAGTGGCAGCTGTTACCGGATTAGTAGCAAAAGAGAACGTAGTAGGTACATTTGGTATCCTATTCCACTATGGAGAAGTCGGAGAGGCCGGAGAAGAAATCTGGACAAACCTTTCTGCAAACATGACTGCAATCGCAGCATACTCTTACTTAGTATTTAACCTCTTATGTGCACCTTGCTTCGCAGCAATGGGAGCAATCAAGCGTGAGATGAACAACGCAAAATGGTTCTGGTTTGCAATCGGATACCAGTGTGGTCTTGCATACCTTGTATCTTTATGTATCTTCCAGATCGGTGGATTATTCACAGGTGCGGCAACATTTGGATTCTGGACAATCGTAGCAATCGCTATCATTATCGGATTCATCTATATGCTTGTTCGTCCTTATAAGGAAAGTACAACATTAGAGGAAAATGTAAAAATCGCTACAAAATAAGATTCAAAGGAGGCAGTTATGTCAGCAGAACAGCAGGAACAAAAACAAATCATCATCGAGCGGCTGAAAGAGGACGGCTGCCGAATTACGAAGCAGCGTCTGATGCTTTTGGATATCATTCTTGAAGACGAGTGCTCAAGCTGTAAAGAGATTTATTACCGGGCATCCAAAAAGGACCCGTCAATCGGTGCAGCCACAGTATATCGTATGATCAATACGTTAGAAGATATCGGTGCAATCAGTCGGAAAAATATGTACAAAATCAGTGTATAATACGAAGGAGATCTGCATACAAAAAGTATGTGGGTCTTCTTTTTTATACTTTTTGAACTTGTTTATTGAGAATTCTTTTCAAACAACAGCCTTGACAAAATGTTCTGAATTAGTTATATTTAATATGCGTTAGAGATAACTAACTCATATGTAAGGAGATGGATTATGTGCCAGGAAATTTTTCGCATGATGGGAACAATGAATCAGGACAGCGTTGAGTTTCAGCTTGCATTGCAGTGTGCCCCACTGATTACAGGAATCAAGATTTCAAATCTGCTCATGGTTGCAGCTGAAAACGAAGACCTGGTTATGGATCTTGTACAGGGATCCGGAATTACCTGTTTTTGTGTTATGCGGACAACAAAGAAAACCGCCTTCCTCTTATATCGTAAAGCCAAGCTGGAAGCTTACATATTTAAGCCGGAAGTACAGCAGTTGCTCAGAAAGCTTGGATACGAGGATTTTTCTTTGGAGAACGTATTGCATAGTTTTCGCAAAAAATATCAGGCACATATGAACCAGGGAAAGCAGTTCCCTCATGAGATGGGGCTGCTCCTTGGATATCCGGTAGAAGATGTGGTCGGCTTTATGGAAAATAACGGTAAGAATTATCTGTATTCCGGATATTGGAAAGTATATGCGGATGTTCCAGCAAAGAAACACATTTTTACACGATATGACGAAGCAAGAGAAACACTGATTCGTCTGTTGGCAAATGATATTGGAATCCGGTTGATCTTTGAAATTTACCGGGATGAAAGTATAAAAGAAATAGCTGTTTAGGAGGAAAAGAAAATGAGTAAAGTATGTGTGGTTTATTGGTCCCAGTCAGGAAATACGCAGGCAATGGCAGAGGCAGTCGGTAAGGGTGCAAGTGATGCAGGTGCAGATGTTTCTGTTGTATATGTTGGTGATGCTGCATTAGATGCTTTAAAAGAGTGCAAGGCATTTGCTTTAGGATGCCCTGCTATGGGCGCTGAAGTCTTGGAAGAAGCTGAGATGGAGCCATTTGTTGCAGATGTAGAAGGTATCTGTTCAGGAAAGACAATTGGTCTGTTCGGCTCTTACGGATGGGGCGATGGCCAGTGGATGCGTGATTGGGAAGAGCGCATGAGTGGTGCTGGTGCAACAATCAGCGGTGGCGAAGGCGTTATCTGTCAGGAAGCACCGGATGCTGATGCATTAGCTGCATGTGAGGCGCTTGGCAAAGCTCTCGCAGCTGTTTAAAATCGGGAAAATCGGTTAAAACCGTTTTCTATAAATATTATCTCCGCAAAGGAAACTTTGCTCCTAGTGTAAATCCGAGCCATCGCGAAAGCGGTGGCTCGCTCTCTTTTATATTCAAAAAATCAGAAATAATTACTTGGAATCCTTATAAATATCTCCTTGCAGAACAAGAAAAATTAGAATATATTGTAGATAGTACCAAGTTTTCTATGAAAAACTTGGTATGTAGTGTCAGCCTATTTGCTGAAAGCAAATTTTGCATGGGCTGACGTTCAAGAGATAGATGGAACAGGTTATGAAACCTGAAAAAGATAGAAACAAGAGGAACAACGGTGATCACAATTTATTGTGCGCTTTATGCAGAAGCGCAATATCTAATACAATATTTCGAGCTGAAGAAAGATTCTAAAGTAACACATTTTCAAATGTTTTCCAATGAAAAAAAAGATATCCGTGTGGTAATTACCGGAGTCGGAAAAATCAATATGGTAGTAGCAATCGCAGAACTTTCAACTTTATACCCGCCAAAAGGGGAGGATGTTATCGTAAATTATGGAAGTTGTGCGGCGAAGGATCATGCAGTGGGAAGTATATTTATCTGTAATAAAATAGTAGAAGAATGGACGGCACGTACATTTTATCCGGACATGTTATACCAGCATCCGTTTGCGGAAGCATGTCTGCATACGGTAGAAAAGGAAAAGCTGGAGAATTTGGCTGACGATTGTATTTATGACATGGAGGCGGCAGCTTTCTATCAAGGAGCAGCTTTTTATTATGGACCGCATCAGATGCTTTTCCTAAAGGTTGTCACAGATCATGGAGATATTCATGCTGAGGATCCGAAGGAATTTCAAAAACGCTTCTGCAACATTATGAATCAGGCAGGAGAAGAAATTGCCGCGTATTTGGATGAAAAATTACAGACGAATATTCAGGAGGAAGAGTGGAAGCTGGCTATGCAGGAGACGGCTTTTGAAGATCGTGTAAGACAGTTGGCAGAAGATCTGCATTGTTCAAAAACAATGGAAGCTACCGTGCGTCAGCTGATGCGATACTGGAAGCTTGCCGGTATAGATGTAAACACATTGCTTGCGCCGTTTTACGACAGTGAAAAACTACCATGTAAAGATAAAAGGGAAGGGAGCAGAATACTCAATGAATTACGCACAAAATGGTTATAACAGTGCTTTTTCCCATATATATGTGGAGGAACGTATTCTTTCACATCCCAGAACGCAGAAAATTCTGGCGCATTTTCCAAATGCACAAGTGATTTCCATTGGACATTATAAAGATGTGTTTTGCCGGAGAGGACAGCAATATGTCCAGCAGCATCAGGCGCAGAATCTGATTCTTGCTAAGAAAGAAGATCATTTTATTTATGAGGGGGCGAAACCCTGTCAGGATTTTGGAAATGAGCATTTCTATTACTGTTCGACAATGATGAACTGCATGTTCGATTGCGGTTATTGTTATCTGAAAGGTATGTATCCGTCCGGGCATATGGTTATATTTGTCAATCTTGAAGATTATTTTACAAAGCTCGAAGAGATGTTGGCAAAGAGTGAAATCTATTTGTGTGTGTCCTATGATACGGATCTTCTTGCGATGGATTCTCTGACCGGATATGCGTCAGCATGGGCAGATTTTGCAAAAAAACATGAGAATCTGAAAATAGAGATTCGAACAAAAAGTGCACGTATGGAGATGTGGGAGCAGTGTGAACCAGCATCCAATGTGATTTACGCATTTACTGTGGCTCCGGAGGAAATGATTGTAGCCAGTGAGAAAAAGACACCGTCGGCAAAAGCACGTATTGCCTGTGCTGTAGAAGGAGTCAAAAGAGGCTTTGCTGTAAGGTTGTGTTTTGATCCGATGCTGTATCTGCCAAATTGGAAAGAATATTATGGAAATCTGTTGGAAGCATTTGATCAGGCTTTTGCTGAAAAGGGTTGTCACTTTTCAGATGTGATGGATGTGAGTGTTGGAGCATTCCGCATTTCACAGGATTACATGAAGAAAATAAGGCGTGTGGAGCCGGATTCCGTGATTGTGCAGTTCCCGTTTGTCAATGAAGGTGGCATCTATCAGTATCCAAAGTCTCTGTTAGAGCAGATGGAACAGTATCTGGTGGAAGAGCTGGAAAAGCGTATTCCGCGTAATCGTATTTTTTTGGACAGGGAGTGAAAAAGATAATGCAGCAGAAAAAGAGTGCAATTGTAACGGGAGCAAGTTCCGGCATTGGGTTTTCCATTGCAAAAGAATTGTGTAATCTTGGATATGAGGTATATGGATTCGGTCGTGATTTTTCAAAAGCAGAGGTTGCTTCCTATATAGAAAAGCACCCCTTGTTCCATACAAAGGTCTGTGACCTTTTAGAGACGCAGCGGATGTGCGATATGGCAAAAGAGATTGCAAAGAGTACACAACTACATATCTTAGTCAATGCGGCTGGTGTGGGGTATTATGGATTGCATGAAGAATTGAATGTAAAACAGATTCAGACACTGGTGCGTACCAATCTGGAAGTGCCGATGATCCTGACGAATCGTCTGCTTCGTACGCTAAAACAAAACAGAGGACATATCATCAATGTTTCCTCCATCACAGCAAAACAGAATAATCCGCATGGCTGTGCATATGGTGCAGTAAAAGCAGGACTGACCAGCTTTGGCGCAAGCCTTTTTGAAGAGGCGCGCAAGTACGGAATTAAGGTGACGACAATACATCCGGATATGACAGATACGGATTTGTACCGGGATGCGGATTTTACCTGTGCAAAAGAAACTGGATGCTATCTGGAAAGCGAGCAGATTGCAGAGGCAGTGCGTTTTCTGTTAGAACAGCCCAGAGGAACTGTGATTCCGGAAATTACGATCCGACCGCAGTATCATAGAATCGCACGGAAAGCAAAGACCGCTGATGCTTTGAAATCAAAAATATATGTAAAGAATTGTTGATAGAAAGTAAGTGGAAATAATGAAAGAGAAACAACAGGGAATTTTATTTATCATATTGGCAGGATTTTTCTTTGCCTCGATGAGCTTTTTTGTACGTTTGTCGGGTGATTTGCCTACCATGGAGAAAGCATTCTTTCGAAATGCAGTGGCAGTTCTTGTGGCTGCATTTATGCTTGCACGTACAAAAGAAGGATTTCATGTACAGAAAGGCAGCTGGCCGGATTTGCTTATGCGAAGCTTTTGTGGCACGGTGGGATTAATCTGCAACTTTTATGCCGTCGATCACATGAATATTGCAGATGCAAATATTTTAAATAAGCTGTCACCATTTTTTGCAATACTGATGTCTTATTTTATCTTAAAGGAGAAAGCAAACAAAGTAGAATGGGCATGTGTTGTAGCGGCATTTATCGGTGCTGTGTTTGTTGTAAAACCGGCATTTAATATGCAGTTTGTCAATGCAATGATCGGAGTAATTGGCGGTCTTGGAGCTGGCATTGCTTATACATTTGTGCGTAAACTTGGCAAAAAGGGAGAACGTGGACCGATTATCGTCATGGTGTTTTCGACATTTTCCTGCCTGTGTACACTTCCGTTTCTGACCGTAGAATTTCAGCCGATGAAAGCGGTGCAGCTTCTTTGTCTGCTGATGGCGGGAGTCAGTGCTGCCGGAGGGCAGATCTTTATAACCAAGGCATATACAAAAGCACCGGCAAAGGAAATTTCAGTATTTGATTATACCCAGGTGCTGTTTGCTGCATTGCTGGGATTTGTGTTCTTCGGGCAGATTCCGGATTGGATGAGTCTGGTGGGATATCTGATTATTATTGGAAGTGCAATCTTCAAATGGAATTACTTACGTAAAGAATAAAAAGATGAGACGCGTATAGACTTACGTTAAAAGGACTGCCGTTTTCCGGCAGTCCTTTTAACGTACACTTTATTTGTTTATCTCTTTCTTGAGATTCTTCTGTGCAGTAGAGAGCATCAATTTAATTCGATTCAACTGATTTACTTCAGATGCACCCGGATCATAATCAATCGCTACAATATTAGCACCGGGATATTCATGGCGAATTTCTTTGATTACGCCCTTACCTACAATATGGTTTGGCAGACATGCAAATGGCTGTGCGCAGACGATGTTTGTAGCACCCTGATGGATCAGCTCTAACATTTCACCGGTCAGGAACCAGCCTTCACCAGTCTGATTACCGATGGATACAATGTGTTCTGCATCCTTTGCGAGATCCTGAATGTAAGCAGTAGGCTTAAAATGTTTACTCTTTGCAAGTTCATCCCTGGCAGCTTTACGGATCCACTCAAAGAAACGGATCAGCATATTGTTGATGCGCTTAGACTTCTGTGTGGCACCTAAATAGTCTGCCTTGAAGTTCTGGTTATAACAACAGTAGAGCAGGAAATCGGTCAAATCTGGCACGACAGCTTCTGCACCTTCAGATTCAAGCAGATCAACGATATAATTGTTGGCCGCAGGAAGGAATTTAACAAGAATCTCACCAACGACACCGACACGAGGTTTCTTCTCATCGGTCATTGGAAGATTGTCAAAATCTCGGATAATTTCACGACACATCTTCTTGAATTTGCGATGAGAAAGAATCTTAGTGTTTCCAACAAATTCCATGACACGTTTCTTCCATTTCTCATGCAAAGCATTTGCAGAACCCGGAACTGCCTCATATGGACGAACACGATAGAGACAGCGCATGAAGATATCACCGAACTCAAGCGCGTACAGACCATGCTGAATGAGACTAGGTGTAATCTTGAAACCAGGGTTCTTCTCCAGTCCGACCATGTTGATGGAGATAACCGGAACATCCGGATAACCGGCTTTGATTAGCGCACGGCGGATGAAACCAATGTAGTTGGTCGCACGGCATCCACCACCAGTCTGGGAAATCAGGATAGCTGTCTTTGTCATATCGTATTTGCCGGACATTACAGCACTCATGATCTGACCAATGACAATAAGGGATGGATAGCATGCGTCATTGTTTACGTATTTTAACCCAACATCTACACATTCTCTTGCAGGAATATCTGGAATGACCAGATTGTATCCGGCTGCACGGAATGCAGGAAGGAGCAGATCAAAATGAATTGGTGACATCTGCGGACAAATGATGGAGTAGTTGTTTTTACGCATTTCCTCTGTAAAAATAACACGCTCGTAATTTGCCGGATGGATTTCGCGCTTCTCGTGTTTTTTCTCTTTTACGCGAATTGCAGACAGAAGAGAACGGATACGGATACGTGCTGCTCCAAGGTTGTTTACTTCATCGATTTTCAGGCAGGTGTAAATCTTGCCGGAACCTGTCAGAATGTCATTGACGCAGTCGGTTGTTACGGCATCGAGACCGCATCCGAAGGAATTTAGCTGGATGAGATCCAAATCATCTCTTGTCTTTACATAGTTTGCTGCAGAGTAAAGACGGCTGTGATACATCCACTGATCCATAACGATGAGCGGACGCTCGAGATTGCCAAGGTGGGAGATAGAATCTTCTGTCAGTACACAGATACCGTAGGAGTTGATCAGTTCCGGAATACCATGGTTGATCTCAGGGTCCACATGATATGGGCGTCCTGCCAGAACAATACCGCGACGACCAGTTTCTTCCATATATTTTAATACTTCTTCACCCTTTTTCTGCATCTCAAGGCGTGTAACTTCTAATTCTTTCCAGCCTTCGGAGACCGCATCGCGGACTTCGGATTCGGAAATATGGAACTCTTTCTTGAAGCAGGCAACCAGCTGCTGGGAGAGAACTTCTTCGTTGGTAAAAGCCATAAACGGATTTAAGAACCGCATCTGACCGCTTGTGATTTCATCCACGTTATTTTTAATATTCTCAGAATAAGAAGTAACAATCGGACAGTTGTAGTGGTTGTTTGCATCCGGAAATTCATTTCTTTCGTATGGAATTGCCGGATAGAAGATAAAGTCCACGTTCTGGTGAATGAGCCATGCAATGTGTCCATGTGCAAGTTTTGCAGGATAACATTCGGACTCACTCGGAATACTGTCGATACCGAGCTCGTAAATCTTTCGCGTAGACTGCGGAGACAGTACAACAGAAAAGCCGAGCTTTTTGAAGAACGTAGCCCAGAATGGATAGTTCTCGTACATGTTCAGAACACGTGGAATACCAACAGTTCCGCGGGTCGCTTCCTCTGCGGAAAGCGGTTTGTAGTCAAAAAGTCTCTTGTTTTTATATTCAAATAAGTTTGGAATGTTTTCTTTATTCTTTTCTTTTCCAAGTCCGCGTTCACAACGGTTTCCGGTGATGTACTGACGGTTGTCGGAGAACTTGTTGATCGTCAGCAGACAGTGGTTTGTACATCCCTGGCAGCGCGCAAGCTTTGTTGTGTAGGAAAGCTCGTTGATCTGCTCGATGGTAAGCATACTTGTCTGGTAGCCTTCTTCGTGACGTTCTCTTGCGATGAGCGCGGCTCCGAAAGCACCCATGATTCCGGCGATATCCGGACGGGTTGCGTGGACACCTGCGATTTTCTCAAAGCTTCGGAGTACAGCGTCATTGTAGAATGTTCCACCCTGTACAACAATATTTTCGCCTAAATCTTTGGCATCGGATAATTTGATAACCTTGAATAAAGCGTTCTTGATAACCGAATATGCAAGTCCGGCAGAAATATCAGCGACAGAGGCACCTTCTTTCTGCGCCTGCTTAACTTTGGAATTCATAAATACGGTACATCTTGTTCCAAGATCGATTGGATTCTTTGCAAAAAGTGCTTCTTTGGCGAAATCCTGTACTGAGAAATTCAATGATTTTGCAAAAGTCTCGATGAAGGAACCACATCCGGAAGAACATGCCTCGTTCAACTGTACGGAATCAACGGTCTGATTCTTGATCTTGATACATTTCATATCCTGACCACCGATATCTAAGATACAGTCAACTTTCGGATCGAAGAAAGCAGCTGCGTAATAATGGGCAACTGTCTCAACCTCGCCGTCGTCCAGCATCAGCGCGGCTTTCAAAAGTGCCTCGCCGTATCCGGTAGAGCAGGAATGAACAATATGTGCTTTTTCCGGCAGCTTTTCATAGATTTCCTGAATGGAATGGATTGCTGTAGCCAGAGGGCTTCCGTTGTTGTTGCTGTAGAAAGAATACAGCAGGTCACCATTCTCACTTACCAATGCAATCTTTGTTGTGGTAGAACCGGCATCAATTCCCAGATAACAGTTTCCTTCGTAAGATGCAAGGTCTGCGGTCTGTACATGATTGTTTCCATGACGTTTGGTAAATGCGTCATAGTCTGCCTGATCGGCAAAAAGCGGATCCAGGCGGGCTACTTCGAATTCCATCTTGATACCGGAAGAAAGCTTCTTTAATAAAGTGGAAAGCGTGGTAACAGAGTCTTCTTTATAATTAAGTGCCGAACCAATTGCTGCAAACAGATGGGAATTGTCCGGTGTGATCGCATGCTCATCGTCCAGATTGAGTGTGCGGATAAAAGCAGCCTTTAATTCAGAAAGAAAGTGCAGTGGTCCGCCAAGGAATGCCACATGTCCACGAATTGGTTTACCGCAGGCAAGTCCACTGATCGTCTGATTTACAACTGCCTGAAAAATGGAGGCAGACAGGTCTTCACGTGTTGCACCTTCATTGATCAGCGGTTGAATATCGGTTTTGGCAAATACGCCGCAACGGGCTGCAATCGGATAGATTGCTTTGTAGTTCTTGGCATATTCATTGAGTCCGGAAGCATCCGTCTGAATAAGAGAAGCCATCTGGTCAATGAAAGAACCGGTACCACCGGCACAGATACCATTCATACGCTGCTCAACATTACCGCCTTCAAAATATATAATTTTGGCATCTTCACCACCGAGCTCAATCGCCACATCTGTCTGCGGGGCATAGTGCTGAAGTGCTGTAGAAACAGAGATTACCTCCTGTACAAACGGAACCTCAAGATGCTTGGCGAGGGTGAGACCGCCGGAACCGGTGATCATTGGAGCTACTGAAAGCTCACCAAGCTGATCAAATGCCTTCTGGATCAGAGAAGTCAGTGTTTCCTGAATGTTGGCAAAATGACGTTCGTAATCAGAAAAAAGCAGATTGTCCTGCTCATCTAACACAGCCACTTTTACTGTGGTAGATCCGATGTCAATTCCAAGTTTATGTAAGGATTTATTTTCCATAAAAAGTAACCTCCGCCTTAGTGTCTATTATAAATAGGTAAGTAATCATACCGCTCATAAGCATACAACATTATACGACAAGGGCGAACAAAATACAATGAGCGAAAAAATAAACATTTTATAAAATAAGAAACGATTTTCGTGAAAAATAAACATTCTGTTAAGAATGAGCACCTTCATTGACAAGCAAGTCTGCAAAAAAGTATAATACAAGAAGTTAAATGCAAGAAACGAGAGTTAGGAGAAAAATATGAACTGGATAGACAAAATGGAAAAGAAGTGGGGAAGATACGCAATCGTTAATCTCTCCCGGTATTTGGTATTTGCACAGATCATTGGACTGGTGATGGCGATGGCCGTTCCACAGGTCCTTTCGTATATGACATTCTCCGGATATGATATTTTACATGGTCAGATTTGGAGACTGATCAGCTGGATTTTTATCCCGACAGCATCACTGGATATTTTCGGACTGCTGTTTTTGTTCTGTGTGTTTATGTGGGGCAGTCAGTTGGAAAGCCTGATCGGAACATTTCGTTTGAATCTGTTCGTGTGGGGCGGTGTTCTCTGGTGTGATATCGCGGGAATGATTGCATATGTTCTCTTACGACTGATATTTAAGGTTGATGTCAGCCCGAATCTTACACCGTACTATATTCTCATGTCCATGCTGCTTGCAATTGCCATCTGTCTGCCGGATGCGGAGGTTCGCCTGTATTTTGTACTTCCGATTAAAATGAAGTGGATGCTTGTATTCGAGCTGGTTTATGTGGGATATGCTGTTGTGATGTGTTACGTGAATGGTTTTCAGGCATATGGTTCAAATGGTGCAGGTGGACAACTACTGGCATTTATCGTTGGAACGCTGCAAAGCCTGCCAATCCTTGTTCCGGTGTTGCATATGTTCTGGTTTTTCCATGCAATCAAGATGCGTCTTTCCAGAAAGCAGAGAAAACGGCAGAAGCAGTTTCGGTCGCAGATGTCTGCGCCACGTCCTGGTTCCGGAATTTCCATGCACAAATGTGCAATCTGCGGACGTACAGAAATTACAAATCCGGAGCTGGAATTCCGCTATTGCAGCAAATGCGTCGGCAATCGGGAATACTGTCAGGATCATCTGTTTACGCATCAGCATGTGCGATAACGACTATAAGATTTTCTGAAAAATAATATTAGGTATCCTAATGATTTGTAAAATTTGTGTCAAATTCTGTTTGGTTTTGACACAAATGCGTTGACTGAAAAAATTTAGTGTGCTACTTTGGTAGGGTGAAAAAGAAAAAGGTCGACCGACAGGAGGAAAACATTATGAAAAAGAAGATCTTGAGTTTGTTATTGGTTGCAGGTCTTTCTGTATCCCTGTTTGCAGGATGCGGTTCAGGTGCTGCAGATGCAGATAAGGCAACAGCAGAAGGTGGAAAAGAAGCTGCTTCTGATTTGAAAATTGGAGCAATCTTAATCGGTGATGAGACAGAGACATATTCAAAGGCTCACATCGATGGTATCAAGGAAGCTGCAAAGGAATTAGGTATTCCAGAAAATAACATTGAGTGGAAGGAACGTATTGACGAGTCTGAAGACTGCTACGACGCAGCCAAAGCACTGGTTGCTGATGGATGTACACTTGTTATTTCCAACAGTTATGGACATCAGGATTACATTGCAGAAGCGGCAGAAGAGTTTACAGATGTCAATTTCGTATCAATGACTGGTGACTACGCAGCAATCTCAGGATTGGACAATTATTATAATGCATTTACAAATGTATATGAGTCCCGCTATGTATCAGGTGTCGTTGCAGGTATGAAGATTGCAGAACTTGATAAGAATGGTGAGATTCCAAAAGACGGATATGACGAAGAGGGAAATGTCAAGGTCGGATATGTAGGCGCTTACCCATACGCAGAGGTAGTTTCCGGATATACCGCATTTTTCCTTGGTATCCAGTCTGTATTTCCAAATGTTGTCATGGACGTACAGTATACAAATTCATGGTTTGATATCGACGGTGAGGCAGCTGCGGCAGATATGCTGATCAAGCGTGGATGTGTGATCATCGGACAGCACGCAGATTCTACCGGAGCTCCGGATACGGTTGAGAAAGCATGGCAGAACGGACAGGTTGTTTATTCTGTAGGATATAACATGAGCATGCTTGATGTTGCACCGGATGCAGCACTTACCAGTGCTACCAACGTATGGTCTGCATACTACAAGGAGCTTTTTAGCGATGTATTAAACGGAAAAGAAATTCCGCAGGATTGGTCAAAAGGATTCAATGATGATGCAGTTGCAATCACAGATCTTGGGCCAAACGTTGCAGAAGGCACTGCAGACAAGGTCGCAGAAGTTGAAGCAGCACTTAAGGATGGTTCTTTACACGTATTTGATACATCCAAGTTTACCGTAAATGGAAAACAGATCACAGAAGATGATGCAAAGGTTGATCTTTCTTATGTAGATTACTCAACAAATACCGTTGTTTACAAGGGAGATACAAAGACTGCACTTGTTACAGATGATGATGGAAATTCTTATTTTGAAGAGTCTGTACTTCGTGCTGCACCATATTTCACATTGAGAATTGATGGTATTACAGAACTGAACGCAAACTAAAAACGTACCATAAGGTAATAGAAAGAAGGGAGCATGTGGTATCTGCCATATGCTCCCATAATGTGTTTCTAGAAAGGAATTTATAAATGGGTGAAGTAGAACAAAAGCTGGCAATTGACATGCGAAATATTACCAAGACTTTTGGAACAGCTGTGGCGAACAACAAGGTGAACCTACAAGTGAAATACGGAGAGGTATTATCGCTGTTAGGTGAGAACGGAAGTGGAAAAACAACCTTGATGAACATGTTGTCCGGTATTTATTTTCCAGATGCAGGACAGATCTTTATCAAAGGACAGGAAGTAACCATCCGTTCGCCACATGATGCACTGGAACTGGGGATTGGTATGGTGCATCAGCATTTTAAGCTGGTGGATGTCTTTTCTGCAACTGAGAACGTAATACTTGGATTAAAAGAAAAGGAGTCCCGTAAACAGGTTGAGGAGAAGATTCAGAAAATCTGTGATAAATACGGATTTGAAGTAGATCCCAAGAAAAAAGTGTACGACATGTCTGTGGCAGAAAAGCAGACACTTGAGATTGTAAAAGTACTGTATCGTGGTGCAGATATTCTGATTCTGGATGAGCCGACAGCTGTACTGACACCGCAGGAGACCAAACGTCTCTTTAAAGTGATGCAGAATATGAAAGCTGACGGAAAGGCAATCATTATCATCACACATAAGCTGAACGAAGTACTCAGTGTTTCTGACCGTGTAACCATTTTAAGAAAAGGCGAGTATGTCGGAACGGTCCCGACTTCGGAAGCGACCGAGAGTTCGCTGACTGAGATGATGGTTGGAAAGAAAGTGGAACTGAACATTGACCGTCCGTCCGTAGAACAAAAAGAAGTACGCCTGAAAGTGGAACATGTTTCGGTTGATAATGAATATGGTGTTTCGGTACTTGATGATGTCAACTTTGAAGCATACAGTGGAGAAATTCTTGGTATTGCCGGAATTTCCGGATGTGGTCAGAAGGAGCTTCTTGAGGCAATTGCCGGTTTGCAGGTAACAAAAGAGGGGGGCAGCATCCAGTATACAGCACCGGGAAAAGAAGCGGAGGAACTTTTGGACAAGACGCCAAAACAGATTCGTGAGTACGGTGTGGCTTTGTCTTTCGTTCCAGAAGATCGTCTGGGAATGGGACTTGTCGGCTCTATGGGAATGACTGAAAACATGCTGCTTCGAAGCTACACCGATGGAAAATCACCATTTCTTTCTATGAAAAAACCAAGAAAGCTGGCATACAAGATCAAGGATAGTCTGGACGTTGTGACAACCGGGGTGAATACGCCTGTGCGCAAACTCTCCGGTGGAAATGTACAGAAAATTCTGGTGGGACGCGAGATTGCCAATGCGCCAAACGTTCTGATGACAGCATACGCAGTCCGTGGACTGGATATCAATACTTCATATACCATCTACCGTCTTTTGAACGAACAGAAGAAAAAAGGTGTGGCAGTCATTTATGTAGGGGAAGATTTGGATGTGCTGCTTGCATTGTCCGATCGGATTCTGGTGCTTTGTGAGGGAAAAGTAAATGGAATTTTAGATGCCCGCACAACAACAAAAGAAGAGGTTGGTCTGTTGATGACAAACTTAAAGGAACAGGGAGGTGCAGATCATGAATAGAGAGCCGTTGATTCGCGTGACAAAAAGGGACGGAATGCCTCTGTACAAAAATATACTGATTCGTGCATGTTCTATTGTGATGGCAATGCTTCTGGTTGTGTTTTTTGTGCATCTGACAGCAAAAATCTCCGCAGGAGAGACCCTTTCCTATATGTGGGAAGGCGTATTTGGAAATTCGATTTATATGAGAGATACCGTGTTCTATGCAGCAAAACTTCTGTGCATCGCAGTTGCGTTGGCACCGGCGTTTAAAATGCGTTTCTGGAACTGTGGTGCCGAGGGTCAGGTACTTGCCGGAGGTCTGGCGACCGCAATCGTTATGGTATATTGTGGAAATGTACCAGCGCCACTTTTGTATCTTATTATGGTGATTTCTGCGATTGCACTTGCCGCGGTATGGGCAATCCTGCCGGCGATATTTAAAGCAAAAATGGGCGTAAACGAAACACTGTTTACTCTGATGATGAACTATGTTGCAATCCAGCTGGTTGACTTTTTCTATAATAAATGGAAAGGCGCAGCTTCATCTCTTGGAAAGCTCAACAAAGGAACCAGAGCCGGATATCTTCCTACCCTATTTGGAAGTGATAACTCCTGGCTTGTGATCGCGGTTGTTATTTTTACGATTGGTATTTATTTTTATTTGTCCAAGACAAAACATGGATATGAAATTTCGGTTGTCGGCGAATCCGAACGGACTGCGGAATATGCGGGGATCAGTGTGAAGACGGTTATTATCCGGACAATGGCTCTTTCCGGAATTATTTGTGGTGTTTGTGGAATGATGACGGTTGCAGGACATGACCATTCTATTTCCTCTTCTAACACAGCCGGAGGATACGGATTTACAGCAATTATCGTAGCATGGCTTGCAAAATTTAACACAGGACTTATGGTAGTCATTTCAGTGTTTGTTATTTTCCTTGAAAGAGGAACTTCCCATGTAGCAGACAAATGCAGCGGATTCGATGCGAGTGCTTCGAAAATTGTTATCGGACTGGTTCTTTTCTTTGTCATTGGCAGTGAGTTCTTTGTTAATTACAAACTAAATTTCCGTGGAAAACATGATAAGGAGGTAGCATAGTATGGCAACGTTAATTGGATGGATTGTTCGTGCGGTCGTATTTGGAACGATCGTAATGTACGGAGCTATGGGTGAAATCCTTACAGAAAAAGCCGGTCACCTGAATCTTGGTACACCGGGTATCATGTGTATCGGTGGGGCATTTGGTTTTGCCGGGGCATATGCATATGAGAACGCGGTTGCAGATCCGAACGCATTTTTATGTGCAATCATTGCAGTGGGAGTTGCATTTATCGCAGGTGCCATTGCCGGCGCGGTTTATACCTTTCTTACCGCAACACTTCTGGTAAATCAGAATGTCGTTGGTCTGACATTGACAATTTTTGGTGTCGGTGTGGGAAAATTCTTCGGAACCTATGTGATCCCGGAAGGCGCAGTGACAACAAAAGCTTTGTTCGCCAACAAAGTATTTATTGCAAAAGTTCCGGTGCTTCATAAATTAGGTGTGATCGGAGATCTGTTTTTCTCTTATGGATTTATGGTATATGTGGCAATTATAGTGGCAATCATATTGCATCTGTTCCTGACAAGAAGCAGAGCGGGACTGAATCTGCGTGCTGTGGGCGAGAATCCGGCCACGGCAGATGCAGCGGGAATCAACGTGACAAAATACAAATACATTGCGATCATCGTTGGCTCCGGTATCACCGGACTTGGCGGCGTATTGTATGTGCTGGACTATGGTAACGGAACCTGGGCGACGGCTTCGGGTGATGCCATTGAAGCACTGGCATGGCTGTCAGTTGCACTCGTTATATTTGTCCGCTGGAATACAATCAGAGCAATCTGGGGATCCTATCTGTTTGGATTGTGTTACTGGGCATATAATTATGTACCGACCCTGATTGGAATAAAAATTAATACGGAACTTGCACAGATGCTTCCGTATATCGTAACGATTATAATTCTCATTGTGGGATGTACGCGGATGAAACAGGAAAATCGCGGACCGGCATATCTGGGACGGAGCTATTTCCGTGAGGACCGGTAAGGTGAAAAGCATATATGACGCATACATACGGTATGTATGCGTCTATTGACAAAAAAAGTATATATCCCTATAATCAAAGAACAATAGGAATATGGCTGGAGGAGTACGAATATGGAAAATGAAACAGTTTCCAAGAATTTTATTGAACAGATCATAGAGAAAGATCTGGCAGAGGGACATTGTGAGACAATCGCAACAAGATTCCCTCCGGAACCGAATGGATATCTTCACATCGGACATGCAAAGTCAATTCTTCTGAATTATGGACTTGCCAAAAAATATGGTGGCAAATTCAATCTTCGTTTCGATGATACAAACCCTACAAAAGAAAAACTTGAATTTGTAGAATCTATCAAAGCAGATGTTAAATGGTTGGGCGCAGATTGGGAGGACAGACTCTTTTTTGCATCCAATTATTTTGACCAGATGTATGAAGCAGCGATCAAATTAATTAAAAAAGGCAAAGCATATGTGTCGGATCTGAATGCAGATGAAATCCGTGAATACCGCGGAACATTAAAAGAACCTGGAAAAGAAGATCCATATGTAAGCAGAAGCGTAGAAGAGAACCTGAAGCTTTTTGGAGAGATGAAAGAGGGCAAATGTGAGGACGGAAGCCGTGTGCTTCGTGCGCGCATTGATATGTCATCTTCCAATATTAATATGCGCGATCCAATCCTGTATCGTGTGGCTCATATGACACATCACAATACCGGTGACAAATGGTGCATTTATCCAATGTATGATTTTGCACACCCAATCGAGGATGCAATCGAAGGAATTACTCATTCCATCTGCACGCTTGAGTTTGAGGATCACAGACCGCTTTATGACTGGGTTGTTACCGAGCTTGGGTATAAGACAAGTGCGGATGATACACCAAAACAGATCGAGTTTGCAAAATTATATCTGACCAATGTTGTAACAGGAAAGCGTTATATTAAGAAGCTTGTAGAAGAAAACATAGTTGACGGATGGGATGATCCGCGTCTCGTTTCCATTGCAGCACTTCGCCGCAGAGGTTATACACCGGAATCTATCCAGAATTTTGTAGAATTATGTGGAATTTCCAAGGCAAACAGCTCCGTGGATTATGCAATGTTAGAGTACTGTATTCGTGAGGATTTGAAGATGAAACGTCCTCGTATGATGGCAGTGCTTGATCCAGTAAAAGTTGTTATTGACAACTATCCGGAAGGACAGGTAGAGCAGCTTCCGGTAGATAACAACCTAGAGAATCCGGAGCTTGGACAGAGAACTGTTCCGTTTACAAGAGAGCTTTACATCGAAAGAGATGACTTCATGGAGGAGCCGCCTAAGAAATATTTCCGTATGTTCCCAGGCAATGAAGTGCGCTTGATGAACGCATATTTCGTGAAATGTGAAAGCTATGAAAAGGATGAGAATGGCAATGTGACAGTAATCCATTGTACGTACGATCCGGCATCTAAGGGTGGAAACAGCCCGGATGGACGTAAAGTCAAAGGAACGATTCACTGGGTTTCTGCAGAGTATGGACAGAAAGCAACCATTCGCCTGTATGAGAACATCGTAAATGAAGAACTTGGTGTATACAATGAGGACGGCAGTCTGAACCTGAATCCAAATTCTCTTACAATACTTACAGACAGTATTGTTGAGCCTGCCCTGATGGAAGCAAAGCCATATGAGAGCTTCCAGTTTGTACGTCAGGGATTCTTCTGCGCAGACTATAAAGACTCCAAACCGGGACAGCCGGTATTCAACCGCATTGTTTCATTGAAGAGTTCTTTTAAGCTGCCGAAAAATCCGGCATAAAATAAATTGCGAAGAATAGATGGGAGAATATAAATATGACAGCGGAGAAGGAAGCGGAGTATCTGCTTGATAAGAATGTGGAGTGTCCGGTTTGCGACAGTACATTTCGTACCAGAGTGGTGAAGACAGGTCGTGTGCGTCGTCTGGAATCGGATTTTGATTTGAGACCCCGTCATCCGGATGTGGACACTATTAAATATGATGTGGTGTCTTGTCCATATTGTGGTTATACGGCACTTAACCGATTTTTTACCGATTTGACGAGAGGTCAGAAAATGTTGATCAGGGAAGGTGTCTGCAGTAAGTTCCATCCTGCTGAAAACGGTGATGAGGAGAAAAAGATTACACCGTACTCCTATGATAAAGCAATTGATCGGTATAAACTTGCTTTTTACAATGCGATTGTAAAGAAGGGGCGTGCAAGTGAGAAAGCATATATCTGTTTGAAAATTTCATGGCTGTATCGTGGGCAAATTGAACAGTTGGAAGCAGAGCAGCGTGCAGATGTGGCGGAAAAAATTCAGACATGCAGACAGCAGGAAAACGCGTACTATAAACAGGCATACGAAGGGTTTATTGATGCTATTGCATCCGAAAATTTTCCGATTTGCGGCATGGATGAGCATACCGTGAATTATCTTGTCGCAAGCATGGCATATAAACTCGGACATATGGATGTGGCATCGAAACTTGTGTCGGCAATTCTTGTTTCGCGTACAGCGGGCAGAACGGTAAAGGATCGTGCGTATGATTTGAAAGAGCAGATCATTGAAAAACTGCATGAATAATAGCTTAGCGGAGGAAGTATGGCAGGAAAATATTATGCTGTCCGATGCGGCAGAAAACCCGGTATTTATTACTCATGGGACATTTGCAAGAAAGTGGTAGATGGATACCCTGGAGCAAAATACAAGAGTTTTAAGACAAAAGAAGAGGCTCTTGCGTTTGTTGGGGATGAAATGGTAATAGAAAACAACTCCGGCAAAGAGACAAAGCAGGCGTTTTCAAAGGAGCCGGAGCATTATGCTTTCGTGGATGGTTCCTTTAATACAGCAACTTCTGTATACGGATATGGTGGTTTCCTTGTTACAAACGGGCAGCGCCATGTGGTACAGGGATCTGGGACTGACCCGGAGATGGCTGCCATGCGCAATGTTGCAGGAGAAGTTTTAGGAAGTATGGCGGCCATGAAATTAGCACTTGAACTTGGACTCACGGAACTTACCATATATTATGATTATATGGGAATTGAAATGTGGGCGACCGGTCAGTGGAAACGCAATAAACAGGGAACTATTGCGTATTACGATTATGTGCAGTCTATACGCAGCCGGTTAAAACTTACCTTTGTCAAGGTAAAGGGACATTCCGGCGTAGAAGGCAATGAAGAAGCAGACCGGATTGCGAAGCATGCGGTCGGAATTGAATAGAACAGAGGTGATAAAGTGAGCGTATTTAACGTAGAATTGAAAAAAGTGGTAGATGACAGTTATGATATTGAGATTGGATACAATCTCAAAGATCAGCTGGTAAATGATTTGGAGACTGGACTGCTTGGCTCAGTCAAGAAACTTGCAGTCATTACGGACAGCAATGTGCGGGATCTGTATGCAAAACCGATTTGCGAAAAACTGATTCATGCCGGTTATAAAGTAGATTTATTTGTATTCCCGGCTGGAGAAAAAAGCAAAACACGTAAGACAAAGGAACGAATTGAAGATGCAATGCTCGAAAAGGGATACCGCAGAGACTGTGCAATCATCGCAATCGGCGGTGGTGTTGTAACTGATCTGGCAGGCTTTATCGCAGGAACATATGGCAGAGGAGTTCCTTTCATCAATTATGCGACAACACTGCTTGCGGCAGCGGATGCATCGGTAGGTGGAAAGACAGCGGTGGATACGCCACTGGCAACCAACCTTATTGGACTGTTTAATCAGCCACAGAAAGTATATATTGATATTGCAGCATGGAAGACACTTCCACATAGAGAGATGGTAAGCGGTCTGTCGGAGACAATCAAACATGCGTGCCTTGGCAGTCTGGATATGTTTGAATTCATTGAAGAAAATTTAGATGATATATTCAGCTTCCAGAAGTTCGCATGTGAATATATCGCAGAGAACAACTGCAAAATTAAGTATCATATCGTAATGAAAGATGAGCGCGAGAGCGGATTGCGTGAAGTGCTGAATCTGGGACATACGGTTGGACGTGCAATAGAGACGGTCAGCGATTACCAGCTCCTGCACGGAGAAGCACTTGGTATTGGCATGGCTGCAGAGGTTATGCTTTCTGCAAGGCTTGGCTATATGTCTGAGGAAGAAGCGGAACGCGTAATCGCATTGTATGACCGTGCGGGACTTCCGACACACATTCCGGATTACATAGACAGGGAGGCGCTTGTGCGCAAACTCTATACCGATAAGAAAGTACGTGATGGAAAACTTCGTTTTGTACTACAGAAGGGAATCGGTGATGTGGTGGAATTCGCACCGGGCGTGTTTGCCAAACCAATCGAAGAGAGTCTGGCCAGAGAAATCATTATGGAACTTTAGAATGTGTAGGGGTACTTATACAATCACGAGCGGATGTTGATATTCGTTCGGCAGTGTAAGCCCCTGGTGGATGGACGAAATTCCGCGATAAAGGTTGGCAGCGAATAAATCATGTTGCCAGAACCGGTCGCCGGAAAGCACATGGGAAGCATCAGCAACTTTGGTAATCAAAGGGGCGGATGTTTCTTTTTTGATTGCAGAAAGAAGAGGTGCAGAATCTTTTCGGAAACCAAGCACCCGCAGATAGGAGATGCGTTCGTTCATGGAAGAAACAGCATAATCCTCCTGCATGATATTTAAAAGAATGTGTAAAAGCACGCGGCAGATACGCGTGTACGTAATCTCTTTACTTTTTAATAGGGACGCAAACTGGGAGAAAGATACAAACTGATGCAGATAGTTTTGTATCTTGCAAGACAGTTCGCGACTGCAATCAGCAAAATTTTCGTATCCACAGTGCTGATACAACAGCAGTTTTGTATAGAGAGCATCAGAAAAGTCATCGGTATCCAACAGGGAACCAAAGCCGTTTGTTTGTAAGAACGAAAAGGATTCCGCCGGCATCTGGGATTGGATTTGTGCGAAAGCAGATGTGGCTGGAATGGATTCTGCTGAAGAAATATCTGTGGAACATGCGGAAAAAAGGGCGCTTCGAATTGCCGTAGCGGAGGCAAAGCTGCCATCTATCCGGTTACTATGGTAGCCTTCTCCGACACGCTGCAACGGAATGCCGGATATTTGTCTGCCAGAAAAAGAAATAGAAGAATTCTGTTCCTGAGTCCACCGGCGGAGTGCTTTCTCATATTCCAATCCTAAAATATTGTTGGGCGAAGATAAAAAAGAGGCAACTGTTTCGGAAGGAACGTCTGGCAGACAGGCAGCAACCGCTTTGCTCCGTGCAGTTGGAAAAGATACTCCGCTTTTTAAAAGAGTAGAGAGATGTTCCTGAAATTTTCCGGAACCTGCAGAAGTGTTTCCGGAAAGATTTTCAGAAAGAACAGAGACAATCGCATGAAACAGGTCGGTATCCACTGTCTCACATCCGTAGCAGAGATAGTCAATGACACCGGTTTTTCCAAGGAGTGTGACACCACCTGCAGCAAAATATTCTGCGGAAGAAGTTGCCCATACCGCAGGAAGTTCCAGTACCAGATCTGCACCGGCAGATAATGCCATCCGGGCGCGGTTATATTTGTCCGTCAAGGCAGGAACGCCACGTTGTAGAAAATCTCCGCTCATCGCAACGATAATATAATCCGCTTTTGTTTTTTGACGGATCTGTTCCAACTGATATTTGTGCCCGTTATGGAATGGATTGTATTCTGCAATGACGCCTGCAACTTTCATAATTTTCCCCTTTGTTTTTTTTTAGAATCATAGCATATAATTTCCAATATTTCCACTTGTATGCGGGCAAAAATATGTTTATAATAGGGACAGATTATTGTGTAAAATCACAAACTAAATTGACAAGGGAGAATGCAAATGAACGTATTAGTAATCAATTGTGGAAGCTCTTCCCTTAAGTATCAGCTGATCAATTCAGATTCAGAAGAGGTACTTGCCAAGGGCTTATGTGAAAGAATCGGTATCGATGGAAGACTCGTATATCAGAAAGAAGGAATGGATAAGGAGATTACCGAAGCTCCTATGCCAACACATAAAGAAGCCATTCAGATGGTTCTTACAGCACTGCATAATCCAAAGAGTGGTGCGGTAAAGGATTTAAGTGAGATCGATGCAGTAGGACACCGTGTAGTGCATGGTGGTGAGAAATTTGCTGCGTCTGTAGTTTTAAATGAAGAAGTACTTGCAAAGGTAGAAGAGTGTAACGAACTTGCACCACTTCACAATCCTGCAAACTTAATCGGTATCCGTGCATGTCAGGAACTGATGCCAAACGTACCGATGGTTGGCGTGTTTGATACTGCTTTCCATCAGACAATGCCTAGAAAAGCATACCTCTACGGTCTGCCATACGAATATTATGAGAAATACAAAGTAAGAAGATACGGATTCCACGGAACAAGCCACAGTTTTGTGTCTAAACGCTGCGCACAGTATTTGAACATGGATCTGAACAATTCCAAGATCATCGTTGCACATCTCGGAAACGGAGCATCCATTTCCGCAGTGGTAAATGGTAAGTGTGTTGATACATCCATGGGATTGACGCCACTTGAGGGACTTGTTATGGGAACACGTTCCGGTGATATCGATCCTGCTATCATGGAGTTTATCGCAAAGAAAGAGAATCTTGACATCGACGGAATGATGGAAGTACTCAACAAGAAGTCTGGTGTAGAAGGAATGTCCGGTGTATCCAGTGACTTTCGTGATCTTGAGGCTGCTTACAATGAGGGCAACCCGAGAGCAATCGATGCATGTGAGGTATTTGCTTACCGTGTAGCAAAATATATCGGTGCATATGTAGCAGCAATGAATGGAGTAGATGCAATCGCTTTTACTGCAGGTATCGGTGAGAACACATCTTTCATCCGCGAGAAGATTCTTGCATACTTCGGATATCTTGGAATCGAAATTGACAAAGAGAAGAACAATATCCGTGGCGTTGAAGAGGTTATCTCTACACCGGATTCAAAAGTGACGGTATGTGTGATTCCGACCAACGAGGAACTGGCAATCTGCCGCGAGACAGTTGCACTCGTTAAGTAAGAAAATGGTGTAAAGTAAAAATACTTGCAAATAGTTGTAAAAATTTGTTGACAAACAAAGATACCATATGTATAATTGGTTAGGTGTGAATAGGAGAATACTGTGAATATTGATATTTCAATGATTACGAAGTCCATAAACAAGGAGCTGACACAGGAAGCGGAAATTACACTTGATGCGTTTCGTTCCAGGTTAGGAAATTTTCCTATCATCAGCAAAGCACCGGTAGCGCTTCATATCCGTAACGAGGAGAATGCAACTGTGTTCATCAGCGGTACGGTAGATATCGAAGTTATGATTCCGTGTGCAAGGTGCCTTGAAGAAGTTCGGACACCAATCCATTTCGACATTGATAAGAAGCTTCGCATAGAAGAAGATGGTCTTGTGGATGATGAGATGGAACAACCGGATTACCTGATTGGGTTTGAACTGGATGTAGATAAACTTGTCTACGCCGAGATTTTGGTGAACTGGCCAATGAGAGTTCTGTGCAAGGATGATTGCAAAGGAATTTGCAAAGTCTGCGGTATGAACTTGAATAAGGGAGACTGCAGTTGCCAGAGAACAGAGCTTGATCCAAGAATGGCAGCAATCCAAGATATATTTAACAAGTTTAAGGAGGTGTAAACAAATGTCAATTTGTCCAAAGAATAAATCTTCTAAGGGAAGAAGAGATAAGAGAAGAGCAAACTGGAAAATGTCTGCTCCAACCTTAGTAAAGTGCAGCAAGTGCGGCGAATTAATGATGCCTCACAGAGTATGCAAGAACTGTGGATCTTATAACAAAAAAGAGATCATTCCACAGGACTAATTAAGGATGAACATGAAAGAATCAAGAGTTCGGCGCAAGCGTCGGGCTCTTGATTTTTTTGTTCGAAGTGATAATTTGCATCTGATTACAAAATAACCCAAAATTAACGTGAAATCCAATAAATTTATCGTTGATTTATGAAATGATATATAGTACTATTTCTAATAGATGCATAAGGAGGAAGAAACCATGCAGACTATTACGAAGATAGCTCTCGATGCGATGGGTGGAGACAATGCGCCCGCAGAGATCGTCAAGGGAGCGGTGGATGCGGTTGCTTCCCGTGAAGACATCAAAGTCTATCTGGTAGGACAGACAGATGCCGTACAGGAAGAATTGAACAAATATCCGTATCCGAAGGAAAGAATTGAGATCGTGGAGGCACCGGAAGTTATTGAGATGGCGGAGCCACCCGTACAGGCAATTCGCAAAAAGAAGCAGTCATCAATGGTGGTTGCTATGAATATGGTAAAACAAAAAGAAGCAGATGCTTTTGTTTCGGCAGGAAGTTCAGGTGCTGTACTCGTAGGAGGACAGACAATTGTCGGCAGAATCAAAGGAATCCGTCGTCCGCCATTGGCACCGCTGATTCCGACAGAGTCCGGTGTATCACTTCTGATTGACTGTGGCGCAAATGTAGACGCGCGTCCGGAACATTTACTTCAGTTTGCACAGATGGGTTCTATTTATATGGAGAATGTTGTCGGTGTGAAAAATCCGCGTGTGGCGATTGTCAATATCGGTGCGGAAGAAGAAAAGGGCAATGCTTTGGTTAAGGAGACATTTCCGTTGCTTCGCGAGTGCAAAGATATTAATTTTGTTGGAAGCATTGAAGCACGTGAGATACCACATGGTGGGGCAGATGTTATCGTATGTGAGGCTTTTGTCGGAAACGTAATTCTTAAATTATATGAGGGACTCAGTTCCACACTGGTTGGAGCCATCAAGCGTGGACTGATGAGTACCTTAAAAAGCAAGATTGGAGCTGCACTTGCGTTGCCGGCTCTCAAGAGGACATTGAAAGATTTTGATGCCAGTGAATATGGCGGAGCACCACTTCTTGGGCTGAATGGTCTGGTTGTGAAGACACATGGAAGCTCCAAAGCAAAAGAAATTACCAATTCCATTTATCAGTGCGTGACATTCCGTGAAGAAAATATTAACGGAATTATCAAAGAAAGAATTGTTGATGCACAGGAAAACGAACAATAGAAAGGAAGGAAAAGTTATGGAATTCGAAAAATTAAAGCAGATTATTGTGGAAGTATTAAACGTAGATGAGAGTGAGATCACAATGGATACAACATTTATTGATGATCTTGGAGCTGATTCGCTGGATGTATTCCAGATCATTATGGGTCTTGAGGAAGAATTTGATATCGAGATTCCAAATGAGCAGGCTGAGAAAATTGTTACAGTAGCGGATGCAGTTGAGCAGATTAAGAGTGCACTGAATAATAACTAAGAATGTGTAAGGAGTCCGATGAGAGGACTCCTTCTTTTAAATCAGGCAGGAAAGGAAAACATTGTGGCAGATATTAAGACATTTCAAAAGAAAATCGGATATCAGTTTCAAAATGAACATTTGCTGTTACAGGCATTGACACACAGTTCTTATGCCAATGAGAAGCATATGAAAAAATTATCAGACAATGAACGTCTCGAGTTTTTGGGAGATGCGGTACTTGAAATCATATCGAGTGATTTTTTATATAAGAATTACCCACAGAAACCGGAGGGAGAGTTGACAAAGCTGCGCGCGAGCATTGTTTGCGAGCCGACACTTGCGTTGTGTACGGAAGCAATTCATCTCGGAGATTATCTGTATCTTGGCAATGGTGAGGATTTGACAGGGGGAAGACAGCGCAAATCCATTTTGTCAGATGCGTTAGAGGCGGTCATTGGTGCCATATATCTTGATGGTGGTTTTGCTAATGCAAAAGAGTTTGTGTTAAAATATATTTTGACAGATATTGAGCATAAGCAGCTCTTTTATGATAGCAAGACTATCTTGCAGGAAGTCGTGCAGGGGGAACATGAAAATCTGACTTATGAACTCATCAGTGAGAGTGGACCGGATCACAACAAGAGCTTTACGGTAGAAGCCCGCGTTGGAAGTCGTGTGCTGGGAGAGGGAACTGGAAGAACTAAGAAAGCAGCGGAACAGGAAGCTGCATACAAGGCTCTTCTCAAGTTGAGAAAAAAACAAAGGGAGTAATGCATGTATTTAAAGAGTATAGAGGTCCAGGGCTTTAAATCTTTTGCAAACAAAATTGTATTCGAGTTTCATCAGGGAATTACAGGCATTGTAGGTCCGAATGGAAGTGGAAAAAGTAACGTAGCCGATGCTGTGCGCTGGGTGCTTGGTGAACAGTCGGTAAAGCAGTTGCGTGGTTCTTCCATGCAGGATGTAATTTTTGCGGGTACCGAGAACCGTAAACCACTCAGCTATGCCTATGTTGCTATAACACTGGACAATTCGGATCATCAGCTTGCGATTGATTTTGAGGAAGTGACCGTTGCCAGACGACTGTATCGTTCCGGAGAGAGTGAATATCTGATCAATGGAAATCTCTGTCGTCTGAAACAGGTATCGGAGCTTTTTTACGATACCGGTATCGGTAAAGAAGGCTATTCCATCATCGGACAGGGCCAGATTGACCGAATCTTAAGTGGCAAGCCAGAAGAACGAAGAGAACTTTTTGACGAGGCTGCCGGAATTGTAAAATTCAAAAAGCGCAAAGCGACCGCACAAAAGAAGCTGGAAAATGAGCGGGAAAATCTTGTTCGTGTTAATGATATTTTGTCCGAGTTGGAGCGTCAGGTAGGACCACTTGAGCGTCAGTCGGGAAAGGCAAAGATATATCTCAAGAAAAAGAACGAATTAAGAGATTACGATATTAATATGTTTCTTCTGGAGTCTTCAAGGATTGCAGAACAGTCCAAAGAAGTGGAAGAAAAATTTCGGATTGCGGATGCACAGCTAACAGAAAGCAATGCTGCGCATGCGAAGATCAAGGAAGAATACGAAACGCTAGGTAACGATATGACTGAACTTGATGAAAGAATCAATGTCCTGCGTGAGACTATCAATAATTCTTCCATGACAAAAAGCAAGCTGGAGAGCCAGATTCAGATTCTCACGGAACAGATCCATGCGGCTGAGATGACGGATGAGCATATGCAGGGACGTCTGGATGCCATTAAAAAAGACAAACAGGAACGCCTGGATGCAAACCAGAAGTATTACAGCGAAAAAGAAAAACTGGATGCACAGTTAGCAGAACTTTTAGAACGACAGACGGTCAAACAGCAGGAACAGGAAGCCATTCAACAGGAAATCCAACAGTGTAAAGAGACCATCGAGCGTGGACAGAAGGAACTGTACCAGTTATTGAATAATAAAGGAACCATTGCTTCCAAACAGCAGCGATTTGATACGATGATCGAACAGATCAACATCCGTAAAGCGGAACTGGGCCAGCGGCTGTTGAGCCGCAAGACGCAGGAAGAAGACCTGAATTCGGTTCTTGCAACGTATGAACAGGAATTTGATGCGGTCAATCAGGAGATTATCGCATTAAAGGCGCAGGAAGAAGACCTGACAGCAAAAGAAAATGAATGGCGTCAGAAGTCAAAAGAGAATGCCCGAAAATTCGAAGAAAAACAGACTGCATTTCACAAGAATCGGTCCAGACTGGATTCTTTGCGGGATATTGCGGAGCGTTATGACGGATATGGAAACAGTATTCGCCGGGTTATGGAACAGAAAAGCAGCCACAAAGGAATTCTGGGTGTTGTATCGGATCTGATTCAGGTAGAGAAAAAATATGAGACAGCGATAGAGACTGCATTGGGTGGCAATATTCAGAACATCGTAACAGAGGACGAAGCGACTGCCAAAGAAATGATCGCCTATCTGAAACAGAACCGGTATGGTCGTGCAACATTCCTTCCGCTGACCAGTGTGAAAGCTAAGGGCAATCCGAAAAATGAGAATGCGATCGGAGAACCAGGTGTCATTGGTATTGCCAATGAACTGGTTCAGTGTAACGAAAAATACAAAGAAGTTGCAGCTTACCTTTTGGGAAGAGTACTTGTCGTAGATACAATCGACCATGCGATTGCTTTGGCGAAGAAGAATCATTACAGTTTACATATTGTAACATTAGAGGGTGAGTATTTAAGCCCGGGTGGATCCATGACCGGTGGTGCTTTTAAGAATTCCTCTAATCTGCTGGCCCGCAATCGTGAGATTGAGGAGCTGGAGCAGAGAGTACAGATGATTCAGGAAGAACTCAAACAGATCAAAAGCCGGAGAGAAGATATCGCGACAGCAATTGAACTGAATGCAGATGAGCTGGAATCCTGCAAAGAAGCTTTGCAGAAGAAGTTCATCGCGCAGAATACAGCAAAGTTGAACCTTGATCGTGTAACGCAGCAGAAGGATGAGAGCGAACAGGCTTTTTCCGGTTTGCTGAACGAGCGTGAACAGATGGAACAGCAGATTGCAGAAATCGCACAGAACAAGCAGCAGATTCTCGATGAAATGGAGTTCGCAAAGACGCGTGAGACAGAAATCAATGAGGAGACTGCCCGTATGCAGGAAACGCTTGAAACACAGAATAAGCGTGAGACAGAAATCAGCGACGAACTGTCAAAGATGCAGTTAGAAGAAGCAAATCTGCGCCAGAGTGCAGAGTTCAATCAGATGAATATCGACCGTATCAACGGAGAATTGGAAAAGTTTGATGCGGAGCAGGCAGAACTTATGGAGAACGCAAAGAACTCCAAAGAAGATGCCAAAAAGAAACAAAACGACATCGAAGAAATTAAAAAGACACTGGCGGCATCCGATGATTCCGGCAGCAAATTACAGGAAGAACTTCGAACCAGTTTAGAGAAAAAGGAACAGATGTCTGCGGATTATCATGGCTTTTTCCAAAAGCAGGAGGAAATTTCCAAGCGTTGTAATGATCTTGACAAAGAAATCTTCCGTCTGAATAATCAGAGAGAAAAGCTGACCGAGGAATCCGAAACACAGACGAATTATCTGTGGACAGAATACGAACTGACACCGCATGCAGCGATGGAACTGCGCAACGAGATGTATGATGACCTGGCATCTTTAAAGAAACTGGTTGCGGAAGTAAAGGATGAAATCCGCAAACTTGGCGATGTCAATGTAAACGCAATCGAAGAATACAAAGAAGTATCCGAACGTTATACATTTTTAAAGGGACAGCATGATGATCTGGTAGAGGCTGAAGAGACACTCCTTGGTATCATCGAAGATCTGGATACCGGAATGCGCAAGCAGTTCACCGAAAAATTTGCAGAGATACAGAGAGAATTTGATGCATCCTTCAAGCATCTGTTTGGTGGCGGACACGGAACACTAGAACTTGTGGAGGATGAAGATATTCTGGAATGCGGTATCCGCATTATCGCGCAGCCACCTGGAAAGAAATTGCAGAACATGATGCAGCTGTCCGGTGGAGAAAAGGCATTGACCGCAATCGCACTGTTATTTGCGATTCAGGCACTCAAACCATCACCATTCTGTCTGTTAGACGAGATTGAGGCGGCGCTCGATGATTCGAACGTAACGCGTTTTGCAAGTTATCTGAACAAACTGACAAAAAACACGCAGTTCATCGTAATTACGCACAGACGTGGTACGATGACGGCAGCGGATCGTCTTTATGGTATTACCATGCAGGAGAAAGGCGTATCGACACTTGTGTCGGTAAATCTGATTGAGAACGATCTGACCGCTTAAGATATTTTGAGAAAGGAATAGAAAGATGGGTGAAAAGAAAGGTTTTTTCAGTCGGCTTGTAGAGGGACTGACAAAGACAAGAGATAATATCGTCTCTGGAATCGATGCTGTATTCAGCGGCTTTTCCAAGATTGACGAAGAATTCTATGAAGAACTGGAAGAAATCCTGATCATGGGAGATCTGGGTGTGAAAGCCACAGAGGCAATCCTGGATGACCTGCGGGATAAGGTGAAAGCAAATCATATCAAGCAGCCGGCAGAATGCAAGCAGCTTCTGATCGACAGTATCAAGGAGCAGATGAAGGTCGAAGAGACTGCGTATCGTTTTGAAAACGAAAAATCCGTAGTTCTCGTTATCGGGGTCAACGGTGTAGGAAAGACAACGACAGTTGGAAAGCTTGCCGGAAAAATGAAGGATCAGGGCAAACGTGTCGTGATTGCAGGCGCAGATACGTTCCGTGCGGCAGCCGGAGATCAGTTAAAGGAGTGGGCGAACCGTTCCGGTGTGGACATGATCGGTGGCGTGGAAGGCGCTGATCCGGGTTCCGTTGTCTATGATGCGACGGCGGCAGCCAGGGCCCGCAACGCAGATGTTCTTCTTGTCGACACAGCCGGAAGATTGCACAACAAGAAAAATCTGATGAATGAGCTTGGAAAAATCAATCGTATTCTGGAAAAAGAATATCCGGAAGCATATCGCGAGACACTGGTTGTTCTCGATGCGACAACCGGACAGAATGCTTTGGTACAGGCCAGGGAATTTTCCGATGTCGCAAAGATATCAGGAATCGTTCTGACCAAGATGGACGGTACCGCCAAAGGTGGAATCGCTGTGGCTATCCAGTCGGAACTCGGAGTTCCGGTGAAGTATATCGGTGTGGGTGAGACGATTGATGATCTGCAGAAATTTGACTCGGATGAGTTTGTAAATGCATTATTTGATGTCGATGATAAGAAGGAGGATGAGGAATGTTAACCCTTGATAAATTTGAAGAAGCCAGTGAGAAGGTAAAAGAGGTCACATTAGAGACTAAGCTTGTGTACAGTGATTTTTTAAGTGTGCAGACAGGAAATAAGGTATATTTAAAACCGGAGAACATGCAATTTACCGGAGCATATAAGGTAAGAGGGGCATATTACAAAATCAGTACGCTTACAGACGAAGAACGTCAGAAGGGACTGATTACCGCATCTGCCGGAAACCACGCCCAGGGTGTTGCTTACGCAGCAAAATGTTATGGATGTAAGGCTGTCATTGTAATGCCTACCACAACACCTCTGATTAAAGTTAACCGCACCAAGAGTTACGGCGCAGAGGTCGTATTATACGGAGATGTATACGATGAAGCCTGTGCGCATGCACTTGAACTTGCCAAGGAGCATGGATATACATTTATCCATCCGTTCGATGATCTTGCTGTTGCAACCGGACAGGGAACGATTGCGATGGAGATTTTCAAAGAACTTCCACTCGTAGAGTACATCCTTGTGCCAATCGGTGGTGGCGGACTGGCAACAGGTGTATCGACACTTGCCAAACTGCTGAATCCAAAGATTAAAGTCATTGGTGTAGAACCGGCCGGTGCAAATTGTATGCAGGCATCTTTTGCAGCTGGAAAAGTGACAACACTTCCAACGGTAAACACCATTGCAGACGGTACTGCCGTCAAGACACCGGGAAGTAAAATTTTCCCGTATATCCAGAAAAATCTCGATGATATTATTACCGTCACCGATGATGAGTTGATCGTAAGTTTCCTGGATATGGTAGAAAATCACAAAATGGTAGTGGAGAATTCAGGTCTTCTTACTGTTGCCGCATTAAAGCATCTGGATGTCACAGACAAGAGAGTGGTATCCATCTTGAGTGGCGGTAACATGGATGTCATTACCATGTCATCGGTGGTACAGCAGGGACTGATCTTCCGTGACCGTATTTTTACGGTATCCGTATTGCTCCCAGATAAGCCGGGCGAGCTTGCAAAAGTATCCGAGACACTTGCAAAGGAACAGGGTAACGTAATAAAACTTGAGCATAACCAGTTCGTATCTACAAACCGCAGTGCAGCCGTGGAACTTCGTATTACTCTCGAATGCTTTGGAACCGATCACAAGAAACAGATCATCAAAGCGTTAGAAAAAGCGGGATACAAGCCAAAGATCGTCCGCACTATGATCTAATAAAATAACAATCATGTCGTAAGACATACCGCAAATCAAATCTGATAGAACAGAAACCTGTTGAAGGTAGCTGTTTTATCAGATTTTTTTTGCCAATATCTTCTGCCATGTGACCGTCGTGTGACTATTGCGGAATATAATGACAGCAGAGTGAAAGATTATAGTGTATTATGAGAATCCATTTTGGAGGAAAAAGTTGTGAAAAAGAAATACATATTACTTCTTGCGACGGCAGCGCTGATTACGGTAGCTGCAATCGGAGGAACACTTGCATCCGGTTATGTGGAATCAGGCAACGTGTTACAGAATATTTCTGAGAAGGCTTTGGGCATCAGCATTATGTCCGGTAACACCAAGGAGGGAGACGGCAGAACCAGTATCAGTGTGGAAGCAGTACCGGGAGCCAGCAATACCTTGAATTATCAGATTAAAAATGACCGCACCAATGGATATGATCTGTATGCAAGAGTTGATCTGTATTATGGATGGTCATCTGATGCACTGGCAGACGATCAGACAAGAAATTCATATGTGAACCTGAATCTGAACAATCGGGCATATCCTTATGTAGATTCTTATGCCAAACAGACAAAGGTTGGAGACTGGATTGTAGCTTATTGTGATCAGGAACAGATGACTTTGTATTACACCAAGCCACTGGCGCAGGGAGAGAAAGCAAAGTTTCTGGATTCTGTATCATTCAGCACCGAAATGGGTAACCGGTATGCCGGAGCACAGTATCTCCTTGACGTAGAAGTTACTGCCGTACAGGCGAATAACAGTGACGAAGCCATTGCTGCTGAGTGGGGTGTATATCCGAGATTTGACAGCAATGGAACCATCACAAGCGTATCAGAGACGAGATAGGAGAATTGGAGATTATGAAAAAGAAACTTTTAGCTCTTGGAATGATTCTGACGCTTTTGACAGGAACTGTGACGGTTACTGCAGCGCAGATTCCGGTCGTGCGTCTGAACGATGCCGAGGAGTTTGAATATTACAGCGATGAGAATGGAACGAAGATCGATTCCCTTTCGCTGAATGAATTCACCGGTATGGCACCGGGCGATGAGAGAACACAGACCATTTGCTTGGAGAATGACAGCGAAGATACCGTGAACTTCTATATATCACAGAAGACACTGGATACTTTGGAAAATGATAATCAGGCATCCGGTGGTGCTTACAAATTTAATTTACAGGTCGGAGATAACCCGGAAGATGCAGAATCTCTTCTGGATTCCGAAGCTGGTGGCTACGATACCGACGGAAACGGAAGCAGCAATGGACTTGCAGATATTGATGAATTAGAGGATTATGCATTCCTTGCCACCGTAGAATCCGGTGATCATGTGTATTTGTATCTTACCCTAAAGCTAGAGGGCGAGGGAAATGATAACCGTGCAGCAAACGATTACACGGAGGCAGTCGCAAAATTACAGTTATCCTTCCGTGCCTACAAAGTAAATCACAAGGTTACCAAGGAAAAGGACAAAGTAATCATTGACAAGAAAACAAAGATTAAAACCGTCAAGAAAGTGGTTCCGGTACAGACAGGTGATGTTTTTAAGTATGGTGGATTTATTATTCTGTTCGGAGCTGGTGTGACATTGATTGGAGTAGCTGCAGTAAAAAGCAGAAAGGGAGGAAAAGAATAATGAAAAGAAATATAAGTCGTTATTTATTTTCTGTATGTATGATATTTATATTGGCTGCATCCGCTGTTTCGGTTGTTCCGGTACAGGCAGCAGCGACATACACTCTGACGTTCCGTTCCGGAAATGTGGGAAGCTTTGATACGACAAAAGTTGGCGCAGCCGTGAAAAACAGCAGTCTTGTAGAAGTGAAAAAAGAGTACATCCGGGTAAAGGCAAAGAGAGGCACAAGTGTTGCTTCCGCCGTATACGATGCATTTGGCAGGGCAGTACAGGGAAGCGGAGACATGAACGCGATGTTCCTCAGTTTTTTATCCGAGAACAAAGGATACACGATGTTGGATGAATCTGCCTGGGGACCAAAGGCTTCTGATACCGTTCGTCATAACAAAGAATATGTATTAGATTACGGCACAATCGTCAATCCGGTTTCTTATACCGTAAATTATGTGGATGCGGAGAGCGGTGATGCAGTAGCAGCTCCGATTTTCAGTTATGGTAGTGCAGAAGACAGTGTTACAGTGGCCCCTGTTACCATAAGTGAGTATGATACAGACGACGAAGCTGTGACATTTACACTGGATAAAAACTTAGACAATACAGTTACTTTTGAATATTCTTATACCGGAGAAACGTTTATACCGGGAGAGATAATTCACAGAACCGTGACCGAATATCAGACGAACGTAGTCACAGTTACACAGACACAGAATAACAACAATAATAATAATAATAACAATAATAATAACGCAAATGTCAATAATCCAAATGTAAACAACACGGATGACAATGCAGAAAACAATGATGCAAATGCGGATAATGGCAACAATGCAGACAATGGAAATGATGGTCAGGACATTCCGGATGATGATGTTCCACTGGACGATGGAAACGGAAATAACAATGGTGACAATGCAGCCGCAAATGACTCAGCTAATAATCTGACAAATATTGAGGATGAGCAGACTGCAAAGAGTGCCAACTCACAGCAGTCTAATTCCTGGATCGTGGGTGGTATCGTTGCAGCAGTTGTATTGGTAGCAGCAGTTATTGGAACAACGCTTGTTATCAGAACCCGCAAAGCGAATGCCGGGGCAGGCAAAGAAAATAAAAAGTAGAAATAAAGGGAAATAAGAAATTATAAAGGATAAGGATAAAAGGAGATTAGTTATGAAGAAGAAAGTAGTAGTATCCACATGTGCAGTTGCATTAGCAGGAACATTGGCAGTTGGGGGTGTGTTGGCGTATCTTCATGCACAGACAGACACCGTACGCAACGTATTTACCGGTGAACAGGATAACTTGAACGGACACATCGAAGAGGAATTTGAGCAGGATAAAGCAGATCATTATGTTCCGGGTGATGTAATCACAAAGAAGCCGCATGTCGTAAATGAGAGCGATTCGATCACAGCATGGGTTGCTGTAAAAGTAAAGATCAACGTAGCAGACAAGACAATCAGCTATAAAGATTTTACAGATAACTACGGAACCATCCAGACAAAGTTCTCAGATACATACAAAGACGGATTTAATACAGGCGACAACGGAGCATTCGAGGAGCTGGATACGGATGGAAAGGATTATAAGCTCTTTATCTATAAGCAGGAAGTGCCAAAGAATACAGCGACTGCTGATATCTTTGATCGTGTAGAGATTCTTTCTGGTGTGAAGTCTGTATATGCTTCTTCTACAGAAACAAAGAACGTATGGAAAGAAGTAAAGAAGTCTGATTATGATGCAAGTTCCGCACAGAAGAAAGAAGATAACGGACGATACTATGTATTAGAAAACTCTATATCAAGTACTACATACGATCCGGAAGCGGATTATTTCGTAGACAAGAACGGAAAAATGACATCTGTCAGTCTCGGAAAGCTTCCGCACTTTGATATCGATGTAACTGGATATATGGTACAGTCTCAGAATGTAAGTTATGATACTGCAAAGACAGAACTTACAAATTTAGCTGTCAAATACGAATAAAAAATATAAAATTCCACACGAATAAAGACAGGTTTCGCAAAACCTGTCTTTTTCGCATTTGTTAGATATTGAAATTTCGAAATACATCATATATAATAAACTAGTTATGGAAAGTGTATTTTACCATGGCTTAGGAGGTGGCAAAATGAGCGACTTTTTTATGTGTATTGCACAGTATGTGATCATACTTCTCGTATTGGTTGCTATCGGTGGAATCGGGGGATTTGTCGGAGTAAAGCTGCGCAAGCGCAAAGATGCCAAGGCGGCGAATACATCAGAGACGACAAAAGAGTAGATTGAACGGTTAATGACCGGGTTTGGAGGAAATTGGTAATGAAAAAGAGTTATGGCGTGAACGAGTTGCGCCGGATGTATCTGAACTTCTTTGAGAGCAAGGGTCATCTTGCAATGAAGAGCTTTTCATTAGTACCACACAATGACAACAGCTTATTACTGATTAATGCGGGTATGGCACCGCTTAAGCCATATTTTACAGGACAGGAGATTCCACCAAGAAGACGTGTGACCACATGTCAGAAATGTGTTCGTACAGGTGATATTGAAAACGTTGGTAAGACAGCACGTCACCTTACATTTTTTGAAATGCTTGGAAACTTTTCTTTTGGTGATTATTTTAAACATGAGGCGATTGCATGGTCTTGGGAATTTTTAACAGAAGTACTTGGACTTGAGAAGGATCGCCTGTATCCATCAATCTATGGAGAGGATGATGAGGCATACGATATCTGGACCAAGGAAGTTGGTGTACCGGGAGATCGTATTACACGTTTCTACCGTGATCCAGAGACCGGTGAATGTGATAACTTCTGGGAGCATGGTGCTGGTCCTTGCGGTCCATGTTCTGAAATTTACTATGATAGAGGCGAAAAATACGGATGTGGCAAGCCGGATTGTAAGGTAGGCTGTGACTGTGACCGTTTCATGGAAGTATGGAACAACGTATTTACCCAGTTCGAGGGAGATGGCAAGGGCGGTTATACTGAACTTGCACAGAAGAACATTGATACCGGTATGGGACTTGAGCGTCTGGCTGTTGTTATGCAGGATGTAGATTCTGTATTTGATATTGATACAATGAAAGCCATCCGTGACAAGATTTGTGAAATGTCTGGAAAGAAATATCAGGTAGACGCAATGGATGATGTATCCATCCGTCTGATCACAGATCATATCCGTTCCTCAACATTTCTTGTATCCGATGGTGTTATGCCGAGCAATGAGGGAAGAGGATACGTGCTTCGCCGTCTGATTCGTCGTACTGCACGTCACGGAAAGATGCTTGGCATTGATGGACTGTTCCTTGCAAAGCTTTCTGAGACTGTTATCAACGAGAGCAAGGATGGATATCCGGAACTGGAAGAGAAGAAAGATTTCATTTTCAAGGTTCTGACACAGGAAGAAGAGAAATTTAATAAGACCATCGATCAGGGACTTGCAATTCTTTCTGATTTGATGGAGGAGATGAAGAAGAACGGAACCAAGGAGTTATCCGGTGCCGATACATTCAAACTTTATGATACTTATGGTTTCCCGGTTGACCTGACCGAAGAAATCCTTGAGGAACAGGGATTTAGCTATAACGAAGACGAATTCAAGGCATGCATGGAGGAACAGAGACAGAAGGCAAGAAATGCACGTAAGGTTACAAACTACATGGGTGCAGATGCTACTGTTTACGAGCAGATTGATCCTGCTATTACAACCGAATTTGTTGGTTATGATAACCTGACTTATACATCAAAAGTTACGGTAATGACTACAGAAACTGAAATCGTTGAAGCACTCTCTGAGGGGGATGCAGGAACTATCATCGTAGAGAAGACACCTTTCTATGCAACTATGGGTGGTCAGCAGGGCGATAAAGGTGAAATTCGTACTGCAGATGGTGTATTTGCCGTAGAAGATACCATCAAGCTTTTAGGTGGCAAATACGGACACATCGGACATATGGTATCCGGTATGATTCGTTCCGGAGAGGAAGTAGAACTTGCAGTAGATGCAAAACTTCGTGCACAGACCTGTGCAAATCATTCTGCAACTCACTTGCTGCAGAAAGCATTGCGTGAAGTATTAGGTACTCACGTTGAGCAGGCAGGATCTTATCAGGACAGTGAGCGTACCAGATTTGACTTCACACATTTTGCTGCAATGACAGCAGAGGAGTTACAGAAGGTAGAAGATATTGTAAATGAGAAGATTAACGAGGCTATTCCGGTACGTACCGATATCATGACTGTTGACGAAGCAAAGAAGACCGGAGCGATGGCTCTCTTTGGTGAGAAGTATGGTGAGACGGTACGTGTCGTATCCATGGGCGATTTCTCCAAGGAATTCTGTGGAGGTACACATGTAGCCAATACATCTGACATCAAGACATTCAAGATTCTGTCTGAAAGCGGTGTCGCAGCCGGTGTGCGTCGTATCGAAGCACTTACAGGTGACAATGTCATTGCATATTACAAGAAGATGGAAGCAGATTTTGAAGCAGCTGCCAAGGCTGTAAAATCCACACCTGCAAATCTTCTTGACCGTCTTGAGCATCTGACCGCAGAGCTGAAAGCATTACAGAGCGAGAATGAGTCTTTAAAGAGCAAAGCAGCAAAAGATGCATTGGGCGATGTAATGAATCAGGTAAAAGAAATCAAGGGTGTCAAGCTTCTTGCAACAAGCGTTTCCGGAGTAGATATGAACGGACTCCGTGATCTGGGAGATCAGCTGAAGGACAAGCTTGGCGAAGGTGTTGTAGTGATTGCCTCTGAGAACGATGGCAAAGTAAACCTTATCGCTATGGCAACAGACGAAGCTATGAAACAGGGAGCACATGCAGGAAACCTCATCAAAGCAATCGCAGGCAAAGTCGGCGGTGGCGGCGGTGGACGTCCAAACATGGCACAGGCCGGAGGAAAGAATCCGGCAGGTATTCCGGATGCAATTGCAGAAGCTGCAACAGCATTGGAAGGAATGCTCGGATAAAATACAATGTATAAAATGCGCACTGAGAAATCAGTGCGTATTTTTTATGCTTAAATACTTCACAAGTTCCTATCCTTAGTTTCGAAAAACACAAACAAAGGTAGAAAAATCAACTATATATTCAAAAAAACGAAGAAATTACCTAAATTCGAGCAAATTCATTTAAGATTGCATAAGTCTATTTCAAATTTTTGTAAATTATAGTATAATATTTAGTACTATAGTACTTTAATATGAGGGGAGAACACACATGAAGAAAAGAAAATGGACAGCGACCTTGCTGACTGCCGTTTTGGCGATATCAATGCTGGCTGGTTGTGCATCTTCTGCGCCTTCGCAGAAGGACACACAGAACGCAGCACAGCCTACAAACAAAGATAATGGAACAGTTTCTCTGACAGTATGGGCAGAGGAATCAACGCATGATGCATTGAATCAGATGGTAGAAAGTTTCAAAAAAGAGTATGAGGGACAGGCAAATTTTGACATCACTTTAGAACAAAATTCTGATGATAAGACAAGAGACCGGGTGCTCGGAGATGTGCACGCTGCAGCCGATGTTTTTATTATGGCGGATGATCAGCTGGCATCTATGGCAGCAGGAGGTGCGTTGTACCCGGCGCCAAATGCCACTGAAGTAAAAGCGGCAAACGTGGAAGGTTCCGTGGAAGCGGCGACAATCAATGATACACTGTACGCATACCCGATGACGGCAGACAATGGTTACTTTTTATACTACAATAAGAAATATTTAACAGATAAAGATGTTGAGACCATGGATGGCATTTTAAAGGTGGCCAAGGAAAATGGAAAAAAATTTACAATGGATTGGTCTTCCGGATGGTATCTGTATTCCTTTTTTGGAAATACCGGGCTTGATTTTGGAATCAATGATGATAATGTGACGAACCATTGCGAGTGGAATACTGCAGAGGGGGAAATCAAAGGAACGGATATTGCACAGGCGCTGCTTGATATTCAGGCGACCGGTGCGTTTGAGAGTGTTGTAGATAATGATTTCATTGCCGGCGTGAAAGACGGCAGTGTGATTGCAGGTGTCAGTGGCGTATGGAATGAGACAAAGCTGAAAGCTATCTGGGGCGATAATCTGGGAGCAACAAAGCTCCCGACTTATACGGTAGCCGGCAAACAGGTGCAGATGGCATCGTTTACGGGATATAAGCTGATGGGAGTGAACGCTTATTCAAAAAATCCGGAGTGGGCAGCAAAACTGGCGGACTGGCTGACGAATGAACAGAATCAGACATTGCGCTTTGAGATGAACGGACAGGGTCCTTCGAACACGAAAGCGGCAGATTCGGAGGAAGTAAAACAGGCACCCGCAATCCGTGCAGTTATCGCGCAGTCAGAATTCGGAAAGCTGCAGCGTGTAGGAAACAGCTACTGGGATGCATGTACTAAATTTGGCAACATCATGGCAAAAGGAAACAAAGATAATGTAAAACTTCAGAAATTGATGGATACTCTCGTAGAGGAAATTACAAAATCTGTTGCTGGATAGAAAAATATCAGGCTTTAAAGGACTGATATCTGAATGTGCGAATGGAGGAAAAAGGAGAATGAAGAAGAACGCGAAATTAAGTACCCGGCTAATTATACTGATTCCGGTGTTCATCCTTGGAATTTTTAGTATTATATCCAATGTGGCATCGGTTGCGAGCATTCGAAATATCAACCGGAATGCAACACGGATATCGGAGGAATCTCTACAGAATATTACGGGTCTTGCAGAAATTCAGAGAATGACACAGAATATCCATAAGCTGGGTCTTTCCCACATCATTGCGACGGATTTAAATTCCATGATCAAACTGGTGGATGAAATTCGAAGCAGCGAAGAAAAACTGGAAAAGGAACTCGATACATACCAGAAACATGTAAACAAAGATACAGAAAAATATTACAAAGATATCAAAAAAAATTATGATGAATTAAAAATCCAGTGCGACAATGTCATGGCATATTCTGCCTCCGGAAAAAGCGAAGATGCCTATAAACTTGCAAATGGCGAAATAAGCGACTGTTCTAACAGAATTGAGTCTGATATTGAACAGATCAAAAAAGTCGTAAATAAGAATGCAGACGCGCAGAGAGTAAGCCTGAATGCGGCATATCACAGTTCACTGGCAACCAGTGCCGTGACGATTCTGATCAGTATTGTTGCATTGCTTGCGGCGGTTGTGGCAGTTGTAAAATTGGTAATTCGTCCGTTACATAAGACGAATAAAGAAATCAAGGAAATTATCACAGGTATTGACAATAGGGAGGGAGATCTGACAAGGCGTGTGACCATTACCGTCAATCAGGAAGTGGCATCGGTCGGAACCGGTATCAACGCTTTCATGGGCAAACTTCAGAAGATTTTCCGAATGATTAGCAGCAATGCAAGTGAATTAGAGGGTGTGGTCAACGAAGTGCGTGAGAGTGTACAGACATCAAATGAGAGTGTTTCCGATCTATCTGCTTTGACAGAGGAATTGTCTGCAACTATGCAGGATATTTCGGATAATGCATCACGCATCAATGAAAATACCGAATCCGTTGCGGGAGAGGTACAGGAAATCGCACAGAAGACAAGTGAGATCAACCAATACACAAAAGAAATGAAAGAACATGCAGAGACCATGGAAAACGCGGCCAGAGAGAACATGAGCACGACAGGCGCGAAAGTCAGCGATATCTTGCAGGTGCTCAATCAGGCCATCGAGGACAGCAACAGCGTTAATCAGGTAGATAATCTCACAAACGATATCTTAAATATCGCAAGCCAGACAAACCTTCTTGCACTGAATGCTTCCATCGAGGCAGCCAGAGCCGGAGATGCAGGAAAAGGTTTTGCTGTCGTGGCTACTGAGATCAGCCAGCTTGCTGCCGCCAGTCAGGAGGCTGCAAACAATATTCAGCATATCAATGCTATCGTGATCTCGGCGGTACATAATCTTGCGGACAATGCAAATGAACTCGTAGCTTATATGGATGAAGTGATTCTTCCGGAATTTGAAAAATTTGTAGCATCCGGTGGAGAATATCATGACAAAGCTTCTTATATTGAAAATGTAATGGGAGAATTCGAGCAGAAGACCGATTTACTGGAACGTTCCATGAATGAAATCGCAGAATCTGTAAATACGATTTCACATGCCATTGAAGATGGTGTCAGTGGTGTTGTATCAGCAGCGGACAGCACACAGGTGCTCGTTTCAGATATGGATAAAATTTCTCATAAAATGGACGAAAACTTCGCAATCGCAGACGGACTGCGGAAAGAGACATCTGTATTTACAAAGCTGTAAGAGAAACTGGAAAAAAATTGCCGAAACCTATTGACAAATTGGGATATTTTGATAAAATAATCGATAGTGCAATTAAGTTTACCTTACAGTTGATGCACAATACGCAACTGGAGGGAGGTTAGGTGTAGAATGTCTAGTGTAATCGTAAAAGAGAATGAGACTTTAGATAGCGCATTACGTCGTTTCAAGAGAAACTGCGCAAAGGCTGGAATCCAGCAGGAGATTCGTAAGAGAGAGCATTACGAGAAGCCAAGCGTAAAGCGTAAGAAGAAATCTGAAGCTGCTAGAAAAAGAAAATACAACTAGTTGTGTTTAAGCAACCCCGGGATTCGTCCCGGGGTTGTTTTTATGTAAAAATCCCGCTATAATGAAACAAAAACGACATAGGAGTGATTACAAATGATCAAATATCGTTGGGCAACATTGGGTTGCGGTGTAATTGCCAACCAGCTTGCACAGGCATTACAGGCACAGGGAAGCAACTTGTATTCGGTGGCGAACCGCACACATGTCAAGGCAGTTGCATTCGCAGAAAAGTATGGCATCGAAAAAGTCTATGAGGATATCGATGAAGTTTTTACAGATGACAACGTCGACATCATTTATATTTCGACTCCACACAACACACATATCAAATATCTGCGTAAAGCATTGGCAGCGGGAAAGCATGTACTGTGTGAAAAATCGATTACATTGAACAGTCAGGAACTGGATGAAGCCATAAAGCTTGCAGAGGACAACCATGTGATTCTAGCGGAGGCTATGACCATCTATCACATGCCTATTTATAAGAAATTAAATGAAATCATTGCATCTGACACTTTAGGGGAATTGAAGCTTTTGCAGATGAATTTTGGAAGTTATAAAGAGTATGATATGAACAATCGCTTTTTCAATCGTAATTTAGCGGGAGGAGCAATGTTAGACATCGGTGTCTACGCATTGTCTTTCGTGCGCTGGTTTTTAAGTGAAAAACCCGACCAGATTCTGTCACAGGTAAAATATGCACCGACAGGAGTGGATGAGCAGGCGGGTATCCTTTTAAAAAATAAGAAGGAAGAGATGGCAACGGTAATCCTTTCACTTCATGCAAAGCAGCCGAAGAGAGGATTGATCGCTTTTGATAAGGGATATGTGGAACTATATGAATATCCGAGAGGTCAGGAAGCGGTGATCACATATACGAAGGACGGACACACTGAGACAATTCGGGAGGGTGAGACCAATCGTGCACTTGAATATGAAGTGCTGGATATGGAAGCTGCCGTGGCAGGAGAAAAAGATGACATGCATCTGGATTATACGAGGGATGTCATGGATATGATGACGCAGATCCGGCAGGAGTGGGGCATGCATTATCCGGAGGAAGAGTAGTAAAAAGCAAATATGAAAAGTAAAAGGTATTATTCATCTGGTCAGTTCGCAAAGAAAGCCCATGTGACGCTTCGAACCATCCGGTATTACGACAAACAGAATATTTTAAAACCGTCGGCAAAGACACCGGCGGGCGCCCGACTGTATACAGAGGCAGATTTTGCAAAGCTTCAGCAGATTCTTCTTTTGAAATATCTCGGTTTTTCTTTGCAGGATATTCGTGAGATGACGCTTGCATCTGCGGATCAGCAATATTTGTTAGAATCCATGCGTGTACAGAAGAAACTGATTCAGGAGCGTATCGAGGAAATGCAGGCGATGAATGATGCCATCGACAGTACGATGGAGGCAATTCAGCAGAAGCAGGAAATGGACTGGAATCGTATGTTCGATCTGATTCATCTGACTGCGGTGGAGCGGAGCTTGAAGACGCAGTACCAGAATGCAGCAAATATTTCCGCCCGTATTCGTTTGCACCGGGAGTATTCCGTGAATCCGAAAGGATGGTTTCCGTGGCTGCTTGAGCAGTGTGAGTTACATGAAGATATGCGAATTCTCGAGATCGGCTGTGGAAATGGTGCACTTTGGAGCGAGAATCAGAAGCGGATTCCGATGGATATACAAGTAGTACTTTCAGACCAATCAGATGGAATGCTTCGTGATGTGCAGCGCGAGCTGGGTGAGGATAAACGTTTTTCCTATGAGAAATTTGATTGTAAAGAGATTCCATATAGGGAAGCGGAGTTTGATCTGGTCATTGCCAACCATGTATTGTTTTATTGTGAAGATATTCCGCAGGTGCTGTCTGAGTGCAAAAGGGTGCTTCGACCGAACGGCCAGTTTTTATGCAGCACATATGGGCGGAATCATATGAAAGAAATTACGGAACTGGTTCAACGATTTAATAAGGATATTGTGTTGTCTGCGGATTGTTTGTATGAACATTTTGGACTGGAAAATGGTGCAGATATTTTGAATGCATTTTTTGATGAGGTAGAAGAACGTATTTATGAAGATGCCATTGAAATAGATGAGCCGGAACCGTTGATTTCCTATATTTTGTCCTGTCATGGAAATCAGAATCAACTGTTGCTGGATCAATATAAAGAATTTGGTGAGTTTGTTTCAAATCAAATGCGTGGCGGATTTCATATTACAAAAGAGGCGGGAGCATTTGTTTGCAGAAAATAAATAGTGAAATTTTTAAATTTATTTAAAAAGTACTTGAAGGTGACCTTGGGTCACCTTTTATAATGCGTGTAACAGAAGAATGGAGGAAATGAAAATGAACATTATTGTTACAGGTGGTGCTGGATTTATCGGCAGTAATTTTATTTTTTATATGTTAAAGAAACACCCGCAGGATCGTATCGTATGTCTTGATTCTCTGACTTATGCGGGCAATTTATCAACACTTGCACCGGTTATGAATCAGCCAAATTTTCGTTTTGTAAAGCTTGATATTTGTGACAGACAAGGTGTTTATAAAATTTTTGAAGAGGAACATCCGGATGTAGTCGTAAATTTTGCAGCAGAATCTCATGTGGATCGTTCAATTGAGAATCCGGAAATCTTTTTACAGACGAATATCATAGGAACTTCTGTTTTGATGGATGCATGTAGAAAATATGGAATCAGACGTTATCATCAGGTGTCTACCGATGAAGTGTATGGTGATCTGCCGCTGGATCGCCCGGAGTTGTTTTTTCATGAGGATACACCAATCCATACGTCCAGCCCATACAGCACATCGAAAGCCTCCGCGGACCTGCTTGTTATGGCATATCACAGAACCTATGGACTTCCTGTTACAATTAGCAGATGCTCCAATAATTACGGACCATACCAGTTCCCGGAAAAGCTGATTCCTTTAATGATTGCGAACGCCTTGGCTGATAAGCCGCTTCCGGTGTACGGAGAGGGATTGAATGTGCGGGACTGGCTTTATGTGGAGGATCATTGTAAGGCAATCGACCTGATTCTTCAGAACGGAACTGTCGGTGAAGTATACAATATTGGTGGGCACAATGAGATGAAGAATATTGATATTGTAAAACTTATTTGCAAATATTTACAGAAACCGGAAAGCCTGATTGAACATGTACAGGATCGTAAGGGTCATGACATGCGTTATGCGATCGATCCGACAAAAATCCATGACGAACTTGGATGGCTTCCAGAGACAATGTTTAAGGATGGTATCCGTCTGACCATTCAGTGGTATCTGGATAATAGAAAATGGTGGGAGAATATTGTAAACGGTGAGTATCAGAACTATTACAATGAAATGTATGGTAAAAAGGGTTTGTAAAAGAAAGGGTTATAAATGAAAGTCTTTGTAACAGGCGTCGGTGGACAGTTAGGGCATGACGTGATCAATGAATTGACATCCAGAGGCTACGAAGCGATCGGTTCGGATGTGGTTGATATGGTTTTGTCAGGTGTGCCATACGTTGCTTTGGATATTACTGATAAAATAGAAGTAGAGCGCGTGATTACAGAAATAAGACCGGATGCCGTTGTGCATTGTGCGGCATGGACGGCTGTGGATGCGGCAGAAGATGCAGACAAACAGGAGAAAGTCAAAGCAATCAATGTGGATGGAACACAAAACATTGCCAATGCAGCGAAAATGGTGAATGCCAAAATGGTATATATCAGCACGGATTATGTGTTTGATGGACAGGGAACTGCGCCATGGGAGCCGGATTGCAAAGAATATGCGCCATTGAATGTATATGGACAGACAAAGCTTGGTGGTGAACTTGCGGTTTCTTCGACATTAGAAAAATATTTTATCGTGCGTATTGCATGGGTATTTGGTTTGAATGGCGGAAATTTTATCAGGACGATGCTGCAGGTTGGCAAGAATCATCCGCAGGTGCGTGTGGTCAATGACCAGATCGGTACACCGACATATACATATGATCTTGCCCGCCTTTTGGTAGATATGATCGAGTCTGAAAAATACGGATATTATCATGCAACAAATGAGGGCGGCTATATTTCCTGGTATGATTTTACAAAGGAGATTTACCGTCAGGCAGGTATGGATACGGAGGTGCTTCCGGTTACAACTGAAGAATATGGTCTGTCAAAAGCGGCCCGCCCGTTCAATAGCCGGCTGGATAAAAAGAAACTGACGGACAATGGTTTTGTACCTCTTCCAGACTGGAAGGATGCATTACAGCGTTATTTACAGGAATTGAAAAAACAGGGAGAACAATAGATGAAGGGAATTATTTTGGCAGGTGGTGCAGGTACACGTCTGTATCCGCTTACAATGGTAACCAGTAAACAATTACTTCCGGTATACGATAAGCCGATGATTTATTATCCGCTTTCCACATTGATGCTTGCTGGAATTCGTGATATTTTAATTATTTCCACACCGGAAGATACTCCACGTTTTGAGGCGTTGCTTGGCGATGGAAACCAGTTTGGCGTGAATTTGTCATATAAGGTACAGCCTTCACCGGACGGACTTGCACAGGCTTTTATATTAGGAGAAGAGTTTATCGGCGATGATGCCTGTGCCATGGTACTTGGTGATAACATCTTTTATGGAAATGGTTTCGGAAAGATTTTACGTTCAGCCGTTGAGGATGCCGCACATGGAAAAGCTACAGTATTTGGCTATTATGTCAATGATCCGGAACGCTTTGGTGTAGTGGAATTTTCGGAGAATGGTCAGGCAATCTCGATTGAGGAGAAACCAGAGGATCCAAAGAGTAACTATGCGGTTACCGGATTGTATTTCTATCCGGCAGGAGTCAGCAGGATGGCAAATCAGGTGAAACCATCTGCACGTGGAGAGTTGGAGATTACAACTTTAAATGACATGTATCTTCAGGAACAGATATTGAATGTACAGCTTTTGGGAAGAGGATTCGCATGGCTGGATACAGGAACAATGGACAGTCTGATTCAGGCTGCAGAATTTGTGCAGATGATCGAGCACCGTCAGGGTGTTACAATCTCTGCACCGGAAGAGATTGCCTATATTAACAAATGGATTGACAGGGAAAAATTACTGGAGTCCGCTGCACGTTATGGAAAGAGTCCGTATGGAGTGCATTTGCATGCGGTTGCAGATGGAAAAGTTCGGTATTAACAGAAGGGAGCGTAAAAAGTGGGTCAGATTTCATTAGAAAAGAATGTTGGCGGCATTGAAGGATTATGTGTGATCACACCGGCAGTACATGGTGATGAGCGTGGATATTTTATGGAAACATACAATGAGAAAGAGATGCAGGAGGCCGGTTTTGATATAAAATTCGTACAGGACAACCAGTCTATGTCCGTAAAAGGCGTATTGCGAGGACTGCATTTTCAGATTCACTATCCACAGTGCAAGCTTGTGCGTGCCGTTCGCGGCAGCGTATTTGATGTAGCGGTAGATTTAAGAGAAGGTTCTGAGACATATGGAAAATGGTATGGAGTGGAACTTACAGAGGAGAACAAGAAGCAGTTTTTGATTCCGGAAGGATTTGCGCATGGTTTCCTGGTATTATCCGATGAGGCAGAGTTCTGTTATAAGGTAAATGACTTCTGGCATCCGAATGATGAGGGTGGTTTAGCATGGAATGATCCGGCAATCGGAATCGAGTGGCCACAGGTGAAAGGCACATACGATGGCACGCCTTCTGCAGTTGGATATATGATGGAAGACGGTACAGAGCTTACGCTGTCAGAAAAAGATCAGAGGTGGTCAGGCATGGAGAGAAAGTTATAATTGTAGCAGATACTTTACAGGTAAATAGCCTTTGAATGTCAACAGAAAGGTTGATATTTTAGGGCTTTTTGTTGCTTTATATAGGAAATAAGTCGCATTGCGCGAAGAAAGACAATGTAGTAAACTTGAAAAAAAAGATTTTTATAGTGATTTTTGCACGTTATGACAGGTTAGGGACAGGAAGGAAAAAAAGATGCAAAAAACCAGGAAAATTACATTATATGAAAATAAAACACAGTTGATTATTTCTGCAATTGATAAGATTGTTGTAGAGATATTTAATAAAAAGGAAAATGATAAACAGGCACAATCGATTTTGCTGACCGGTTGTTCGGCATTGACTGGGACAACCTCAACTTGTATCGGACTTGCAATTGCGGTGGCAAATACACAGAGAAAAACACTTTTGATCGACTGTGATATGCGAAAGATTGTTAAATACAAGAAATTAAATGAGCAGGCAACGACAGGGTTATCGGATTTTCTTTCGCAGGAACATTTGCAGGAGATCATGAAGCCGGAAGAGGTGTTCTATGAGACAAATATAGAGAATCTTACTTATATTCCGTGTGGAGCAAAAACGGATAATCCTACGAGACTATTGTGTTCAACGAAAATGGAAGAATTATTAAAAGTTGCAAATGAAAATTATGACTGTATTATTTTCGATTTCCCATCCCTGACGATTGTTCCGGATGCGCAGACACTGTTTCCGGTAGTTGATGGCATCATCTTATTGTCTGCATTGGGAGAAACACGTAAGAGTCAGATTAAAGAAGCTAAGTTTCGTGTAAAACCATATCACGACAAGTATTACGGCATGATCGTCAACAAGATTCCGTTGGATATGTATCGCAGCAATGCAAAAGATTACGATTATTATTTTATCAATCAGGATGGAGAACAGAAATTGAATGGCAGTCCGGCGCATAAAAAATATATGGAAGAGACAGAAAGGAGAACGAAATAAGATGAAAATGAGAGTTCATACATATTTCAAAAGGTGTATGGTGTTTTTTGCTACGCTGTGTGTGATACTTATTTCCAATCATTCTGTTACCTGGGCGGCGAGCGGACAGGGAAACTCACCGATGCTTATGGTCGATAAGTATACAGTAGAGAATGAAAAAATTGTTCCTGGACAAGATTTTACACTGACATTGACATTGAAAAATTACAGCAATACAAATACCGCAAAAAATATTATGCTCAATGTAGAAAATCCGGAAGGAGTTGCACCGGTATATGGGACAACTTCGCAGGTTTTTGTGGGAACACTTGAACCAGAGAAGACAAAGGAAGTTTCTATTAAGTACAGATCCTGGGCCAGCATTCAGGATGAAAGTCTTGATTTCACATTGACAATTGTTTCTGATCAGCCGACGAATCAGGTGATTTTAAGAATTCCGGTAGGTGCAGACTCACCATTGAATATTATATCATCGTCGGTTTCTACAGATGTACAGGTGGGAGAGTCTGGAAACGCTGTAATTTCCTTTGAGGCTCTGGCAGAAAATAATGTCAGTGATATTACTTTGATTTTGCGGGAGGGTGATACGAAGATTGCCAGCAGTAGTATCGGGAATGTGACAGCCGGTTCAACAAAAAGCAAGAAACTTCCATTTTACATTGATAAAGAGGGAAAACATGAAGTTGAGATGCTTTTACAATACAATAACCAGTTAGGACAGACACAGGAAGTAAGTCTTGGTAAATGGACGGTAAATGTAACGCAGGCGAGCACAAAGAGCAATACTGCAAATATTGATCAGATAATAAGTAGTGAAGAATCCAATGTAAGCACAAGTCGTATTGCAATATTAGGAGTGAGTGGTGCTGCAATTCTGGGTATCTGTATTCTGATTGTTGTTTTATTGCGCAAACGCAGATAGGAGATTGTTTATGAAAATGAATATTGAAGAGTTGGAGACCGCAGATTATGATATTCTGGAAAATATCAAAGTAGCATTTTATCGATTGTGGAAGATGAAAATTGTTGTCCTTCTTATGACATTGATTGGCTTTCTGGCATTTGGGGTGTATGTTGGGCTTGCAGGTGTTAAAACATCTTATTTTGCTACAGCATCCATTTACAGTGCAGTGTATGGATCATATGAGGATTCCATGGGTGGCGTAACTGTCATGAATCAATATGCAAGCATGCTTGGGTCTACAAGGGTTTGTGACCGTGCAGCAGGCAGCCTGCAGGAGTACGGCATTACTTCAAATGAACTCAGAAGCATGGTGGCAAATGGTAATATCAGTCTTAGTGGGGCCAGCACAGATTCAAAGACTTATGGAACGAAACTGACATTGGTCGTTAATGTAGGAACATCCGAATATGTGGTGGATGTTACAAATGCGATGGCAAAGGCATTCGCAGATGAAATCAATGATCTGCTCGGTGTAAGTACACTTCAGGTAATGGATGAAGCCGTTGAATATACGGCACATCACTCCATTAATCTGACGCTTTACTTCATTTTATTTGGAGCGGTAGCATTTGTTGGAACGGCAGGAATTATTTTTATAAAAGAGTTTTTTTCTTCAAAGGTATACAGTGTGGCACAATGTGAGCAGGATGAGCGTTTGATTCTTGGAATGATTCCATACAACAAGGAAGAGAGGATGTAAAATATGAAAATTGTTTTTGCAGCTTCGTCCGGCGGACATTATGAGCAACTTCTTATGCTGAAACCTTTAATGGAAAAATATGAAAGCGTTCTTGTGACGGAGAAGACGGATTACAGTGCAGGCAACACAGGAATCAAAACATACTATATGTGCCAGATAAATCGAAAAGAACCATTGTTTGTTCCAAAACTGATTGCAAATTCCTGGAAATCATTGGTGCTGATCATAAAGGAAAAACCAAAAGTCATGATTACTACTGGGGTATTGGCTGTGATTCCACTGGCCCTTCTGATGAAATTGTTTGGAGGAAAGCTGATATATATAGAATCATTTGCCAAGGTATGTTCCAAAAATCTGACTGGCAATTTGTTATATCGTTTCGCGGATCAGTTTTATGTGCAGTGGGAAGAAATGCTGAAATTATATCCCAAGGCAATTTACAAAGGGGGAATATATTAGATGATTTTTATTACATTAGGCTCCCAGAAGTTTCAATTTGATCGGTTGTTAAAGGAAGTAGACCGGCTGATCGCTGATGGTGTGATACAGGGGAAAGTATTTGCACAGATAGGTGCAAGTGAATATCTTCCACAAAATTATACATATGAACGCTTTCTGGATCGACAGCGTTTTGCGCAGATCATGGATCAATGTGATTCTGTGATTACACATGGAGGAACCGGTGTTATTATTGGTGCTGTAAAAAAAGGGAAAAAAGTTATTGCGGTTCCGAGAATGGCAAAATATGGAGAACATGTAGATGACCATCAGTTGCAGTTATTGCATCAGTTTGATGATTTGCAACTAATCTGTGCATGTTATGACGTAGAACAGCTTGGGGAATGTTATAAGAATTTGCAAAATATGCATTTTCGCCCGTATGTTTCAAATACCAGTGTGGTTATTGCATCTATTGATGAATACCTGCAGAGTTTAGAATAAGTATGAAGAGAAGAGTGTATGAGTGATAAGGCAAAGCGTATTATTCGTAAATATTACGAATTTTTAGTTACAAAATTCAAAATATTACATGAACAGAAAATATTTAGCTATGAAAATGTGAAAGTAAAATACATGCTGAAAGAAGATGATGAAGCAGATGCTTTGATAATCGTATTTAGTGCATGTACCCGCAAAGGACTCAAAGCCAGATACAATTATGTGAAGACACTGGATGGAATACCATCAAATCGTCTGTATATTCTGGATGATTATGCAAAAGATCATAGGGGATCTTATTATATGGGAGAGAATTTTCAGTTCAATGAGGAAAAAGCAACCGATGCTTTGATTAAGAAAACAATTGCAGCCTTAAAGCCCAAAAAACTTATTTTCTGTGGATCAAGTAAAGGTGGCTATGCGGCATTAAATTTTGGTTTACAATATTGTGGGGCATATATGGTGATAGGAGCACCACAATATTATCTGACATCTTATTTGAAAGATTCTGAAAATTTTGCAACGTTAGAACATATACTTGGAAAAGCAGATAAACAAAAAGAGGAAACTTTAGAGTATCGGCTTCAAAACAAAATTTACAATAATGAGAAGTGTTCGTCACAGCATATCTATGTGCACTATTCGAATCAGGAACATACTTATCAGGAGCATGTCGTACATATGTTAGAAGATATGAAAAAATGTAATTATCAAATCACGAATGATGTTGCAAGCTATACGAATCACGGTGATCTCAGTTACTATTTCCCGGATTTTTTAAGAAATACGATTGCAAAAATAGTAGAAAGCAGATAATGTGAGGCAAATTATTATGAATAAAGTCAGTGTGATTGTACCCGTTTATAATGCGCAGAATTTTTTGGAAAAGTGTATAGAATCTTTGACGCAACAAACCTTGAAGGAAATGGAATTGATCTTTGTGAATGATGGTTCAACGGATCAGTCATTACAGATTTTGGAGAAATATCAGAAGCGTTTTCCGAAAAAAGTGATGGTTTATTCTAAAGAGAATGGAGGACAGGCATCTGCCAGAAATCTTGGGATTGCAAAAAGTCGTGGAGAATATATTGGATTCATTGATGCAGATGATTATGTTGATACGCATATGTATGAAGCAATGTATAAGAAGGCGAAGAAAGAAAACAGTGATTATGTAGAATGCCAGTATCATTATTTACAGATCGATGCTAAGGGGCAGGAAAAAGAAATTCCGCAATATGGACATGTACGGGCGTATAACAGTGAGAAAGAGATGTTTATAGATCCGCTGGTGTCTCCATGGAACAAGCTGTACAGGGCATCCGTTTTAAAAGAGAATCAGTGTCAGTTTACAGAGGGTGTGATTTATGAGGATACTGCTTTTTATATAAAAGTAATTCCATATTTAAAGAAACGGAGTTTTTTGCCGGAGGCATATGTGTACCATTATCTTTGGCCGGGTTCCACCATGAATGATAAAAAATATGAGAGAGTCGGAAATATTTTTGTGGTTCTCGAAGATGTCATTAAGTATTACAAAGAGAATGGTTTTGAACATATATATGGAATGGAATTAGAATATTTTTGTGTCAAAATATTACTGTGCAGTTCTTTAAAAAGAATTGCACAGATAAACAATAAAAAAATACGAAACCAGCTTGTAAAAAGAACAAATCGGTTCATAAAAGAATATTTTCCGGAATACAGAAAGAATGCATATGTCCGAAAAGAACATACGGGTTTGTACATGCGTTGTATGAATGCCGTGACTATTTTCGCTGCGGTGTGTGTTTTCAGGTTAAGACATAAAAAATGATAGAAAAAGGAGTTATGCGTGTGAAATTTGTATTTTTGATACTTCATTATAAAAATGATGATGTGACAAAACAGTGCATCGAATCACTGATACAGTGCTTTGGAACCTTGCAAATGGAAATCATTGTAGTAGATAATGCTTCGGACAATGGCAGTTATGAGAAACTGCTGCAATGTTATGGGAATGCCTCGTATATTCATTTTTTACATAACAGGAAAAACCTTGGGTATGCAGCCGGTAATAACGTTGGTTTTCAGTATGCAAAGAAAGTGTTGAAGGCAGATTGGATTTGTCTTGCAAATAATGATGTGATATTTCAAGACGAAAAATGGATTGATAAAGTTAGAGAGCTGTATCAGAATACGCCGTATTATGTATTGGGACCTGATATTGTAACACCACAGGGACAGCATCAGAATCCTTTTCGGGAACATGTGGCAAGCAATGCATCTGTGTTAAAAAACTGGTTACATGATATTGTTGTATATTTGGCTTTGAAGTTGAAATTACAGCGAAAGATCAATCAGGATGTGAAGCCACAAAAGGAGTTACAGAATGAGACTTGGAAACAGGCAGATTTGGATTTTCATGGGGTCCTTCATGGAAGCTGTCTGTTATTTTCACCTGATTATGTGAGATCATTTGATGGTCTGTATGGAGGAACGTTTTTATATTGCGAAGAAGAAATTTTATGTTATATTCTGGAGAAAGTTGGATATCGATATGTATATTGCAGTGATGTGCAAGTGTTACATAATCATTCGACATCCTTTAAACGGTCGGTGCAAAATGAAATTGAAAGGAAAAAAATAATAGTAAAGAATCGTATACAGTCTTACTATAAATTCCTTAAAATCACGAGATACCAGGGAGATATCAGAGAGTTTTTGAAAGAGAGAGGGGAATAATACTTGAGAGAACAGTCGGCGTATGTGGCAGAAGAACCAAAGTTAAGAAATTTAAAAGTGCTATTTTCCCTGATGGTATTTTTGATTATCACGGATTTTGTTATGCCACAGTATTTTGGCATACATATAGGTTATGACCTGACTTGTACAAGACTGGCAGATCTGCTGATTGTTTTGTATATGTTTTTGAATCGGAAAATACTGACCCATTTTGGCGATATGGTGATACACCATATATTTATCATACCATTTGCAATTTATTTGTTTGTCTCCATTTATACGATGGTCTGCAGAGTTGATATTAATGCTTTTTTTCTTGTATTTCTGGAAATCCTTACCTTTTACATTTTAGTTTACGGGATTCGGTATATCGTGGGCTGGAAAAGGGCAATAAAATTAAGCATCGGATGTGCATATTTTTTAGGGATATATGGACTGATTGAGTTTTTTTACGGACAATCCATTTTTTTGAAATTCTTTTCGACGGTGCCAAATAGTGTGGCAAATTCATATCGTTCCGGATTCTATCGTATTATGGGACCGTGTGGACATGCATTAGGTTATGGTTTGTTGCTGTTATTGTTTATTGCGCTGGCATGTATGGATATTGAAAAGGATGAGGTATATCTATTTAAAAGACCGTTCCTTATTGGATTGCTTTATGTCAATGTTTTTCTGACCGGTTCTCGATCGACATTAGGAATCGCTTTGATAGAGATGCTTTTGATTGTATTGATCAGCGGAGCAAAAAATATAAAGAAATCATGCATTATTATTTTCTTTCTTCTTGTTGCATTGGGTGGTTTCCTTTTGCTGTTTGGAAGAACTGGCATTGGACGTTATGTCATGATGCAGATCACTAGTGTAATGGATCAGTTTTTTGGAACAAGTTACTCAGGAATTTTCGGCGCAGATACCACAACTCTTGATAATAGTGAGGAGTATCGAAAATATTTGCCAAGAATATTTCAGTTGGATTGGCTGAATCCATGGATTGGACGAGGGGTATCAAGAGTTTTCAGTGCACAAATAGATGGCATTTATATTAAGTCTATCGATAATTTTTATGTAAGTCAGTATATTAAGTATGGGTATCCGGGAATGATTGCATACATATTGTTTATAGTTGTGGCAATAGTGTTCTTGATTCGGGCTGCGTGGAAATATCATTCCTGCGTTTTTAAGCTGGTATTGATTGCAACAGTGTGTTATTTTTTCAATTTATGGTGGCTGGATGCGTTGCAGACGCTTAAATTTGAATATGTACTGCTGGCAATTGCCTGTGCGTGTTATATGTGGAAAGAACAAATGATGAAATGTGACAATGAGCAGCTATGCTGATGCATACAAATGGGAGGCAAAATGAGAGTAAGTTTACTTGGAGTTGAGTTTTATTCTGAAAATCGCGGATGTGGAGCGTTGGCGTATTCTATTGTTGAAATTTTAAAACAGATATGCAAAAAAAAGGGAGATAATCTGCATATTACAGCGATTTTATTTTCAAATCATCCGGTTGTAATAAAAGATGATGATATTGAAGTTACTATAGAATGCATTAAAATCGCACCGAAGAAGTTCACTTATTGGAAAGCGTGCAAACGAGCTTTTGCAGACAGCGATTTTATATTGGATTTTAGTATGGGAGATAGTTTTGCAGATATATATGGAATGAAGCGATTTTTTTTGGCAAGCATGCTAAAAGAACTTGCAATCAAAAGCAAAACGGAATTTATTATGGCACCGCAAACGATAGGTCCTTTTTCGAGGAGAGAAGCAAAATTATGGGCATCTCATATTTTAAAAGCCTGTAATGAATGCTTTGTAAGAGATACTCTTTCAAAAAAGTATGTAAAGGAATTGTGTGGACGCAATGCACTACTTACTACAGATGTGGCATTTGCATTGCCTTATAAAGAAAGAATAATAGATAAAAAAGAAGGAATCGTCCGTGTGGGCTTGAATCCTTCCGGTCTGTTGTGGGGAAAAGAAAGTGGTTTTGATGCTGAGAAACATGTAAGTGTGGATTACAAAGAATATATTGAGTGTCTTATGCAGGCATGGAAAAAGGACGAAATGGTAGAAATATATCTGATTCCTCATGTATTTGCCGAAGATGGATCAGGTATGGAGGATGACTTGCGGGTATGTAAGGAGTTGCATAAAAAATATCCGGCGACGGTGTTGGAGACAGGTGCTCGGACACCAATGGAAATTAAAAGTATTATTGCATCCATGGATGTGTTTACAGGAGCGCGTATGCATGCAACAATTGCGGCATTTTCAAGCGGCGTAGCAACAATACCGTTTTCTTACAGCCGTAAGTTTGAAGGGTTATATCATGATCTGGGATATGCGTATCTGATTAGTGGAGCATCAACAAATACACAGGAGGCTGTAAAAAAGACTTTAGCATGGGTGAAAGAATATAAAAAATTGAGGGAAAATGTGAAGGAATGCAGAAAAAATATTCCAGACAAACAGCGCGTTTTTCTGGATGTGTTGAAAAATATGTAAAAATGTATGAGGAGGCCGGCTATGATAGGTAGGCTTATGAGGGTGTATCATTTGTATGCAACATCACTGTACTATGCAATTCGAAAAAAGACAACAAGTCGTAATAAACGAAAATTTGTTTTTCTGTTGTTGACCCCATCATTGTTACTGGTTTGTTGTGGTAGTTATTTGTATGAGCATACAATAAAAAGAATGATAAATCAATGGCACAGTATGAATGATATGTGCAGAAAATTTGAATATGAGATAGTTTATGTGGCTATTGCAAAAAATGAGGGGCCTTATATAAGAGAATGGATTGAATATCACAGACAGGTAGGTGTACAGAAATTTCTAATTTACGATAACGAAAGTACCGATCAGATGCGTACGCTTTTAGAGCCATATATTCAGAAAGGGCTAGTTGATTATACTTATTTTCCTGGCAGAGCGAAACAATTGGATGCATATTACGATGCACTGAAAAAATATCGGAAACGGGCAAGATATATGGGTTTTTTTGATCTTGACGAATTTGTTGTTCCCATGGAGAAGAAAACACTAGTAGATGTTATACAGGAAATATTGAATAAAAATCCGTTTGCTGGCGGAGTGGCAATCAACTGGTATGTTTATGGATCGGCAGGGCATAAAACAAAACCGCAAGGTCTTGTGATGGAGAATTATCTGTATCGGGCAAAGGACGATTACAGGAACAATCATTGTGTGAAGACGGTTGTAAATCCACGGTTAACCAAAGGCTACATATTTGATCCGCATACGCCTACATATTTTTGTGGATATCATAGCGTTACGGAAAAAGGAATGATAGTAGATGGTCCATGGAATGAATATCCAAATAACAGCTATGAAAAAATCAGAATCAATCATTATTATTGCAAATCGGAAGAAGAAGGAAAAATAAAGTTTAACAGAGGACTGGCAACACATGAGGAAAATGTGAAAAATGATTGGAAGAAATATGCAGAATTTGACAGGAATGATGTGTATGATGATTGTATTTTGTGCTATAGGGATTGCGTGAAACAAGCATTGAATGTGCTGGAAAAGAATAGGGGAAATTAATTATGAAGACGTTTGATTTATGTAAAGAATATTGTATTGGATGCGGATTGTGTAAATCAGAACTTCATGCTGACATGAAAAAAAATGCGAAGGGTTTTTGGTTCCCAAATATACAAAAAAATGAAAAGACAGAACGGTTCCTAGAGCATGTATGTCCGATAGCAGACAATTGTCTTAATGAGCAGAATATTGATATCTGGGGCCCCTATATCCATGCATATGCGGGATATTCCACGGATGTGTCTATACGGAAAAAAGCGTCCAGTGGTGGAGTTTTGACAGGAATTGCACTGTATTTGCTAGAGAGTGGTAAGGTGGATGGCATCATTCAGGTTACAGCGGATAAAGAAAATCCGGTAGAGACTGTTGTGCAGGTAAGCACGACTGCGGAACAGGTTCTTGCGTGTTGTGGCTCCCGCTACAGTATATCTTCTCCATGGTTACATTTATCAGAGTGTATGGAACCGGGAAAAACGTATGCTGCAATTGGAAAACCATGTGATATAAGGGCCGTGCGAAGATTGCAGGCATATAATGATTCCTATCAGCCGATTAAGTATTTGCTGTCGTTTTTTTGTGCCGGGTTACCAAGCAAGGATGCAAATGCAAAGTTACTTGCAGCATTAGGCTGTAAGGAGAAAGCATGCAAATCACTGACGTACCGGGGCAATGGGTGGCCGGGAACGGTCACAGCCATCGATGAAGAAAAGAATACTTATCAAATGGAGTACAGTCAGGCATGGGGCGGTATTCTTGGACGCGATATTCATCCATATTGCCGTATTTGTTTTGATGGAATTGGTGAATGTGCAGATATTGCATGCGGTGATGGATGGTATATGGATGTACAGGGGAATCCGGACTTTACAGAGCATCCGGGAAGAAATGTTATTTTTTCCAGAACACAGATTGGAGAGGAGCTGCTTCGGGAAGCAAAGGAAAATGAAAAGATCAGTTTATCAGACTGGGAGAATATAGGTGCACTCAGAAAAATCCAAAACTATCAGTATACGAGAAAAGCTACAATGCGCGCCAAGAAACTGGCTTATAGAATACTGTTAAGAAAATTTCCAGAATATGATAAAAGTTTATTGAAAAATTATGCAACAATGGTTCCAGTGAAAAAACGTATGAAAATTTTCCTTGGAACAGCAAAGAGGATTGTTCAAAAGCGAATTTAAAGGGGACAATGAACAGTATGAGCAGAACGAAAAAGAGTATTCGTAATGTAATATTTACGATTGTAGGATTCGTCGTCACTACATTATTACAGTTAGTGAACCGAAAAGTATTTATCTTATTTTTATCAAGTGAATACCTGGGACTTAACGGATTGTTTTCCAATATCCTTTCCATGCTTTCACTATCGGAAATGGGAATTGGTGCTGCAATTGTTTTTGCGTTATATAAACCGATAGCCGAAAAAAATACGGAAAAAGTAAAAAGTCTGATGGCTTTATATAAAAAGCTATATACGATTATAGGAACTTTTGTATTAATTGCAGGAGCATTGCTCACACCTTTTTTACATCTTTTGATTAAAGAGATGCCGGATATTCCTTACATACATATATACTATCTGATGTTTGTGATTGATTCGGGCCTGTCTTACTTTTATACGTATAAGCGCTCGCTGATTATATGTAATCAGGACAATTATATTTCGACTACAACAACAATGTTATCGTCTGTTGGCACAAAAGTAGTGCAGTTGATTATTTTACTGTTGACACACAATTATTTTCTGTTTCTTTTGGTACAAATTCTTTTTACCCGATTAGAAAATGTTCTTATTTCAAAAATCGCAGATAAGCAGTATCCATTTTTAAAAGATAAGCAGTATCAAAAATTAAGTAAGGATGAGATTAGAACAATAAGAAACAATGTATTTGCAATGCTGGCTCATAAAATTGGCATGGTTATTGTGAATGCGACAGATAACCTGATTATTTCAAAGATACTGGGATTGGCAGTATTAGGTGTGTATTCAAATTATGTATTACTCACGCAGACAATTGAAAGTTTTGTTACAAAAATCTTTTCATCCATTACGGCAAGTATTGGAAATCTGGTAGCAGAGCAGTCAAAAGAAGAAGTAGAAAAAAATTTTAACAGAATACTTTTTTTGAATTATTGGATTATAGCTTTTTGCTCCATCTGTCTGATCTGTCTCATACAGCCATTTATTCATTTATGGTTAGGAGCTGATTATCAGTTGCCGATGTTTACGGTATTAATTATTATTGTTGTTTTCTATTTTAATGGGATGAGAAGAACAGTATTGGAGTTTCGAAACGCTGCAGGCCTTTTTTGGGCCGATCGATATAAAGCTTTGGTAGAATCATTTGTGAATCTGGTGGTTTCTATTCCATTGACCTATGCATTAGGTGTAGCAGGTGTGAAATTGGGAACTTTAATCAGTTTGTTAGGGGTTGCTTTTTGGGTAGAAGGGAGAATTCTGTACAAATATTTGTTTCAAAAATCGGTTTTGCAGTATTTATTTTTGCAAACAAAATATGCTGTGGTTACAGGTATACAGCTGATTTGTGCATATTGGGCATGTCGGATTATTGATCTGACGAGTTTATCTATGCTGTTAAAGTTTGTTCTTCAAATGGTAATTTGTCTCATCATACCAAATGTTATGATTGTTATTATATTTTGGAAAACAGATGAATTTCAATATGCAAAAAATCTTGTAAAAAAGATAATAAAAAGATAAATATAAGGAGTTCCTATGCATTTATTTCTCAGTTATTGTAAATCACATATTTACGAATTACATGCACTGTTGTCGGCTACGATTACGTTTTTTCTTATGTTTGAGATAAAAAAGCCTATAAAAGAATGGACACATAAATATGTTGCGGAAAAAGCCCAAAAGGATAAAAAATGGAGAGAAAACAGGCAGTTATATTATAAGAGATGTAATATGTTGGTTTTGATTGCAGCAATTTTGATTGCAGCGATAGTTTTTATTTTATTTTCTTTGGTTTCACCATTTATCTATTTTTCGTGGCATATGACATGGTTAAGTGGTGCGTTCGCATTGACGGAATATGCAATATATGATCAGGTGATTGGAAAGGAAAAGCAGGATTATGAATAGTGTGATAACCTTTTTTGTGGGTTGTGCAGCATTTGCCGTCATGATGCTTGTAAAAATTCCTATAAAAAAATTGAATTGGGAACTGGCAAAAAGTGAATTACAATATAAACGTTTGAATATTTTCTTAATAATATTAACTTTTTTGGTAGCAATCATATGTTATTGCGTTGCATTGGTTTGGCTTGGGGAAACGCATTTTAAATTATGTTGTGCCATAAAGGGGGCATCCGTTGCGATGGCATTTTATGCAATTTATGAACAATGGTGCGGAGATGACAGAAAAAGTTAAGCATAGAGAGGTTTGGTTATAAATAAAAATGGAGGAGAATATGTCAATTTTAGCCAATTATCTAGCACAATTGATAAAAGCACAGTTAAATGGAGAGAAGCCTGTATCTGTGCCAGAAGAAATCCAAGTAGAAGATCTGATACATCTGTCCTGCAAAAATCATATGGAGTATCTTGTTATGGGGGCTTTGTTAAAAACGGATGGAATTTCGGAAGAGATACAGGGGATACTTCGTAGTCACGTGATGAGAAGTATTGTTCGAACTACGACACAAATAATGGATTTGAAAGAGATCATAAGACGTTTCGAAGAAAAGAAAATTGTAAATCAACCCATGAAGGGGGCACAGATGAAATTTATATATCCGTCTCCAGAGATGAGGGAAATGTCGGATATCGACATTTTGATTCGCAATGATTGCATGGATCGGGCTGCAGAAGAACTAAAGGACATGGGGTATGTTTTAGAACAGGCAATTAAGCATCATGATATATATGTGAAAGAACCTTTTATGGTCGTTGAAGCACATCGTGCAATGTATGATAAAACGGTGGACAATAATCAGTATGAATATTTTTCAAATTTTTCCAAAGCAATATTGAAAAAGGGATATAAATATACTTATGATTTTAATGATGAAGATTTTTATATCTATATGATTGCACATATGGCAAAACATTTTTATGTAAAAGGATGCGGAGTACGTAATCTTGTAGATATTTATGTATATTTAAATGCAAAAGAAGATGTTTTAAATCATAAATATGTGGAGGAAGAGTTGAAAAAACTTGGATTATCAGCATTTACAAAACATATGGAAAAACTTGCGTTTGCATGGCTGGATCAAAAACCATTTACGGAATTTCAACAGCAGGTATTTGACTATATGTTAGACAGCGGTATCTATGGAAAGGACGAAAATGGAATTTGGAATAAGTTTTCTGAATTTAAAATGAAGGGGAAAGAAGTGTCAAAGTTTCGATTAAAATTGTGGTATTTTTTTCCACCAGTCGTGTATATGGCTGAATATTATCCGTGGATTGAAGGAAAACCATTTTTACTTCCGATTGCGTGGGGAATCCGGGCATGCAGAGGAATTTTTATGAGAAAAGGGACAGGTAAAAGAAAAATGATTCATGAAATTGAACAGGAACAGGTTCAAGTGTATAAGAATATATATCAGGAAATGCAGTTGCATTTTAAATAAAAGAAAATTTGGCAGATGCAAATGTCATAGGACATTTATGTGTGAGGAGTCTATTGGATGTGTAATAGTAAGCAGCCTTTGATCAGTATTATTGTTTGTGTATATAACACGGAGAAATACATCGCAAAATGTTTGAAATCTATTTGTGCACAAACATATGCAAATATAGAGATTATTGTTGTAAATGATGGCTCTACAGACAAGACAGCGATGATTATAAATGAGTGGCAGGAAAAGGATGAAAGGATTGTTCTTGTTCAGCAGGAAAATAAGGGATTAGCAGTTGCAAGAAATGTTGGGCTTGATATTTCGAGGGGAGAGTATATTGGTTTTGTGGATGCGGATGATTATATAGAAAAAGACATGTTTCAGATATTGTATGATGCAATTTTACAAAGCGATTGCATGCTATCCATGTGTGCGTACAGGATTATGGATGCGAATGGAAAACTTTTTCCTAAAAATATAGAAAATCCTAAAAGTCAAATTTATGATGTAGAAAAATTTTTCTTCACGGCAATTGCTGACAGGATGTATTATGGAATGTGTGTATGTGCATGGAACAAATTATATAAAAAAAGTTTATTTGATGGATTGCGTTATCCGATAGAAAAATTGTATGAGGATAATTGGATGATACATAAACTGATCTATAAAGCAAAATCTGTTGTGTTCATAGATAAAGAATTATATTATTATCGCCGAACGGATAATAGTATCATGCATTGTGCTTTTTCGTTAAAGAGATTTGATAATTATTTTGCACAGGTGGACCGCATTGCTTTTTTTGAAAAGAATCATGCTTCGAGAAACTTGATCGATGCATGGAAAGTGGACTGTGTGAAGTTTGGTATTAGTTACTGGTTTCAAATGAAAGATTCTAAATGTGCAACAAAAGAAGAAGAAAAAGAGTATTATACTGCTGTAAAAAACAGTATACAGGATTTTGTTAAATTATGCCCAATTCCTTTACGGATGAAGGAAATTATTTTTTTAAAGATGCCACACTTATTTTTTTTATTACATTGTGCAAAACAAAATTGATTGATATTACGGCTTGTGAGGAGAAACTATTTTATGAAAATTACAAAGAAAATATGGCTTTTACGCATATGTACGGTGTTGTATACTGCTATTTTCTGCATAGGATGTGTTGCAAAAGGCGGAGTGTTACAGGATGTGTATGCGTCATCTGCAAATACTGTACTTGTGAAAGAAACAAAGGCAGATAAAAATGTGATTCCTGATAAATATAATACGGGTGCCAAAGGAAACTTAAAGAAAGTAAAGCTAGGTGCTGTCGTTGGCGGAATCCAGTTTACGGCTGCAAGTGGAAATACAAAAAATTCACTTGATTTTTATTACAATAATAAACAGGTAAAAGGAAAGATAATTTTTAAAGATTATGATTTCTCTGAATATCCGGTTGTTTGTTATAATTCCCAAAAAGTAGAGCAAAAAATTAATGTTACATTTATAAATTGCAAGTTTTCTTATTTTGCAACAGATCGAGCATGTACAAACGTGTCATATGAGTTTCAAAAATGCACATTCAAAAATTTTGGAGGAAGTAATGCTTCATTTGACAGGTGTAAATTTGGCGGAAGTTATAATGATGGATTAAATCCGTTTCAGAAGATTAACGTTAAAAATTCTTTTTTTTGTGATCTTGGAAGTGTAAAGTCAGATAAGGTGATACATTCCGATGGAACACAGATTTATGGGTGGAAAGGAATTACGGCAAAAGATATTTTGTATAAAAATTGCAGATTTGAAATTCCACAGATTGCACCGAAAGGGAGTAAAGCAGGGGTGAATGCGTGTATCATGCTCCAGCTGGAATATAGTGGTGCAGAGTCTATAAAATTTGAAGATTGTATCTTGAATGGAGGAGGGTATAGTATATATGCTCATTCAATCAGCAAAAAGTATCCTTTAAAAAATATAGAGTTTAAAAATATTCAGGTCGGAGGTGCAAAAACATACGGAAGCATATATCCGGATGTGTCATCTGCTGTAACATTTGAAAATGCAAAAGAAACATCAACATTGTACGTTGGTTCTGTATGGAAGAAAAAAGGAAAAGTTCATTTGAGTGTTACAAATGATTCTTGTCGGAAACGTAAGTTGTTAGTTATTACAGATCAGGGAAAATATTCTTATACTATCCCTGCCTGTCCTAAGGGTGGACAAACAGACATTAGCCAAACATATGCAGATATGCCATTTGACCAGAAAATTGTAATTCCCCAAAAGTGTAAGTATATTATATGTTATGATAATACATTTTCTGGAGCAGCGGAACAGATTCGATTTGTAAACTGGCAGGGGAAAAAAGTTTATTTATCACAAAAAGAAAATAAAAATTTATACAGCAAAAAGAATGAAAATATTACATCAGGAAAATGTGGAGAAAAAATCCAGTATACGTTGTCGAAAGCTGGCGTTCTCACGCTAAGAGGTAAAGGAGAAACATATTCTTATCACTCGAATAAGAAGACCCCATGGCATAAATACAGTGACCTGATAACAATCGTGAAAGTGGAGAAAGGTATAACCGGACTAGGAAACCAGCTGTTCAAAGAATGTGGAGCGATTCAACAGGTAAGTTTGCCAAAAGAATTACAAAATATTGGGGACCGGACCTTTTATGGGGCTGTTTTTTTGAAGCGGGTGGAGTTGCAAAAGAAAACAAAATATAACAAAAGCACCTCGTTTTCGGGAAAAACAATAGTAATAAGGAAATAAACAAAATGTAGGAATTTCGTTTCAGAGTATGAGGATTTAAAATGGAAGATCTATTAGTTAGTGTGATAGTGACAGCGTATAATGTTGAAAAATATATCGACGAATGCATAGAAAGCATTGTGAATCAAAGTTACAAAAATCTGGAGATAATTATTGTGGATGATGGATCTCCGGATTCTGTTCCACAAAAATGTGATGCGTGGAGAGAAAGAGATACAAGGATTAAAGTGATTCACAAAACGAATGGTGGAGTTTCATCCGCAAAAAACACTGGGGTAGCGACAGCAACAGGGGAACTCATCGGATTTGTAGATGGTGATGATTGTATTGCTTTAAATTATTATGAAACATTGGTCAATGCGTTAAAAAAGAATGAGAGTGATATTGTTCGTATGGGGATGGAACGAATTGATGAAAATGGAAAGTTCATTAACCGAGTCATTCCTAAGAAAGCCTCTTATAGCGGTTATGAAGCGTTACAATGTATTGGAAAAGATGATGGAATATTTATAATGAATCAGCTGTCTTTGAGTAAAAGAGAGGTATTTGAAAACATTTCTTTTCCGGAGGGACGTGTGTGTGAAGATGCAGCTGTTGCACATCAATTTTACATGAAAATAAAGAAACTGACAGTATTACCATATGATTTATATCGGTATCGGATTGTCTCGCAGAGTATTATGCATAAAAAGATAGTCATAAAGAGACTGGATATTATAGAGGCTTTGTATGACCGTTTTCTGTCTTATCAGAATTCAGGGTATATAGAATTGCTGGCAGATACATGTAATATTGCAAAAAACAAAATGTGGATACTTGGAAGAATTAAATTTGTTACAAAAGCAGATAAAGCCAGAAAGCAGCAGATTATTAAGATGTATCGATACATGTATAGAAATGTAGAAAAACCTGTAAGCATCCAATGCACATTGTGCTATTTTTTCCCATATTTATATAATAAAATGAGGGAAAGATTGAAATTTAAAAGAAATTTCATGCATGTTTTATAAGCGTCATGAGTTCTCATAGAGAATTGGTTGGTTGAAAACAAAATATGCATATGTTAAAGTATTTATATGGTACTTTAGTTACAAAAGAAAGCTCATGACAGGAGAAGTAGTAAGCTATGAAAAATAAGAGAGTATTGCGTGCAACAGCAGTGTTGTTGGGAATGGTAACATTATTGACAGGGGTCGTCTTTGGGTTAAAATCATCAGTGAATATAGATGATGATCCGATTGCTCTTGGAGGAACGGAAGTGTCTGAAGATTTTTTGGTACATCAGACGGAGGATGATGTGAGAATAATTCCAGATAAGTATAATACTGGAGCAAAAGGAACACTGATCAACGTAGAACTCGGGGGAATGGTTGGAGATATTCAACTTGTTGCAGGCAGTGGGGGAACAAAAAACGTATTCGATTTTTATTACCGAAATAAGAATATTGAGGGAACGGTTACATTAGAAAATTATGATTTTTCAAAATATCCGTTAGTTTTGTATAAGGCTGATAAAGTAGAGAAAAATATAAATTTTGTTTTTAATAATTGTAAATTTTCTATGGTATCGGTAGGAAACAAAAGCGCAAGTATTTCTTATGCATTCAACAACTGTACTATTGAAAATTTTTATGGAAGCAATGCAAAATTCAGCAAATGTAAGATTGGTGGCAGTTATTATGATGGAATAAATCCTTTTCAGAACGTAGAAGTGACAGATTGTTTCATTTCAGATTTTGGAAGTACAAAGGATACTGGTAAGGAGATTCATTCAGATGGAACACAGATTTACGGGGCGGCAGATGCAGAGGTAAAGAATATTTCATTTGACAATTGCAGGTTTGAAATTCCGCCGGTTGCTCCGGCCGGTAGCAATGCATATGTAAATTCCTGTATTATGCTTTCTTTGGAATATAGTAATGCAAAAGCAGTTCAATTTTCAAATTGTATTTTAAATGGAGGCGGATATACGATATATACCTGTGCCAAAAAGGATAATTTTAAATTAGAGGATATTAATTTATCAAATTTGCGCGTGGGATGCGCAAAGAAATATGGTACCATTTATTACAAAATATCTCCAGGTGTGACTTATGATACGGTGGAAGATACAGAGGCTTTGTATGTTGCATCCGTATGGAAAGAAAACGGAAATACGCATTTTAGTGTTAGTAACGACACGAATAAGGAGAGGACACTGAAAATTATTACAAAGTCTGGGGCATATGATTATACAATTCCGGCTTGCAAAAATGGAAACGATATGTCGGAGGAGGATACGTATGCAGAGATGCCGTTTGATGTCGATATTACAATTGCAGAAGATGCGGAATATGCAATCTGTTATGATACGACAATTGAAGGATGCGCGAAGCAGATTCGATTTATGAACTGGGGAGATGCCAAGGTATATCTTACCAAGGAACAATTCTCAACATTATTTTCTGGAGCGGAAGATGTGCTGTATTCTGGACAATGTGGGAAAAATGTAGAGTATGAATTGAATAAAAAAGGCGAGCTTACATTGGAAGGAACTGGAGACACATATTCTTATAGTTCGGGAAAACCAGCTCCATGGACAAATTACAGCGATTTGGTAAATGATGTAAAAGTAGAAGAAGGTATTGAGGGATTAGGACAACAGTTATTTAGAAACTGTACAGCAATTAAAAAGGTTTCTCTGCCAGATAGTCTTACAAAAATAGAAACAAGAACCTTTTTCGGATGTACGGGATTGCGAACCATTACGTTACCAGCAGCCTTAGAAAGTCTTGGAGATTATTCTCTGCCATACGAAACCCTTACAAGTGTATATTATGATGGGTTGCAGTGGGATAAAGTATATGTATCTGCTAAAAATGAGGGATTAAATGATAAATTATACTTGAATGAAACAAATGAAAAAACGGATATTCTCGAGAATGGAAAATGCGGAACAGATGCGACTTACACCCTTTCAAAGAGTGGTATGTTAAAGATTACCGGTACCGGAGAAACTTACAATTATAATACTGGGAAACCCGCACCATGGTATGATAACCGGGAGCTGATTGTAAAGGTAGAAATTAGTGAAGGAATTACCGGCATTGGAGAACAGTTATTCAGAAAGTGCAGTAATATATCGGAAATTGATTTGCCGAATGGTATCGTTAAGATTGGGAAGAATGCATTTATTTCCTGTAGTAATTTGCGTAGCATAATAATTCCTGGCTCGGTCGAAGAAATCCAGACACGTGCATTTGATGCAACAGCACTGGAATCGGTCAAATATCAGGGAACAAAGGAACAGTGGGATAAAATTGTAATTGGTAATTTTAATACGAGACTGGTTGAAAATATTTCATTTACAGAATAAGGGTGGGTGGAAATGTCAGATGAATCCAATTAACTTTTTGATATATAATCCGCAGAAACGATTAACAGTATATGCATATATATATTCCGCAATTTATTGTTTAGAATTATTTTTTATTAAACCAAAATATTTACAGAAACATTGGGGAATCGAAGGAAAAGAATCACCGGAAGAAGAAGCTCCATGGAAATACCGGTATGCGATGAATGTATCAAGGGTTGTGAACCGGATCTGCTCTAAGACGGCATGGGAAAGTAAATGTCTGGTACGTGCATTGACTGCGCAAAAAATACTTAAGAAAAAGGGAATACATTCTACATTGTATTTAGGATGTGGGATGGAAGCTGAAAAGATGGTGGCACACGCCTGGTTGAGATGCGGAAAAATGTATGTGACCGGTGGTGATGGAACTGGATATTCTATTGTGGATAAGTTTTGTGCTTGAATATATGTCGAAAAATTTAATTCTAACAATCATGATAGAAAAGTTTACCAAATATGTAGGATATGCTAGACTTTATAGTGTCAATAGATATTGAGTAAAGGAGAATAATATTATGAAAAATTGGAGAAACGCAGAAATTGTAGAACTGAACATTAACGAGACAGCACAGGGTGGCAAGGATAGTACACGTGTCGATGGAATGTGGACAGATAGAAATACAGGTAATGCATGGGCTAGTTTCGCAAGTGGTGGAAACGCAGGCGGACCTGAAATTGATGTAAGACCAATACAGTAGAAATGGCAAATATGAAACCACCTCAATTCCGATAATTGGAATTGAGGTGGTTTTTTAATGAAAGAATTAAGACGGATGGTCGTAATTAGACAAATAGTAACTGAGTGAAACTGTATAGAGCAAATAGATAATCGGCTTGCTGTCACATTTAGGGTTAAGCTGCTTGTGAGTTTTGCAAAATGTTATCATTTCATTTATTTTATCTTGTTTTAAATAAGTTGATAACTGAGGATTATTTATAGTTTCCAGGATATTCAAACGATCCTGTTCCCATGACCGGGCTAAGCGATATATATAATCGCCACCCTGTAATCCACGGTGAGCAGTGTCAGTGGTGATATGTTCGGGAAGAATATCAGCCAGATAGCCGCGCACCAGATAACGTTCGATTCCATGTGACACAAAGCAGGTCATTGGAAGTGTAAGACATAATTCAATCATTCGTTTATCCTTGGTAGGATCGCGTTCTATAATACCATGAAGCAGACTTGAAATTGTATTGTACAGTCCAATCTGCTGAAAAGTAATTTGAGAGCAAATGTTATTGCGTCGTTGAGAATCGGTAAGCAGTGAGCCGTTTCCACAGGAGTGGAAGAGTTTTTGGTTCTGATACTTTATATGATATTTGTTTATCAGATTATCTCGGACATTTCCGTTCTTGTATGTGGATGAAATGCCGAAATAATCACAACATTTCTCTTTCCAGGTAGAATAAAAAGTATATAAAAAATATTTTTTTGGTACATGATTTTTTTTCAGAAAATCACATATAGATTGTTTTGCCTGTATTAGATGAAACGTTCGCATTTGATGATAGGTGAGGGATAAAATATCTCCATAAGAAAGTGTCCCATTCCCCATCTGCCCGGTTAATTGTATTGTGCAACCTCTGGTATGAGCATCCTGGTTGATTTGATAGATCCAGTTTAGATTGACCAATGATTTTATGGGCAAATCATATTCTTCTACAAACTGTTTCATATGGGTGAGAGCATTATCTCCTTTACAGTCAATAAAATGACTTTCAATATTCGGAAAACATGCCACAGTTTTTTTTACGGCTGAAGATTCATCCGGAACAAAATAGGCATCTGTTTCATAATCGTGTGCTTCATCTGGAATGGAAGTATAGGTATGTAAGATTTCACCACGCTTTTCTAAAAATGGGGCAGCAATACTGACGATGGATGTCGAGTCAAGTCCACTGCTTAAGTTTGCTGCTATCTGTGTTCCGGGACGAAGTAAATCCTCTACGCATTTGCGGAAGGTCTGAACGACCAGATCTTTGTATTGCTGTTCTTCCTGATAATGGATTTTTTTACACTTCTGCGGCTTCCAATATTGGATTTCAGATAATTTTCCATTTGTATATTTGATATAATGTGCAGCCTTTAACTGGAATACTCCTTCGAAAGGGGTAAGTCCCGGAAAAGCAAGCATACATGCGGACGGTTCAGATTCACATGCAGTAATCCATTTTTCAGATAATTTTAATTGTTCAGAGGAAAAGCACTCTTTAAACAAATCGTAGGTGGTACAGAAATATAATGCCTGACCTTGCAGAGAATAGTTGATGCATCGATTTCCGACATGATCGGTATAGAGCAGGAAAGTGTCTGTATCCGGTACATAGATGGCAAAAGAAAAAGCACCGAGCAGATGTTCCACAAAACGTTCTCCCCATGTCAGGTAGGCATGATAACTGAGAAGTCCATCCGGGATGTCAGCATCTGTAATATGAAGTTCCTGCATAAGTTCCGGACGGTTGTCCAAAATACAATCTGCAGTAAAAAAAATATTACGTTCCTTATCATGGTATGGAAGGATTTCATGTACGGCTTCCGGTGTGAAATACTGGTGACCACATGCAAAATAGAATTTGTCGCTTAGCAGATCATCGATACGGTCAATTTTATATTTTTCCATTCTTTTTTTCATGGAAACCGAGAGTTCGGGTTGGATATTTGATTCGCTATGTGAAAGGATTCCCCATATGGCAGCCATTAGTTATCCTCCTCGGAATGAAAAATTATTTTCTGAATCTTTTGAAGCTGTATATCGGTGCTGTCAATTCCGAATGGACGCATCATGCGATAGAGTGGAAGTGTTTGTACAGTCTGTAAGCATTTTTGCATATCTTCTGTACAAAAACCACCGGAATTTCGAAACATTGGAAAAAGAAAGTTATTTTCCAAAAAAGAAATTAGTTTTTGATGTCCGTTCAATTCTGTTAAAAGTACATCGCTATCTTCATTTTGGACGGAAAGGCAGAGCATTGCGGACAGTTTACAAGGACTTTCGCAAAAACAGTTACGGCGTGGAACTGCAAATTTGTCGCGGTCCTCATCAATATAAAGAAGATCTTCGGTGTTCAAATGATTCCGGTGTACGGCATCCCGACAGAGTTTTTGCTGAGGAAATGCAGGATAAACAATGACATTGTCTTGTGCAGAAATATCAACAATTGCAACATCATCGGTCATTAGTCGAAATCCATTTTCGAGCAGTTTTGTTGTAAGAGTAGATTTGCCGGAACCGCTGTCTCCGGCGATAATCAGAGCATTCCCATCATGTTCTACAGCACTGCAGTGAATTGCAAGCTGATTGCGCTGCCAAAAGAGCATAGCAATACAATATCCAAATACAAAAGGAGTTAGTTGATTCATAGAAATTCCTTCTTTTGGACATATATCAATGATTATCCCGTCTGTAATCTGAAAAATTCCTACCTGATTGCAAAACAAAATATGAGTTTTGGTGATAGGAGATACATAATATGTGGTTTCGTTTTCTATTAAAGACAGAAGTGACCGTCCTTTTTTTATGAAAATATCTGCGTCGCGCTCATCTGTTGGAATTAGATGTGAATATTCGATTTCTGAGCAGAGCGTAGTTCCATAAATTTTGTACCAAAATAATTCGTTGTTCATAATAAAATTACCTTATTTGTTTTTAAAACGGATGTAAATAAAACTATCATAATTGTTAGAATTTCTCAGAGGTCTTCTCAATAAGATTTTGAGCCATCACGCAATAGAACAGATTCATTAAAACAAAAGAATCATGGTCACGTTCTTCTTCGGAAGGCTTTCCTTTTTGCATCCACTGATCTATCACGGCAAAATCAAGGTATTTTGACCAGAGAGTCCGGTCTAATTTCTTGTTGACGATTGTTTTCATTTCCGCAAACTCCTTGTACCAATTGGGATTAGAAGGATAATTTTTGGCGCTCATGTCTTCCTTGATATGAACGGAATACAAAGATTTTGGCATAATGTCACGAAATGCTTCGCGGAAAATAAAGCGGTTATGCGAATTTTTTAGGTATAGGTGCCGTGGAATTGATACAGCAAAGTCAATAACGCGGTAATCAAGGTATGGAACGATGTAGCGAATATTGTTGTAAGCGCCCAATAATGCGACATTGTCCAGACGATTCCGACTGCCTCCATCCGCAATGTATCGAATCGGATCATAAGAAAAATGTAAGGCGGGCATATCCTTTTCAGAAAAATGACTGCGGAAGTTCTTGTTCAAAAATTCAGGTGTGGCAAAAACTGTGCAAAATGCACCAGTTAAAGTGCGGCGTTTCGGTCCGAGCTGGTTTTTACAGGCTTTAAGTGTTCTAAAAATACGTCCTTTTTGTCCATGGGTTGAGGACCACATAGAACGGAAAAAATGGTAGTACTCATGGTGATAAAACATTTCGTAAGGAGAACTGCGATGACTGATTCCTTCGTCACCGCCGTGTCCGGTAAATATAACGGAGGCTCCGTTTTCGTGCATGCATGCACAAGAATCACAAAGTGCCATGGCATTGATATATGGTGGCATTGCATAGCGGAGTGCCGGTGGTTCGTTTTCATCCAAGGAAAATCCTAAAGATTGCATTTGCTGGGCAAGAAGGCTATTCATACTGCGATCACTTTTCATCTGACTGTAGTGGCATTGGATATGTTCCTGTTTACAAATATCTTTAATAATTAAACGTTCGTCATGGTCCGCATAGGGAATTTCATTCGGATCGACTGACCAGGAAAAATAAACACAGTCGCGGCCGAGACGATGAATTAAAATACCAATGACACCGGAATCGAGTCCGCCAGAGAGCTCAGCACCGGCTTTTCCCGGAATTGCCTGCAGACGACGCTGAATGGAATCCGTTACAAGTTCTCTGAGTTTTGCTTTATACAGTTCGAAAGAAGTGTAGTGAATTTTCTTTTTACCTAATTGCCAATAGCTGTGGATTTCCTGACTTATTTTTTCATTTTTTATAGAAAAAGTTATATAGGATGCTGGGGAAACACAGAAAATATTCTGATATTCTGTACTTGTTACACTGTCAACAAAATATCCGGAAAGCGTTCGGTAAATCCAGTCTTCATTAAGAGAAGAATCTACACCGTCTAATCCTAAAAGACCACGAATGTCCGTAGAAAAAGCCATAAAGGAATTGTCTGCGTAGTAATATAATGGACGGATGCCCATATGATCGCGAAAGAGGGTCAGTGTTTGTGCATTCTCATCATATATGACACCGCTAAAGTCTCCATTGACATCTTTTAGTGCGCTCATACCAAATTGCGTGAGATAAGATAGCAGGAGCTCTTCGTCGGAAATGGAAGTTGGGGCATTGCATTTTATAATCAGTTCTTCACGGTTATATAGAAGTAGATCTATAGCCGCATACATGGAGTTCATATGTAAAATGGGAGAAGTTGTGGTATGTGTGGCTAACATTTGCAGACAACATCCAATTTGTATATTGTTTTTTTCAAAGATTTGTTTTGCATCCCTGCCATAAGCATTGTTCCATAAAATAAGTTTTTTCTTATTTTTATCCTGTGTATGTATCGAATTGCAAAATGTTCCAAAAATACCGCTCATTGGGTTCCTCCAGTTAAGTTTTTCTCATTTTATCGTAAAAAAAGAACTCCTGTCAATCCGACAGGAGCCTGTAATTGAATCTGAATTATGAATGTGCGTTTGTGTCTGGATCTGGAGCAACCGGCTTGTTTTCATTTCTTTCACCAAAAACGATATCGAAAGGTCCTTCAAAGCCGACCTTGAAATATCCGTTTGCAGTTTCGTTGATGTTTAACTCGGTGATACTAGGTGTATTCCATTTTTTCATAATGTCTTCCTCCATTAAACCTTATAAATAATTATAATCTAATTATACAGCTTTGTCGAACCTGGTCAATAAAACTAACAAAAATGATAGAATTGAAAGAATAGAGGATACAAATAACAGTCAATGTGTTAAGATGAAGAAAAACAAAAGGGAAAAGGGTCATGGAAAGATATTGTTTATATGGAATGTCTCTTGTTTCGGATCTTGCGTTTCCACAACTTGTTAAAGAGACAGAAGAATATCGGCGGCAGCATCCGGATGACTGGCAGATTGAGATTTTAAAGGGAAAGATCCCGCAGGATATCCGGGAACGTACCGACGTAAAATACGAGTTTGGGGATGATTTCAGCTGGCTGGTAAACAGTACGGCATGGATCATCGTGGAGAACGGAAAACGGATTACTTACGAGTTGAAGGAAGGCGGCAGGGTGGATTATCTGCGCTCGTATCTTCTGGGATGGGGAATGTCCATGCTTGCTTTGCAGAGAGGAATACTTGCAATCCATTGCAGCGCAGTGGCGGATGAAGCAGGTGCGATTCTGATCTGTGGGGAGAGCGGAGCCGGTAAATCAACCGTGACGACCGCTTTATTAGAAAAAGGGTATCGCCTTATGGCCGATGATATGGCCTTTGTTGAGGTGACGGGGGATGGAATTGCAATGGCAAGCCCGGCATTTCCGTATCAGAAGCTTTGCAGAGATGCGGCGCTTGTAAAAGGATATCATATGGAAAATATGATATATATAGATGAAGAGAAAGACAAATTTCTTGTGCCGTATACCGGAAATTTCTCTCTTTCCCCAGTTCCGGTACGTGGCATGTGTATGCTTGGCATTGTTTCGGGAAAGCAGGTTGTATCAGCAAAAATAAAAGGCATGGATCAATTTCATCTTGTTGCCAATAATCTGTTTTTGCGACATTTGCTTGGAGCAAAGAAGTATGAGCCAAAGATCGGACAGCTTTGTCTGAAAATGGCAGCGGCTGTGCCTTGCGGTTTTATAGGAAGACCGCAGGAAGGGGATTCCATCGAAGCGATTATGGATTCTGCAACGGAATTTTTAAATGAATGGACAGCTGAAAAATGAAATTGAATTAGAAAATCGGGTATAGTATAATTATAACTATTCAGTTAATTATATAGATTACATTTTAAATATGGAAAAGCAGAAGGAGATTTAGTATGAAACGTGATCAGGCAATCGAATTAAAGAAAACACTTAATGTAACGGACCTTGCAGGGGAAAAGGTTATGGTAGATTTTGAGCAGGGCAAGTATTTTATGATTAAGGGAACCGGAAATGACATCTGGGATATGTTACAGGAAAACAAAAATATTACACCGGGACAGATTATTGAAAAATTGCTGGAAGAGTACGAAGTCAGTCCGGAGGAATGTGAAGCGTCTGTGATGGAGTTCCTGGGAAAAATGCAGGAATTAGGCTTTATTGCCTAAGCATGAGAGGGTAATAATGTGATAAAACGATTAAAAACTATGTGGGATGACAGGGAGAATCAGGCACGGTATATGAAGTGGCTGATGCAGTATTCCAAGCCGTACATAGGAAAAATTATACTTGTCATGCTTCTCGGAATTGCAAGTACGGTTGCGTCACTTGTAATGGTTCAGATTTCAAAGGTTATCATCGACAATGCCTCTTTTGGAAATGCGTTTGTCCGGCTGTTGGTTGTTTACCTGTTGCTGATGTTGTTGATGCAGGGAATTTCCATTGTAAATACGCTGGTATCTACGATGTTAACGGAGCGTTTTTCGTTCGGCATAAGAAAACAGATTTACGAAAAGATCATCCGGTCACACTGGATGAGTATTACAAAGTATCATACGGGCGATCTGATGACCCGACTGACCAGTGATGCGGGAAATATTGCGGATGGTATTATCGGAACGATTCCAAATATCATAATGCTTATTGTAGAACTGGTTATGGTATTTTTTACATTGTTCTATTATTCGCCGCTGCTTGCAATTCTTGCGCTTCTGGTGGCACCGGTTGCAGCAATCATGGCATGGTGGCTCGGCAAAAAGCTTCGCGTATTGCAGAAAAAAGTGCAGGAGACGGAATCTGCATACCGGTCATTTTTGCAGGAGAGTATGGCAAACCTTCTTGTTGTAAAGGCTTTTACAAATGAAGATTATTCGGTGAAGCGATTGACCGATTTGCGGGAGAATCGTTTTTACTGGGTATATAAAAAGACAAAAATGGGAGTGATAAGCTCGACGGCAATGTCATTGGCATTTCAGCTCGGATATATCGCAGCATTTTCATACGGCGTATACCAGATTGCAAATGGAGCAATTACATATGGAACGATGTCGGTTTTCCTGTCATTGGTGAACCGTGTGCAGTCACCTGTTCTGGAATTGGCGCAGCAGATTCCAAGGATTGTCATGATTCTGACCTCCACAGGACGAATTGTTGAGTTGCAGAATATTCCGTTGGAGGAAAGCAGCAAGAAGCAGATCGAGGCAAAAAAAATTGGTGTCAAGGTTGAAAATCTTTCCTTTGGATATACGCAGGAACCTGTGTTAAAGGATACGTCATTGACGATTGAGCCGGGTGAGTTTGTAGCAATTATCGGAGAATCCGGTATTGGTAAAACGACACTGATTCGCCTGATCATGTCTTTTATGAATACTTATCAGGGTTCGATTACGTATTTTAATGAAAAAGGAGAGACAGAACCGGCAAATGCCGGGACACGTGAATTTGTCTCCTATGTACCGCAGGGCAATACATTATTTAGCGGAACAATCCGTGAAAATATCCGTATTGGCAACCTGAATGCAACAGAAGAAGAAATGTGGAAAGCACTTCGCATGGCATCGGCAGAAACTTTTATCAGGAATCTTCCGCAGGGACTTGACACAGTAATCGGTGAGAGAGGACATGGACTCTCGGAAGGACAGGCGCAGCGTATTGCAATCGCCAGAGCCTTTGTACGCAAAGCCCCGTTTTTGATTTTGGATGAGGCAACTTCGGCATTGGACGAGGATACAGAGATGGCAGTGATACAGGGACTGCAGGAACTTACACCAAGACCGACCTGCCTGGTAATTACACATAGAAAGAGCATTTTACAATATTGTGATCGCGAAATAAAGATCGAAAATAAAAAAGCATCGGATTTATAATCCTTTGCTTTTTTATTTACGGATTTATATGAATTGGGAGCTGAATGGTGAAAGTACTTCCTTTTCCGAGCTGACTGCTACAGGAAACAATTCCATTATGCCGTTCTACAATGGCTTTCACGATTGCAAGTCCCAGACCGCTGCCGGTAGCTGAGTTTGGAGTGCGTGAAGCGGAAACCGTATAGGTACGGCCGAACAGGTGTGGCAAGGCTTCCGGTGGAATGCCTGGACCATTATCGCTGACGGATATCTGTAAAAATTGATGATCCGAAGTGATTTTAGCACGTAAATTGATGGAGCTTTCTTTTGGCGTGTATTTTGCGGCATTTGTAAAAAGATTATCGAGTACACGTACCATTTTCTGGACATCGATATCGATTTGACATTGTAAATCTTCCGGAAGATCTAAAATCATTTCATGATCATCGTAAAGACTTGCGGCTGTGGCATCGTAAAAGTATTCTTCCAGGAAAGGCAAGGCATCGATTGGTTGCAGATCCAGTTCTTTTGAGGTGTCTTCCACACAAAAAAGATAATACATATCCTGTATGAGATTTTCCAGAGTGGCAGTCCTGTGATCAATCAGACGGATGGATGACTCATAGTCTTCCAGACGGATATTCTGTCCGGAGGTGAGATAATCGATCGCGCTGCGGATTGCTGTAATGGGAGCACGCAGATCGTGGGAGATGTTGGCCAGCATGGTTTCCCGTTCCTGCTGCAATTTTTCCAGTTCCCGATTGGCGTTGGAAAGCTGTAAATTGGCTTCCAGCAATTTTTGCGATAAGCTTTTGATACTTTCCGGTTCAATGGAAGGGGATAAAAACGTTTGTTTTTCCATAGTTATGTGCTCACTTTCTCTGTGTTACAATCATCTATTTCATAATGAGACGGTAGCCTTTGGACCATACAGTTTCAATCATATTTTTTAACTCGTAATTGTTTTCGAATTTTTTGCGGAGCCGGCTGACGTTAACCATGACAGAGCGTCGGTCAGAGTCCTGATAATAGCCAAACAGGGCAGTGCCTAATTCTTCGAAAGTCACTTCCTGATTTGGGTGTTCTGCGAGATAGAGAAGTACTTCATATTCCCGATTGGCAAGTCCGAGATCTTCACCCTGAAATATTGCTTTGTGCGCGATTTTATCGATAGTCAGATTTTGAATTTGAATCAGATTATTGTTCGGAACCTGCTGTGTCTTTGCAAATCGACGGAGCAGAACATCGATTCTGGCGCGCAGCTCACGCAGACTGTAGGGCTTTACCATATAATCATCCGCACCTGTGAGCAGTCCGTTGATTTTATCATCTTCGGAACTTTTTCCGGTCAGAAAAATGATTGGAATATCGGAAAATGTACGGATTTTTTTACAAACCTGATAACCATCCGCCTGTGGCATCATAATGTCCAGAATAATACAGTCTGGTGAAATCTGACGAATCAGTTTCAGTCCGTCGGTCGGATTGGATGCGGTGTAAACGCTGTAGCCTTCTCCGGAAAGGTATTTACAATTAATAGAAAGAACTTCATCATCGTCATCAATTAGCAGTAATGTTGACATAATATACTCCTTTTTGCGACTGTCAAAATGTATCATTACAAAGTAATGTTATCATAAAATAAAGGAAATGAACATAGGAACAATATCCTATTGAATAGAACAATTGGATACCGTATACTTATAGTGAGTTGGAGAAAATGTGTTGATATTCAAATGAAAGGGAATTATATGAATCGTACAAACACAGGGGCCAATACGGATACAGAGCAGATACTGGTAGATATATTCGTGATGGCAATCGCTTTTGGAATAGATTTACTGCTTTTTAAGAATATGATAGGGGCAGGAGAATTACCAGGTCTTATTATAGTTGTGATTACTTTTATCACAATCAATATTCTTGCAAATAAGGGAGAGTATTTGTATAATGTGACATTATTCAATTATCTAGATCGTATTCATGAAAAAAATCTTAAGTCATTTATATTATCATCTGTTATTACACTGTTGCTTTTATATTTACCGGTAAAAACAAATCGTCAGTCATTTCGATTTTATGTGATATTTTTAATCATAGCATATATTTTAGGGTGTGTGAAAATGTTAATTTACCGGCCTTTTTATGACCGGATTGCAAAGAGGGATAAGCCAAGAACACTTTTTGTTGGGGAAAAAGCGTCTTTTGAAAAATTCCGTGATTTTTTAGATAAAACAAACATTCGTCTGGAACCGGTAGGGTATGTCGCGCTGAATAAGGCAGAACTGGATCATTCTTATATTGGGTGTCTGGAGAATTTGGAGGATTTGATACGTTCTTATCAGATAGATCAGATTTATATTATTCAGCGACACGAAGATGAACTTGCATTTACCCAGAAGTATGAGGATTTGTGTATAAAAATGGGGGTAACTGTTCGTCTGGTTGTAGATCTGTATAATTGGCGCAGAGCGGATCATTACGTTTCAACCGTTGGAACTTATCCGGTTATTACATTCCATACAATCACTTTAAATACATATGAACAGATTATCAAACGGACAATGGATATTTTGGCAGGAATTGTAGGCGTGATCTTATCTTCACCGATTATGTTAGTGACGGCAATTGCCATAAAATTGGATTCTCCGGGACCGATTCTGTTTAAGCAGACGCGAGTTGGACAAAATGGGCGTCATTTTAAAATATACAAATTCCGAAGTATGTATATTGATGCGGAAGAACGAAAAAAGGAGTTGATTGAACAAAACGAACTTGAAGGCGGAGTAATGTTCAAAATAAAAGATGATCCCCGCATTACAAGAGTTGGAAAATTCATTCGTAAAACCAGCATTGATGAACTTCCGCAGTTCTTTAATATTTTAGGTGGGAGTATGAGTCTTGTCGGAACCAGACCTCCGACACTTGACGAGGTTGAAAAGTATGAGACAAGTCAGTGGCGACGTATCAGTATTAAGCCGGGACTGACCGGTATGTGGCAGGTAAGTGGACGTAGCAATATTAAAAATTTTGATGAAATTGTGGAATTGGATACGGAATATATTGATAATTGGACATTGGGAATGGATATTAAAATTATTTTTAAGACAATTCTTGTATTATTGAAACATGATGATGCTTATTAAGCATAGGAAAGAGGAAGGTAAAGCATGCGTTTGAAACGTAATTTTGTGAAACAAATAATTATAAGTCTTTTGTTGGTTATAATTGCTGTGATTTTGTGGAAGTGTATCGAACCTTTGTTTGGCGTACTCGTATTACTGATGGCTTTTTCGACTGCAGGGGTAGCGTTACTTGTTTATTTTAAAACTGGCAATTAAAGAATATTATGATATGAGGGTCAAAAGGTATTTTGCCCCTCATTTATGATTAATCAGA
>URSS01000001.1 GCA_900550545.1 uncultured Lachnobacterium sp. | reverse complement strand
GAGGGTCAAAAGGTATTTTGCCCCTCATTTATGATTAATCAGATTACTACATGCTTCGCATTCCCGATTGAAAACAAGGATAGAATCCTGCAAAGCAGGATTTTGGGATATCAACTATGTGATCGAACATAGATTGTAAGTCCATCAGGAAATCCTGTTTAAAGTGGGAAAATTTTGAGGCATCAGCAACAATATCAAAGCAACAGAAATCATGTAATTCCTGAGAGTATTTCAAGAAAACAATCAGGAGCATAGTATGTTTGTTGTAAAATAAAAATAATTTTATACGAGGGGATTAATTTATGAAATTAAAAGAAAAATGGAAAAAGAAATACATCGGCGATCGCAGCTTTTATCGCAGATATCTGTTGCTTGCAGTCCCGATGATCTTACAGAATGCGATCACGAACCTTGTGAGTTTTCTGGATAATATTATGGTCGGACAGCTGGGAACGGAGCAGATGTCGGGAGTTGCCATTGTCAATCAGTTGATTTTTGTGTACAATCTTGCAATTTTTGGTGCGGTGTCTGCGGCAAGTATTTTTGGTGCACAGTATTTCGGTCAGGGCAATCATAAGGGGCATATGCATTCATTTCGCTTTAAGCTGTATGCGGCACTTTTGGTAACCATTCTGACCATTGCATTGTTTGTGACAAAGGGCGCGGATCTGATTTCACTGTATTTGACGGATACTGCCGGAAACGGTGCGACGGAGCTTGCTTTGCAGTATGGACAGAAGTATCTGGCGATTATGATGATTGGTCTGATTCCGTTTGCGGTCAATCAGGCGTACGCAACGAATATCAAAGAGACTGGACAGACGTTTGTTCCGATGATCGCGAGTTTTGTTGCGGTAGGAAGCAATGCGCTGTTGGATTATCTGTTGATCTTTGGTGTGGGTCCGATTCCGAAACTTGGTGTGGAAGGAGCGGCGATTGCTACCGTGATGGCGCGTTATATCGAGGCGGCAATCGTTATCATCTGGGCGCATGTGAAGCGGGAACAGAACAGGTATCTGGAAGGGGCTTATGCAGGATTTGGTATTCCCTTGCAGGAGTTGAAAGCGATTATCATCAAGGGACTTCCGCTGATGCTGAATGAAGTGCTGTGGGCGGCAGGAATGACAACGGTTACGCAGTGCTATTCGGTGCGCGGACTTGATGTTGTGGCGGGCCTGAACATTGCAACGACCATTACGAATCTGTTCAATATTGTTTACATACAGCTTGGTGCATGTATCAGTATTGTGGTTGGACAGTACCTTGGTGCAGGACAGCTGGAAGAGGCAAAAGATGCGGATAACAAAATGATTGTGTTCAGTGTATTCTGTTGTGTGATCATGGCGTTGATTATGCTTCTTGTGGGAGGCTTTTTCCCATCTATTTACAATACTTCGGAGGAGATCAAGACACTGGCGACAAGCTTTATTGCAGTGTCGGCAATCATTATGCCGTTCTGTTCGTTCAGCCATGCTTCGTATTTTACATTGCGTTCGGGCGGAAAAACGCTGGTGACGTTCCTGTTTGATTCTGTGTTTACATGGATTATTGTGGTACCGACAGCTTTTTTACTGGCGCATTATACGGGGCTTGGAATTGTAAGCGTTTACTTTTTGGTGCAGGCGACGGAACTGATCAAAGTTGTGATCGGATACTGCATGGTGCGCAGTAATGTATGGGTTGTTAAAATTGTATGATATGTCTATTGACAAAGCCACAATGGAAATATATGATATAGGTATCAATTGATACCTATATTGGAGGGCATTCATTTGGCAAACAAAACAAATGCACGCATTGAAAGCGAATTAGAAGTTAAAACCTATATACAAGATTTAAAATTTGCTCTTAATAATGGGGCACAAATTAATTTTCAGGCTAGGAGACGTGTAGATGAAAATAGAGAAGAAAAATATACAAATCAGTATACAATAAATACATTATTTCCAAATGAAAATCCTGTAGATGCAATAAAGCGGGAGTTATTAACTCTTTCTGTAGAAGATTATATGCAGACGGTAAAAGATATGCGCTTTCCAAAAAGAAGTGAAATGCGAGAGTTTGGGAAGGTTTATAATGGTACGGATGATGTATATATAAAAATAAGAGTTGAACTTTTAGGAATATATGGAAATACTACTACATTTGTAATGTCTTTTCATTATGCTGAACGGGCATTCATGCCAGAAATGTTTCCGTATAGAAAGAAATAGGAGGTGCTTTCATGGACATGAAGACTATAAAAAGTGAAAAGCGTTTATGCACGTGTTGCATGGAAGAACATGAAGTGAAAACAGTTCTTATCAGGGAGTATGCGACTTTTAAAAATGTGAAAGTTATGTATGATGCGTCCTATTTATATTGTGATATAGCAGATGAACTGTATATGGATGAGCAACAGATGCAGGAAAATGATATAAAACTTAAAGATGCATACAGAAGAGAAGAAGGTCTTTTAACGTCAACACAAATTAGCGGAATCAGAGAAAAATATAATATAAGTCAAAGGGACTTGTGTATATTGCTTGGCTGGGGAGGAAAGACAATTACCAGATATGAGAGTCATCAGGTACAAGATAAAGCACATGATACAATTTTGAAAAAAATTGATCAGGATCCGGAGTGGTTTTTAGCTTTATTAAGTGATGCAAAAAACAATTTGCCTATGGAATTTTATCAGAAGTATCATTCGGCTGCAATCAACTTGTATGAAGAAGACCAGGATGCTTATTTGAGAAAAGCGATTCAGGCCAGTTATGCAAAGTTTCAGGATAATGAACTTTATCATGGAAATACACCATTAGCACTTGACAAAGTTGTGGATGTGATCCGATATTTTGCAGCATCAAAAAATGTTACAAATCTTTATAAGGTTAAATTGATGAAACTTATGTGGTATGCAGATGCTTTATCTTACAAAAAACGAGGGCATGCAATTACAGGATTGGTGTATCAGGCATTACCGATGGGAGCTGTTCCAGTAGGGCATAACTCGATTATAGATTTAAAAGATATACCTTGCGAAGAAGTTGATATGGGGGAGACAAACGCATATCATTTTTCTTTAAAGGGAAAACAAAAATTTTTAACATTATCAGATAATGACAAGAAGATTTTAGATATCGTAATTGAAAAGCTTGGAAAGTTGACAAAAAATGAAATTGTTTCATTTATGCACAAAGAACAGGCATATCAGAAAACTACACTAAGAGATGTGATTCCGTTTAAGTACGCCAAAAACTTACAAATATAATACTATTTTACCGATTTTATGATATAATCTATACATTGCGCTGACTTTTAGCAGCGCGCGAAACCAATGAGAAAGGGATTAGAATTATGTTATCTTGGATTGAAACCGTCAACAGTGCGGTGAACAATTTCATCTGGGGTGTACCTGCCATGATCTGTATTATCGGTGTGGGGCTGGTATTGAGCTTTCGTACCGGATTTTTGCAGATTCGCAAGTTTCCGTATGCAATGAAAGTAACCCTGGGACGTATGTTAAAAAAGAGAGAGGCGTCCGACGGTGCACTGACTCCGTTTCAGGCGGTATGTACAGCGCTTGCCGCGACGGTAGGAACGGGAAACGTTGCCGGAGTTGCCGGAGCAATCGCGATCGGAGGACCCGGGGCGGTGTTCTGGATGTGGATTTCTGCGATTCTTGGTATGTGTACCAAATTCTCGGAAGTAACACTGGCAGTACATTTTCGTGAGAAGAATAAAGATGGCGAGCTTGTGGGAGGCCCGATGTATTATATCAAGAACGGTTTGAAGAAACACTGGCACTGGCTGGCATATCTGTTTTCCGCATTTGGTGTGCTTACGGTATTCGGAACCGGTAATGCTACACAGGTAAATACCATTACCACGGCGATCGACTCTGCTTTATTTAATTATAACCTGATTTCGAAGGATTCGGTTTCTACGTTGAATCTGATCATCGGAATCGCACTGGCTGCACTGATCGCATTGATTCTGCTTGGAGGAATCAAGCGTATCGGACATGTGACGGAGAAACTTGTACCGTTTATGGCATTGATGTATATCGTGCTTGCGCTTGGTGTTGTGATACTGAATATTGGAAATGTTCCACAAGTATTTGCTTCGATTTTCAAGGGGGCTTTCTCGCCGGCATCTGTGACAGGTGGCGCGGTAGGAAGTTTCTTTATGAGTATGAAAAAGGGCGTGTCACGCGGAATTTTCTCCAACGAGGCAGGCCTTGGAACCGGTTCGATCGCACATGCCTGTGCAGATACAAGAAAGCCGGTCAAGCAGGGATTCTTTGGAATCTTTGAAGTGTTTGTGGATACGATAGTGATCTGTACACTGACCGCACTCGTTATTTTGTGCAGCGGTGTTTCTATCGGATATGGAGATGCTGCAGGAGCGGAACTTACCATCAGCGGATTTACTTCGGTATATGGTGGATGGGTATCTGTTTTTACAGCAATTGCGATGTGCTGTTTTGCATTTTCTACGATTATTGGCTGGGGACTTTACGGTACCCGTTGTATTGAGTTCCTGTTTGGCTCCCGCGCCAACAAGCCGTTTATGCTGGTATATGCGCTGGTAGCCATTGTCGGTGCAACCATGAATTTAGGACTCATGTGGAGCATCGCAGAAACGTTCAACGGTCTTATGGCCATTCCGAACCTGATCGCAGTATTCCTGCTATCCGGTGTTGTTGTAAAACTCGTAAAAGAGTACTTTGCAGGAGAGGGCAAAAAGCAGTAATTACATGAGCAATTACAAGGCTTTGGTTGTCCATTCCTCACAATTCCAGACATCCGTTACGATGTCCTCATAGAACTCAGGCTCGTGGCAGACAAGAAGGATACTTCCTTTGTATGCCATGAGCGCACGCTTTAATTCGTCTTTGGCATCGACGTCGAGATGGTTTGTCGGCTCATCTAAAAGAAGCAGGTTTGTTTCATGGTTGATGAGCTTGCACAGACGTACTTTTGCCTGTTCTCCACCACTTAATACTTTCATCAGACTTTCAATATGTTTGGTCATCAGTCCACATTTTGCTAAAGCAGAACGTACTTCATACTGGCTCATGGATGGAAATTCTTCCCAGATTTCTTCGATACAGGTGATATTTGTCTCGTATTTTTTCTCCTGTTCAAAATAGCCCGGGTACAGGTAATCGCCAAGATGCGATTTGCCGGAGTATGGCTTGATGTACCCCATAATGCTTTTTAACAGTGTGGTCTTACCGATTCCGTTCGCACCGACCAAAGCGATTTTTTGTCCACGTTCCATCACGAGATTTAATGGGCGGGAGAGTGGTTCATCGTAGCCTATGACAAGGTCCGTAGTTTCAAAAATAAATTTTCCCGGAGTGCGGGCTTCTAAGAACTGAAACTCCGGCTTTGGTTTTTCCTGTGCCAGTTCGATGACATCCATCTTGTCTAGTTTTTTCTGGCGGGACATCGCCATATTTCTTGTCGCAACTCTTGCCTTGTTTCGGGCAACGAAATCCTTCAGTTCGCTGATTTCCTGCTGCTGTTTTTTGTATGCGGCTTCAAGCTGTGCTTTTTTTACCTCATAAATGCGCATGAAATCGTCATAGTTGCCGACATAGCGGGTCAGTTCACCGTTGTCGATATGATAGATCAGGTTGATAACACTGTTGAGGAACGGAATATCATGTGAGATTAAGATAAAAGCATTTTCATAATCATTTAAGTAGCGTTTCAGCCATTCGATATGGGATTCGTCCAGGTAGTTGGTCGGCTCGTCGAGCAATAGAATGTCTGGTTTTTCCAGAAGCAGTTTGCCGAGCAGAACCTTGGTTCGCTGTCCACCGGAGAGTTCCGTGACATCGCGTTCCAGACCGATATCTGTCAGACCAAGTGCGCGCGCCACTTCCTCGATTTTTGTATCGATAATATAAAAATCATGGGAGTCTAGGGTATCCTGGATTTCACCAAGTTCTGTCATCATGACATCGAGCTCTTCCGGCGTGGCATCGCCCATATTGTCGCAGATAAGATTCATTTTTTCTTCGAGTGAAAAGAGAATGGAAAAAGCACTTTTTAACACATCATAGATGGTCTGGCCTTTTTCGAGGACAGCATGCTGGTCAAGGTAGCCGACATGGATGTTTTTGGCCCATTCGATTTTGCCCTCATCCGGCTGCAGATGTCCGGTGATGATGTTCATAAAAGTGGACTTTCCCTCGCCATTGGCACCGACGAATCCGACATGTTCGCCTTTTAACAGGCGGAAAGTGACATCCTTTAAGATGGCGCGGTCACCGAAACCGTGATTTAAATGTTCTACGTTTAATATACTCATAATTACCTCATTCATTCTGGATTTGTGTAAAAGTCTGCAAAGCATGCAAACAGCAGTATTTTACCATGAGTGGGCGGTTTTGAAAAGAAAAAGAAAGCATAGGTTTTGAAATAGTTTTGTGGTATAATAAATTGGCTTATACTGACAAAAGGCAGAAAGAGGAAAACAGTTTTAATGAGTATCAGCAATGGTATACCAAAGGATTTTTATAAATTATTTAACAGTAAATATATGGAGTATTACCAGAAGTCGCTGGTAATGCTATATGAGGAATCCAGTCAGGCGTACTCTCTGTTGGGACTGACAGAGGAAGAGTGTCAGGCGATCATCAATGAGATGGTCGCGGATAATACGTTAGACTGGAGCGAGGAACAGTACGAGGACGAAGGAAAACTGATCACTAAGTCCAATATGGCATCTATCATGCTCGGCAATCTGGAGAACTGGGGATGGTTGCGCAGAGATTACGATGAACAGCTGAACAGTTACGTGGTGTCATTTCCGGATTACAGTCAGATGTATGTGGACTTGTTCCAGCGTCTGTACAGCGAGACGGATAGCCAGGAACGCGAAAGCCTGCTGTCGGTGTACAGTTATCTCTTTACATACCGTTCCGCCAGAGAGAAGGACAATGATATTTTAAAAAGCGCATTACAGACTTCCAAAGCCCTTCTGCAGATGCTTTCCAATATGCAGGAGGGCATTCGTGGGTATTTTGAGGAACTATCCAAAAAGAAAACGTTCCTTGGAATCCAGGAAGTCCTTGTGGAGGAAATTAATAATACAGACAGCAAAAAATATGCGATCCTCACGACGACGGACAGCTTTTACCGCTACAAGGAAGAAGTCAAAGAGTTATTAGATGCCAATCTTACAGAGGCGCAGGAGCGACAGCAGATGTACGAGGCAAAACGCGCGGAAATCCAGAAAGACACAATCTTCTGGCACCGCAATGAGCGCCTGATCCAAAGCTGTGTGGACGCGCTGGATTTATTGTATCTGATCAACCGCGAGTTCGATGGGATCGAGCGCAGATACAACCGTCTGATTGAACAGAAGAAGATTTTCGCAAAGCGTGCAGCGGCGCGTATCCGCTATATTCTTGTGGAGGGAGATATCGAGGAAGACCGCGCAAAGGTGCTGGTGAAGTTACTCAATGTTTCTTCACACAAGGATGAGATCATCGAAAAGCTTGGTGAGGGAATGCGGTTTTCCTCAAGTCCTCGTGTGATCAAGGATCGCAGCTTTATGCGGCCACGAAACAGTGGAAGACGTGAATTTATGCCGCAGCTTCCGCCGGAAGAAGCAGAAGAGAATGGAAGGCTGGATGACTTTGTTGTAAAACCACTTTACACGAAGGGCGAAATCCGGGCATTCCGGGAGCAGAACGAGAAGGATGGTGTGTTCCATGTGACGGAAGATACGGTACACTCGGTGGAAGATTTAGAGAAGCTTCTGTTCGTATGGCAGGAAGAAACGGAAAAATATGATCCGAAGACTGAGATTGCCATCGACGAGGAATTTACCACAGACGAAGGATTTCGGTATTCGGGATTTACGATATCAAAAAAGTAGCATGAGCTGATGTTCAATTAACAAGGGGAACTTATGGAAAATTATTTGGAAACGCTCTCCATTACGGAAGCGGATAAATTAAAGAAAACCATTGCGGCATTGTTCCGGCAGACCTGTATTTTACAGGAAAAATATGATCCGGTAACACTGGTACCGCGGGATAATGAACAATATGAAATCTGTGCGCGCCACCGCGTATTTATTGAGGAATATCTTTCCATCATGGGATGCGAACTGGTGCATGACAGTGAGGAACACATTTTTCGTCTGGTCGGCGAAGGGGTGGATGTGGAAACACTCTCGAAGACAACCACGATCATTGTGCTTCTGACAAAGATGATTTACCGTGACAAAATTATGGGACATGGGCTGGCAGCGACTGTCACCAGTCTCGAAGAACTTCGCGAATATGGAAAGAACGCAAATCTGCTGAATCAGAGACTGACGGAGGCAGAGTGGAATGAGGCACTTTCCGTGATGAAAAAGCACCAGATTATTGATTATCCGGGTGCGTTGCGGGATTTAGAAGACCGGACACCGATTTATATTTACAGTACAATCAATTTGTACTGCAGTTCAGCGATGATGAACGAATTATTAGATGCATACAGAGAGGAGCTTGCGGCAGATGAAACAATCGAAGAAGATATTCACCCGGATGGTGCTCAATAACTGGGGTGGAATGAATCATGAAGTCATTTATTTCCATGAATTCGTCAACCTTTTCAGTGGAAAAAGCGGTTCCGGAAAATCGACCGCGATGGATGCCATGCAGGTGGTACTCTATGGAAGTGTTGCAAGTGACTTTTTAAACAAAGCGGCAGATGATACAAAGAACAAGCGAAGTGTTTTAAGCTATCTGCGCGGTGAGCAGAAAGATGGTTCTGCCAACCGTGAAGATCAGGATTTCTATGCGCAGATTGTGCTGGAACTGGAAGATACCGGAACACAGACGCACAGCTGTATTGGTGTCACATTCGAAGTGGGACATGCCGATCAGGACTTGCGCAAATACTATTTCTTCAGCCATGCCGGAAAATTTCCGGAGGACGATTATTTAGGAGCGGACGGACTGCCGTATTCGACAGCACAGATTCGTCAGCTTGTGCAGTCCCGTGCAGGTTCCGGGGAAAAAGCCGGACGCATGAACATCAATCGCATTTATCCGACGAAAGAAGCATACATCAGCACCGTCAACGAAGTGATTTTCGGTTCAGTGAATGCGAGCCGTTTCAAGACCATGGAAAAAAGCGCGATCGCTCTTCGTATGGCAAACGGTACGGGACAGTTCATTAAAGATTATATGTTCCCAAAGAGCGAGGAGAACACGATTTCTGCCATCAGTGATCAGTTGGCGGCATACCGTGAAATCAAGGAGCGTGTGGAGACACTGGAGAATCAGATTACGTTGCTGGACGAAATCCAGCAGCATGACCGTGCGCTGACAACGGCGCGGGCAGATCTTGTCCGCGCGGAAACAACGCTTCGCATTGTGGATATTGAAGATAAGAAAGTACAGTTAAAAGTCCGTCACGAAGAACTGGCAGAGATACAGAAAGCCATAGAAGAACTTCGCACACAGGCGAAGGAAATCCAGTTCCAGCTTTCCGGAAAGCGTGAGGAACTTTCAAAGGTTCAGGCAGAACTGATTGCTACCGATTTTAAGAAAAAAGAACAGCAGTTAAAACAGATCGAGGATACCATCCGGCTGTGTGAGCGTGAGGTGGATGACTGGCAGAGCCTGACACTCCGGTTGCAGAAATGGATCGATACCGACGGCATCACGGATTACGTGAGCAATTCCATCTATCATCTCATCGAAGATTTCGGGAAAGAGAAAGTCTCGCAGGAGATGATCGAAAAACTGCGCAATGGATTAAAAGATATCCATGAAATGATCAACGAGGAACTGGAAGATCAGAAGTCACAGTGCCGGAAAATTGAACAGGAACACAGAGAAAAGAAAGAATACTTAGAAGATTTAAAGAGCGACAAGAAGCATTACAAGAGTGCATTAAAGGAAGTGCGCAGACGCTTGCAGGAAGAACTGTCGACCCGCTATCAGCAGACGGTGCATGTACATGTGCTGGCAGATCTGTTTGATATTACGGATGATGAGTGGCGAAATGCCATCGAAGGCCGCATGGGTCGCAGCAAGTACAGCCTTGTCGTGGAACCGCAGTATGCACTTGCTGCGGCAAAGATCTTCCGCAATATGAAAAAAGCGGAGTATGAAGTTGTCGACTTGCTGGATACGGCAGCAATTGAGCGGGATCAGCCAAAGGCACAGGAAGGCACGTTATATGATTGTGTGGAAACCGATCTGGACTATGTGGATCTGTGCCTGAAACGTTATCTTGGCCATATCGTAAAATGTGATTCCGTGGAAGAGCTTCATGATGTGAAAGACGGTGTCACAGCGGACTGCTATTCTTACAGTAATTATATGTACCGGCATCTGCGTCAGAAAGATTACCGTTACCAGACGATTGGACGCAAGGTATCCATGACACAGATACGCAAGCTCGAGGAAGAGACGGCGGAGTTGGAGGAGCAGCTGATCGCTTTGCGGCAGGAAGTCGCAGCATTGCAGCCGGTCAATGAATTGGAGCGTCTGCAGAATCTGACGTTTGAGCGTATTGCGCAGATGGCAGGAGCACAACAGCGATTACAGGAATACCAGACGCAGGCAGAACAGTTAAAGCATGAGATTGCAGATATGAAGGAAGGCACCTATATTAAACAATTGCAGGAGCAGGAGCACAGTTTAAAAGATGCGATCCGGGAACTGGAAACCCAAAGCGGAGAGGTTCAGGACAAACACAATGACAAGGAGCGGAAACTCGGTGGCAAGGAGCGGGATATTTTGGACCGCACCGAAGAGTTAGAACTGCTGCAGGAAGGATTTGTGCCGAATGAAGAACTGCAGGCCAAGGTGCTAGAAGAGATTGAAAACGGTCACACATACGCACTGAAAAAAGAATCGTTAGCAAAGAAAGCGCAGCTGGAAAAAACGCAGGAAACAGAAGAAGAGGCAAGAGGAAGAGCGCGTACGAATTTCAATAAAACTTATCCTTCCTTCAATTTTGGAGGAATGGAAAAGGACAACCGTGTCTATGACGAACTGCTTGAACAGTCAAGAAACAATTTTGAGCCGGAGTACAAAAAACAGTTTGATGACCAGTATCAGCTCGTATATAAAATGTTGCGTGAAAATGTTATTGCAACGATTCACAGTGAGATCAAAGGTGCCAAAAGACACCGCAGGGAGATCAATGCACTCCTTGCAAAAATCTCATTCTCCGACAGTATTTATCAGATCGATATTTTGCCGACGGATGATGAGAACCGCCAGTTCTATGAGATGCTTACCGCAGAAGAACTGGATATGAAAGTGCTGGATCGTGATCTGGATGGACAGATAAGTTTTGGGGAGGACGCGTTCTACCAGAAATACGAGACACAGATCCGCCGTCTGACAGACAAATTCATGCCGCCGGTGGATGAGGATGCATCAAACCGTGACAAGCACCGCAAGGAGATGGAAAAGTACGCGGATTACCGTACCTATTTGAAATTCAGCATGTACGAACAGTCGGAAGACGCGGACGGCAACATCAAGAAAAATTATGTGGATGATATGGCAGGAAGAGATTCCGGCGGTGAGGGACAGAACCCGAAATACGTTGCATTGTTTGCAGGGTTTGCCATGCTTTATATGCAGCAGAACAACCGCGAGTCAAAGATCCGCCTTGTGCTTTTGGATGAGGCTTTTTCCAAGATGGACAAGGAGCGAAGCGAAGTCTGCCTGCATTATGCAAGACAGCTTGGTTTGCAGCTTGTGGTCTGTGTGCCGGATGAACGTCTGCAGTCACTGATTCAGAATGTGGATTGCGTCTATGCATTCCGCAGACTCAAGAACCGCATTTCGATGATTCATATTAATAAGGGGGATTACTTGAAGATGTTAGAGGGCGACAGCGAGAATTAAGCATTGCTGACGCAGAAAAAATAAAAGGAGAAGGTTATGTTCAATTATCAGGGGATCTTACAGTTCAAAGGAAAATGGCGCGATTATCAGGCGCGGGTATTGCAGAATGCAGGAAAGTATCTGTCCGATGGAAGAATCCATATTGTGGCGGCACCGGGATCCGGCAAGACCACGCTTGGTATCGAACTGATCCGCAGATTAAATGAAAAGGCGCTTGTGCTGACACCGTCCATTACCATTCGGGAGCAGTGGGTGGCACGCATCGCGGAGGCTTTTCTCTGCGAAGGTATCAATCCGGACGATTATCTGTCGCAGAGTCTGAAGGAGCCAAAGGCAATCACAGTTGCAACCTACCAGTCACTGCACAGCGCCATGACCCGCGGAAAAGATATAGGAGAAGATACGGGAGAAGTATCTGTAGATGGTGAGACCGATACGGATGATACCAGCAATGCAGTGTCCGTTTCCGAAGCCGGAGCAAACAGTACCGGTAAAACCGAAGACTACAAGGAGTTTGATCTCGTGGCAACAATGAAAGCTGCGGGCATCGGAGTGCTTTGTCTCGACGAATGCCATCATCTTCGCAGCGAGTGGTGGAAAGCGCTGGAAGATTTCAAAAATCAGCTTGGCAATCTTCGCATTATCGCACTGACAGCGACACCGCCTTACGATTCTACGCCGGCGATGTGGAACCGTTACATGAATATGTGCGGGGAGATTGATGAGGAGATCACGATTCCGGAACTGGTAAAAGAGGGAAGTCTTTGTCCGCATCAGGACTATGTCTATTTTAATTACCCGACAAAAGAAGAAGAACAGGAAGTCAAGAGTTTCGAGGAGAGAAGCCGCGCAATGGTAGCGGAGTTAAAGCAGGATACGCAGCTTTGGCAGACCATGCTTGGCAATCCGGTTGCACCGGCGATGACCGTGGATGCGATGGAACAGCTTCTGCAGGAGTTCCTTTATGATGATACGGACGCTTATCCATGTGAGAAAGAGTATCGCGAGAGTGTGATCGACCGTCTGAAATCACAGGGGCTGATCGATAAGAAGAAAGTCATGCTGGCAGCGAACCCGGCGGTCGAAAAAATGCTTACGACATCGCTTGGAAAATGCAACAGTATCCGTGACATTGTTTTCCATGAATATGCTGCAACCGGAAAAGAGTTACGTCTTCTCGTTCTGACCGATTACATTCGCAAAGAACACGAAAAGAATATTGGAGATCCGCAGAAGGATGTGATGGCACTTGGCGTGCTGCCGTTTTTTGAGATGCTGCGAAGAGAAAATGAAGCACAGAAAAAGGATATTCGGCTTGGCGTGCTGTGCGGAACAATTGTGATCATTCCGGCAGAGGCAAGAGAAGCTTTAGAGCAGGAGATCGCAGATACCGGAAAGGCGAATTTCGCTCCGGTGGGAAATCTCGGAGACAAGGATTACATCAAAGTGACCGCGGTGGGAGATGCACATTTTCTGACGGGAGCCGTGACAAATATCTTTACCAAAGGTTATATGCAGGTACTGATCGGAACAAAATCCCTGTTGGGAGAAGGCTGGGATTCGCCGTGTATCAATTCCCTGATTCTGGCAAGTTTTGTAGGTTCCTTTATGCTCAGTAACCAGATGCGCGGACGCGCGATCCGTGTGTTTAAGGATGTGCCGGACAAGACGAGCAACATCTGGCATCTCGTGTGTCTGCGCCCGTGGAACGAGGCACAGGCGGACAATGAGATCAGCGAGGATTTTTCACTTTTGTCCCGCCGTATGGAACATTTTCTTGGACTGCATTACACCGAGGACGTGATCGAAAGCGGCATCAGCCGTATGGCGATTATCCAGCCACCGTTCGATGAGACGCATGTACGGTCAATGAATCAGCAGATGCTGGCACTTTCCGGACAGCGGCAGACGTTAAAAGAACGCTGGCAGAGAGCATTGACAATCACAAAGAAGATGCAGATTGCGGATGAGACACAGGTGGATGCGTCCGTTGTGCCGACAACGGTATATGACCAGGAGAAAAAAGAAGAGAAAAAGGCTGCGGCTGTCACACTTGCAGCAGCAGTTGCAACGGGACTTGTCTGGTCGCTTCCGGCGGTATTTCCGCTGGTGTTTGGTGTGGGAGCGCTGGCATTTCTTGGAAAGGCACTGACAAAACGAAGAAAAGCCAAGGCCATGGGCACGGCAGTAAAACGTCTGAATGCTTTTGGAGACGGAATTGCAAAGGCGATGAAGGAGTTGCATCTGTTCGAGGATGGCAGGGCCAGCGTTGCGGCGGAAGAGAACGGATCGGATGAACAGACCGTGTATCTTGTCGGGGGCAGCAGTCGTGACCGCGCGCTTTTTGCCCAGTGTGTCAGTGAATTTTTCGGACCGGTCAGTCAGCAGAGATATCTTCTGGTAAAACCGAAAAAGCATGATGGGGCTGACGGCATCTATGCGGTGCCGGAAATTTTCTCGAAGAAAAAAGAAGATGCACAGCTGTTCGCTTCGTGTATGGAACCTTACATGGGAAACTACGAATTGATGTACACAAAGAATGATCCGGGGAAAAAGGTACTTATGGAGGGGCGCATGAAATCACTTTCAAGTCAGAAAAATAGCTGTATTTGTAAGAAAAAGGTTAAAAATGCGTTAAAATAATAATAATTATACGAAAATTTGCGAAGTAACTAGGAATTTTATCCTACATATGATAGGATAGTTTTATAACAAAAATGTAATATGAAGGGGGATACTTTTATGGCAAAAGAACTAGTTGCAATGTTACTTGCCGGAGGCCAGGGTTCCAGACTCTATGCATTGACACAGAAACTTGCAAAACCAGCAGTACCGTTTGGTGGAAAGTACAGAATTATTGATTTTCCACTTTCCAATTGTGTAAATTCGGGCATTGATACCGTGGGTATTTTAACCCAGTATCAGCCGTTTGTTTTGAATGAGTATATCGGTAATGGTCAGCCGTGGGATCTTGACCGTCTTTATGGTGGTGTACATGTACTTCCACCGTATCAGAAGGCGTCCGGATCGGACTGGTACAAGGGAACTGCGAACGCAATTTATCAGAATATCGCATTTATCGAGCGTTATGATCCGCAGTATGTCATCATTTTGTCAGGAGACCAGATTTGTAAGCAGGATTACAGTGATTTCCTTGAATTTCATAAGGAAAAGGGTGCGGAATTCTCCGTTGCGGTCATGGAAGTTCCGTGGGAAGATGCGTCCCGTTTTGGACTGATGGTCGCAGATGAAAATGACCGTATTACAGAGTTTCAGGAGAAGCCAAAGAATCCAAAGTCGAATCTGGCTTCTATGGGAATCTACATATTTAACTGGGATATTTTAAAGAAATATCTGATTGAAGATGAAAAAGATCCGAACTCAGAAAATGATTTCGGTAATAATATTATTCCAAACCTTCTTCGCGATAACCGCAAGATGTATGCTTACCACTTTAATGGATACTGGAAAGATGTAGGAACAATTCCATCTCTCTGGGAGGCAAATATGGAAGTCCTCGATCCGGAGCACAGTGGAATCAACCTTTTTGATGAGAAATGGAAGATTTACAGCAGAAACAGTGGAATGACCGGTCATCGTATCGGTGCAGATGCAATCGTGGAAGAGTCGATGGTGACCGATGGCTGTAACATACAGGGAACGGTAAAACATTCTGTTTTGTTTTCCGGTGTAACCGTTGAGAAAGGTGCAGTAGTAGAAGATGCTGTTGTCATGGGGCGGACAACCATTAAGTCCGGCGCAGTTGTAAAACATTGTATTCTTGCAGAGAATGTAATGGTTGAAGAGAATGCAGTGGTCGGACAGAAACCGGCAGATGGCAGTGTGGGAGAAGTTGCAACTGTAGCTTCAAACGTAACAATCGGAAAGAATGCCAAGATTGGACCGAATGCAATGGTATATGAAGACGTGAAGGAGGGCGAGCAGCATGATTAGTTCAAAGGCAGATGCATTGGGAATCATTTTCCCAAACAGTTATGATTCCCTGGTACCAGATTTGGTGTCGGAGCGTTTGATGGCCTCCATCCCATTTGCCAGCAGATACCGTATGTGTGATTTTATGATTTCTTCTATGGTACACTGTGGCATTGACAATATTTCTATTTTAGTACGTAAGAATTATCACTCACTGTTGGATCACCTCGGCAATGGCCGCGAGTGGGATCTGGCAAGAAAAAATGGTGGATTGAACATTGTTCCTCCGTTTGCACAAAAACAAATCAAGGTGTTCTCCGGAAGAATCGAAGCGTTAGAGAGTATCCGTGGATATCTGATGAAACAGACAGAAAAATATGTGATTCTCAGTGATGCCAATATGGCGGTGAACTTTGATTTTAATACATTATTGGATGCTCATATTAAGAGTGGCGCGGATGTTACCATGGTATACCGCAAACAGGAGATTCCACAGTCTCTTATCCGCCAGAGCACAGACGGCATGGATCTGTACTATGCCCTTGGCATCAACGGAGACCGCGTAAGCAAAATTTACATCAATCCAAAAGAGAGCGGAGAGATGAATTTCAGCCTGAATATCTATGTTGTAGAACGTGAGCTTCTGATGCGTATGGTAGACGAAGCATATCTGCATGGCGATGTATATTTTGTGCGGGATATTCTCGAAAAGAAGATCGATCAGATGGATGTCAGAGGATTCTGCTACGATGGATATGTGGCACATATTCATGATATGAACAGTTATTTCGAAGAGAATATGCGACTTCTCAAAGAGGAAAACCTCAATGCACTTTTCTCCGGAAACCAGATCTATACAAAGATTCGTGATGATAACCCGACTCGTTATATCAACGGTGCAAAGGCAAAGAATGTCATGGTCGCGGATGGTTGCGTCATCGAAGGTGAAGTTGAGAACAGTGTTCTGTTCCGAGGTGTCAAGATTAGAAAAGGCGCAAAGGTCAAGAACTGTGTGCTGATGCAGGATACCGTGATTGAGGACAATGCGAGTGTAGAATATGTCATTACAGACAAGAATGTTACGATTTCTGAAGGCAAGTCGCTTACCGGTAACGATACGTTCCAGGTATATGTAGCAAAGGGACAGGTTGTTTAGCTAATAAAAACAAATTATAGCTTTCCAAATAATACATAGTCTGTTATAATGTACAGAGAAAATTACCGAGGAGGCATTGTATTTATGGCTGATAACAGAAAAACATTTAAGATAAAATCAGACCAGGTTGGCGATGTGCGTGTCGCAGACGAAGTCGTTGCAATTATTGCTGGTCTTGCTACAACGGAAGTCGAAGGTGTAAGCTCTATGGCAGGCAATATTACCAACGAGATCGTGAGCAAGCTTGGTATGAAGAATCTTTCCAAGGGAATCCTTGTAGAAGTGATGGAGAACGAAGTCAAAGTTGACGTCGCAATCAATATTTCTTATGGTTACAGTATTCCGGAGGTGTCTTCGAAGGTGCAGGATAAGGTAAAGACTGCAATTGAGAACATGACAGGTCTGAATGTAGCAGTTGTCAATGTTCGTATCGCAAGCGTTGATATGGCAGGAGACAATTAAAACACACGATAGAATAAAGGATGTCTGTTCATGGACATCCTTTATTATTGTATGATATTCTAAACAAGACGGAGAGAGAAAATGACAAGAAGACAGTTAAGAGAGAACGTATTCAAGATGCTTTTCCGCGTAGAGTTCCATGATGAAAAAGAGATGCCGGAGCAGCTGGCTTTGTTTGAGGATGAGGTGGAACCAATCAGCGAAGATGAAAAGATTTATATGACTAATAAGTATAACGATATCTATGCACACATCGAGGAGCTGGATGCTGCAATTAATGAAGCATCCAAGGGCTGGAAGACGACTCGTATGGGAAAGGTAGATCTTACACTGATTCGTCTTGCTGTATATGAGATTCGTTTCGAGGAAGAAATTCCGGTCAAAGTATCCATCAATGAGGCAATTGAACTTGCCAAGAAATATGGAACCGATGATTCGCCAGCATTTGTGAACGGAATTCTTGCAAAATTCGCATGACAAAGAATATATATTCCGTAGGGCAGATCAATACTTACATCAAAAATATGTTCGCACAGGACTTCCTGTTGCATGCCATCAGTATCAAAGGAGAAGTGTCCAACTGTAACTATCATCCGACCGGACACATTTATTTTACATTAAAAGATGGTACCGGGGCACTGAAAGCTATCATGTTTGCCGGCAATCGTAAGGGACTGACGTTTCCAATGAAAGATGGTGACAAAGTTGTTGTCACCGGCTCCGTGGAAGTTTATGAGCGGGATGGGGTATATCAGGTTTATGCCCGAAAGATTGAATTGGATGGTGAGGGCAATCTCTATCTTAAATTCGAGCAGTTGAAGAAGGAACTCGAAGAGATGGGAATGTTCGCAGAAGAATACAAGCAGCCAATCCCAAAGTATGCACGCACCATCGGCGTGGTGACCGCACCGACCGGCGCGGCTGTGCAGGATATCCGCAATATTGCAGGACGCAGAAATCCATATGTGCAATTGATTCTATATCCGGCACTGGTACAGGGAGAAGGCGCAGCTCCATCGATTGTCAATGGAATCCATGCATTAGAACATCTTGGCGTGGATGTGATCATCGTCGGCAGAGGCGGGGGTTCCATAGAAGATTTGTGGGCTTTTAATGAAGAAATTGTGGCCAGAGCTATCTTTGAATGCTCTGTGCCTGTGATATCAGCGGTTGGCCATCAGACAGATTGGACGATCGCTGATTATGTTGCTGATTTGCGGGCACCGACACCTTCCGCGGCGGCGGAACTTGCAGTCTATGATTATGCACAGACGCAGGCAGCGTTCTCGCAGATCCGGCAGCAGCTTGACCGGGAGCTTCGACGCAAGCTTACATTGTCCCGGACAAAGTTAGAGCAGCAGAAGATGCGGCTTCGCTATCTGAGTCCACAGAACCGTCTGAATGAGAACCGCAGAAGAGCACTTGACTATGAAGAGAAGCTTGCACAGGCAATGAACACGCTGCTTAAGGAGCGGAGACATCAGCTTTCTCTTCTGGCGGGAACACTGGAGAGTTATTCCCCGGCGAAGAAGCTGAGTATGGGATATGCATTCGTACAGGCAGCTGACGGACAAGCACTGCGCAGTGTGAAACAGGTAGAACCGGAGGATGAGATTACAGTACATCTGCTGGATGGTGAGATTTCAGCCACGGTTTTGAAAAAGAATCCGAAGGAAAACAAATAACATGGCAAATAATATGGACAATAAAAATGAAAAGACAGGACTGGAAGAACGTTTTTCCATGATCGAGGATATATTAGCTCAGATGGAAGATGAAAATGTGACGTTGGACCAGTCGTTTGATTTATATAAGCAGGGAATTGAACAGATCAAAGCCGCCAATGCAGATCTTGATCGTATCGAGAAAGCAATGCTGGTGATGAACGAAGACGGGGAACTGGAGGAATTCTAATGGACATTGCAAAAGGAATTGCGAAGCGTGCAGCAGATATTGAACAGAGAATTCAGACATATCTTCCGAAAGTGGAAGGGTATCAGCATACGATTTTTGAGGCAATGGATTACAGCGTCACGGCAGGAGGCAAGCGGCTTCGCCCGATGCTGATGGAAGCTTCCTATGAGATGTTCGGTGGAACAGATCCAAAGGTGGTTGAGCCTTTCATGGCGGCAATCGAATGTATTCATACGTATTCGCTGGTGCACGATGATCTGCCGGAGATGGATGATGACGCGTACCGCAGAGGAAAGCTGACGACGCACAAACAGTTCGGGCAGGCGATGGGCGTACTCGCGGGCGATGCACTTTTGAATTATGCGTTTGAGATTGTTGCGAAGGCACTTGTCGCGCAGGCGGGAGATGCAAAAGCAGCGAAAGCTTTTGAAGTATTAGCACGCAAAGCCGGTGTCTATGGCATGATTGGCGGTCAGGTCGTCGATGTGGAGAGCGAGAAAAAGAACGAGACCGTGGAGCGGGAACGTCTGGATTTCATATACCGTCTGAAGACCGGTGCACTGCTTGAGGCTTCGCTTATGGTTGGTGCAATCCTTGCCGGAGCTGACGATGTGCAGGTGAAAAAAATGGAAGAAGCCGGTACGAAGCTTGGACTGGCGTTCCAGATTCAGGACGATATTTTAGATGTCACAAGTACGGTGGAAGTACTCGGTAAGCCAATCGGCAGTGACAAGAAAAATCAAAAGGCAACTTATGTGTCTTTTGAAGGAATTGACAAAGCAAAACAGGATGTGGCACTTTTTTCAGAGGAAGCGGTAGCCATACTCGAAGAATGCAGTGGAGAGCATACATTCCTGCGGGAACTGTTTTTATATCTTATGCATAGAGAAAAATAAGTGATTTCGAGGTAACAATGGTTTTAGATCAGATACAGAATGTAAATGATATCAAAAATCTAACAGAAGAAGAAATTGATACACTGCGGGATGAAATTCGTAAGTTTCTTATAGAATCAATTGCGAAAACAGGTGGTCATCTGGCATCGAATCTGGGCGTGATCGAACTTACGATGGCACTTCATCTTTCGTTTGATCTGACAAAAGACAAGATAGTCTGGGATGTCGGGCATCAGTCGTATACGCACAAGATCCTCACCGGACGAAAGGATGGATTTGAGCATCTGCGCGAGTATGGTGGAATGAGCGGATTCCCAAAGACCGAGGAATGTGAGGCGGACAGTTTCAATACGGGACATAGCTCCACCTCGATTTCAGCCGGACTGGGAATGGCGGAAGCCAGGGAAATTATGGGAGATAATTATTCCGTCGTGTCGGTGATCGGTGACGGCGCTCTGACTGGCGGCATGGCATTTGAGGCGTTGAACAATGCGTCACGGATAAAGACGAATTTTATTATCGTGTTGAATGATAATAATATGTCCATTTCGGAGAATGTCGGCGGCCTTAGCAAGTATCTGAATGATTTTCGAACGGCAGACGTATACATGGATTTAAAGGATGGAGTGGCCAATTCGTTAAGCAAGATTCCGGTTTACGGGGACCGCATTGTGCGCAAAATCCGCAATGCCAAAAGCGGAATCAAGCAGCTGTTTGTTCCGGGAATGTTTTTTGAAGAGATGGGGATTACTTATCTTGGACCGGTTGACGGATCGAATATTAAAGCGATGCGCCGTGCCTTTGCGGAGGCGAAGCGTGTAAGAGGACCAGTACTTGTGCATGTCCTTACGAAAAAGGGTGATGGGTATATTCCGGCGGAGCGGCATCCGGCACGTTTTCACGGTATCGCACCGTTTGACATTGAGACAGGGGTACCGCTCCACAAACAGAGCAAGGCACATTATACAGATGTGTTCTCGACCGTTATGAAAAAGATGGGAGAGCGGGAACCGAAGCTTGTGGCAATCACTGCGGCGATGGCGGATGGAACCGGATTGAAGCGGTTTCACAATCTCTATCCGGAGCGTTTCTTTGATGTGGGAATCGCGGAGGAACATGCAGTGACCTTTGCGGCCGGCATGGCAAAAAGCGGACTGAAACCGGTATTTGCAGTATATTCTTCGTTTCTGCAGAGAGCATATGATCAGATTTTGCATGATGTATGTCTGCAGAATCTTCCGGTCGTGTTTGCCATTGATCGTGCGGGATTAGTCGGAAAAGACGGTGCGACGCATCAGGGAATCTTTGATTTATCGTATCTTGCAACAATCCCAAATCTGACAATCATGGCACCGAAGAATAAGTGGGAACTATCCGATATGCTTAAATTTGCCATTGCAGCGGATACGCCGATGGCAATCCGCTATCCACGGGGAGATGCCTGCGACCGGTGGAAAGAAAAGCGGGCACCAATCGAAAAAGGCAAAGCGGAAGTACTCTGCGAGGGAACAGATGTTGCTCTTTTTGCAATCGGATCGATGGTTGAGACAGCCTGGAAAGTGATGGATAAATTACAGGAGCGCGGCATTTCAACGACAGTAGTCAATGCACGTTTTGCAGCGCCTTTGGATAAAGAATGCATTTGCAGTCTTGCACAAAAGCACAGGCTTTTGGTAACATTAGAAGAAAATGTGGCAAGTGGTGGCATGGGTGAGCATGTGGCAGCACTGTTGATGGAAGAACAGTGTAGAATTAAGCTCCTTCGAATCGCTGTGCCGGATACGTTTGTGGAACACGGAGATGTGGACACGCTTTATCGTGTGCTCGGTATGGATGCAGATACAGTAACGAACAGAATTTGTGAGGGATTATGAAAGAACGTTTGGATGTTTTATTGGTAAGTCGTGGGCTTGCGCCTTCGAGAGAAAAAGCCAAGACAATGATTATGGAAGGCAATGTATTTGTTAATAATAACCGTGAGGACAAAGCGGGCAGCACCTTTGCGGATGACTGCAAAATCGAGATTCACGGAAATACATTAAAATATGTCAGCCGTGGCGGATTAAAGTTAGAGAAAGCCATGACACATTTTGGAATTACATTGGACGGAAAAGTCTGTATGGATATCGGTGCATCGACCGGCGGCTTTACCGACTGCATGTTACAGAACGGTGCGAGCAAGGTCTATTCCGTGGATGTGGGATATGGACAGTTTGCATGGAAACTCCGCCAGGACCCTCGCGTTGTGTGCATGGAGAAAACGAATATCCGTTATGTGACACCGGAAGATATCGATGATGCGCTGGATTTCGCATCGGTGGATGTATCTTTTATTTCCCTGACGAAAGTTTTAGGACCAGCCAGAGCATTGTTAAAAGACAACGGTCAGATGGTATGTCTGATCAAGCCACAGTTTGAGGCGGGCAGAGAAAAGGTCGGAAAAAAAGGCGTAGTAAGAGACAAGGCAGTTCATGAAGAGGTCATTAATAAAGTCATAGATTTTGCTTTGGAGATCGGTTTTTCCATCCACAATCTGGAGTATTCTCCAATCAAAGGACCGGAAGGAAATATCGAATATCTGGTATACATTGAGAAGACCAACGAAGCGGTAAAGGAGGAATCCGTGGATGTACATGCAGTGGTGGAAGCTGCCCACGGAGAGCTGGATAAATAATGCGTAATTTTGTACTGATTACAAATATTTATAAAGACCGGGAGCTGCGTCTTTCCCACCGGATTGTATCCTATATTCAGGATCGGGGCGGACGGGCAGGAATCTGTGTCAGCAATATCGAAGGCGTCATGCAAAAAGACTTCGAGCTGTCGGAAATCCCGGAGGACACGGAATGCATCATCGTATTGGGGGGTGACGGAACACTGATCCGCGCGGCAACGAAAGTCGAGTCGTTACATATTCCACTCATCGGTGTGAATCTTGGCACACTGGGATATCTGTGTGAACTGGAAGAAACCTCGGTATTTGAGGCGGTGGACCGGCTGATGGCAGACAATTATATGATTGAGGAACGCCTGATGTTGAGCGGTGGTAAAACAGAGGAGACACCGCAACTGGCATTGAATGATGTGGTCATTCACTGGACTGGAGATATGTCCATGCTGCAGTTGCATGTGACGGTCAATGGAAAGTTCCTGACAACGTACCATGCGGACGGCATTATTGTTGCGACCCCAACCGGATCGACCGGCTACAATATGTCTGCCGGAGGACCGATTATTGATCCGAAAGCACGGATGATGCTTTTGACACCAATCAATGCACACGACCTGAATGGACAGAGTATTGTACTCAGTGCGGATGATGTGGTGGAAATCGAGATGGGAAGCCGCCGTTTTCAGAAAGATGAGAAAGCGTGCGTCAGTTTTGACGGAGATACTACGGTTCATCTGAAAGTGGGAGACCGTATACGGATTGCCAGCAGCAGCAACGTAGTATCCATATGTAAACTCAATGATCAGAGTTTTCTTGAGATTCTTCGAAAGAAGATGCAAAGATAGGAGAGGGAACATGAAGACAAGAAGACAGGCAAAAATACTCGAATTGATTCAGCGAAATGATGTGGAGACACAGGAAGAACTTTCCGCATATCTGGTACGGGAGGGATTTCAGGTGACGCAGGCCACGGTATCCCGTGATATCCGGGAACTGAAGCTGACAAAGATTGCCATGGACAATGGAAAGCAGAAATACGCAGTAATCACGGACGCGGATTCCGGCATGATGGAAAAATATGCCAGAGTGCTGCGGGAAGGATTCATTTCCATGGATCTGGCAAAGAATATTGTAGTGATCAAGACGGTTTCCGGCATGGCGGGAGCTGTCTGTGCGGCAATCGATGCAATGAAATTTCAGGAGATGGTTGGTTCTATTGCGGGGGATGACACCATCATTTGCATTATCCGTGATGACGAGGAAGCTATCAAAATTATGAAAAAGCTTCGCAAAATTGTAGGCAAGTAAGCATAGTAAGACTTTGGGAGAGTAGAAGGAGAGCGTATGTTACAAAATCTACATGTGAAGAACCTGGCGTTGATTGATGAGACTGAGGTGGAGTTTGGACCGGGACTTAATATCTTATCCGGAGAGACCGGAGCCGGAAAATCCATTATTATCGGATCAATCAACCTTGCTTTGGGAGAAAAAGTCCAAAAAGAAATGCTGCGTGATAACGGAGAATCCGCTTTGGTGGAACTGATCTTTTTTGTGGAAGATGCAGACACAATCGAAGCCATCCGTGCATTGGATATTGAGATGGAGGATGATACGGTAATTTTGAGCCGTAAAATTACCGGAGGCCGTGCGATTGGCAGAATCAACGGAGAGGCTGTATCAGCTTCCAAGATGAAAGCGGTTGCATCGCTTTTGATTGATATTCATGGACAGCATGAGCATCAGTCGCTGCTTTCGAAGAAAAAGCATTTAGAGATTCTGGACACTTTTGCGAAAGAAACATTGGGTGATAAAAAAGAAAAACTTGCACAGTGTTATCAGGAGTACCGCAAATTAAAAGACGAATTGGAACATGCCAATCTCGATGGCGAGGAACGTGCCAGAGAAGTATCATTTTTAGAGTATGAAGTCAAAGAAATCGAAGATGCACAGCTGACGGTCGGCGAGGATGAAGAACTCGAGGCGGTTTTCCGGAAGTATTCCAATGGAAAGAAAATTATGGATGCTGTAGGCGCTGCCAATGCAGCAACTTCCGAAGATGATGAGAGCGCATCGGAGCGTATTGGACGCGCACTTCGAGAGCTTTCATCCGTGTCCGGTTACGATGAGCGCGTGAAGGAGATGGAGGAGCAGCTGACGGAAATCGATAATCTTCTGAGCGATTTTAACCATGAACTTGCTTCTTATCTTTCGGACGAAGAGTTTGATGAAGAGACATTCTACGAGACAGAGAAACGTCTGGATTTGATCAATCATCTCAAATCCAAATACGGAAATACAATTGCAGACATTTTGAAATACTGCGAAGAGAAAGCGGAGAGGATTGCGGTATTAAATGACTACGATGCCTATCTCGCCGGACTGCAGAAAAATGTTTCGGAGAAAGAAAAACAGCTTGAACAATTGAGCAAAAAAATCTCCGATATTCGAAAAAAAGAGAGCAAAAAGCTTACGGAATCCATTAAAAATGCATTGCTGGATTTGAATTTTCTGGATGTGCAGTTTACGATGGAATTTGCGGAGACCGATTATACGGCAAACGGAATCGATGATGCGCAGTTTTTGATTTCCACGAATCCGGGTGAACCGGTCAAACCGCTTGGTAAAGTGGCATCCGGCGGAGAACTATCCCGTATCATGCTGGCAATCAAGACGGTGATGGCATCGGACAAGATCGGTACACTCATTTTTGATGAGATCGACAGTGGAATCAGTGGTCGTACCGCGCAGATGGTTTCCGAGAAGATGAACGTCTTAGGACGCAGTCATCAGATTATCTGCATCACGCATCTGCCACAGATCGCAGCGATGGCAGATTCCCATTTCCTTATTGAGAAGTCTGTGGAGAATCAGGCAACTGTCTCAAAGATCCATAAGCTGACCGACGAGGAGAGTGTCGAAGAACTGGCCCGCATGCTCGGTGGCGTGGAGATTACAGACACCGTTTTGGAAAATGCACGCGAAATGAAACAAATGGCTTACATGAAAAAGTAAATGACACCGCATACTATAACTATCACCGACAGGAGGTAGCATGGTATGCGGTTTTTTTATGCGCACTTGTTCAAAAATCTCATAGGAGTCTATTTGTGTGTACTTGGGTGTTTTGCTTATATTACGATGATGAATGCAATCCCAGGACACGTATATCTCGAAGAAGGGGAGAGTCTTGCTTTGGATCGGATGATTCCGGTATCGCTTGCAGTGCAGGACGATACCAGAAGCGTGATGTCGGATATCGGAGAGAAGACGTACCGTGAACTGAAATCACAGAAGGCCGACGCAGCAGTACAACAGTTGTCAAAAGGAAGTCACGATGTGGTCTGTTATCTTTTTGGTGTTTTCCCAATCAAAGAAGTAGAAGTGTCCGTGGTCGAAAGCCGGCAGGTACAGGCGGCGGGACACGTGGTTGGCATCTATGGAGCGACAAACGGTGTGCTTGTCTTAGGGAGCAGTCCAGTGGAGATCGTAGATGGAAGCTACCGGGAGCCGGCGGAACATATCGTATTTGCAGGCGACTATATCACAGCGGTGAATGGAAAGACAATTTCGGAGAAAGAACAGCTCATAGAACAGGTCAATGAAACCGGTGCAAATAAAATGACACTGACGGTATTAAGAAATGGATCTTCTGTGGATGTGGCGCTGACACCGGTCGAGACGAAAGAGGCATATATGCTTGGCCTGTGGGTCAAAGATGATATGGCGGGCATCGGCACACTGACCTATTACGATAAAGATGGAAATTTTGGTGCATTAGGGCATGGAATCGGTGATGGAGAGACCGGAGAGCTGCTTCGCATTTCCAAAGGAAATCTGTATCGTGCAGATATTTTTGGCATTAAAAAAGGAAAACGCGGAGAACCCGGCGAGCTGCAGGGCATGGTCTATTATGGAACGTCTGACCGGTTGGGAACCGTGGACTGTAATACGGATATCGGTATATACGGAGCTTTGAATGATGCAGCGTATGAAAATTATTGCGGGACAGATGAGAAATATCCGGTGGGGTACAAACAGGATGTGCAGACGGGGGATGCGATGATCTTGTCGGATGCATCAGGAAAATTAGAAATGTACCATATCGTGATCGATTCGATGGATTATTCACCGGCGGACCGCAACAAGGGACTGCGCTTCCATGTGGATGACAAAAATCTGCTCGAATTGACCGGGGGAATCGTGCAGGGACTGAGTGGAAGTCCAATCATACAGAATGGAAAGATCGTGGGTGGCGTGACGCATGTGCTTGTCAATGATCCGACGAGAGGGTATGGGATTTTTGTGGAGGAGATGCTGGAACATTAGAAAAGCGCATTAGAAAAACTCAAGAAAAAATATTCCGTCATTCCATGACGGAATGTGTGATAGGCACAGAAATGCAACTCTGTTTATCGTCACGAAAGCATTAATAGTTTGAGAACAATACAAGTTGCGTGAAAAATTAGTGCAAAAGTCACAGATAATTTACGAAAATATTACAAATTAGTAGCTTAATTGCTTAAAAAAGTTGCAAAATATATAAACTAATGGTATAGTAAATGAGAAATAAAGGTATAACTTACCGGGGAGTATGGAGTAACAAAATAAGATGGATAAACCAATTGGATTTGGACGCAAAAAACGATTGGGTGATTTGCTTGTAGAAGCAGGAACGATTACACAGGACCAGCTGACGCAGGCACTGAATGTTCAGAAAACTGAAAAAAAAGGACAACGTCTTGGTGTTGTTCTGATGGATCTTGGATTCACAGATGAGAAGCAGATTATGAAGGCTCTGTGCAGTCAGTTGAAGCTTCAACCGGTGGATCTTTCTAATATCCGGATTCCGGAAGAAATCACAAAACTTACCGAAGAAGCAGTTCTTCGTAAGCACAATCTGATTCCTTTTCAATTTCATGAAAAAAATCCGAATGTAATCAAAGTAGCCATGAGCGATCCTCTTGATATTCGTGCAATGGACGATATATCTATTATTACCGGATTGCAGATTGAACGATATGTTGCGACTCCGAGTGATATTGCGGCAGCAATTGACCGATATTATGGAAACGCAGAAGCCCTCAGGGTAGCTGAACAGTACACCCGTGAACGAGAAGAACAGAATAAAGCTAAAAATGTCGAAGCCGTGGATGAGTCCAATGTGCAGCAGGCTCCGATTGTAAAACTTCTTGGGCAGATTATCGAACAGGCCGTGCATAAGCGTGCCAGTGATATTCATATTGAACCAATGGAGAATCAGGTACGTATCCGATTCCGTGTGGATGGTGTGTTACATGAAGCCATGCGGCACGATATCAGCCTTCACGCAGCACTGATCGCCAGAATCAAGATCGTCAGCGGACTTGATATATCCGAGAAGCGTCGCCCGCAGGACGGACGAGCCACCAGCATCGTAGACCGACAGGAATATGATATCCGAGTATCTATCCTTCCAACTGTCTATGGAGAAAAAGTCGTAATGCGACTTGCACAGAAAAAAGCACTGACCATGGACAAAAGGGAACTGGGATTCCCGGACGACGAACTGGCAAAGTTTGATAAGATATTAAGCCACCCGAACGGAATGATTCTTGTAACCGGACCGACCGGAAGTGGTAAATCAACAACATTATATACCGCATTAAACGAACTCAATGGAGAGGGAGTTAACATAATTACTGTAGAGGATCCGGTAGAGGCAAATGTGACCGGTATCAACCAGGTACAGGTAAACGAGAAAGCAGGACTTACGTTCAGCAGTGCCTTACGATCCATCTTGCGACAGGATCCGGATATCATCATGATCGGTGAGATTCGAGATCAGGAGACAGCAGAGATCGCTGTCAAAGCATCTATCACAGGACACCTGGTAGTCAGCACATTACATACCAACAGTTCTGCCAACACAATCACACGTCTGGCAGACATGGGAGTGGAAAATTACCTGATTGCCGATTCTGTTGTCGGTGTTATCGCCCAGCGACTTGTCCGCCGTGTATGCCCGACCTGTGGAGTAGTGCATGAAGCTTCTCCGGCAGATGCAAAAACACTTGGATTCAAGGATTTGAATCGCAAGATTATGCTTCGTTACCCGGGACACAAAGAATGTGTTCGTTGTGGGGGAACCGGATATTACGGACGAATCGGTATCTATGAAATTATGCCGATTACATCCGATCTCCGTCAGGCGATTACCCGCGGAGAGAGTGCTGACGAGTTAGAAGCCATCGCCTTGAGACATGGAATGAAGACACTTCGTATGAGTGCAGTGGAGTATGCACTCAAAGGAATTACGACCGTAGAAGAAGTTCGGCGCGTTGCCTTCGAAGACGAAGATGATGACTAAAAGATAAAGAAGGGACTATGTAATGGAAACAACAATGTACGCGCTTCTTGCGACAGCAAAAGCAAACAACGCATCCGATTTACATATTACTGTTGGTGTCCGGCCAAAATGCCGTATCAGCGGTACATTATATGAGATGCAGGGATTTGATGTCCTGACTCCGGCCAAGACAAAAGAACTGGTAGAATCCATGTTCAACGCAAACCAAAAAGAAACCATGGAAAGGCTCGGTGAAGTCGATTTTGCATATGCAGATCCGAGTATCGGCCGATTCCGTGTCAACGCCTTTCATCAGAGAGGCTCATATGCAGCCGTTCTTCGTATTGTAGGAACGACGATTCCGACACCGGAAAGTCTCGGTGTACCACCGGCAGTGATTGAACTGACCAAGAAGCGCAGGGGATTAGTCCTTGTGACAGGACCGACCGGAAGCGGTAAATCAACTACACTGGCATCTCTAATTGATGTCATTAACAAAAACCGGAATGAACATGTAATTACACTTGAGGACCCAATCGAGTACTTGCACAAACATAATCATGCAATCATCAACCAGCGAGAAATCGGAATCGATACCGAATCTTATGGTAACGCATTACGTGCAGCACTCCGTGAAGATCCGGATATCATACTCGTAGGAGAGATGCGAGACTTCGATACCATCTCCACTGCCATCACTGCAGCAGAGACCGGACATCTCGTATTTTCAACTTTGCACACCATCGGTGCCGCACCGACAATCGAACGTATCATCGATGTCTTCCCGGCACATCAGCAGAACCAGATTCGAAGCCAGCTGGCATCGGTGCTTGAAGCCGTTATCTCTCAGCAGCTTCTGCCGACCGTCGACGGCAAATCCCGTGTGGCAGCTTTCGAAGTCATGCTCGGTACACCGGCGATCAAGAACCTGATTCGTGAGGACAAAGCACACCAGATTCCATCCATCATGCAGACGAGCAAAAAACTCGGAATGCAGACCATGGATGATTCATTATTTGATCTGTATCTGAAACACAAGATCGACGGTGCCAACGCCGTAGAATTTGCACAGGATGCAGCAACGATGCAGGAAAAACTGTTCTAATTTAAACAAAGGACAGGAAAGGAAACTTTACATATGCCAAGTTATAAGTATGAAGTCATTGGACCGGATGGTAAACCACAGACCGGAACCATAGATGCAAGCAACTTAGAAGTTGCGACTGCCGAATTGAAATCCGGTGGCAACACCATCGTATCATTATCGAAAGCCAATGCATTCAACAAAGATTTAGACATTCATATCGGAAAAGCGGTCAGTGTCCGCGAACTCAGTGTTTTCTGCCGGCAGTTCGAAAGTGTATTGAACGCAGGTGTAACGGTCATCGAAGCACTGAATATGTTAGCAGAACAGACCGAGAACAAGACGTTCAAATCCGCCTTGGAAGATATCAGAGATGCCGTGCAGAAAGGTGATACCTTATCTGCCGCGATGGCAGAGTTCCCGAAGATTTTTCCACCACTGATGGTACAGATGGTGGCAGCGGGAGAGGCTACCGGTGGAATTGACAAGGCGTTCAGCCGAATGGGTGGACAGTTTGAGAAGGAAGCCCATTTAAAGGGATTGATCGTAAAATCAGCAATTTATCCAATAATTTTGATATTGGTTATCATTGTAGTTGTTGCAATCATGATGATTAAAATTGTACCGACATTTACTGCACAGTTTGATGAAGTAGGTGGTACGTTACCGGCAATTACACGTGCTGTAATGGCGATTAGCGATTTTTTTGTAAATAGCTGGTATTATATGCTGGCAATCATTGTTGGACTGGTAATCTTTTTTAAAGAGTTTAAAAAGACAGAAAATGGTGCCATTATCATGGGAAGATTAGCTTTGAAATTTCCGATGGTCGGAAAGCTGAATATTAAGACGGCTTCTGCCAGTATGACTCGAACATTGTCGACCCTTATGGGATCCGGTATACAGCTTGTAGATGCGTTGAATTTGGTTACAGAGATGATGAAGAACCAGATTGTAAAGAGCGCATTGAAGAAAGCGCAGGAGGAAGTCAGCCGAGGCATTCCGTTATCCAAACCATTGGATGAGAGCGGTGTGTTTCCACCGATGGTCTATCACATGATTGAGATTGGTGAGGAAACCGGTAATATGGAAGATATGCTGGACAAAGTTGCAGAGTATTACGACGAGGAAGTGGAGATGGCAACACAGTCTTTACTTGCTGTTATGGAACCTATGATTATCATTATTATGGCAGTTATTGTGGTTCCAATAGTACTTGCAATTATGATGCCAATGTACAGTTTATATGACAGTATTGGAGCATAATTTATGAAAAAAATAAATAATAAGGGATTTTCATTAGTTGAGTTGATTATCGTAATTGCAATTATGGCAATACTAGTAGGAATTGTGGGAACACAGGTACTTCCTTATATCGATAAGGCAAAAGAAGCAAAAGATATTCAGATTGTCAGTGGGTATTGTACAGATGCTACAACAGCATTTGTAGGCTGTACGGATCAGTTGGATAGTACAAAGACTTATACGATTACAGCGACAAAAGGTGCTTCCGGATGGACTGTTGATGCAAAGGATAATACTGGAGCAAGTAGCACAGTGCTAAGAAATGCCTTTGTGGAAATGAATGAGATTACTACAAAGGCACCGAATCTTCAGTCAAAAGAAGGAAAAAAAATTACGAAGATTACCATTGTCTGCAGACATGGAACTTTGGCGGCAAAACTTACTGTAGAAGGTCCTGTAAAGCCAAGTATATTTGAGGCACAAGTAAAATAAAGGTTATTATATACCTGCCATGAGGTATGTGATGATAAATAATTAATTAATATTAAAGGAGAGAAAAGGTATGAAGATTATGAACAAATTTCAGAAGAAGTTAGCAAACAGAAAGAAAGATAACAAAGGTTTCTCACTTGTTGAGTTGATCATCGTTATCGCCATTATGGCAATTCTTGTTGGTATTGTTGGTACGCAAGTACTTCCATATCTTAACAAGTCAAAAGAGGCAAAAGATGTTCAGATTGTAAATAGTTATTCTACTGCAGCGGTTTCAGCTTATTCTATGTTGGCTGGTGAATTAACAACAGAAACTGGTACACTTACAGTTAATGTATACGGATCTAATACAGATGCTGATGCAGTTAAGTTGGCTACTAAGATAAAAGACTTAGTGGGTTACACAAGTGCATCTGATAAAATGACTTCAAAGACAGGAAAAACTGCATCTGAAATTACTATTAAATATGACTTTGGTAGCCATAAGATTGAGACAGAAGCAACCGGTACAACATTAGATAAAGTAAGCGCTAGTTTCTAAAAAGTAATATTAAAAAAGGGAGTACAATTATGCTAACCCAACTTACAATTTTTCTTTACATCGTTATATTTTTATATGGAATCGTAATCGGCAGTTTTCTTAATGTCTGTATTTTACGAATTCCTCGAAAAGAGAATATCGCAAGTCATTCCCATTGTATGACTTGCGGACGTAAGTTGGGCTGGCGTGATATGGTTCCAGTATTTTCTTACATATTTTTACGAGGCAGATGCCGGCAATGTGGGGCGAAGATATCCATACAGTACCCATTGATTGAGGCTCTGAATGGTGTGCTGTATGTGATCGTTTTCATGGCGAACGGTTTTACTTTCAGCAGCGTACTGTATTGTCTTATGACATCTGCACTCGTAGTAATTACGGTCATCGATGAGAGAACTTATCAGATACCGGTCTCCATGAATCTTTTCATTGGATTGATCGGTGTCATTATGACCGTATATGATTATAAGCATATTTTATCCCATCTCATTGGAATGGTATGTGTCAGCTTGTTTTTATATGCACTTTATTATTTTTCATCAGGACAGGCAATCGGTGGCGGAGATATCAAACTCATGACCACGGCAGGACTCGTACTCGGTGTGAAAAATATCGTCTTTGCATTTTTCCTGGCATGTATCTTAGGATCTATAATTCATACAATTCGTATGAAAGTTAGTAAGAAAAATAATTTACTTGCGATGGGACCTTACCTGTCGGTAGCAATCTATATCGCAGCACTGTGGGGCAACTGCTTCTGGAGCTGGTATTTGGGACTGATGGGTCTATGAAATTAAATGAAGTATTTCATCATTGAGCGGCAAATTGTGAGCAGGTGAATTTTCGTCACCTCTATTTTGTCAAAATGTAAGAATGGAAAATGTATGTAATTTAATTAGGAATGGAGTAAAGTCAAAATTCTTATAAGCTCTTAATCAAAAACGAGAGCAGGGCATAGTTGGATTACATACATTTTCCAACACAACACCTTGGAAAAACATAAGGAGAAAATGAAAATGGTCAGAAAAGTAATAAGTATTGAGGCCGGCGTCTGGTGGACAAAGGTCTCTTTGGTTGAGTACCGAAAGAAAAATCCACCGGTATATCAGGCATTTGCCTTCCGGACTCCGGAGAATGCCGTGGAGGATGGTTACATCCGTGACAAGGATAGTTTTGCCAATGCCTTAAAGGAAGAGTTGCGCAGACATAATATCCGTGAGAAAGAAGTGGTATTTACCCTTTCTTCCTCAAAGGTTGTAACACGTGAAGTGTTGATTCCTTTCGTGAAAGACAATAAGATCCGTGGAATTATCGATGCACAGATGCGTGATTATTTTCCAATGGATGTCAGCAGTTATACGGTAAGTTATAGCAAGATGGATGTCGAGGAAGTAGACGGAAAGAAGCAGATCAAATTGCTTCTCGTTGCGATTCCGGATAATCTGTTGAACAATTACTGTACATTTGCAGATCTGGCAGGACTGAAAGTTGAAACATTTGATTACATTGGTAATGGTACTGTTCAGCTCATGTGTGACAGTTTCCTGCAGAATGCAGTCGTTGTACAGCTGGAGGAACAGGCCACTGTTATCAGTATCTTAGAGAACAAGAAACTCGTATTTCAGCGTGTAACCCCATATGGTTATGGTGCAACATTATCAGCAATCATTGATCATCCGGTTCTTGGAATCAAGGATGAATATGAGGCATTTGATTTCCTTTTAAGCCACAATGTACTGTACAATCGTCCGGTTGTACAGAAGATGGAAGACGAAGAGGAAATGAAGCATCAGCAGGCGATGGCAGACGAGACCTATGATGATCTGGCAGAGTCTTTACGTTATCATCTTCGCATTGCGAATACGGCAATTGAGTATTATCAGAATCAGGTAAAGAGAGAATTTACTGGAAATTTATATCTTGTCGGTGATGGTTCCCGCTTCGCAGGTATGCACAAACTGTTCGCACAGGAGATGCCACTGCCAATCCAGGATATCAATTTTGCGTCGATCATTGACTTGAAGAGTGAGAGTCAGAAAGCGGCAGTTGCGCAGACACAGAGCCAGGGAACTTATGAAGCGCCGGGACAGGTGAAGGAACGACCGAAGGCAGCGACTCCGGTTGGATTTCTTTCCGTTATCGGTGCGGCGGTTCATCCGATTGATGCAAAACCGAAGGAAATGCGTCAAGCGGATGTAAAGAAGAATGGCTTGCGTAATTCTTATGTGATTCTTGCAGGAGCAGCTTTGATCAGTGTGCTTTTGATTTTGGGATCAAGTGTACGGCTTCTGGTTGCTACAGCACAGCATAATAAGTTACAGAAACGCATTCAGGAATTATCTTATGTACAGGATACCTATGATGAGAGTGCAAAGGTACAGCAGGAAGAAAAAAAGTATGAAGATATTGACCGTGCAACACTTTGCAACAACGAGCAGCTGCTTCCATTGATCAATCAGTTGGAAGAACAGTTACCAAGAGACATTCATGTGGAAAGTATTCAGACAGACAACAGTATGGTTGTCCTAAACATGGTGGCAGATAAGAAAGTAACGGTAGGACAGATGCTTTTGAATTTCCAGGAAGTGACATTGCTGCAGAATCTGGATATTCCACAGATGACAGAGACAGTGGACGATGTTGGAAATACTACATGGACTTATACACTGAATGCAACTTATACACCAATTACTTATGAGGGTGACGAGACAGAAAGTGTAGAGGATGCAACAGAAGAAACAACGGAAGGAGAGGCAGAGACAAATGAATAAAATTAAATTATCGGATTCCGACAAACGTTTGCTCATTATCTTTTTGGCTATCCTTATGGTTGCAGCTTCTTATTTCTTTTTCTTTACCAAGAGCATGAGTAAGGCTTCTGATATAGAGGATGGCAATACAAAGGATAAGGCACAGGTACAGCAGATGGAACAGATGGAAGCTGCTTTGCCACAGGTCCGTGAGAACATGAAAAATCTGAAACAGAAACAGGCAGATATCATTGCAAAATATCCTTCCGATATTAAAACAGAGAAAGTAATCTGGATTCTTCAGGATATTGAAGATCATAACGATTATCATATTTCAGACATTACATTTACAATGAGTAATCCGTTACAGATTACTCCTGATGTATCGGATACAACAGATACAAGCGCCGATGAGAGTTCTTCTGATACAACAGAAGAAACCACAAATACAGAAACAACAGATGACAGCAGTACGGATACAGCAACCAATAATGTACCAGCTGTCACAGGCTATTATGCTTCTATTGGAGTGAAATACGATGCGACATATGAAGGTTTAAAAGATATGCTTGCTTATGTAAATGAGTACTCCGATCGTATTACCATAACGGATTTTTCAAGTTCCGTGGATAGTGAGACTGGAAGACTGACAGGTGAAATGACGTTCAGTATGTATGTCATTACCAACACAGGCAAGGATTATGTAGAGCCGAAGTTTGATATGATGCTCAAAGGTGTCCAGAACATTTTTGGAAATAATGCTGGAACAGCATCTGGTACAAATTAGTATATGATAGGATATGCATGTAAGAAAGGGGTGTCTTTATGAGAAGAAAACAGAATAATGCAGGTTTTTCATTGATTGAGGTCATCCTTTCTATGGCTATCCTTGCAATTATTTCCATTCCGCTTTTAAGTTATTTTACAGAATCTATGAAGTATAATGCGAAGATGGCGGACAAGCAGCATGCAACGACTCTGGCACAGGAGGTACTTGAGGACCTGAAGAATCAGGATGTCCTGGTGGCGGATGAAGGAACCGGAGAGACTATCAAGTATCTGCTGAATCATGGATATACTGCGGTGTCAAACGATATGGGCAAGACTGACAGTGCAGGAAAGTTCATCGGTGGCGAGGGCGTGTTCTATGGTGCTGCAGGAAATATTGGTAAAGATTATGATGTCGTTGTTAAAGCAGAAACTACACCGACGGAAAATACAAAAGAGATTCCGGAAGTCAGTGGGATTGATGATACCAGTGATCTGCTGGCAGTAGAGAATGCACAGTTACAGGAGGCTTTGACACATTTCCTTGCAATTAATTCTGCTTACGAATCAAATGTGTCTGCGCGACTGACCAGTGATCAGATTCGGAACAAAATGAAACGGACAATAGGCATCGATATCCAAAAGGACGGTGCCTATTACGACGTGAAAGTCAGTTGTACCTATCAGTGTACAGGATTACGAGGTTCAGGTTCTAATGATACCTATGAATGTGCTCCTTATGCGGAGGAACGTTTAAAAGAGGTAAAACATATCTATTTATTGTATAATGTTAATCAATTAACGGATACGGTTAACATTACAAAGGGCGCAGGAGTAGATGCTTCACTGAATCCGGAGATCGAAATTATCTGCCAGAATATTTCGAGCGTGGATCCGGCTTATGCGATTACGGTGACAGGAATCAATATTCCATCTGTCGCAACAAATCTTGGAAAAAATGGAAAAAATGGAAAGGTACACAACAGCAGTGGAATCCCTTTGACAAATACCAAGGATCTGGTAGAGAACAAGTCACAGATCCGAAAGATTACATTGCAGGTCAGTGTCTATAAAAAGGGTGAAGGAAGCACTGCTGGAGCAGAGCCTTATATTACCGTCAATGCAGCGAAAGGAGAGTAGTCCATGAGAAAGTTATCGTTAAAAAATGAAAACCGTGGTGCCTCTTTACTTGCTGTACTGATTGTGCTTGTGGTTGTCAGTGCAATTGCCGTGGTGATTACAAAAGTTACCATTACCAACATTCAGATGAAAGAAGTGGAGCGCGGAACAAAGAAGAATTTTTACAGCGCAGAGTCGGTAATGGATGCACTTCATGCAGGCGCCGGTGAGAAATCGGCAGATGCCTTAAAGGATGCTTATACCTATGTGATGGAGAACTATGTGATAAGCACAGCCAGTGGCAATAATCTGCAGGATGAATTCGCAAAGAAATATGTTGAGAAGTTAGAGGATACATTTAATCCGGGTGGCACGAATCCAAAGAGCGAAGAGAAAGAGGCTGGAGCGGTTATTTACAGTATTGCCGATTATGATACCAATATTGTGAAAAGCTGTATTGGTGATGTCGGAGAACAGTCTTATTACGAGACACCGGCCGCTGGTAAGGCAAAGTACGAAGCAGATTATAAAGCGGGTACTTTTACTTTGAAAAATGTCGGAGTTTCTTACACCGACGCACAAAAATATAAGACAACGATTACAACGGACCTTGTATTTACAACACCAAAATTAAATTTCAATGGTGGCGATGAAATCAAGGAATTTATGAAATATGCATTGATTGCGGATAAACAGATAAATGTCAATGCAAATTCCGTGACGGTTGACGGAAATGCTTATGCTGGAAAAGATGGAATTTTAGCAGATAATAATGGCAATGGAACGTTTAATGGTAAAGTAACGATTACTCGTGGAGATATTGTTACAGACAGTGGAACTTCTCTTGTTATGGGGAATGGAAATTCTTCTATCTGGGCATCGAATGTTGAGACGAAGAGAAATCCATCCGGTTCTGCAGCATCTACCATTGAACTCAACGGAAACAGTTATATTGAAGATGATTTGACTCTGAATGGTGTGAATAGTACAATTACAGTCAAGGGAAATTACTATGGATACAATTTTCAGGAGAATTATGATTCTCAGGTAGAAACCAAAGATGCTGCGTTTAACAGTGCGATGATGGTGAATGCCAAGAATTGTAAACTGGATCTGAGCAATATTAATTATCTGATGCTTTCCGGGCGGACATTTGTTGCAAGAGGAAATGATTCAAAAAATAATGATGTATTATTAGGTGAGTCTCTTTCTGCAAGAACGAATCAGCTGGCGTATTATGTGCCGAATGATTATGTGAATGAGTCTACCGGAAAGTTTAAGACAGTTGCTGATGGTGGAAAAGACGGAGTGGCAGCATTTGAGACATTTTCTGGTGTCAGCAATGTTACGTCGTATCTGGACAGTAGTAAACCGGTGGTTGCTTATTATTATGTAGATAAGGCAACACATACGACTGTTCATAATTATTATCTGAATTTTGCAACAGAGCAGAAAGCAAATGATTATTTTACGGTTTACTGTTCCTCTTCAAAAGCAGCAACACTGAAGAATTATGCAACGGATTACCTGACAGATGATGCAATCGTTTTAGACGGTAACAAGATTTTTACATTGCGTGGCGATATTTTATATCGAAAGGCTGCGGATGCAAGTTTGGATGAAAAGCATGTGAGCATTGATTATAATGACTGGAAGATTGATGCAACAGACAGTACAAAGAATGGTGTTTATGCGGATTACAGTGCAAAGCTGGCCATCAAATACAAGGCACTGCAGCTTTCTTTAAAAGATTCTGATCCGAGTATTTCAGCTGCAAATGTCCGGATTACCAAAAGTACTGGAGAAATCGACAAGAGCCAGAGTCCTTTGATTGATACATTGATTGATCGTGCAGCAATGTCTGCTGCAGTAGATAATCATAAATCCGGTTCGGATGAGTATTATATTGCTTACACAGAACCGATTTCCGGAAGTACAAACAATACGGGAGTTGTTCTTGCAAACAATACATCATCATTGAACACGAATACAATTGGTATTTCACAGGGATTAATTGTTGCCACAGGAGATGTATATGTTTCAAAGAATTTTCGCGGTCTGATTATTTCCGGTGGAAAAATCACTTTCGGCAGTGGTGTTACAGTAACCAGTGATAAGATGCTTGTTGCGGATTTGTTTAAAAAGGATATGGAGTCATCTTCTCCGGCATTTTCTCAGTTTTTCAAGGAGTGTTCCGTTGGTTCTGTGACAGACCATATTTCCGGAAATGTGGATATTAATACCTATCTGACTTATGAGAATTGGAAGAAGAATTAAGAGGTGAGCCAATGAGAATGCATAAAGGTTTAAATCAAAAGGGTGTGACATTGGTAGAAATCATTCTTGTCATTGCAATCATTGGTATTCTGGCAAGTACATCGGTGATGCTGATCGGGCATCTGCGGTATGCCGATACGGAGAAAGCAGTAAAGACAGTGGATTCGTCTCTGGACAAGCTTCAGGTGCAGACGATGAGTAAGGCGGATACACCATATTTGTATATTTATCACCTCAGCGATGGCTGTTATCTGAAGATTATGAATGATGATGTCACAAGCTTTGACAGCTCAAAGTTTGATAAAAAAGGTGTCAAACTTTCGAACAATCGCGTCGATATCTATATGGAAAGCAAATCAGGCACAAAAGTGGATGGCAATAGTTTTATCAAGGTTGTATATAAGAAGTCAGCGGCTTTTGATACTGATAGTGGAAAGACAAATGTGACAAAAATTGTGATTGATGGTGTAGGTACCTATACGGTCAAGCTGATCGGTGAGACAGGAAAACATTTTATTGAAAAGTAATTATTTTTGTAACATTGATATTATTCAGAAAGAAATAAAAGAATGTGAAATTCGCAAACGGAAAGGAAGTGGTTGTGTGCAAAAAGATAATAGAGGAATCACGCTGATAGAGCTGATTATTGCCATTGCAATATCAACTATTATCGTTGGAGCGGCAACATTCCTTTTGAGCACTGCGCAGAAAAATTATAGCAGCGCCTCGTCAACAGTTGATCTGCAGTCGGAAGCACAGATTCTCATGGAACAGATGGGAACATGGATCATGGAAGGAAATCGTGTGGAAGTGAATGCTGCTGGCGATAAGCTGACAGTTTATCAGATTCCGCGGAAGGTTACGACAGCACGTCCAACCGGAGCAGAGGCGTTGAAGACAGATGCGAGCAAACGTGTTTTCTGGCTTTCCAACAAGCTCGATGGAAAGACGATGCTTTACATGAAGAAATTTGATGGTATTACAGATCCAGACAGTGATTCAACAGACGTATCCGACTCCGATGTAATATTAGACAATTGTATCGGTGAGTATGTGACGGGCTTTACGGTTGCAAAATCGACATCGGATGCAAAGGTTACCGTAACATTAGAACTTAAACAGGGAAAACAGAAATACAGTATCACCAATGAATTTAAGTTGAGAAATGCATTGCAGTAATGCATGATTTTAAGAAGGGAGCAATTGCTTTGAAAAATCGGACAGATCACGAAAAAAGAAGAAGTAGATTTACGAGAAAATTTAAACGTTGTCTTGCGTCTGCTGCATGTGTTTTGGGTGTTGCTGCAGTGTGCTTTGGTGTGGCTGGATACCAGAATAAAATACATGCGGAGGGTGATCAGGTTGTCACCCGAGGTGTAATTACCAGTCTGGGACAGATTCCCCAGACAAAGAAGGATATGTATGATCAAGGTAAGACTGCAGCTGACTATACAGATAAAGATATGAAACTTGGGTCTAAATCCAATCCTTTTGTCATCTTAGAGGTTGTGCCAAATGTAGCATACGGAGAATTAGGATATCAAATCAGTGGATGTGAACCGGTTAATATTGAGGAAATGCGGTTTGGAGCAGAGAATATGACAGCCGTTACCAGCATGAAAGTCGGTTCATTTGGAGAAAGTGCTGTACAGGCTTTTTTCTTCCGTGATGAGCTGCCGGGAAATGTTGAACATTACAAAGATAAGATTAAAGATTATACAAAAGATTACGGAAAAAAGTTTGAAGGATACTATGAGAAGGTAGCAGATGGAGAGGGTACGTTTGTACAAAAGGAAGATGGAACATTTGAAAATGCAGGTGCCAAAAAAGGCAACTTAATCTGGCATACGATTAATAATTTTGAAAAAGATAATTATAAGAATGTCGATTTTACCAATGAGGGCAAAGAGTTATTTAAAGATAAGAAAATTGGAGAGCGTGTTTATACAACACGGGAGCACTCGGAAAAAGATTGTATCGTTGAAGTACCACGGTATTTTAACTATGTAAGTTATGATAATTTTTTGAAAGATACTTTAAAACTGACGGATGAACAGGCGAAGGATTATTCGATTGTAATTAAGACGATTACACCGAAAGAATTAAATGAGCATCCGGATTGGGCAAAATATGCAGATTTGTATGAATTTTCTCCGAAGACACATTATGGGGAAACTGTTAATCTGTGGAAGCAGTTTAATCGTCTGGGCGATACATCAGAAGTTCCGAATGGATTAAAAGGATTTGAAAATACGGATTCAGATAATACAAAGGATATTAGCTGGGAAGTAGCTCTTTCTATGTATTATAAGGTAAATGCTGATGTGAATTATGCAGCTATCATGATGGATACGGAATGTTACAGTGTAGAACAGCTGACGAAAGGAAAACAGGTAACCATTGATATTCTTGACTGGAATATGAAACCTTCGGGAGAAACCTATACAAATACAGGATTTAACAACAATGTTTATAAGCTTGCAGTTATGCTTTTATCCATGAAGCATGAGCTTTTTGAAGATTTGTATCTTGATAAAAAGAGTCCATGGAGAGTGGAAGATGGAAAGTGTCTGGCACAAAAAGGGGATGCGCAGACGTATTGGACATTATATACATTCTGTCCGACAAATGAAAAAGGCGAGAAGGTCAGCTGGGACTGGTATAATTATTGGAATACGCCGGACAAATGGAAAGATTATGAGATGGCCGGCAATGTAACTACGAATGGCAACCGTTTTTACATTAATAATCGTATGTTTACATATAATGGCGATAATACGATTACGCAGGATTATGCTGAACCTGGAAAAATTGATTTTGATTCAAAATTTAAGGATTTCCTGGATTATGTAGATAAAGAATATCCGGATGAAGATCGTAAACCATCGACGTCAGATGCTATACGATACATTTTGGGTGATAAGCCCAAAGATGACAATGAGAGCTTAAAGGGCACTCTGAAAATTTTGGATATTGAGCCATGTTACGATAGCAAAAATGGTTATTCACTGCAAAAAACTTATATTCGTCTGATGATTCCGAAATTCCGTGGCGACATTGAGATTACGCATATGACTACGGCACAGTTTATTGGATCGGCAGAAGATTTGAACAGTACCTACAATATGATTTTTATGGGACTGGATTACGGCGCATATAGCACGAAGAGAGAATGGGTAGCAAGTGCAAATGATGGTAAGGGTGGAAATGTAGATGTTACCTATTGGAATGATTCTTCCATGAAAGGAAAAATCTATTTCCATACCGGAGATAAGATGACTGGTGCCAATTATACCAATGACAATAGAAGTCGTTCTGTAGAGTTTTTGTATTCTGCTACGAACGAAAATAATGTTGTAAGTGGTCAGGAATTACGTTTTCCGGGTAATGATATTACCACAATTAAGAAAGCAGAACTGGAAGATTTCTTAAAAGCAGGATATCCGATTGTTGCAGTTCCATATTTGTATGATACGGATACTTTGCGCATTGATCAGTATTCAAATATTTGTGATTTTATTAAGCAGAATCGAAGTTCTTCGAATAAGAAAACCACGTTGCTAAAAACATCTGATATCAGTGGTATTTATTCTGTGGTAAAGGAAAGCCGCGCTAAAGTTGAGTTTACAAAGTTACCGGAGAAATATAATGGTGATACCGGAAGCGGAACAAAGGTTACAAATCCAAATTATTTGTCAAGGGATAGCAGTCAGCGTTCATTGATGACATTTGGATTTAAGGTGGATGATAAAGCAAATAAAACGTATTCTTACTGTATTTACCTGGATCAGAACCAGGATGGTAAATTTGCTGATGATGAGTTGTATTATACCGGTAAGAAATTTAAAGCAAATGACGGAGAACAAACGGTAACATGCAAGTTATCCAAGCTGTATTATGGATTGATTCAGTGGAAGATAGAAATATATGAAGTGAAAGCGAATGCAAATGATCGTTCTGTCCGTTTTGTAAAGACTGGATGTTCTGCAGCAAAGAATATGGCTGGACTTGGCAAGAAAGTAATTAATGTATTACAGATTATGCCAAAAGGAAGTAATGAAAGTTATGATGGCAAACTTGACCTGAGCACAGATGGAAGATTTAAAAAATATTATAGTGAGTTAGAGGATTATAGTATTAACATTACATCAATATCGCTGGATCAGTTTGAACAGAAATTTAAGAATAAGCCGTTTACTTCTTATGACTATTCAAAAACGCTGACAGATGAAGATTATGACAATATCAGCAAAGATTTATCGACAGATCAGCAGCAACTGTATAGTTATCACATGTATATCATTGGTTTCGGTGATACATATGCTGGAAAGAATCTGGACAATACATATGGAATGGTAGATTTCCTTAAGTTCTATATTGCTTCCGGAAAGAGTGTGCTTTTTACACATGACTTAACTTCTATGCATAATGAAAAAGCAGAAAATTTTGGTTATTCTGCAAATACATTGCTTCGAGATGTTATGGGTATGAACCGTTATAAAGCAATCAGTAAAAATGTTTCTGATAAGAATCAGTTGATTCAGTACCAGAAGGGTATTTCATATGATACCGTAACAGATGTCAATGGAAATGAACTGGATCAGAAACATGGATTTACTTATTATGCAATGAAACGTTTGGGATGGACGAATATACCTCAAAATTATAATAAGGATCAAAAGGTTCCGTATCAGTATATGATAACAAGCAGTAAGGATGGAACTCCGATTTGTAATATTGGTGAGATTGCGCATACAGGATTCAACAATACAAATGATCTGACAACGAAAGTTGAGCAATCCAATCAGGGACAGATTACAGAGTATCCATATAAGATTGACAAATCATTTACAATATCAGATACGCATGCGCAGTGGTATCAGCTTGATATGGAAGATCCGGAAGTAACCGTGTGGTATACTTTGGCGGATGATGGAAAGCACGTAGTTTGCGATGGTGAGAGCAATGGAACTGGTACAGCCGTAACTTATGGCGTTTCTCCAAAAGATGTTGCAAATAATTATTATATTTACAGTAAGGGAAATGTATTTTATTCAGGTGTTGGTCATTCAACAATTACGCAGGATATGGAAGCTAAGCTTTTCATTAATACAATGATTGCAGCTTATCGTGCTTCCTATGAACCACCAATGGTCGAAATTTTAAATCCGGATGCGGAACTTCTGGATGTTAATACAATGAATTACCAGATGACTGCAAATGATGAATATAATGATGAGGCTGCTACATCAGCGTCAGGTAAAGTACAGTTTGAAGGTCAGGGCGCGGACAACGATGATTACATTAAAGTCCGTTTTAGTCCGGTAGAGTTGAATGCAATCAGTACAACACTTACGTGTTCCATTTACTATGAAGCAGACGGTGCAACGCATTATGTACAGCGTATTTATGATGCGGATACGGATGCAGAAATTGTTTCTACACTTCAGGATGGAAAGTGTGTTTATGAAGGTGTACAGAATATGCATGAATACTATTTCTATTATCCAAAGAAATATTTGAATGAGTGGGAAGATGGAAGCACAACAAAATCAGCAAGAAGAACCATAAACTTCTACATTAAAAATGATAAGGCAAAATTGCCAAGATATCAGACACTTGATATGTCGGTGAGAGCTTTATTCAAACTGGATTAATAAATAAGGCGGAATCCTTTGGGGTTCCGCTTTGTTTGGAAGAAAATGGACAGACAATGTTATGTTGTTTGTCCATTTTTTATTTAACAGCAAAAAATTATAATTTGTACATTAGTCAATGATGTGACACCAACTTTTGAAAAATAAAAGGAACGGTATGGTATTATAGATTTTAACCAGTGAGCATGTAATGCTACAAACTTTTCTTATTCCGCTTGACTACTTTTTATCTGCTGGGATGTGGCCTGTCAAGGTTGCAAAGCACCCTTATCAGGGCATGACCTTGACAGGTCACATCCTAGCAGATTTATATTAAACAAGCGGAATAAGAATTATTGTGTCTCAAGTATGAGACGTTTTTGCAAAGGTGATTTCCAGCCTAATACCTGCATTGGTATGTTGTTGGATCGATTTAAATATCGTTTCATCTGTATTTGTAAATCATCATAGTCGTAGAAAGACATATGATTATAAAATCGTTCTTGATCATTACGATGGCTTCGTTCGACTTTTCCATTGTGTCTAGGTGTTCTGGGACGAATTCGCTTGTGTACAATGTTAAGTTTAGAACACAGCAGATCTAAAGGGTGTGTTCGATCAGATCTTTTTAGATGAGTGAATTCGGCACCATTATCGGTTTGCAGAATGAAAGGCTTGTAACCGAAGTAAGCGATTGCTCTCTTAAGGAAATCTACCGTGGAATAGCTGCTTTGCTCCATGTATGGATAAATAAAACGCTCTCTGGAAGCTTCATCAATTACTGTGTATTGATAAAACTTTTGAGGGACAGTGCCGGAATAACAGGCAGTAGGGACATATTTAACATCCATTTGCCATTTGATTCCCAACTCGGTAGGAGTGTCGTAAGGCTGAGGTTTTCTTTTCTTTTTGGTAGAAGGTGCGTAACTGGAATAACCAAGTTTACGGTAGATACGATATAAGGATCCCGGATGACGAGAGTAACCTTTGTTGGCGCGGAGTTTTCCGTACAATTCGCACACAGAAATTTTTGGATTGCGTCTATGGTAATCTCGAATCCATTTCAACTCTTCATCCGTATGGGCGTTGGGATGTTTTGAGAGAGGTCTATGGGATTTATCGAGCAAAGACTCTTTTGTCCCATCAAACTTTTTGTTCCATCGAAGAAGAGAAGATTTAGAGATATGATATCTTCGACAGACAAAAGAAACACCGACTCCGGAGCGATAAAGTTTGACTGCATAGAATTTTGTGTTAATTTCATGTGGCAAATATCGTTGTGAATGTGTTATTGTATTCATGACGGTTAAGTACTCCTTTTTGTTAGGGTTTTGGTTTGGCGATTAAAATTCTAATGTACTTAACCGTTTTTGTATAGTGTTAGGGTGTCACATCAATTGTAACCCTACACTTGCTTTGGTAGAGCAGGGCGGTTTTTAATTGACAAAAATGTTCGTGTGACATATAATACACTTAACAGGAAAGCCGATAGATAGGTGTGGGCTATCTACTCCGGCGAATCAACAAGTTTAAATAACCGTCAGTTCTTACCAGGAGCAGGACGGTTATTTTTTATGTCTGAAATTACAAACTAGTGTAACAATAGCACATATCATTATCACAAATGTGAACAGATCAGAATATGTAACCATCGGCATCATCCCCCTTCACAGGCTCGGAGTAGATGCAACCGTTCCTCGGCTTCCCGGGTAAGTGTATTATATTGTCAAGGTGCTTACTCTGGTGTTGGTAGCACCAGAGCATTTTTGATTATACGATTATAAATACGCGAGGAACTACGCACATTAAAAGCAATACTATGACTACAACGGAAAGTATTATAGGCAGTGTTCTTCGTTCGTCCTCTTCAACTTTTGTTTGTTTCAGATCTTCGTGTGGAAGCCCTTCTTTTACAGTGTTGGAGTATTGTAAATTATTTCCACAGTGAGAACAGAACTTTGTCCCTGGAGCATTTAGTTTCCAACACTGATTGCATTGAATTTTATCTCCATTGAATTTCATGTATGTATTGACATCAAATCCACACTTTGGACATGTAAATGATTCTGTACTTATTAAGTTTTCGCATTCTGGACATTTAAATAGTGCCATACTATAGATCTCCTTTTGATATATTGTCAATACGTTCTTGTAAAAGATTCAAAATCCCTAAGGGCTCAAAATATATTAAATAATTATCTTGCTTGACGCATAAGCCATATTTTTCTTTATAATACGTTAAGCAATCTATAAGAAATTCTTCCGTAACGTTTAGATGTTCTGCAATTTCAAATTGGTTCTGGCATCCGCATTTGTATGAATCAATCAGATCGTTAAGAGAGAGCAGTTTATGGTATGCCCAGATTCGGGCGCGCCGTTCCTGCTTTCGGTTTGCAATGTCGGTCTGATCCATAATATCCCCGACTGTTGTGTAGTGGTGCCCAAGTTCTTCGGCAAGCACACATTTCTTTTCAGTTTCGATCATATCTTCTTTAATTGCAATACGATTACCTTTTATCCGTCCTTTGTTGGCTCGGAGTGGCTTTTCTTTTGTGATTAAGCAATTATTGTCTGCTTCTATTAGTAAATCATTGTATGTAAGCAAATATATCACCTCAAAGTAATCTTACAGAAAATAATGTCCTATAAAAAGGGCTGTTAGAATTTATCTCCATTCATAATTCCGTCATCGTGTTTTTTATCTTCTGTGGTTGAATTCTCGATGTAATGAGCTGCATCTACTAACAGATCTTCGGTTTTAACTCCATCTTTTAATTTCCCATCAACAGTATTTTGAATGATTTTCAATAAATCCAACTGCCCACTAACGACAGGATGAAGACATCTTTCGTATTCTTTATTTAATATAAAATCGACCGTTTCTTTACCAGAAGAATCTAGAACTCGGTATTTTTTTACAAGATGTTCCATTTCTACTGGTGTTGCAACATCTTCCTGAGAACGTTCATTCATTTCATCTTGAAATAAATAATTAGCGTCGCAATCTAATACATCAAATACTTTGTACAATATAGTGGCTTTCGGTGAGTTGAGACCGGTTTCATAATTACCAATCGCTCCTTTACTTACACCTAGCATTTCTGCCAATTGCGGTTGAGTTATACCGAGTTGTTCACGTCTAGCTTTAAGTCTAGTTCCAAAACTCATATTTTTCACCTCTCTTTATATTGGAATATTACTATAAAAAACTGAGAACGTCAATATAAAAGAAAAGGATAACTGAGAAAAAGATATTGACATCTCATGAAAACTATGCTAATCTCATAACAGGTTCAGAAATACTGAGACACAGAAGAAGGGAGGTGCAATATTTTGGATATTGCAAAATCTAATGAACCTTTAGCACAGAGAATTTCATTTCTTATAAAAGAAAGTGGATTAAAGCAATTTGTGGTGGCTGAGAGAGCTGGCTATTCAACTCAAGAATTTAACGCTATGCTCAACGGCAGAAAATTGATAAGAGTATGTGATATTTCAAGAATTGCTACAGCTTTAAGCGTTGATGCGAATGAACTGTTTAAGAAAGGAGATGAGTAAAATGCAGATTGGTGGAAAAGAGTATTCGGAGATCCTTGTCACAGATGCAGATGGTGGATTGATTGTCAGCATTACTGATCAGGACATCATCGAAGAAAAGAACTGCAAAGTTGCGTGTGTGCCTGTTGAAGATTAACCGAGGTTGTTGTTACGGGAACTATCTGGATTAGAAACCGGAGTTGGGACACCGTTAATGTTTCTAACATGATAGTTTTCATAGTTACCATTATTTATTTGACGAACAAATTGAGCGCGTGTCATATCAGCGCCAGTGTAATTGTCATGGAAGCCGGTATTTCTTCCGGTTGAAGTTTCATGTGTCACGCTAATTCTTTTAGGCATATAAATCATCCTTTCTTAGATAAGGTGGCACACAGCAAGCAGTGCAAGAACAAATGTTCAATCAAATTATATGGAACAAATGTTTGTATGTCAATACAAAAAATACAATATATAGATATTTAATATTTAGATTTTCAAGATATTGTGAAAAATATAACAAAATATTGATACCAGAAGCGAAATGACATCAATAAAGAAAGAATTTCCGGATTGTACGCTTGATTATTTATTCAGCACAGATTAGCCGGATCAACAACAGAAAGGAGAGTGAGAACGTGTTCAAAAATTTAGATGCCGAGCAGGCAAGACGAGATCTGACAAATTCAGCAGTAGCGAAAAAGCTTGGCATTTCAAGGGTCTCTTACGAGAGTAAGAAGAAAAGCGGTAAGTTTTACGTTTATGAGGCAAAAAAGCTATGCAAGCTTTTCAAATGTAAGTTTGACTATCTTTTCGAGACAGAAAAATAGTCCCAAGTGCGGGAACACTTAGGACTATCAAGCATAGAAGTCAGATCAATGTAATACGCGAGCGGACATATTGACGGTCAACATCTATGCATCCTTCTTTTTCAAGTTCAGCAATTACGTTACTGACAACCGGAAAGGAAAGACCAAGAGGAATCATGATATCGAGATCGTGAAATTCGGTCACTCCTGTATCGGCTTTGGCTTGAAGAAGTTTTAAAGCTTTCTCAGAAAGAGAAGTCATATGTATCACCTCCCATCCAAGGCAAGATTTTCCGAAGAAAGCCTTAATGTGAGAGCACACATAAAACTTATCATAATGAAAAGCAAATTTTGTACCAATTTTAAGGAATCAACCTAAATAGCAACAGAAAGGAGAGTGAGTAGTGGCGGAGATAGAAAAGTTGTCACAAGTAAGATTTAACAATATGCATCGGGCATACTGTGAAGCAAAAAAGAATAATTGTCCAAATTGTCCGCTCAGAGTGTACTGTTTTATTTCACCGAGAGAACGAACTGACCAACTGATGATAGATGTTATTCAATTCATGTTGGAGGAGTTAAATCCGGATGTTGATGTAAATACGTTACCAGATTTTTACACGAGTGTAAAAATGGTTTGTCCGGCAGAGATACATTTTAAGGGGGCAGTAGGATATGAACAAATCTTTAAAAGTGGAGTCAGATCATAAACCCACCGATGGAAAGCTTTTTAATGGTTGCTTAAGTAAGGACATTCATCCATATCATTTTCCATTCCGTTGCACCGGAATTTAGGCGAACTGTCCTTTAATGAACAAGTTGAGTATTTCCAAACGGGTTTTCCGCTTGATAACTCATAGTAATCAGTAATGGTTGTTAGTTGCTTTGCATAGCGGCAGCAAGAAAAAGTATGTTTTTCTGTTTTCATAATCCCCCATTCTCGGTGGGTAAAGATATTTTAGCATAAAAACATACAGATTCCAAGAATAGCGAGGATCAGCATCAATAATAACAGAAAGGAGAGTGAGAACGTGGAGGCAGTAGATAAGCTTATAGAAGCATTAGCAATTCATATCAGTGAAGTCATTTCATCTGGTAAAGAACGTGAACATGAGGTCGCAGAGAAGACAAAGGCTCTTGCAGAACTTGTGTCCGCAAGAGCACTACCCCATACGCTATGTAAAGAAAATATTGAAGATGGCGTTATGAGAGCTGTTTCATCAGCCATTCATGGTACTGGCGAAGAAGTTCAAGGCTGATAGAGGTAGAAATTGTGGAAGCATTATAAGCTGGATCTTTATTTGCATCTACATTTGCAGTGCCGGATTCAACGAGTTTTGTTTGATCTAAGGTTTGTAAAAAATCATTAAAATTCTGCATGAAAAATTCTCCTTTCATAATACTTGGACGAGGCAACGTCCTGTAAGGAGATTGTAGCACTAATTATGTAGAAGTTAAAGAACCATGTACAAGCACAGTTAATAACATATTAACAGGAGGTGGGGTTATGGCAAGATACCCGAAAAAGGCTACATACCGGACATGGGTGATTGATTCGAAAACCGGTGAATGGAAACGAATCGATCCCAAAGACATACCTCAGAACAAAATTGATGAGCTGTGTGACAAGTTTGCGTTTGGTGCAGGCTATAAGCGCACAGAGTAGCCACTTCGGTGGCGCTGGCGGACAAGCCAAGGAGAAAACATGAAAAACAAGTTATTTATTGTAGGGATTGTGATATTTACATTTGGAGCAATGGCGATGGATTCAGTCGGTGCAGGAGGAATGATTGCATGTGTGATGGTAGCACTTGGTACAGTGCTTGCATTTGCAGGCTATGCATCGGAGCAGTTAGAAAAGGAACGTAGGAAAACGGCCCGACGGATTCAGAAACTTAGAAGACAATGAAAGGAGAAACAGTGAACATCAGTGGCGCAATGCCATATCCGGAAGACCAGTATAGAAAGCATTACCAGAATCCAACGTACCCGCGTAAGGGAAAAGAGAGCGAAGGGGATTTCCAGAGTGTGCTTGATACTGAAATGAAAAAGATGGAACCAACCCACCGTCCAAGAGAGTGATTCCATCAAAGAAATAAATTACATTAAAATATTTCATTTTTAGTGTAATGGATATTATAAGCGTTTGCAAGATGAAACTTCAAAATGAATGGATAATTATGATTTGTTTGAACAGCATGAGACAGAAATGGAGAGGAAATTGGAAGAACGGCCATTATGCGAGTGCTGTGAAGAACCAATACAAGATGATTTTTATTACGATATCGGCGGTGAGATTTACTGTGAAGATTGCATGGTGTCTTGCTTCCGGAAGGTGATCGAGTAATGGAATATTACAGAATATGTACACATTGTGGTGCGAATCTTGATCCTGGGGAAACGTGTGATTGCCAGGAAGAGAGCAAATTAAAGAAAAACAGATTCATGGCACTGTTTGCGTGCGATGCATCTGGCCAGATAACAATGAAAGTAGAGGATTTTAAATATGCAGAAACTTAACTTATCAGTACAGTTACAGAACGGAACTATTGATGCCAATTTCGACAGCATTAAGGCGGCTCTGGCAGCAGAACTTGATACATATAAGAAAATGGTTTTTACTGAAGATTCCAAGAAAGATGCTAAGGATACGGTTGCATATCTTAGAAAATTTAATAAGGCGTTGGATGACAAGCGCAAGGAAGTCAAGAAAGCATATATGGCACCATGTGATGCTTTCGAAGCGAAAGTTAATGAGCTGAAAAAGCAGGTAGATGAACCTATTAATTTTATCAATCAGCAGATTGAAGAATTTGAGCGTAAACGTGTTGAGGAAAAGAGAGCACTGATCAAGGAAATTTATACAGGTATTGCTGCCAAACATGCAGAAGCTGCCGAGTATTTGCCATTACAGAAGATTTACGACAAACGTTGGGAAAATGCTACTACTACCAAGAAATCCATAACAGAAACGATTACCGAGCGCATGACCAGCGTGGAGACAGATCTTGCAACTATCCGTAGTATGGAATCCGAATATGAGGATAAGGGTATTGAGCGATATAAAGCCACATTAGAGCTGTCTGTTGCTATTGCAACAATGAATCAGTTCCAGAAACAGAAAGAAGAGATCCTGCGCAGAGAGAAAGAGCGCGAGGAAAGAATCGAAGCAGAGGGAAAAAAAGAAGAACCTTCCGGAAGTGCTGTTCCAGTTATTCCTGCGGTTCCAACCAAAGAGCCAAAAGAAGAATCTGCAGCATCCGTACCGGCTGGAAATACAGTACGGTATGAAGTCGTTGCCGATTTATTCCAGATTGCACAGCTTGAATCTGCCATGCGTGAGTACGGCATTAAATTCCGGAGGGTATAAGAATGGCAGAGACAGCAAAGAAAATGAATATTTACGAAGCCATTTCCCGATGCATGGAAGAGATCGGGGCAGTTGGCAAGGATGCAGTTAACAAACAGCAGGGTTTTAAATACCGTGGCATTGATGCGGTTATGAATGCAATCAATCCAGCACTTGTAAAGAACCATGTGTTTATTGTGCCGGAAGTGCTGGACCAGCAGAGACAGGAGAGAACTACAAGCAAGGGTTCGGTGCTGATCTATTCAATTTGCCGGATCAAATATACGTTTTATGCAGAGGACGGTTCTTACATCGAAGCGGTAACTGTCGGTGAGGGAATGGATTCCGGAGACAAGGCAACCAATAAGGCTATGGCCATTGCATTCAAATATGCATGCTTTCAAGTGTTTTGTATTCCGACAGAAGAAATGAAGGACCCGGACGAAGAAACACAGGACCCGGTGAAACCACAGTTTGATCCGGCAACACCGGAACAGTTAAGAAAACTGAATGAATTTATTATGGCATACGCCGGAATGTGCAAAAACACTAAAGAATCAGATGTTACCGATATGTTAAAGAAAAAATACCAATATAACGGTACAAGTGATATTTCTACTGAGCTGGCAGACAAGCTCATCCAGCAGGTAGAGTTTTGGTACCAGAAAAAGAAAGAAGCCGATGCCTAATGGAAACTACAGGTAAGCTTACCGGAGCCAGCCGGACATTTGACGGAAATAGCATCATCCTCACTTTCGAGGTTGATGCTTCAGCATCCGGACAGATTGAAAGCATGAAAAAAGATGATCTGCTTCGGATAAAGGCGGTTAAGTACCGTCAGAAGCGGAGCCTTGATGCTAATGCTTATGCATGGGTGCTTATGACCAAGATTGCCAATCATCCGGATATCGCATCGAGCAAAGAAGAGGTGTATGAGCAGATGCTGCAGAAATACGGAACCTTTTATGAGGACGAGGGCGGATATATCACTATTACAGTTAAAAAGACAGTAGACATGGCAAAGGTGTCTGGCCATTGGAAACATATTAAAGATAACGGCAATTTTGCATCCTATCTGATGATTAAGGGATCGAGCGAATACAACACCGCAGAAATGAGCCGCTTTATTGACCGCATCGTTGAAGAGGCACAGGAGCTTGGAATTGAGACAGCTACACCGGATGAATTGGAACGCATGAAGCAGGAATGGGGTGCAGCATGAAAAGGCTCTGGAGCGTATTTACGGATGATATGGACCACTGCTATTTTACTGGAACAGCTCCGGTGGAGAGACACCATATCTGGTGCGGTTCCAACCGGAAGAATAGCGAGAAGTATGGTTTTGTGATCCCGCTCCGGCCGGATCTACATCCGAATGGAGCGCAGGCAGGAAAGAATGCTGCGGAAATAGATCTGAAGCTTAAGCAGATGGCGCAAAAATATTTCGAAGAACATTATGGGACCAGAGAGGACTTTCGGAAAATCTTCGGAAAGTCGGTATTGTGAGGTGATCGAGTGATACAGATTGAAAATATCCCCTACGGGCATGAGAACGCGGTACAGCGTCCGGCGAACCCTATAGAGGACAGAGTGTTGAGAGCGCACATTGAAAAGGCAAATCGGAATAACGACTGCATTATCAATGTGGGGAATGGCTATTATAGACCAGTTCCGGGCAATCTCACAGACGAAGCAGAGCTTAAAGAATATCTTGCAAAAGAGTTATCCAGAGCAAGAAAAATACAGGCAAAACGGCTGGCAATGCGCCAGACATTCGAAAGGTGGCGAGAAGTTGGAATACTTACTGATAATACCCGGGAGACTGGATAATCTGAACGATTACATATCGGCTGAACGTGCGAATCGTTACAAAGGCGCACAGATGAAATCCAGGAGCGAAGCGGTTGTGATCAATGCCATCCGGCAATGCCTGAAGCGTGTGAAAATCGATAAGCCGGTGTACATGGAGTATCGGTGGTATGAGAAGAATAAAAAGCGCGATTTAGACAATATATCGTCCTATGGGCGCAAGGTAATACAAGATTCTCTGGTATATGCTCATGTGCTGAAAAATGACGGTTGGAAAGAGATAACCGGATTCTCTGATGAGTTTTATGTAGATGCTGCCAATCCCCGAATAGAGGTATTGATCCGGGAGGTGGAGTAGTTGGATGGAAGTTACATCAAATTGAGCCGCGGACTTCTGGATTGGGAATGGTATTCGGATATTAATACAACACGGGCATTCATCCACATGTTGTTAAAAGCTAATTGGAAGGATGGAAATTTTAAAGGAATGGTTGTTCCTAGAGGCTCTTTTGTTTCTTCCATCGGAAAGCTTGCAAGTGAAACAGGACTTACAGAAAGGGAAATTCGCACCGCAATTTCACATTTGAAAATGACAGGCGAAGTGACAAGCAAAACGACAAACAAATTCACAGTATTTTCAGTGGTTAAGTACGATTTGTACCAAGCGAACGACAAGCAAAGCGTCAGTCAAGAGCCAAGCAAGCGACATTCTAACGACATTCAAACGACAACAATAGAAGAAAAGAAAGAAGGAAAGAAAGGAAATAAAGAAAAAAATACCAAAAAAGATTTCTTCCCAGAGGATGAAAAGCTGAATCAGGCATTTGCTGATTTTGCCGATATGCGAAAGCAGATTAAAGCTCCGATGACAGATCGTGCTGTTGGAATGGCTATCAAGAAACTGACGGAGCTGTCCGGCGGTAATTCAGACACGGCAGTTAAGATTCTAGAGCAGTCAATCATGAACAGTTGGAAAGGCTTATTCCCCCTTAAGGACAATAAGGCATCCGCACAGAATAAATTCAACAACTTTACTCCAAGAGAGCAGGACTTTGAAGCCTTGGAGCGAAAGTTACTTGGCGGTTGAAACACCGGCCGGAAGGCGAAAGAAACAGCAAGTCGAAAATCGAGATAGTTATCACAAGCCATGATTTTTTACCTTGCAAAACAGGGGCAGAAATGCCCCGTCTACCCAAAGGGGCGATGAATTGAGACACAGAACGAATACGCAGAAGCGTCTTGAGAAAATAAATGCAGAGATATCGGAATCGATTCGAGCGTATGACGGTTCCAAGACAGAAAACAGAGATCCGAAAGCCTATAGCAGATTTAAGGCAAACAGCACCTATTATGGCAGTGGTCGGACTTGCAGCTATGGAGAGAAAACGAAAATATGTGATCCAAGTTGCAGATTCTGGTACACATGCGTTAAGGGGCATCAGATCAGAGAGGAGAACAAATGCACAGAGTAACACAGAGGGAGCGTGTAATACATACAAGCGTATACCGGCAGGAAGTTAACAAGGCGAAGCTTGGAAATAATATAGCAAATCACATGGGATTTATATTTGCACTGGCACTGTACGACAAATTTGGTTTGACATTTAAGCAGATCACGAACTATTACACCAAAACAGTAAATAAGCGCGTTGCCTGGCAGGATGATGATAACGACGATGTTACGAGCGAAAGCATGATGGAGTATTGCCTAAAACGGAAAATTGATGTGATCGGTTGGGTGAAGTCGATACCAATGTCGCAGAAGCTGTACATGGCAGATATCCAGAAAGGGCGAGCAGTGCTTGGAGCAGACAGCAATATCGAAAGCGCACTGGCATCCACAATGTACCTGACAATTCCCACACTGAAAGAATCGTACCGGTTCTCGAATGCCAAGATCGAGGAATTTATGAAGTGGGTTGCCTATTACATTGATTCCTACTGGAGAAAACAGCCGAAGAGCAAAGAACACTATCTGTCCGATGCGATTATCCGGCAGACATTTATCGAGGATGAACATTGGGACATTGTTACAGGAGAGGCGGTGTGATAGATGCTTGAATGTATGAGAAATGCGGCGCGTAAGCCAAAGACCAATGCAGACCGGATCCGGAGCATGACGAATGAGGAACTGGCAAAATGGTTTGATACTGTGACAAAAGATGTACTTGGCGGAAGCGCTTGGGATAAGGATGGATGGCTTAAATGGCTACGGGCAGAAAGTGAGGGCGAAGATGCTAGATGAAATTTTCAATGTAATGAAATGCTTTACAGGCAGTTTTATCAACCGATGCGGAGAAGTTATTTTGTCTAAAAAAGGGAATGTGTATTTTATAGCAAGGAAATGTAAGACACAGAAAGATATTCTTTGCGAACTTTTGGAGTGGTGCTCCAGACCTATTGCAAAGGGAGAGCCTTACCGCCAAGAGAAGCGAAATAAAGAATGGAGAGAAGCACTTCTTTCTGGATATAACAAATATCTCGGGACGCAGTTCACGCAAGAGGATATGTACTGGATATACGATAAGCTCGGAAATGGCGTAGACCATGATCTGACGCTGAAATTTATTGCAAGCGGATATGACCTGAATCTTGTATATCCAGAGAGAGGAGAAAATCATGGAAAATAGATTTTTATGCCGTGGAAAGCGGATTGATAACGGTGAATGGGTGGAAGGACATCTGATTACAGATGAAACAGACGATTCTAAGTGTTTTATCGGATATGTGATCGGAACCGATGAAGATGGAACTCCTCACGATTTAGATGTTGTGCAAGTAGACCCATCTACCATCTGCCAGTGCATCGGACTTAAGGACGATGATGAAACACTGATTTTTAAGAATGATGTACTTTCCTTAAAAGACGAGATCAATGAATGCGAATGGAAAGCGGTGGTTAAGTTTGGAAATCCAAATGGGGAATATAACTGGGGCTGGCAGTTAGTTCCGATTACCGAGTGTGATGCCAATAAAGACATTCTTATGTGGGTTGAAACAGGAATGGGTTATATGTACTGCGAAGTTATCGGCAACATCTTTGACAATCCGGAACTGTTGGAGGTGCAACCATGACGATTGATGAAGCAATAGTGCACGCAAGAGAAGTTGCAACTATACAAAGAAATAACAAAAAGCTCAATGACACATTAGGACCTTTTAGCCCTTATTACAATCAAGATTGTGTCAAGTGCGCACAGGAGCATGACCAGCTTGCAGAATGGCTGGAAGAGTTAAAACAGTACCGCGCAATCGGCACCCCGGAAGAATGTCGGGAGGCGGTGGAGAAGCAGACAGCAAAGAAACCTGATTACGAGGGAGACGGATACTATAACGGACAGCTTGTATACGATACGTGGATTTGTCCTTCCTGCGGTCAGCATTACGAGGTTGATTACGACAGTTATGATTATTGTCCAAGTTGTGGGCAGAAAATTAGATTGGAGCGATGAAGAATGAATGAAGAACTTAAGCCATGCCCGTTTTGTGGTTGGAAGAAAGTGACCATTGCGGGGAAAAAGGTAATTCGTGGCTACCTCTGGGATCGAGGTGTAAATAAATACATCTTTTATGTGAAATGTAATAAGTGCCATGCAAGAGGTGGTAGCGCAAGCGGATTGATACCTACTTATATTACGAAATGCAAGATGCAGAAGGATGAGTTAAGTTCCTACGAGGAGATAAAAAATGCAGCAATTAAAGCATGGAACAGGAGGGCGAACGATGAAACTGATTGACGCAGACGCACTAAAAGAATATTGCATGCGTGCGAGTAAATCTGATGATGATTTTAGGAGAGCAAGTTTGGCAACATTGGCGAGCGTGATAGATGCACAGCCGACCACCTATGACCCGGATAAGGTTGTGGAACAGTTGGAAGATAGAAAAAGCCTTATGCTGGAAACACTTAAAATTTCAGAAGCAGACATTGATAGAGGAAGAATTTACGGAATGGACAAAGCAATCGAGATTGTGAAAGGCGGTGGAGTAGATGAAGAGTAAGCCGATTCTATTTAACACCGAGATGGTTCGGGCGATTCTGGACGGACGGAAAAGCTGTACCAGACGGCTGGTAAAACCACAACCAGATGAAAAGCATACATACCCGCTCGGTTTTGTTACCGACAGTACAGAAAAGAAAGAGGTAGGATGCTTTGGATTTGGCATTAATGAGTACGGTGGTTCTATTCAATATGCAAGGCCGCAGTGTCAGCCGGGCGATATACTTTATGTCCGCGAAACATGGCATAAGTACATCAAGCGAGTAGGCGAAGGCGAAAGCTGCCATCTGGCAGAATTTTACGGATACAAAGCAAGTGTTGCTAACTCGGAAGATGCGGATAAGCCGTGGAAACCATCAATCCATATGCCGAAAGAGGCGGCACGTATCTGGCTTAAGGTTACGGATGTGAGGGTGGAGCGGTTGCAGGAAATTACCATTGACGGTATTCGTAATGAGGGGCTTTCTTCTATGGCAGTTCATGCCGGAGATATGGAAATCGCATTGAAAGAATGGGAAAACCTTTGGAATAGCACCATCAAAAAATCTGATCTTGACAGCTACGGCTGGGAAGCCAATCCGTGGGTATGGGTTATCGAATTTGAGCGGTGTGAGAAGCCGGAAGGAGTGTGAACGATGTTAGAACTTACAGGAAAATGCTGTGATGCCATTACTGCAGTAGAATTTTTTGAATCGTTGGCAGAAATTATTCCAGAAGATAATAGAACGGACGATTTTTGCGACGAATATGAACAGGCATTAAACCGATTTCGCTATGAAGCAGCAAAGGATATCGGAGCAAAAAAACGTATTGTGAAAGCGACTTATAAGCACCATCACGATTTGATGTATTGTGGGAAATGCGGCTTTTGTGCGGATGAACCAAGTTATACGTTTTGCCCTAATTGTGGAACAAGGTATATTCAAACAAAAAATGCCTGTTTAGATGAGGTTTTAGAAAGAAAGGAATAACGAATCCTCGGTAAACCGAGGTTGCAACTTAAAGGTGTCAAAGATTTTGCATAAAGGGAATAATAGTAGCGTTGATGATTCGATAAGGTGGAATTTGAAGTAGCGCACATATAGCATATTTGACTTATGTGAGTTTCAGACCGTCAGCATGGGAAGCCTATATTCCTTATCCACGATACATGGATTTGTAGCGTGGTGTTATGACAAAAAAGAAACTAAAGGTATGTTGGATAAGTGCAGGAATATCAAGCTTTATGGCAGGGTATCTTGCCGGAGATGTAGATGAATGGATTTACATTGACGTTGCAGACCAACATCCGGATAGCATGAGATTCATTAAAGATTGCGAGAAAGCGATCGGAAAGAAAATCACAGTGCTACGATCAACGGAATATCGAAATGTGGAAGATTGTGTTAGGACATTCGGAGGATACAGAAACGCCAACAATAACGCCATACCTTGCACGGCATGGCTGAAAAAGCGAGTCCGTAAGCAGTGGGAAGCTGAACATGCGGACTATGAAATCACGTATGTTTGGGGCTTTGACTTGAACGAGAAGAACCGAGCTGATCGAATGGTTGAGAGCAATCCGGAGTTTAATCACATTTTTCCGTTGATTGAAAGAAATTTAACGAAAGAGGAAGTGCATGGACTGTTTTTAATGACTTTTACTTTCCCACGCCCTTGGAATTATGAGCATGGGTACGCCAACAATAATTGCATTGGCTGTGTCCGTGGCGGCATGGGTTATTGGAATCGCATTCGAAAGGATTTTCCGGAAGTCTTTGAAAGCCGGGCGAAGTTGGAAAGAGAAGTCGGGCACTCCATGTTGAAAGACAAAAACGGACCGGTATATCTGGATGAGTTAGATCCTGATCGGGGAGATATGAATACAGAGATTATGCCGGAATGTGGAATTATGTGCTACTTGAGCATGAAATAAAAGTCTTTAGGATAAGTAGAAGGGCGGTCGGCAGTTGTGCTGACCAAGGTGTTACTTGTTTGTGTGGTTGGAATTTGTGTTGCCATAGTATCCTCCGTTTCCGTGCTAAAAGCACAAAGTGCAATTATTAAAGTCGCGATGAATTTTATGACTGCCAACCGAATTCCCTTCCCCCAAACGGTTTTACCCGCCTGCTTATCATAAAGACAAGGACATTTTAAAACAAAGCATTCAAAAATGCAAGAAAGGAGCCGAACCTCCGGCCGGGGTAACGATATATCGGGTTCCTTTTGAAAAATGACATATAAAGAATTTTTAGAAACAAAGATTGAACTTGCGACAGAAAGCGGATTCGTTGTGGATCCTAAACAAGTCAACAAGGTATTGAAACCGCATCAGAGAGATGCTGTGGTGTGGGCACTGAAAGGCGGTAGGCGTGCACTGTTTGAAAGTTTCGGACTTGGAAAGACCGTGCAGGAGATTGAGTTTTGCCACTTAGCATCGGAACATAGCTGTGGTCGTGCGTTGATCGTGTTACCGCTTGGAGTGAAGCAGGAGTTCACGCATGACGCAGTGGAAGTGCTTGGATATGAGAAACCGGAGTATTGCCGGACGATGGAAGAGGTGGAGCAGAGCGCAAGCCAGATCGTATTGACAAACTATGAGCGTGTCAGGGATGGAGATATCCGACCAGACTACTTCACAGCGACATCCTTGGATGAAGCCAGTGTTTTAAGGAGTTTCGGAAGCAAGACTTATCAGACATTCTTGGATAAATTCAAGAACGTTCCGTATAAGCTGGTAGCCACGGCTACACCATCGCCGAACAAATACAAGGAACTGATCCATTATGCCGGATATCTGGAAGTGATGGATACCGGGCAGGCGTTGACGAGATTCTTCCAGCGCGACAGCACCAAGGCAAACAATCTGACATTATATCCGAACATGGAAGATGAGTTTTGGATGTGGGTATCAAGCTGGGCACTTTTTATCACGAAACCTTCAGATCTCAATCCGGTATATTCCGATGAGGGATATGATCTGCCGCCGCTTGAAGTAAGATGGCATGAATTGCCGGTGCATTATGGCGATACAGCGGATAAGGACGGACAAATTCAGCTATTTCAGGAAGCCGCAGAGGGATTGAAAGAAGCTGCGGCAGTTAAAAGAGAAAGCATTGACCGCCGTGTAGCAGAAATGAAAAGAATTGTGGAAGAATCGCCGGACGATCATTTCTTGTTGTGGCACGATCTGGAGAATGAACGGCATGCGATCAAGAAAGCGCTGCCGGAAGTGGTGGATATCTACGGATCGATGGATTATGACCTGCGCGAGCAGAGGGTAATTGATTTCTCGAATGGACAGACAAAGTTGTTCGCTACGAAGAAATCATTATCTGGATCCGGATGTAATTTTCAGAGATATTGTCACCGGGAGATATTCCTTGGAATTGATTATGAGTTCAACGATTTTATTCAGGCGGTACACCGGTGTTATCGATTTTTACAGAAAGAACCGGTTGTGATCGACATTATCTACATGGAGAACGAGCGGCAGATCAAGGAAGCGTTGCTGGAAAAATGGAAGAATCACAATCATATGGTTAAAAAAATGATCGAGATTGTAAAAAAGTATGGTCTTAATTCGGAGAATAAGGCGCAGCGGTTAGAAAGGAAGATGGGCGTGGAAGGTAGCAGAGAAGAAAGAACAGTAAGAGGAAACCATTATGAAGCGGTATATGGGGATTGTGTAGAAGAAACCCGAGCAATGGAAGCGAACAGTATTGATCTGATACATACCTCGATCCCGTTCGGCAATCATTACGAGTACAGTGCAAATTATAACGATTTCGGGCATAACCAGAACACGGAGCGGTTCTTTGAACAGATGGATTTCCTTACACCGGAACTGCTTCGAGTGTTAAAGCCGGGGCGTGTTGCTGCAATTCATGTCAAGGACCGTGTGCTTTTTGGAAATGCGACAGGAACCGGAATGCCAACCATTGAACCATTCCACGCGCAGTGCATTAGCCATTACATGAAGCATGGTTTCCAGTATTTTGGCATGATTACGGTCGTGACCGATGTGGTTCGTGAGAATAACCAGACATACCGCCTCGGATGGACGGAACAATGCAAGGATGGTTCAAAGATGGGTGTAGGATGCCCGGAATATATCTTACTTTTCCGTAAACTGCCAACCGACAGATCTACGGCATACGCAGATGTTCCGGTCAAGAAATCCAAAGAGGATTACACCCGGGCACAGTGGCAGATTGATGCACATGGTTATTGGAGATCGTCAGGAGACCGACTGATCAGCAAGGAAGAACTCAAAGATTTTCCGGTTGATAGCTTACAGACAGTGTACAGAGAGTACAGCCGCGGCAATGTATATAACTATGAGGATCATGTGAAACTTGCGGAAGATCTGGACAAGGACGGGAAACTCCCGGCAACATTTATGGTAGTTGCTCCGGGATCATGGAATCAGCTGGAAGTGTGGGATGATATTAATCGGATGCGTACTCTAAACACGACACAGAGCCGTAGACGTGCACAGATGCACGTATGCCCATTACAGTTGGATATCGTGGAGCGGATCATCAACAGATACAGCAATGAGGGGGAATGGGTATATGATCCATTTGGAGGTCTGATGACGGTACCAATGACGGCGGTTAAGATGCATCGGAACGGTAAGGGATGCGAATTGAATCCAGATTACTTCCGCGATGGTGTTGGATATCTGCAGGCTGCGGAGAATGAAGTGGACGAGCCGACATTGTTTGATTTTATGCCGGAGGTGATGCCATGATTAACGGAGAACTGATCGTTGACAACTTCGCCGGCGGCGGCGGTGCATCCACCGGAATTGAGCTGGCTACCGGCTACAGTGTAGATATAGCCATTAATCATGATCCGGAAGCTATTAAGATGCATAAGGCGAATCATCCGAACACCGAGCATTACTGTGAAAACGTGTGGACGGTTGATCCGGTTAAGGCATGCAATGGGCATCCGGTCGGACTTGCCTGGTTCTCGCCAGACTGCAAACATTTCAGTAAGGCAAAAGGCGGAAAGCCAAAGAATAAAAACATTCGTGGTCTTGCTTGGGTTGCCTTACGTTGGGCTGGTCTTGTGAAACCGAGAGTGATCATGTTGGAAAACGTAGAAGAATTTAAAACATGGGGACCATTGAACCGGCGGCACCATCCAATTAAGACAAAACAGGGTAAGACATTTGAGCGGTTTGTGCAACAACTTCGGGAGCTTGGCTATGAAGTGGAGTTCCGTGAGCTGATTGCTGCCGATTATGGTGCGCCGACCATGCGTAAACGATTCTTTATGATCGCCCGGTGTGACGGCAAGCCGATTGTATGGCCAGAGCCAACACACGGACAGGCAGACAGCGAAGCAGTAAAAGCTGGATTGTTAAAGCCATATGTTGGAGCGTACACACAGATTGATTTCAGCCGGCCATGTCCGAGCATTTTTGACACATCGGAAGAAATAAAAGAAAAGTACGGCATCCGGGCGGTTCGTCCGCTGGCAAAGAAAACAATGGATCGGATTGCAAGGGGATTAAAAAAGTTCGTCCTTGATAATCCAGAACCATTTATAATCCAGTGCAACCACGGCGGTGAGCGCAGACCGAACGATATCCGGGAACCGATGCCGACCATAACCGGAAAGCATGGTTACGGGATTGTGGAGCCATACATGGTACAGATCGGGCAGACCGGGTTCACAAAGGATCGGAGTAAGGATGTGAGGGAGCCGCTCACAACGATTGTGAGCAAGAATGAACATTGCCTTATTAGTCCAACATTGATCCAGTACCATTCCGAGACAGCACAGGGAGAAGTCCGGGGGCAGACCATAAAAGATCCGATTATGACTGTAGATGGCTCGAACAGGTACGGATTGGTTACATCGTTTTTGAGCAAGTTCTATAAATCGGGAATAGGACAAGACGAGAGAGAGCCGTTACACACAATCACAACATCTGCCGGTCACTTTGGTGAGGTTAGAGCGTTTCTAATCAAATATTATGGGGATGCTACCGGACAGGATATTGAGCAACCGCTTGATACTGTTACGACCAAGGACAGATTTGGATTGGTGACGATTGAGGGTGTAGATTATCAGATTGTGGATATCGGGCTTCGTATGCTGGAGCCAAAAGAATTGTATGGATGCCAGGGATTTCCAGATGATTACATAATCGATCATGACTATACAGGAAAGACATATCCGAGAAGTGAACAGGTGCGCAGATGTGGCAATGCAGTATGCCCGCCAATTCCTGCAGCATTGGTAAAAGCTAATCTGCCGGAGTTGTGTGTAGCAGAGCGTACACCAAACATGATGATCAAGGCAGAGCAGACCGGACAGCTCCGGTTTGCGTAACTATTCCTTTTCACAAACTGCATTTCTGGCAACAATATTTGCCAACATGTCATTCAGTACTACTAGATCAGCAGCGAGGATGGCAACCGCATCATCTGACATGCAGTCGGCAAGTTGGCAGGCGAGTGTTGAAAGAAAATAAAGGTTTGAACAGTTTTGCATGGAATCACCTCGTGAAGCTAGATGAAGAATCATTGAATTTTAGAATCAGAAAACAAAGCCAAGCGAACATATAGCACCTCCTACTATCTAGTATATGCGGGTGGAGCGAAAATGATTCGCTTGGGAATGCACATTGACAATTGAATATTGACGGTTGTAATGATACAATTTTTCTATAATAAAAAGAGGGGGCAAACGGTAAAGTGGGAGATTTAATAAATAATATTGACGTTTATAGAAGAATAGCACTTAATTGTATGGATTCATATGCAAGATGCGAAAAAAATATGGAAAGTTGCAATTCAATGAGCATGGGCGATGATGGAATTCAATTCAGGTATGAACTTTACAAAAAGATGTATGAACTTTCAACTCAAATCATAGTCTTTTCTGCACTCGCGGTAGAAGCATTTGCAAATGATTTTTTGGTGTCAAATTTAGGAAAAAAAGAATTTGAGATGTTGGATAAGCTGGAAATAAAAGGAAAGATATTGATAGGAACCAAGCTGATAACCCAAAAAGATTTTCCAGTGGACAGAGAGGCATATAGCAAATTGTCAAAACTCATATCAACCCGGAACAAATTGGTTCATGCAAAATCATGTGTTTCTGGCACAGATAATTCAAAAATATATTTTGAGATAGATAAAAAAGAAGTAGAGGATGCGATAGAAACAGTTGAATTGGTTATAAAAGAAATTGCAAATTTAAAACCAGAATTGGATTTAATTAAGAAATATTTAATTCCAGATGAAAAACTAAGATCATGGTACTATATAAATGCATAATTCGATTACCAACCGTCAAATACGATGGTTGGTATTTTTTTACGCAAAAATTGAAAGGGGGAATGTCTTGTGGACGAAAAGGAAGTATTCGAGATCTGCAACCAGGTAGACAGCTTCATCGCTGCGGAACTGACAGAATCCATCGTGATCGGGACAAGCTACGACATGCTGGAAGCGCACCACGGTATTCTCCCGATTAGCCGGAATTGCTTTTATCGGAAGAGGAGGATCGTGCAAAGGATTATAAAGCAGAGGTTGGGGCGAATTGTTGAAGAGCAGAACGGACAGTTGAGGATGGTGTGGTAGGAATAGAAAGTTCAATTGAGAAGAGAACAAAAAAGTGGTATAATGACTATATTCTCAGCGATGACTAAATTTTTAACAGGATTTGAAAAATAAAGGAATATATGATATTTGAAAGTGAGGGACAAGAATGGAAAAATTAGTTGAATTTTTAACATCAAAAATTGGATATACTATTGCGGTAATAGGCGGTTTTTTGTTTCCGGGATTAATCTTTATATTTATATGGGATAAAGACTTATTTATAAATTTGAATGTTGTGGTTTTATTTACGTTTGCTATAGCAATTTCATTTATGTTATACATTCCGAATTTTATTTTAAGCATATGGGCAATTGAGTTACAGGAAAAGATGCGGAAAGAAAAAAACGAAGAGAAATATTTTACTATATTAGTGCTCGGACTTTTGGCAACAGTAACCGAAATGTCTGGGGAAATGATAAATAAAATTTTGAATCCAAGTGTAACAATAGGTCATGTGGTTTTATTTGTTCTTGGCGCCACATTGTTTTTAATGGCTTTCGAACTTGTTCAAGAAGTGATGTACAGTTGCTTCAGAAAGTGGAAGGGGAGAGTTGTTAAAAAGTGAAATCACACGAATAGATAATGTTATTGAATTCTAAAACATAAGAAATGTAATGAAACAGAGAACAACATTATTAGATTAGCAAAGAGGACGAGAAAAACGCCCTCTTTTTTCATGCCCTAAATTGGTACAAATCATCTGAAATCCTGCTTTATAATTATGGTATGAGGTTAGAAATATACCATTTGGCAGAGAGGAAGTGAGATAGTGGAGAATTACGAGAAAGCAGAACAGGACTACATGAGCGGTATGAAGTACAAAGATATTGCCGAGAAGTACGGAACCACTATCAACACTGTTAAGAGCTGGAAGAAACGGTATGGGTGGAATCGGGAAGAGGGTGCACCCAAAAGTAAAAAGGCGTGCACACAAAAAGGCAAGGGTGCACCCAAGGCGGTAGCGCCTATAGATGATGGTACAAAAGAAACATTACAGAATAACGAACTCACACCGGAACAGCAGATGTTTTGCATATATTACAGCCGGACATTTAATGCAACCCAAAGCTATTTGAATGCCTATGGGTGCAGCTATGAAGTGGCGAATGCGAAAGGACCTCTATTGGTAGTGAAAGATAGTATTCACCGAGAAATAGAACGTCTGAAAGAAATCAAGCGTCAGCAGATAGTTGCTGGAACTGACGATATTGTGGAACTACAGATGCGTATTGCTTTTGCAGATATTGGAAACTATATGTCATTCGGGCAGAAAGAGATTGAGGATCCAGAGACCGGTATTGAATATATGATTAGCACTGTTGATCTGAAAGAATCAACGAACACAGATACACAGATTATCCAAGAGGTTAAGCGTGGAAAAGATGGTGTATCTATCAAGCTGGCAGACAGACAAAAGGCAATTGATTGGCTTACGATGTTCTTCGAGATGAATCCAACGGATAAGCACCGGAAAGAATTTGATAAGCACAAGCTTGATCTGGAACTGCTTAAGCTGGAGCTACAAGCTAAAGAGAGTGCAGACGATACACCAGAGCAGGACAACTTCTTGGATGCGCTGAATGAATCAGCAAAGGAAGCGTGGTCAGATGATTGATTGGACAGATTTTGACCGGCGGGTGCGTAAACTAAAAGAAAATGTAATGAAGAATGCTATCCGGATGAAGCAGAAGTATAAGCAGAACGGATTTGCATTTAAGCCATTTTCGAAGAAACAAAAGCAAGTTCTTACTTGGTGGTGCAAAGAATCTCCGGTAAAGGATAAGGATGGAATCATAGCAGATGGAGCAATTCGAAGCGGTAAGACATTGTGCATGTCTTTAAGTTATGTCCTTTGGGCAATGAGTACATTCAATATGCAGAATCTTGGCATGGCAGGAAAGACAATCGGATCATTCCGACGCAATGTGCTGTTCTGGTTAAAGCTAATGCTCCGGAGCCGTGGTTATAAGGTGGCAGATCATAGATCTGACAACATGGTGGAGATCAGCAAAGGCGATACAGTCAACTTCTTTTATATCTTTGGCGGTAAGGATGAGCGGTCACAGGATCTCATTCAAGGTATTACGCTTGCGGGAATGTTCTTCGATGAAGTTGCACTGATGCCAGAATCGTTTGTGAACCAGGCAACTGGTCGCTGCTCTGTGGATGGTTCAAAGTTCTGGTTTAACTGTAACCCGGATTCGCCTAGCCATTGGTTTAAGACAAATTGGATTGATAAAGTGATAGAAAAGAATCTGATCTACTTACATTTCACAATGGATGATAATCTGTCCCTGTCCGAAAAAGTAAAGGCTCGATACCGAGCAATGTACAGCGGGGTGTTCTATGACCGCTTTATTCTCGGTATGTGGGTGATTGCGGAGGGATTGGTCTATGGAATGTTCGACAAGGAAAAGAACATCTTTCACGGAGAGTATACATACAGTTCACAAGCGTCTTATTACATTGCTATCGATTACGGTACTATGAATCCATTTGCAGTAGGTCTGATGGAACTACAGAACAGTGGAAGGGTGCGGATGCTTCGAGAGGGACATTACTCTGGCAGAGAAACAGGAGTGACCATAGACAATGAAGCCTATTACAAAATGATACAAGAGGTTGCGAAAGGGTTCCCGATCACTTCCATTGTCATCGATCCGTCAGCAGCAGCTATGAAAGCAACAATCCGGAAGTATGGAGAGTTTACATGCACAGATGGTAACAATGATGTGCTGAATGGAATCCAAGAGGTAACAAAGTATTTGAATCTTGGCATGCTCCAGATACATGAGAGCTGTGCCGAGACACAGAAAGAGTTTGGTGCGTATGCATGGGATGAAAAGGCAGTGGGAGAGGATCGTGTGATTAAGGAATATGATCATCACATGGATCTTATCAGATATTTTATATACACAGTGGCGCGAAGATATAACAGAGGACTGATATGATGAAAAAGAAAGTAAATATTTTAGGTACAGAGTATGAAGTTATGCTTGATGCTCCGGATGAATTACTACCTGAGGATGCAGATGGGGTAATGGATCATTCTATCAAAAGAATTGTTGTGGCTAAATTTGAATCAGACCGCAATAGTGTAAAGGATCTTAAAGCATATAGGAAGAAAGTTTTAAGGCATGAAGTAATACATGCTTTTTTATACGAATCTGGGTTATGGAACAATAGCGGCAACGTTACGGCATGGGGAACATCAGAGGAGATTACAGATTGGTTTGCAATTCAATCGCCGAAAATTATGAAAGTATTTGAGGAGTTGGAGGTGTTGTAGTGGGAATTGTAGCAGCAATAAAAGGATGGTGGAAAAAAATGTTTTTTAAATCAGATGCAAAGAGAATATTTGATGTAGATATCCTGTTGTCAGATACGATGGACATGGCAATTAGAACATGGAATCAGATCTACGCAGGGCATCCGAACTGGGTAGACAAGGATAACCATGTAAAGACTATCAATTTTGCAAAGTCGGTATCATCAGAGACAGCGAGACTTGCATGTCTGGATTTGTCCATTAAGGTTTCCGGATCAGCGAGAGCCGTATATCTACAGAGTGTAATTGACAATATGTTTGGTAAAATCCGTGAGTATGTGGAAAGAGGATGCGTAAATGGCACAATCATCTTGAAACCGAATGGAGACGGCATTGACTGTTTTGATCCACAGAGATTTCTTCCGACCGAGGTTGATGGAAATGGTAATATTCGAGCCGGTATCTTCTTTGATTTTTATGAACAGTCCAAGAAATATTATAAAAGACTGGAATATCACAGATTTGCTGATGACGGAGTGTATTTGATAAGCAATAGATGTTTTATTTCTGAAAGTTCGACATCTCTAGGAACTGAAACTGACATAACCAAGACACCGTGGAAAGAATTGATGCCAGATGTGGGGATTGAAAATATAGAGAAACCGTTGTTTGCTGTCTTTAAAACACCTATGGCTAATAACATTGACATTGCTTCTCCGCTTGGCATGAGCATCTTTGCCGAAGCAATGGAAGAATTAAAGGATTTGGATGTTGCATACAGCAGGAATGCAAAAGAAATATATGACAGTAAAAGAACGGTGCTTGCAGATGAGCGACTATTTGAAGGAAAAGCAATCATGGTAGACGGTGAGATTGTTCGTGTAAAACCAAAGATGCCGGATTATATCAGAAATGTTCTTAGTGAGGGACAGGAGAACTTCTATCAGGAAATCAATCCAAACTTAAACACAGATACCAGAGTTAAAGGAATAAATAATATTCTGTCTATTCTTGCATATAAGTGTGGCTATTCGAATGGATACTTCTCTTTTGATTCCATGACCGGCATCCAGACGGCAACCGGGGTGGAAGCATCACAGCAGAGAACTATCCAGTTTATCAAGGATGTTCGGGATAAACTGGAAATGACAATGGATGATTTGATTTATGCCATTGATAAATATGCTGATCTATATGATTTGTCCCCTGTCGGAGTTTATGAAGTAGAATATGGTTTCGGGGATATCTGCTACAACTATGAAGAGGACAAGAAAACATGGTGGGGATATGTGCAGGCTGGCAAGGTTCCGGCATGGATGTATTTCGTTAAGTTCGAGAATATGTCCGAGGATGAAGCGAAAGCAATGCAGGCAGAAATTGAAGCAGCAGAAGCAGAAAAACAGCAAGGTGGATTATTTGGAGAAGAATAGGAGGAAGAATATGGCAGTATCAACTATGAATATTTTGGTTATTTGTATAACGATAGTTGCGTTGGCGATTATCAACAGATAAGGAAGTGGTAAGATGCAGTATAACAGGACGGTAGGATGTGTGGATATACAGCTTGACACCAAGAGAATTGATGAGAATTTAAGAAGAGCGCAGGATTTATTGGATGGTCGAGTGCTGAATGATATGAAAGAATATATTCCAATGGATCAGCAGAAAGCATTGAGAAATGCAACTCATATTGTTCAACCTGGGTTAATTGAGTCAGATACACCATATGCTCATTATCAATATACGGGGGAATTGTATTTGACAGAAGATGGACGTTCGTGGGCGCATGCGAAAGAACATAAATATCCTACGGGTATGCCTCTGCATTATCACGCTCCCGGAACATCGGATCATTGGTTTGAACGTGCAAAAGAGACTCATAAGAAAGAATGGATTGATATTGTGAAGAGAGAGGTAGGCAAAGGATAAGTGCTAGAACCGGAATATTTCTATGGAAAATCAGATAAGATGGTTGAAATGTACCAGGAGCTGGAAGATTGGATTTTGCGCGATATAGCAAGCAGGTTATTGAAGAGCGGAGATTTATCTGGAACTGCCGACAGAGAACTATGGAAACTCGAACAAATGGGACTGCACCGGCAAGAGATCATCAAAAGATTGTCGCAACTGACCGGAAAGAGTAGAAATGAGATCAGGCGCTTGTTGCAGGACAGCGCCATGACTTCCTTTTCCAATGATAGCGAAGTGCTTGAAAAGGTGGCGCAGGTTGTTCCGCTTCTACAAAACAATGATGTGATTCAAGCTTTGAATGCAGAATTAACAAAGACAATGGGCGAGTTGGGAAATCTTACAAGAACTACTATGATGCAATCACAGAGAGATTTGCTTAACATGCTGAATGAGGTTGATTTCCGCGTGGCTTCAGGGTTACAGTCCTATAGCAGTGCAGTTTGCGAAGTTCTTGATAGATATGCCGAAAGTGGAGTTATGGTCAATTATCCGACCGGATCACGCAGATCTTTGGAGGCTGCGGTTCGGTGTTGCATTGTCACCTCAATGAATCAGACTGCAGCAGAGGTCACCAATCAATATATTATTCAGCATGGTGTAGAGTATGTGGTTGTATCTCAACACTTAGGCGCAAGATATAATCCCAAGGATCCCACCGGAGTATCGTCGCATGATTGGTGGCAAGGAAAAACATATAAGATACATGGTAGCGAGCCGGGATTTCCAAACCTTTTAGAGAGTACAGGATATAACATCGATTTTGAGTCTAAAAGAGGCGTATGTGTCAATATGCTTGGACTTCATGGGTACAACTGCCGGCATTCTCATGGTCCGTGGTATAAGGAACTAGGAGATCGGGCATTTCCAAAGCTTGATAAGGAAGAGAGCCAAAAGCGGTACGATTTGGAGCAAAAGCAAAGATATTTCGAACGCGCTGTTCGAAAGACCAAGAGACTGCTTTTGGTAAAAGAGCAGGAGCTAAAAGCTTTCCCTGATAACCAAGATATTCAAAGTGAGTATGATAAGTTGTCTTACAAGCTTAGAATGCAAAACAGGCAGTATGGAGAATTTTGTGCAGAGAATGATTTACAAAGGCAGTATGATCGTGTCAAGGTTGCTGGATTCAAGAAAGAACAGGCAAAGAGGGCAAATGGTAGAGCGGCGGCATATAGCAATTATGCATCTAAATATAACGGAGTTCCAAATGCATGGATGAAAACAAAAGGTCAAAAAATTAATCCAAACATAAAAGTTATTAATCCTAATTTCAGTAATGAAAATTGTGCCAGCGGAGTGGTTGCTTATGAAATGAGACAACGAGGATTGAATATTGTCGCAAAAGATAAAGGAATTTTAGAATTGATGCAAGAACCGTGGAAAGCATGGGAAAACGTAGAACCTATTGAAGGTTTATCGAAACATGATATAATTGAGTTAATAAAAGCAGAGCATGGAAATTGCAGATATGAATTGGCATTTGAACATAAATATGGAGCGCATTGTGTTGTGTTGGAAAAATATGGCAAAACAATTAGTGTTGTAGATCCACAAACCGGTGATCGATATAATGCTGATGAATATAAAGTGGAAATGAATAATATATTATTCTGGAAAATTAGTGATGCAGAAGTGTCAAAGGATGGAGTGAGAGGATGCAGAACAATGAATTGATAAAAAAGGCATATGAATATTTTGAAAAAGGTTCTTTGCGTGGTTTGTATGCAGTATATGATATTGGAGATTGTATTGTAGCCTTTGGCGGGAATCCAAATATAAAGATATATGGTTGCAGAAGCATTGAAGTGAACAAAATATCTGGAGATATAAAATTATTTGCTTCGTGGATGAACAACAATGAGGAATTGCTAGAGAACGGGATAGCATTGGATATTCCAGAGGAATATATGTATAAAGAAGGGGCATAGCGTCCCTCCTTTTTATTTGGTACAAAAACATGTTCAATCTGATGTAATATAATATTGCAAGCGGATTTATTCCACTAACTATCTTATAGTTCTCCCAATTACTTTCATTACTCAGGGAAAGCGCCTTGAAATATAGGCACTTTTTGCGTGTCTAAAATTGGTACAAATCTTTTATAATCCCATGATAAAATTAATATAACAAATGAATAAGCACCGGACGGAACGTAGGAATCCGTTCGCTGACCTACAAAAGTTATAGGATGAACCATGCGGCGCGTCCTATTGTTGGGCGTGCCTTTTTATTTGCGTTTTGCCAGCTATGGAGTAAATAGCAACTCATTCGCGCCGGACTGTCCGGAGTAACAACTTGGAAAGAAAGAGGTAGGAAACATGATAAAAGTAATCAGTGAATTGGAAAAGATTGGTCTGAAACTGACAGATGAGCAGAAAGAATCTATCAAGAAGAGTATGGGCGAAGAACTGTACTCAAAGCAGGAACTTGATAAGAAGGTCGGAAAAGTAGAAACCGAACGTGATACCTATAAGGAACGCGCGGAGACTGCGGAAGAAACCTTAAAAGGGTTTGACGGCAAGGATTTCGAAACTATCACAAAGGAACGTGATGAGTGGAAGCAGAAAGCAGAACTTGCGGAAAAGGATTACAGTGCGAAATTGGCAGAGCGTGAGAAGAATGATCTGTTAAAAGAAGCCTGTGAGAGTATCAAGTTTTCTTCTGAATCTGCAAAGAAAGCCATCATGGCAGATATTGCGGCCAGTGTGTCAGTGAAAGATGGAAAACTGATTGGATTCAACGATTTGCTGGAAGATGCCAAAAAGAGAGATGCAAGTGCTTTTGTGAATGAAGAGCAGCAGCACCTTGAGCAGAACAAAGCAAAATTTACAACCCAGCAGAAAAATAATACTGGGGAAACATTAACAAAAGACCAGATCATGGCTATGAAAGATCCGGCAGAGCGCCAGAAAGCCATTAGAGAAAATATTGGTCTGTTTCAGAAAGGAGAATGATTATGGCTGAAACAAATTTGACAAAAACCACTGATCTGACAGAAGCGCAGATCAGAGAACTTGATTTTGCCACACGCTTCAATTATTCGGTTGCAAAGCTGATTGAAGCACTTGGAATTACTAGAAAGATTCCAAAGGTGGCAGGAACTGTATTAAAGACTTATAAGGCAACAGGCACGTTGCAGGATGGAGTGGTAGCAGAGGGTGAGACAATTCCACTTTCCAAGTATGTAATTAAAGCTATTGATTACAAGGAGATCACTCTTAAGAAATGGAGAAAGGCTACTACGGCAGAATCTATTACAACTTATGGATTCAATCAGGCGGTCAATATGACCACAGAAGGGATGTTACACGATGTTCAGCGTGGCATTCGATCTAATTTCTTCAAGTTTCTTGCAACCGGAACACAGAAAACCAAAGGTTCAAACCTTAAGAAAGTTCTTGCAAAGAACATGGGAAAACTTCTTGTCTTGTTTGATACAGATGATGTATCTGCAGTGCATTTTGTAAATCCAGCCACAGTGTATGAGTACTTGGGAGATCAGGAAATCACAACACAGACAGCGTTTGGTATGACCTATGTCAAGGATTTCCTTGGATATGGAACCGTATTCATGAATGCATCTGTTCCGGAAGGAAATGTATTCTCGACTGTTGCTGAAAATGTGGTTCTGTACTATATCGCGGTCAACGGGGCAGATCTCGGGGAAGCCTTCAACTTCACATCGGATGTTACCGGATACATTGGAATCCATGAGGTTGCTGATTACGACAACCTTACATGCAAGGATACTGTTGTATCTGGAATGGAACTCTTCGCAGAGAAGTTGGATGGTGTGATCGTTGGAACTGTGGATCCTGATACCGCAGAGGATCACGATTACACAGAGGCGGAACTCAATGCCTTAACTGTTGAGCAGATTAAGGGACTTGCAGCTTACAAGGGTTATACGATCACAAAGTCTGCAAAGGCTGAGATTATCGAAGAGTTTTTAGCAGCGCAGAGTGCGTAGCAGAAGGGGGATTTCTGATGGGATATACCGCATATGACTTCTACAAAGAAAAATACTATGGGGATTCTATCGAGGAATCCCTTTTCCCCAAGTGGGAAGACCGGGCCACCGATAAGCTGGATCAGTTGACCTATGGAAATATCAATGATGAAACCCAAGCAGAGTTTGACGAGCGAATCCAGAAAGCCACCTGTGCACTGGCAGATCTGCTCTATAAGATCGACTACAAGACGGCTCATGCGAATGATCCACAAGAGGGCAACGTAAAGTCAATGTCTTCGGGTGGGCAGTCAATCAGCTTTGGGACAAATGAAACTTTGGTGGATAAGGTGCTGAATGACAAGGTGGCACAGAACCGGTTGTGTTACGACACGGTATGCGAATACTTGTCCGGCACCGGATTACTTTATGCGGGGGTGATGTGATGTTTTTAAAGAGATTATTTTGCAAGCACAGAATGATGCCGTATATGTACATGGATGTTCGCACCCACGGCAACCATTATGTCCGGAAACACATCTGGAAGTGCACGAAATGCGGTAAGGAGTGTGGACGCTGATGGGGCTTGGATTGTTTTACAACGACACGGTGACGCTGTTTAACTACTTTTGTGATCCGGATACCGAGGAAGAGAAGCATTATCCGACTTTGTTGGAGCGAGTGAACCTTGTGGAAACCAAGGGCGCAAATGTGACCAAGAGTGGCATGGATAGCGCGGATGCAGTAAAGCTTTTTGTTGACTTGGGGAAGATACCTAAACCATACATGGAGCCGAAAGCGTGGGATGCTCTTCCGGACGATGAAAAGCCAAACTATATCACGTTCCACCCGACAGATGATTTTTTCATCAAAGGCGATCATACCGACTTGGAGATTCCAGAATCAGAAGCCTATGGATGGGCACATGACAATCTGGATTCTGTATACAAAGTAACGACGGTAGACCGGTATGAGGACATCATGCCTCATTTTGAGGTTGGAGGTGTGTAATTGGAAGAGGTAGAGAAACTTACCATAAAAGACGCAGAGAGCGCGCAAAACGCAGTGCTGGATTTGATTTTGAAGTATCCGGATTTTCCGAAGAACTTTAAAGCCAGCAACAGAAATGTGAAGTGGAACGGAATTAATGCGGATACTTCCATCGGTATTTTTCCATTATCCGGTGCGAGATACATAAAGAAATATGTGAGTGGCAGCTATACAGCGCAGATGCCGTTCCAAATTGTATACCGCAGTTCTCCAACAAACAACAAATCATCCATAGATGCACAAATGGTATTGGAGAATTTGAGCAAATGGCTGGAAGATACCGGGATTGAATTTGCTGACCCACACATGACATTACAGGAAATCGCACGTACATCTGTAGTCCTGCCAATTATGCAGGATGAAAAACAGATGGGTTACGGCGTAAATATGCAACTTATATATTTTTACAAAAAATAACAGGAGGAAATACACATGGCATTAGATCGTACCAACATGGTGTCCTTATTGGACATCGGAGCACTTACTGGCTCTACAGAGAAACTTGTCGAGATGGGCGATGGTTACACGGAACTGACAGAGGACTGGGGACCAAACACCGAGTCTAAGCAGTATGTAAATATGAAGAATGCATCCAATACAGTAAAGGGATATGCGCTTTCTATGACACCATCCCGCGAATATCTGTCTGATGATATGCAGTCCGCAATTGACACGATGTTCAAGACATTTCCAACAGGCGAGAAGTGTGAAACTCATTATTACAGATTTTTGAAGACAGACATCAAATCTGGAACAGGCGATTGCATTAAGGTTCCGGTTACTGTATGCCCGTCCAGCACGGGTGGAGCTGGTGGAGATACCCTTACATCTTCTATCCAGATTAATGGTAATGGCGAAGTGGAGCAGGGAACAATCACAATCGGTTCGGATGGCTCGTTTACATGGAAAGCAAAGGCGAGCGCCGGCTCAAAGGAATAGGTATTAATCAACAATTAGCATATTCGGGACGCGTACCTCTCTTTCGCGCCCCGGATTAAGAGAGGATGGTAATCATGGCAGAAATTATGAATCTTACATTTGACAATGGAATTAAAAAGATTGCGGTTAATGATAGTGACGGAAATGTTATTACAGTACTTTTAATCAATACCGCAGATGCAGCAACTGCAAAGCGTTTTGCAGAGCTGGCCAATAATCTGGAAGAGATTATCAATGCCGGAGATAGCGATATCGAGGTTTACAAGAAAAAGTATCAGGAATACGAAGGAAAGGATTTCGAAGAGCTTCCGGATGCCGTGAAAACGGATATTATCGTGGACGCATCGAAAATCCGTATCACGGTGCTTGAAGGAATGATTAAGGAAATTGATGCCTTATTTGGAAAAGACACAATCCACAACGTATTCAAGGAGTGCTACGAATTGCACGAGGATTTTGTACCGGATGAGGATGCATTGGTTGATTTTGTCAATACAGTTATGCCAGTTATGAGCAAACTGTTTGCAACACGTACGGAATCCATTCACAAGAAGTATTCGCCTAATCGCGCAGCACGCAGGCATAATCGCAATAAGCATAACAAGAATAAGAATCAGCTGATTCAGGAGCACAAGGACACAAAGCATGAATAATGTTCTGATCGATGATCTGCCGAAAAAGTGGAACGGGTACAAAGTGAATACAGATTTTACGATTGGCATCCAGATGCTGCAGGCGAAATATGATCTGGAGCTGACGGATTACGAGAAAAGCGACATGTTCGTGTGGCTCATGTTTGCCGATGAAGATGAGAACGGGGAAGAGTTTCTTCGGGATCATCCGCAGGGGCAGGAGCTTGGCGAATGTGTAGAATGGTTTCTTTCCGGCTGGTTCCACGATAATCCGAATCCGGATGGAGATAAAACGCGCGTGGTTGACTATGATGTTGACCAATGGCGCATTTATGCTGATTTCCGGCAAATCTACGGAATTGATTTGACCGTTGTGGATTATATGCACTGGTGGATGTTCTGCGGTCTGCTTTGGAATATGCCGTACAAACTATCAAGCTTTTTGCAAGTGGTATCGAAACGACAGGAGAAGCCGGACAACAATATGTCGGCAGAATATCGTAAGGAATTGCGTAAGACACAGCAGATCTATGCACTGGATCAGCCGGAAGAAAAGAAAGAGTACACAGAGGAAGAGAAAACCGCCATTGATGATTATGACCGCATGATGGCTGAAATACGCGGCAGGAAGTAGGTGAGCAATATGTCTGATTATGATGGTTCCATTAAGATTGACACGAAAATAGATACGAAGAATGTCTCTAGCCAGATGCTACGCCTTGAAAATCAGATGGCAAAAGCATCCAGAAAAGCAAGTGATCTGACAGAAAAGATGCGTCAGATGGAAAATGCGAAAATCTCGACAGAGGACTATAAGGACATTACAGATGCTTTGCATAGATCTACAGCCGAATTTGATAAGCTTCTACAAAAGCAAGAGGAAATGGTTGCCCGTGGTAAAACTTCTGGTGCTGTATGGGATTCTCTTGATCGAAAAATCGAAACTGTAGGTGCTGACATTCGTGCTGCTGAAAAATATCTGTCTCAAATGGAAAAAGACGGTACTGCTTATCTTGACAAAGGGGCTATTCGTGCCACTGATGCATACAAGAAAATGGAAGATCAGCTACGCGACACGAATGAGCAAATGAAAATTCTGTCCCAAAGGCACGACGAACTTGTTGCAAAAGAAAATAAGGTATCGATGGGAGCAAAAAGTGCTAATCATAGCACCGGCTCCTGGCTAGATAAGTTTACCAACAAAACAAAACGTGCAAGCGGAATGTTACATACATTTGCATCGCGGTTAAAGAGTATTGCTCTTTCGATGTTCATCTTCAATTGGATTACGCAAGGCTGGAATGCAATGTTATCCGCTATCAAATATGGCGCACAGAATATGGCAAAGTATTCTAGTGATGTGAATGCCAAGATGTCACAACTGACAAGTGCTATAGCTACGCTAAAAAATGCGCTTGGAGCGTTAGCAGCCCCGATTATTAGTGCAGTTGGACCGGCGCTCACTTACCTTATAAATATGCTCACATCCGCAATTAATAAGGTTAATCAGTTTATATCTGCACTTACCGGCAAAAAAACGTGGACAAAAGCAACTACCCAAACGAAGAATTATGCAGCCGGACTTGATACGGCCGCCTCGAAAGCAGATAAAGCTACGAAGGCGGCGAAGAAATTACAAGGGCAGCTACAATCATTCGATGACCTTAATGTGATAAGCACCAATAAGAACTCTGGATCAAACGGTTCTGGGGGCTCCGGTGGCGGCGGTGGTGGAGTTAGTGATCTGTATGAAGAGGTGCCAATTGACAAGAATATTGCAGATCTGGCAGACGAAATCAAGAAAGCCATAAAATCAGGTGATTGGGAAGGCCTTGGAGAAACTATAAGATCTGAAATAACTAATACGATTGGAAAGATTCCTTGGGAAAAAATCTACAAGAAGGCTGATAAATTCGGAACTGGTTTTGCAAGTTTCTTGAATGGGTTGTTTTCCGAGGATAAAAAGGGAAATAGTGTATTCACTGCCACAGCAGATGTTATTGCAGGAGCACTTAATACAGCTATTTTTGCATCGAAAGGATTTACAGATAAATTTAAGTTTAAAACTTTTGGGACAAATCTCGCACATGGAGTTAATAGATTTTTTCGCAAGTTCAAGTGGAAGGAGTGTGCCGAAGCCATTAATGGCTGGGTAGATGGATTTTGGGATACCATAATAGGTTTTTTTGATGGACTAAGTTGGGAAGATATCTTTAATGGGTTAAGAACTTTTTTAAATTCATTAAGTTCGAAATCAATTGCTACAATTCTTGGCGCTACTGCAATAAATAAATTTGGAAGTGCGCTAGGAGAAAAACTAAAAGGATCTGCCAGTGATTATTTTAAAGAGAAAGGGTTAAGTTTATCGGTTTCAGATGTCGCTCTTGCGATTGGAACAATGTTTATTACATGGACCGCCATGAAATTTTTGGATGAAAACGATATCCCGTCCAAAATTATTAAGTGGCTTAAAGATTTACCAAGTAAGATAACTCTCCCCTTTGGAAATGGGAAATCTAAAGGTTGGGATGGTAAAACATTACATTTGTCTATCCCATTATCCACGGCATTTGATAACATAACATTTAAAATTAAGCACATCAAGTGGAGTGATGTACTTGAAAATGTGTTTAATTTTGATGAAACAGGAGGATTCTTCGATGAAGCGAAGAAAAACTTCCAAACTGCGTTTGATGGAAAAAGAGCAGATATCCTAGATATGGGAAGCTATATCTTTGAAGGTATTATGGATGGGTTTGTCGGAGCATTCAGTGGTTTGTTGGAGCCGTTCAAAGATTTCTTTACATGGGTATCTGATGGGATTAAAGATGCATTTGGCATTCATTCGCCAGCCAAGAATATGAAACCACTCGGAAAAAATATATTCCTTGGAATTATTGAAGGCTGGAAAGAAAAAATGTCCTCATTCAGCTTATCAAACCTTGCGAAAAATCTTCTTACAAAAATTCAGAAATCTTTTGGTAAGCTGAAAGATAATTTTGTTGAGTTCAAGGCTAAAGTTAAGGATGAAGCAAAGCAATGGTGGAAGAATACCAAAAACTATTGGGGCAAAAAGGTTGGTAAGGTCAAAGAGTTTACAACAGGAGTGAAAAACAAAGCGGCTGAATGGTGGCACAACACTGAAAACTGGTGGGGTAAGAAAGTTGGAAACGTAAAAGAATTTAAAACGAATGTTTCCAACAAAGCTCACGAATGGTGGAAAAATGTTAAGGATTGGTGGTCAGGAACTACAGCGAATAAAGAAGTTAAAAAATTTACAGCAAATGTAAAGAAAAACGGAAAAGGCTGGTGGAATGATGTTAAAGATGCGTGGTCTCAATCTACATTAAATAAGAAACTTACAGTTGCAGTCGATTTTGCAAAAAATGCATTAAACAATATGTGGAGTTCGGTTACATCGTTCTTCGGTGGAAAAACTGTAAATGTAGGAACAAAAGCAACTAAAAAAGCCAATGGTGGTATCTATACAGGCGGTATGTGGCACAACATCACGAAGTATGCTTTAGGTACAGAGAATGCACCGGCAGGACAGCTTTTTGTGGCAAGAGAAGCAGGGCCGGAACTGGTCGGTACAATCGGCGGTCATACCGCTGTGGTAAATAATGATCAGATTGTAGCATCTGTAAGTGATGGTGTATACCGTGCTGTTCGGTCCGCAATGGGAACAGGCGGGCAGAATGTAAATGTAACATTCCGCGTGGAAGGAGATCCGCAGAGAATCTTTAAGATTACAAGGGAACAGGCTCGTGAGTTCACGGCACGCACGGGACGCTTGGCATATGAATTTTAGGGCAGGTGATAAGGTATGGCATATAATGGATATTTGATTAAAACTGGGAGTTATACGGTCCCGTTTGACTACATTACAGCAAGTACATTCAAATGTGGAATTCAGGGACAAGATCTGGATTCCACAAGAAATGCCAACGGCATATTGAAGCGCGATGCTTTGGAAAATGAAGTGATTCAGGCAGAATGGGATGTACCAGCACCAATTAGCGAGAAGAAAATGCGCCCATTGATGAGCAATATCCAAAAGCAGTACATAAATAAACTTGAAAAGAAAGTATCAGTTACAGCATGGATGCCAGAAATCGGAGCATATGTAACAATGGACTGTTATATGCCATCTATAGAATATACGGTGCAGTATGCAGATGAAAAGGATATCACTTATGACAGCTTTCACCTGAAGTTCATTGGCTACGGCGGAAAGGTAAGATGATATGGTTGGATACAAATACAGGGATTTATTTCTCCAGACATCCATAGATAAACAACTGCAGATCAGTGTCGATGACGGTAGGAATGATATCACGAATGAAGAATTGGCATACGAAAATTTTGAATTGACGGAAAGCCTTTGTTCTGAAGAAAATTTAAAATTCGGAGTGTGTGAATCTTCCCAGTTAAAATTTCGTGTACTGAATAACACGGACAGTCTGAAAAACAGGATTGTAACCGTCAAAGAAATGTTAAATGGAAACAATGATGAATTATTTTGCTATGGTTCCTACAAGATTGAAACAGATACGATGACATCTGATCGTAAATACCGGGATGTAGTTGCCTATGATGCTTTACATGATGTTATAAGTGAAAATTACATTGAATGGTATAACAAACTGGAGTTTCCAGTTACGATTAAGGATTTGCGTGATTCATTTGCGCAGGAAATTGGTATAGAACAGGCTGATGCAGAGCTTATATTTGATGATGTGGAGATCCCGCAGGATACGAATATTACATCGGATTGTTCCGGTGCTACAGTTTTGCAGGCAATCGGAGAATTAAATGCATGTTTTGCACACATTGGCAGGAATGGAAGACTGATATGGATTACGCTTCCGGATATTGATCCACCAATGGCCGATATTGAAAAATATAGTGCAAATGCTTTGGTACAGTATGAATCTTATGTTACGGCGAAAATTACCAAGCTACAGATTACGGCAGGAAACACAGATGTGACGTTTGGAGATAAAGTTACCGCCAGTACACCGAATCTGTACGTTATAAGTGACAACATGCTTTTAAACGGCATGGAAGAAAAGCAGATCAGGGAGATCGGTGATCAGCTTTTAGCTGTGTATGCAAAGTATAGTTATCGGCCGTTCAGTGGCGAATTCCAGGGGAATCCGTGTTATGAGGTAGGGGATTCCATCCGCTATTATGACGGGGATGCAACAATTGATTCCTACATCATGCAGCGTAGGCTATCTGGAATACAAAGGCTTACAGATTCCTACTCGGCTACAGCAAAAGAAACTTATGGAAATAACCTGAATTCTACCAGGCGGCTGTTACAGACGGAAATCAATAAAGTGTTGAATAAGGCTGGGCTTGTTGTCAAACCTTTTACAAACCCAAAAGCCCTTAAAGTAACGGATGGCGGTAATAATGTGGCACAGATCAGTTTTAAAACTACAGATGATGCAGTGATTGTGTTTGCAGCATCTATTCCATTGTGCATGAACCTGGATGGAATTGTGGATGTGTATTATTATTTGGACACCGCAAAGCTGAATGATGAGCCTTTTCGCCAGTACTATGAAAAAGGGGAGCACACTCTTTCGCTTGTGTATACATTCGAAGCTTTAAAGGGAACCATCGCGAATTTTTCGATACTGATGAAAACGGGATATTATGAGAGTGCAAGCCGCATACGGGATGCGCAGATCAAAGGACTTATTCAGTTTGCACAAAATGGTGGTACATATGAGCCGGCAGAAATTGACCAGACAGTTCCGGCGTGTGATATAGCACAACGCGCTACGCAGGCTGTTATATTCAGTGCGGGTCTTGAACCTACAAAAGTTTCCGTTTGGGATGGAACAATCGAGATTGAAGAGAAATTTAAAGGGATTGAACTGGATAAAACAAATATTAAGATTGGTAATTTCACAGAAACGGTATCCGCAAAAACAAAGGAACCAGAAACATCTGGATTGTCCGAAGTATTTGCAGGCATTGCGCTTACAGACAGCCTGATCGAAATTGCAGGAATGAAAGAGACGCTTGAAAGCAAAGATACTATCAGGACGCACACCATCAGCACACAGTACAAGCAAGGATCTGTGTATAGTCAGGAATATGTCAATGATGCAGAGGATACCTTTAAAATGCGTACCGATTATAAGTATATTTCAGAGGAACAGACGATTGACAGCGGAAGGATGGAGACGATATCTCTTGACTTTACGCAGTATACAGCAGAGAGTGTGGTGATTTCATGAATTACAACAGTATAGAGGATATTATATCAGATGTGACACATGCGACTGTGATTATCAATAATGAAGGCCATGACGATGATGCGGTTGCTGTGGATGGCGCGGACTGGCTGACATTTAACAATGCAGCAGTTGCACAGATCTACTGCAGCGGCAATTCGTGGCTGGGATTTGGCAGTAATAGAGAGCATCTGAGAGTAAATCGCCGGGATGCAAAAATGTACAATCTCTGGAGAGAGGAAGGTACACTGTATGGATATTATCATTTCATCCGAATCAGATGGAATGGGTATACTTATTATGGCACTACAGGGGATGATTACCGGATTACATTTGATGTTGTTTTGCTTGATACGGGGGATATCTATCTGCACATGGTGGATATTCCGACATCATACAATGATGGAACGAATGAATTATCTGTAGAAACGACATACAGCTATACATATTCTTCTGAATCTCCAAATGTATCATTTTATAAGCAGGAAGACGGAAGCTTTATTGTAGCAAATGAAACGATACAGATTCAGCCCCCATTTGACCGGAAATACCTGATCAAAGATTCCGAAACAGGGAATCTTTATAACATTACAGATGGAGCGCTTATACAGATACCAATATCCGAAGTGACAGCCACCGTGTTCCGACAGTATGGCATGGATGAGATCAGCGATTCGGCATTGTTACTTGGTATCCATAAGCCAGTGATTTTGTACTGGCAGGATTCGGACATGGAGCTGCCGGAAAAGAAGGTAGTGGTTAAAGCAGTGCCGCCGGAGCAGAACATTACGACTGAAATTGATTTATCGGATGAGAGCATCACGGGAATTACGGGTGTAAATGTTGAAGTGTCCGGAGAACCAGTCTTTTCTTGCAGTTTTGACGATGGAAGTACATGGAGTGTCCATAATGGTACCGACTGGGTGACTATAGCTGACGGAGCGGCCGGGATGGATGCAGATACATTAAAAGCAATTACAAGCGAGCAGTGGAATGCGGCAACGGCTGACGGATCTTTCTTTGTTTTTCGGATTACGCTGACAAGTGCAGAAGATGCGGTGAGCAGTGTTGTTTTCAACTTCATGAATTAGGAGGATAAGCATGTTAAAAGGACATACAAAAATTGAATTGACGAATGTGCATACAGGGGAAAAGGAAGTTGTTGAAAAACACAATTTGATTACAAGTCACCTAAGCATCCTTGCAAATTTATATAGAAGGTTTACTGGAGACTATACAATGAGAGCAAAAATAGGCCCTCTTTATGATAACGCTATGGGTGGAATTATCTTATTAAGTGAGCCTGTAGAAGAAAATATAAGTAACTATGCTTTAAATATTTCTTCTATGGATATACTGACAGGATATGCATCGAATGATGCAAATGCCAGTTCTGATAAAAAAAGAGGAAGTAAAAATCTGACAGAGAGTAAATTGTTGGATAATGGATACCAATATGTCTGGGATTTTGGAACATCACAGGGAAATGGATCTATATCTGCAGTTTGTTTGACAGATGCAGAGACTTGTAAGAATGGATATACAATACTGGCAAATCCAGAAAGTATTGGATCAGTATACTTAGACGAAAGATACAGTGAACTGGAAACGAATTTTGTACATTATGATTTTAATAAAAATATTGCTACCTGTATTACACAGGTGGATGAGACAACAATTAAAGTGAAAAAGTTTACAATTGCAATAAACACGCTCTATTTAACAAGTGGAATCCGTACGAAGGTAACAAAGATAACTGAACAAAATGTGGAATGTTCCGGATTTAAGAATGGGGGAACTTGGACATATGGTCATGATGGATACTATTATTATTTTTGTGCGGAGTCACAGAATAAACAGTATCTTGCAAGAATGAACAAAGATACTTTGCGGGTAGACGAATCTTTTGGCATAAAAGAAATTAATGCAAATTATGATGTGTCAAGATTAGATGTTTTCTGTGTTACAGATGGATATTTATATATTATGACAGACAATGGAAAAGCGAAGGCTTTTTCAAAGATTAATATATCAGATCCTTCGGATATTATACAGTATGATGAAAGTTTCACTGCCTATTACGGGGCATATGCAAACAAAAATCAGGTGTTTTCAGATGGAAATGTTTTTTTGAAGGATAATACAGTATTCCATTATAATTATAGTGGTGAAAATTATTGTAGAGGTTTTTACAATAAGGTATATTATGAAGAAAAATATATTCCGACATATATCGCAGATGATAATGAACTTATAAGAATTGACACGGGCGATTCTAAAACAGCTTTGAATTTTGGGTATTTTCGAAATAATGTTTGTACTATCAATAATCTGGGAAACACACTTGTGAAGACCGCGGACAAAACCATGAAAATCACATACACAATCACAGAAGAATTATAGAGGGCATCTTCGGATGCCTTTTTTATTTGGTACAAACAGTCTTTGAATAGGGCGTATACTTTATTCATAAAGATTAAGGAGTGCACCGAATGATCAAATTCATATCAGACAACTGGCAGTTAATAACTGCTTTTGCAGGCGCGGTTCTATTCCTGTATAGACAGGTAATTGCTACTCGCAAAGGGGTCAGGGCGTTGCTCCGTGCCGACCTCATACGCCTGTACAATAAATACCATGATGATCTAGGATATTGTCCGGTGTATGTTAAGCAGTCCTTAGAGGATGAGTACCAACAGTATCATGCGCTTCATGGTAACGGAGTAGGAACGCAACTATATAACGCATTGATGGCTCTACCAACAGAGCCACAGGAAGGAGACTAATATGCCAAAAAATTGTGTATTCAAAGTATCGGTAAACACGCAGAAATGGGCAAAGGCCGCAGCAGTCAGAGCAGTGAAGACTATGGCGCAGACAGCTATTGCTGTTATCGGAACAAGTGCAGTCGTGTCTGCAGTAGACTGGAAGATGGTAGTATCAGCATCGATTGTTGCAGGCTTGGTATCGCTACTCACCAGTGTAGCCGGCATCCCAGAAGTAAAGGAGGAATAGCATGGCAGTTACAAAAGCAATCAAAGCAATTGCAAAGCAGTTGTTTGCGAACCCGAAAAACTATGGGGATAAGAGAAGTTTAAAATCCATTAAGTACATCGTTATCCATTACACCGCTAACGACGGAGATCACGATGAGTCGAATGCCAAATATTTCCACAACAACGTGGTTAAGGCATCGGCTCATTATTTCGTCGATGATGATTCCTACACGAAGTCGGTGCCGCTTAAAAACATTGCTTGGTCCGTAGGTGGCAAGAAATATCCGAACTGTGGAAAGACAGGCGGTGGCAAGAAGTATGGACTTTGCACCAATGCAAACTCAATCAACATCGAATTGTGTGATACCGTAAGAGACGGAAAAGCTGGAGCGTCAGCAGCGACGATTCAGAATGCTGTTACACTTACAAAAAAGCTGATGAAGAAATATAACATCGATAAGGCACATGTGATCCGGCACTTTGATGTGACAGGAAAGCCTTGTCCGGCATACTGGACCAACGATAAGAAGTGGAAGAAAGAATTTTTGGACAAGCTATAATTTTGTGTAGAAATATGATGGGTTTTACGGTAGAATAGGAAGGGACAAAACGGAACAGTTCCTTCCTATTTATATTGTAGGCTATTGGTATATGGCGGTCCTGACGGAGAACTGGGAGCTTCCATGCGATATCTTTCCCAGCGCTTTTCCGCATATAACCCAAGAGTGGCGGGATTACTTACGGATATCGGAACGGAAGAACTCGCTCACCTCGAGATGATCGGAGCTATTGTGCGTCAGCTGACCAAGGGCTTATCTGCAAAAGAGTTAGAGGCTGCGGGTTTTGCTCCTTATTATATTGACCATACAGCATCTGTATGGCCGCAGGCAGCCGGTGGTGTACCATTCAGCGCAACGGAGTTCCAGTGTACGGGTGATGCGATTGCGGATCTTGTGGAGGATATGGCGGCGGAACAAAAGGCGAGAAAAACATATGATAATATTCTTAGACTTGCCAAAGATCCGGAAGTGGCAGATCCAATCCGCTTTTTGAGAGCCAGAGAGATTGTACATTTCCAGCGTTTTGGTGAGGCACTTCGTATGGTACAGGAGGATCTTGACAGCAAGAATTTCTACGCATTCAATCCGGATTTTGATTGTCAGAAGAAAAATAAACAGCAATAGATAGTATTTCGTATGTTCGGGGGCAAAAACATTTGTCCCCGAATCTTGCGTAATGGAGATGATTGGTATATAATTAACGTTACGAAAAAAGCGAGGAGAAAAAGGCAATGAGTAAAGTAAGAACAAGATTTGCACCAAGTCCAACAGGAAGAATGCATGTAGGAAATCTTCGTACTGCATTATATGCATACCTCATTACAAAGCATGAGGGCGGAGATTTTATTTTAAGAATAGAAGATACCGATCAGGAACGCTATGTAGAAGGTGCGGTTGAGATTATTTATCGTACACTCAAGGAGACCGGTCTGATTCATGATGAAGGTCCGGACAAGGATGGTGGCTGTGGTCCCTATGTGCAGAGTGAGCGTCAGGCGCAGGGAATTTATTTAAAATATGCCAAGCAGCTGATTGACAAGGGAGAGGCTTATTATTGTTTCTGTGATAAGGAGAGACTTGACAGTCTTCGCAAGACAGTAGCAGGCAAGGAGATTACGGTATATGACAAACATTGTCTGCACCTTTCCAAAGAAGAGGTAGAAGCAAAGCTTGCAGCAGGTGTTCCATACGTAATTCGTCAGAACAATCCGACAGAGGGAACAACAACTTTCGAAGATGAGATTTACGGAGACATTACCGTTGATAATGCAGAGTTAGATGACATGATCCTCATCAAATCCGATGGATATCCAACCTACAATTTCGCAAATGTAGTAGATGATCATCTGATGGGAATTACACATGTGGTACGTGGTAATGAGTATTTATCATCTTCTCCGAAGTACAATCGTCTCTATGAGGCGTTCGGCTGGGAAGTACCGGTATATGTACACTGTCCGCTGATCACAGATGAGGAGCATCACAAGCTTTCCAAGCGTTGTGGACATTCTTCTTTCGAAGATCTGGTAGATCAGGGATTTTTGACTGAAGCAATCGTTAACTTTGTCGCTTTGCTTGGATGGAGTCCTGCAGATAATCAGGAGATTATGTCTTTGGACGAGCTGGTAGAGAAGTTTGATTATCATCATATGAACAAATCACCGGCCGTATTTGATTTTACAAAATTAAAATGGATGAATGGCGAGTACATTAAGAAAATGGACTTTGACACATTTTATGAGAAAGCCCTGCCTTACATCAAGGAAGTCATCACCAAAGATTATGACTTAAAGAAGATTGCCAAGATGGTACAGACACGTATTGAGATTTTCCCTGACATTAAGGATCATATTGATTTCTTTGAAGAGTTACCGGAATATGATGTTGCAATGTACACACACAAGAAGATGAAGACCAATGCAGAGACTTCTCTTGAAGTATTGCAGGAGATTCTGCCGATTCTTGAGGCACAGGAAGATTACAGCAATGATGCATTATATGCAACACTTCTGAAGTATGTTGAGCAAAAAGGCTGCAAGAATGGTTATGTAATGTGGCCAATCCGTACCGCTATATCTGGCAAGCAGATGACACCGGGTGGAGCAACCGAACTGATGGAAGTACTCGGTAAGGAAGAGTCCCTTGCACGTATTCGCAAAGGCATTGAACTTCTTTCCGCATAAGATATAATGAGGTACTCATGAATTTTAACAAATCGCAGCAGGAGGCCATCCTTCACAAGGATGGTCCGATGCTTGTTTTAGCAGGTCCCGGTTCTGGGAAGACTGCGGTAATTACCCAGCGAACACTGAATTTAATAGAAGAACATCATGTAAATCCTGCCAATATTCTTGTGATTACATTTACCAGAGCAGCAGCGCAGGAAATGAAACAGCGCTTTTTGCGTCTGGCCGGAAAAGAAAAGAGCCATGTGACATTTGGAACGTTTCATGCGGTTTTCTTTATGGTGCTGAAATATGCATATCATTTTGAGAGCAGTAACATTGTTACAGAAGAGCAACGTTATCAGTTCATGCGGGAGATTATTTCCTATCATCATCTGGAGTATCAGGATGAAAATGAATTTATTGGCGAGATTCTTGGAGAAATCAGTAAGGTAAAGAATGAGAGAATTCCTCTGGATCATTTTTATTCCAGCCATTGTGGAGAGGAAATCTTTCGAAAGATTTATTCTGCTTATGTCCGGAGACTGCAGCAGAATCGCCTGATTGATTTTGATGATATGCTTACCTATACTTATGAACTGTTTCGGCAGCGACCGGACATTTTATCTGCCTGGCAGAAAAAGTATCAGTACATATTAATCGATGAGTTTCAGGATATCAATCAGATACAGTATGACATTATGCGTATGTTGGCAAAGCCTGCGGATAATTTGTTTATTGTAGGAGATGACGATCAGTCAATCTACCGTTTCCGTGGCTCTAAACCGGAAATTATGTTGCAGTTTACAAAAGTATATCCGAAGGCGAAAGTGGTCACACTGGATGTCAATTATCGGTGTACATCGGCTGTTGTAGAGGCATCCCGGCGCTTGATTGCACACAATGAGGAACGATTTAAGAAAACAATCACCGCGCACCGCAGGGAACAGGATCCGGTAAGGTTTTTCCTGTTTGAGGATGAACGACAGGAAAATACATTTCTTATTAATGAAATTGAGAAAGCACGGGCAGAAGGAATTCCTTTGCCACAAATTGCCGTTCTCTTTCGGACAAATGTGCAGCCACGACTGTTGATGGAACAAATGCTTTCAAGAAATATGGCATTCCGGACGAAAGACCGGATTCCGAATATATATGAACACTGGATCGCAAAAGACTTTTTTGCGTATATCCGGATTGCGCAGGGAAGTGACAAGCGCGCGGATTTTTTAAGCATCATGAATAAGCCGAAGCGATATATTGGCAGAGATAGTCTGTGTGAGCCACATGTGGCGTTTGATGAGTGGATAAGGATGTATGATGAACAGCCATGGATTGCGGAGCGTATCGAACAATTATGGCATGATACGCGTGTACTGAATACATTAAGTCCTTATGCAGCCATTAATTTTATCCGGAGAGGAATCGGGTACGATGATTATATTGCCGATTACGCGGATTACCGCAATGTCAATAAGGAAGATCTGTATGATGTGGCAGATGAAATTTTAAGTAATGCCAAAGGGTACCGGACGCTAGAGGAATGGTATACCCATATCGAGAATTATAAGAAAGAACTCGAGGAATTGGCAAAACGAGGAAATTCGAATGAGGATGCGGTGGTTCTCGCAACCCTGCACAGTTCAAAGGGGCTCGAATTTGAAAAAGTGTTTCTGATTGATGTGAATGAGGGAATCACCCCATATAAGAAAGCTGTGTTACAGCCGGATATGGAAGAGGAAAGGCGTCTGTTTTATGTTGGAATGACACGTGCAAAGAGAAGTCTTACCTTATGTTCAGTAAAAACACTTCACAATAAGAAGGTGGAATTGTCACGCTTTTTGAAGGAAGCAGGGGCAGAGACTTTGCCAAAAGAATGAGTGGATATCAAAAAAGCCTTCGTATAGCTGTGTGTTCAGCATGTACGAAAGCTTTTTGCTTTAATCCTCCATGGAATCGAATTCATCCTCGTCGAGCATTTCGTCGAAACGGTCTGCAGCAATTTCATATTCTTCATCATTGTCGATAAAGTCAATCTGCGGAAGTCCTTCTTCGTCTTCTGCATAACGATAAAGATATACGTCGCCAGTGCCTTCTCCTTTTTTGTCAAGGGGCATCAAAGCAATGTAATCGCGATTGTTTGCTTCAAAAATTGTGAGAATTTCACATTCCACTTCGCCTTCATCCAACTCTAATGTAACACGGATATCATCGGCTTCGTCTTCTGTTACAGGGGTTACTTTTTCAAAAGTTGCCATATCGTACCTCTTTCTACCTGGTTAATCTGCTTTTTTCATTATATAGAGTGTGTGAATGCTTGTCAATTCTCAATGTAGAGAAAAAAAGATATACAAAGGAAAAGAAAAAAGGTATAATTTACAAAGACAGTTAGAGAAGAACAAGATGGCGGTATAGAATGAAGACAAAGATAAAAGAAGGAAATTACGCAAAATTAGGGGTATGTCAGGAGCAGGAATGGACCAATTTCACTTTTTGCGGTGAAAAAGAGGACCAGTGTTATGTCGTCCTTACGAATACGATCACCGGCACAGTCGACCGAATTGAAGTTCCACAGGCATATTATGTAGGTTCTTTGCGTTCCATTGCGGTTGCGGATCTTTCCTTGGAAGATGAAGAATATTATTTTGAGATTAATGGACAGAAAGTGATGGATCCGTGTGCGCATGCGATTATGGGACGTTATATCTGGAATGATAAGACACGTAAAGAGCATGATTATGAAGTGTGTGGGGCTTTTGTTACGGATACGTTTGACTGGGAAAATGAGACTGCACCGGAGATACCAGGGAGCGAGATGGTCATGTACAAGCTTCATGTGCGTGGATTTACCATGGATGCGATGGGCAGACGGTTTCCAGGAACATTTCTGGCATTAAAAAATAAAATTTCATATTTAAAAAAGCTTGGGATTACGACGGTTGAGCTGATGCCGGTATATGAGTTCGAAGAGATGATGATTCCGCCGGTATCCAAGCTCCCGGATTATATTCAGTGGGATCCAAAAGAAGAGGACCGGATTTTGCCACCGGTTGCGCCAAAGGAAGATTCTAAGGTAAATTACTGGGGATATGTAGAGGGAAACTATTTTGCTGTGAAGGCATCTTATGCCTCAAAGCCGAAGGAAGCCTCGGCAGAATACAAGTCACTGATCAAAAAACTCCATGATCATCATATGGAATGTATTATGGAGATGTTTTTCCCGGAGGATGTCGATCACAATCTTGTTATGGAAGCGTTGCATTACTGGGTAAGAGAGTATCATGTGGATGGATTTCACCTGCTCGGTGGGAATCTACCGATGACGGCAATCATACAGGATAATATGCTCAGTCGAACAAAGATTTTTTACACCGGGTTCGATGCAAACATCTGCACAATTCAGCGTAAATACAAGAATCTGTATGTGTATAAAGAAGAATATATGTATCCGGCGCGCCGTGTGCTGAATCATTTTAATGCAAATATGCGGGAATTTATTGATCAGCAGCGCAAGCAGGGGAATAAGTATGGTTTTGTCAATTTTATAACCAGCAATAATGGTTTTACATTGGCAGATCTGTTTATGTATAACGATCGTCACAACGAGGCGAATGGCGAGGATAATTTAGACGGAAATAGTTGGAATTTCAGCAACAATTACGGAGTAGAAGGACCGACAAGAAAGCATTATATCAACAAGCTGCGCAAATTAAAATGGCGTAACAGTATGGCAATGCTTTTTCTGGCACAGGGGGTTCCACTTGTATGGTCCGGCGATGAAATCGGCAATTCCCAGCAGGGAAATAATAATGCATACTGTCAGGATAATCCGGTTGGCTGGGTCAATTGGAAGAATGAAAAGACACATCGCCGGGAAATTCACTTTTTAGAGCAGTTGGCGCAGTTTCGCCGGGAACACCCGATTGTTGCCAATGAGATGCCATTTCAATTTTCTGACTATCGTTCCTATGGAAGTCCGGATTTGTCATTTCACGGGGAAAGTGCGTGGATTTTAGAACCGTCCGAGGGGAGAATGGCACTGGGAATGATGTACAATGGGGCCTATTCCACAGATGAGCGATACACAGAAGATGTGTATGTAGCATACAATTTTTATTCTGCAGCGTCTACACTTGCGTTGCCGAAACTGGAAAAAGATAAACACTGGTATCTTGTATTGGATACAAGCGATGATAAGATGCCATTTTTGGAGAAACCGGTATTGCAGGAACGGGGGGATATTGTCTTAAAAGCACAGTCTATTTGTGTATTGGTAGGAAAAACTGAACCAAAAGAAGGCAAAAGGAAGGGCAAAGAAAGAAAATGATAAAGGCGTGGAAACATTTTTGCACGATTACAAAACATAAAAATCTGGTGCTTGTGGGATGCTTTAAAGTGGGATTGTACCGACAGGGATTGTTGCATGACCTGTCAAAATATTTTCCCACGGAATTTTTGGTAGGATGTAAGTATTATAAAGGGTATATGAGTCCGAATAACGCGGAGCGAGAAGATAAGGGATATTCTTCTGCCTGGCTGCATCATAAGGGCAGAAATAAGCATCATATGGAATACTGGATTGATTATGCGGCAGAGAAGGATCATGGAAAAGAGCATGGCGGCATGACAGGAATGAAAATGCCTATTCGCTATGTGGCAGAGATGTTCATTGACCGTATCAGTGCATCGAAAAATTATCAGAGGGAAAAATATACCGATCGAAGTCCAATCGAATATTTTGAGCATGGAAGAGGACATTATCTGATTCATGAAGATACAGAGGCACTTTTATATTATCTGCTTAAAATGTTAGCAGTTAAAGGCGAAAAAGAGACCTTTTCTTTTGTGAAATATGAGTTGTTAAAAGGAAAAGTTCCATACGAAAAAGAAGAACTGGAAAAAAGAACCGAGGCATTGCAGTAGCAATGCCTTGTCCGTTTTTTATGGGAAAGGCACGTAATCGCAGTTGGCAACATACAATGATAGAAAGCGATGAAAAAAGGTGCTAAGTGAAAACATTTTTGATTCCACTGTCACCGGAGGAGGAAGCTGACTGCCTGAACCGCCTGAAAAACGGGGATCGGATGGCGAAGGAAGAACTGATTTTACACAATATGCGCCTTGTTGCCCATGTGGCAAAAAAATACGTGAATTCAGAGGAAGATACGGAGGATCTTATATCCATTGGAACAATTGGTTTGCTAAAAGCAGTAAACAGTTTTAAACACGATTATGGAAGCAGGTTTGCTACCTACGCGATTCGATGCATTGATAACGAAATGCTGATGTATTTTCGCAATAAGAGAAAATACAGAGGAGAAGTGTCTTTGTTTGAACCAATCGGAGTCGATAAAGAGGGGAATCAGATTCAGCTTTTAGATGTATTGGAATTTCATGACCGCAATGTGGTGGATGATGTAGAAAAAAAGGAACAGATTGTAAAAATAAATCAGAATATGAAGCGTGTTTTGACGAAACGGGAACTGTATATTGTAAAGAAACGTTATGGGATGGATGGAACAAAGGAAATGACGCAGCGAGAGATTGCAAAAGAACTTGGTATATCCAGATCGTATGTTTCGCGTATTGAAAAGAAGGCGTTGAATAAACTGAAAAAAATAATTTGTGAATAAATGAAAATAACAGGTGTAAAAAGATGAATTGTATGGTAATATAAATTCATCTTTTTTCATGCATAAATCTATGCGCTTTTCCCATGTTGGAATAGAGGTGTATATGTATAGTACGGTCATGACATCCATGCTCAGCGGAATAGAGGCGGTTCTGGTGAAGGTGGAAGTAGATATCAGTACAGGAATGCCGGCTTTTGATATGGTCGGTTATCTTTCTTCGGAAGTGAAGGAAGCAAGAGAACGTGTGCGGACAGCTTTGCACAATTGCGGATTTTGTTTGCCCGCAAAAAGGATTACAATCAATCTGTCGCCGGCAAATATAAGAAAAAGCGGAACAGGGTTTGATCTCCCAATTGCCATTGCGCTCCTGGTCGCAATGGGAGAAATACCTATGAAGCACACGCAGAATGTGATGTTTACAGGAGAATTGAATTTGAACGGACAGCTTTTGGGTGTAAGTGGAGTGTTGCCAATCGTTTCAGATGGACAGAAAGCGGGCTATAGCCATTTTGTTGTCCCAGCTGCAAATCTTGCGGAAGGGAAACTGGTGGAACAGGCAGAAGTGCTTGGGTTTGACAAACTTATGGATGTTATTCATTTTTTACAGACAACCGAATATGAAAATCCGGAAATGCAGTTGGCAGATATACAGAATAAAATATCAGAAGTTGATTTTGCGGAAGTCAACGGACAGGCTTTTTTAAAACGTGCAGCGGAGATTGCAGCAAGTGGCATGCACAATATGCTGATGGTTGGACCACCGGGGTCTGGAAAAACCATGATTTCGGAACGGATGGCAACGATTCTGCCACCGTTGGAAAAGGACGAGCAATTGGAAGTTTCCAAGATTTACAGTATTTGTGGATTGCTTTCTAATAGTCAGACATTGATTGAAAAGCGCCCATTTCGCAATCCGCATCATACTATTACGAAAGCGGGGCTTGCCGGTGGCGGACTTTTTCCGAAACCCGGAGAAATTTCACTGGCGCATAATGGTGTGCTTTTTTTAGATGAGTTGACAGAGTTTGATAAGACGACGATCGAAATTTTACGCCAGCCATTGGAAGAACAGGAAATCCGGATTACACGGGCGCGTGGAAACATTTGCTATCCGGCAGATTTTTTGTTGCTGGCATCGATGAATCCCTGCAATTGTGGATATTATCCGAACATGCAGAAATGTCGCTGTTCGCAGGCCTCTTTAAAAAGGCATTTTGACAAAATTTCCCAACCATTAATTGATCGGATGGATTTGTGCGTGGAGGCACCGATGGTAAGTTTTACGGAATTGATGGAAAAGGGAAAAAATGAGAGCTCTGCACAAATACAGAAAAGAGTATATGCTTGTCATCAGATACAGATGCAACGGTTTGCGCAGGAGAAGTTTCGTCACAACAGTAGAATTCCGGCATCCCGGCTTTCAGAATTTTGTCCGCTGGAAAAAGAAGAAAAACTATATATGCAAAAAATATATGAAAAAATGTCGTTGACAGCGCGGACCTATCATAAAATTTTACGGGTAGCACGGACAATTGCAGATATGCGTAAGGCGGATAAAATCGGAATCACTGATCTTCAGGAAGCTGTCTGTTACCGGAGCATGGATGAAAAAATTTGGGGAGGTGTATGATGTATCGATATTGGCTGGCTAATATTCCGGGAATGACTCCCTCGAAATACGAATTTATATATAGAAACTGCAGCTGTGCAGAGGAATTGTATATGCTCAGTGACCGGGCAATAGAAAAAATGACCGGCTTGTCTCAAAAAGATGCGCAATCGATTATCTTAAGCAGGAAAAATTGGAATTTACAGCAGAAGTGGCAGGAACTGATGGAGAGTGGTGCAGGATTTGTGTCATGGGAAGATGATGCGTATCCGGAAAAACTTAAAATCATTGCGCATGCACCATACGCACTGTATTACGTGGGTAAACTTCCGGATGAAAGCAGGAAGAGAGTTGCCATTGTCGGGGCGCGTGGAAGAAGTGCATATGGAAGCCAGGTTGCAGGAAAACTTGCAAAGAGACTGGCAGAGGCAAAAGTGGATGTAATCAGCGGGATGGCACTCGGCATTGACACGGATAGTCATTTTGGAGCATTGGATGGAAAAGGCGACACATATGCGGTGCTTGGTTGTGGAGTGGATGTGTGTTATCCGAAGTCGAATCAGCGTTTGTATGAAAAAATTACAATGTGTGGAGGAATTCTTTCTGAATATGCATTACATACACCGCCTCTTCCTGCTTATTTTCCACAGAGAAACCGCATCATTGCAGGACTTGCAGACTATACGGTCGTTATAGAGGCAAGACTAAAAAGTGGTTCTCTCATTACTGCGGATTATGCGATGGAACAGGGGCGGGAAGTTTATGCATTGCCGGGAAGAATTACCGATGAACTGAGTCAGGGATGCAACAGTCTGATTCAGCAGGGGGCAGGTGTATTGCATAATATTGATGATTTTCTGAAAACAATGGAATTAGACAGTGCTTTTTGTATGGAGCAAATGGACTTTAAAAAAAATCTGCTTGAAAAAGACGAATCGTTGGTGTATAGTTTATTCGATTTTCATCCGTTGGGGGTTGGAACAATGGTTGAACGGAGTCCTTATACATTGAGTCAGCTTTTGGATATTCTGGAAAGACTGGAAAATAAAGGATTTATCAAAGAAAATATTCCCAATTATTATATAAAAAATATTTGATCTAGCATAGCATAAAGGAGCATATTCTGATGGCAAAGTATCTGGTAATCGTAGAGTCACCTGCAAAAGTAAAAACAATTAAAAAGTTTCTTGGAAAAAATTATGAAGTAATGGCATCAAACGGACATGTCCGTGATTTGCCAAAAAGTCAGCTTGGATTTAGTCCGGAAAATGATTTTGAACCCAAATATATTACAATCCGTGGAAAAGGCGAAATCCTTGCAAAATTGCGTAAAGAAGTAAAAAAAGCAGATAAAATATATCTCGCAACTGACCCGGACCGTGAAGGGGAAGCAATTTCATGGCATCTTACAAAGGCTCTTAAGCTCGATGACAAGGATGTGAGCCGTATCAGTTTCAACGAGATTACAAAAAGCGCAGTCAAGACATCTTTGAAAAATCCAAGAGAAATCGATATGGATCTGGTGGATGCACAGCAGGCGCGAAGAATGCTTGACCGTATGGTAGGTTACCGGATCAGCCCGCTTCTCTGGGCAAAAGTAAAAAGAGGTTTAAGTGCCGGACGTGTGCAGTCGGTGGCTCTTCGTATCGTATGTGATCGTGAAGAAGAAATTAATGCATTTATTCCAGAAGAGTACTGGTCATTGGAGGCAAGCCTTCTTCCGGAAGGAGAAAAGAAACCGATTATTGCAAAACTGATGGATAAAAACGGTGAGAAGATCGAGATTACTTCCAAGGAACAGATGGATGCTGTTTTAGCAGAACTCAAAGATAAAGACTTTAACGTTACCGATATTAAAAAAGGAGAGCGTACAAAGAAGGCTCCGCTTCCATTTACAACGAGTACATTGCAGCAGGAAGCTTCGAAAGCGTTGAATTTCCCGATTTCAAAGACGATGCGGATTGCGCAGCAGTTATATGAAGGCGTGGATATCAAAGGACAGGGTACGGTAGGTATTATTACATACCTGCGTACCGATTCCGTCCGTATTTCTGAAGAAGCAGATGCAGCTGCAAGAACTTTTGTTGAAGAAACTTACGGAGATTCATATGTTTCCGCAGGAGAGACAGGCAAGAAATCCAATGCCAAGATTCAGGATGCGCACGAGGCAATCCGACCTACTGATATTAACCGGATTCCTTCAGAAATCAAAGAGTCGTTAAGTCGTGACCAGTTCCGTTTATATCAGCTGATCTGGAAACGCTTTGCAGCCAGCCGTATGGCAAATGCAGTTTATGAGACAACAACCGTAAATATCGGTGTGGGCGATTATCATTTCCGTGTATCAACTTCCAGGGTCACTTTTGATGGCTTTATGGCAGTGTACACAGAAGCAGACGATGAAAAAGCAGAAAAACAGGTGCTTTTGAAATCACTGGACAAAGATACAAAGCTTTCTCTTGTAGAGTATGACCCAAAGCAGCATTTTACGCAGCCACCAGCACATTATACAGAGGCATCACTCGTTAAGACATTGGAGGAACTTGGTATTGGACGTCCGAGTACGTATTCTCCAACAATCACAACGATTATTGCCCGCCGTTATATTACAAAGGAAAATAAGAATCTGTATGTGACCGAAATTGGAGAAGTAGTAAATTCTATTATGAAAGAATCATTCCCTACCATTGTGGATGAACATTTTACGGCTAATATGGAGTCACTTCTGGATAGTGTCGCAGAAGGTGCCGTTCCATGGAAGACGGTAGTGGCTAATTTCTATCCGGATCTGGAGAAGGCCGTGCAGGCAGCAGAGGAAGAATTGGAAAAAATCACAATCGAAGATGAAGTGACGGATGAAATCTGTGAAGTTTGTGGCCGTAACATGGTCATTAAATATGGTCCACATGGAAAGTTCCTCGCATGTCCGGGATTTCCAGAGTGTCGTAATACCAAGCCATATTATGAGAAAATTGGCGTTGCATGTCCAAAGTGTGGTAAGGATGTTGTGATTAAAATGACAAAAAAAGGACGTCGTTACTATGGCTGCATTGATTATCCGGAATGTGACTTTATGAGCTGGGGTCGTCCAGTGGACAAAAAATGTCCGCGCTGTGGTGGCTATATGGTGGAAAAAGGAAACAAACTTGCCTGTGCGGATGAACATTGTGGCTATACTGAGCAAAAAGAAAAGGAAAAATAATTCAATTTTATAAAAAAAGTTGAATTGTCAGATAAATAGTGCTAAACTCATAATATATGGAAATTCTCAAAAAATAGATGGGAGAAATAAATATGAGTGTTCAGCTTCTGGATAAGACTAGGAAAATTAATAAACTTCTTCATAATAACAGCTCGTCAAAAGTTGTTTTTAATGACATTTGTGATGTGCTGACCGGAATTTTGGATTCCGATATCCTTGTGATCAGCAAGAAAGGCAAAGTACTTGGCTCAAGTGTTTGCAAAGGAGTAGACGAATTGCATGAACTGATTGTGGATGAAGTTGGTGGATATATTGATCCGGATTTGAATGAACGATTGCTTGGCATCCTTTCTACAAAAGAGAATGTTAATCTGGAAACGCTGGGTTTCGGGGAAGAATCCCGCAGATATCGTGCGATTATTACACCAATTGATATTGCAGGCGAGAGGCTTGGAACTCTTTTTGAGTACCGCAGTGAGAGAGAGTACGATATTGATGATATTATTCTCACAGAGTATGGAACAACGGTTGTCGGACTTGAAATGATGCGCTCAGTCAATGAAGAGAGCGCAGAGGAAGAACGTAAAGTTGCAATTGTAAAATCTGCGATTAGTACACTTTCATTTTCTGAGTTGGAGGCGATTACACATATATTTGATGAACTGGACGGAAATGAAGGTATTCTTGTGGCGAGCAGGATTGCGGATCGGGTTGGAATTACCCGGTCTGTCATTGTAAATGCGTTGCGTAAGTTTGAAAGTGCCGGTGTTATTGAGTCACGTTCATCTGGAATGAAAGGAACTTACATCAAAGTTGTCAACGATGTGGTTTTCGACGAACTTGAACAATTAAAAAAGAAAAATAAAAAATAATTTCATATGCCAATGGAGTGGATGTTTAAAGGGACTTATACAAGATATAGGTCCTTTTTTGTCGCATATTTGGAGAATTTAGGAAAAAAGCACTTGTTTTTTGAGGGAAGTATACTATAATTAGTATGATAGAATAATTAGGGGCACTAGATGAAGGGAGAAACATGTTAAGTACAAACGCATTTAATTACGTCAATGTTTTAGATAAAGCGGCAGATGCAAGCTGGAAGCGAGAAACCGTTCTGGCAAATAACATTGCTAATGTAAATACACCTGGATACAAGAGAAAAGACCTTGATTTTGAAAGCACCCTGAAAGAGGAATTGGGGCGTTGCAAACATACGTCGCTAGATTATAAAATTGATCATGCGAATCTGGATCGTCTGAATCCGTCCGTGTATACCGATTTGACGAACTATTCGTATCGTCTGGATGGAAGCAATGTGGATATTGACTCGGAAGAAGTGGAATATGCTTCTGAGCAGCTTCGATATGAAGGAATTACAGCGGGAATCAATAACCAGTTCAGCCGAATGAAATCAGTAATCAGTTAAGGAGGAATAAAAGATGGCTTTATTTCAGTCGTTTAATATCAGCGCATCTGCAATGACTGCAGAACGCTTTCGTACGGACATTATTGCAGAAAATATAGCAAATGTTAATACAACTTCGACAGAGAGTGGAGGTCCGTACCGTAGAAAGGTTGTTACTTTTGGAGAACGCAATGTGACACCTTTTTCCCAGTATTATTCTGCATCAAAAAATGCAGCAATCGGTAATGGGGTGAAAGTTACCTCTGTTCGGGAAGATTATGAGACGGATTTTGTAAAAGAATATGATCCGGCAAATCCGGATGCTGATGAAAATGGATATGTTTCTTATCCGAATGTCAATACGGTTACAGAAATGACAAATCTGATTGATTCTACGCGTGCGTACGAAGCAAATGCTACTGCTTTTGAAGCAAGCAAGAGCATGGCGCAGACCGGATTATCAATCGGACAGTAATTCATTAGTTTATTATAGATAAATTTGCAAATTGTATGAGGAAAAAGAAATGGATATTTCAGCATTGAATGGTGTGTTACCAATTTATTCGAATATATATACACAGAAGACATCCACTGATGATAACAAAACGAACAGCTTTGATTCCATCCTGTCTGCAATGATGCAGTCAGTAGATGAGACAAATGATCTACAGAACAAGGCGGAGTCGGAAGAAATCCGGTTCGCACTTGGAGAGTCAGATAATACACATGATTTACTTATTGCAGAAACAAAGGCGAATATTGCATTGCAGTATACAGTTGCAGTAAGAGATAAATTAGTCGATGGATACAAAGAACTTATGCAGATGTCTGTATAATAGGCGAGTGAGGGGATAACATGCCGGAACAGTTACAGAAAATAATCGATCGTGTAGTCGCATGGTGGAAGAAATTTAATAATAAGCAAAGGGCACTTATGCTCAGCCTGACAGCAATTGTGATAGTTGCGCTTGTGATTTTATATGTTGTTGTAACAAAACCTACTTACACGACACTGATTGATTGCGAAAATACAAAAGTGGCCAGCCAGGTAAAGGATTTACTTGATTCTGATGGTACAATAGATTATAAAGTATCAAATTCTACGCATTTTGAAGTGAATGTAAAAGATGAAAGTGCGGCAAATATGCTGCTTGGTTCCAATGATATTGCGACCGCCGGATATTCACTTTCCGGTCCGGATCTTTCGAGCGTTGTAAATGGAAGCATGTCTACGACAGAAGCGGACAAACAGAAGTTATACAAAAATTATATGGAAGAAAAACTGGCAAAGGATCTGACAGCAAATGATTTGATTGATTCTGCAACAGTTGCACTGGATGTTCCAACAGATGATGGAACGCTTCTTTCACAGATGCAGGAGAGCTCTGCCAGTGTATCACTTGCTTTAAATGGTGATATGGACGAAGATCAGGCGTATTCGATTGCACGTTTTGTTGCAACGCAGCTTGGAAATGATTCAACGCAAAAGATTACAATACTGGATCAGAAAACGTCGAAGCTTCTCTATTCAGGAGCTGATCAGGATTCTGCGTCGGCGGTTTTATCTTCCAATTTGAGCGCAAAAGAAAAAACACAGAATATGGTCAAGCAGAATATCAAAGATGTTCTTGTACAGTCTGGAATCTTTTCAGATGTTCAGGTCGGAATCAATCTTGATATGTCTTTTGACAAAGTGGAGAAAGAGACAAAAGTATATTCACATAACGATGGAATGGACAACGGAGAAATTACCAGCAAATCAGAATATACTTCAGATGCTACTGGTGGGCAGGCAGCAGTTCCGGGAACAGACTCGAATGATGACACACCAACCTATGTAACGCAGGATGGAGAGATTACAGAATCCAGCATTACGGACACCGATACAGTATATGCACCGAATGAAGAAGACACCAAGACAACCAATAATGGTGGTGTGATTAATTATGATACTTGTTCGGTTGCGGTTTCGGCGACAAGATGGGTTGTTTACGATGAAGATGAACTTAAGGCGAGTGGTCAGTTAGATGATATGACATTTGACGAGTTTAAGGCTGCACATAGTGATCCGGTTCAGGTAAATGCAAATCAGGACTATATTGATCTGATTGCAAAATCTACAGGATTTAATACCGACCAGATTTCTTTTGTATGTTATGAACGGCCGCAGTTCGTAGACTCCAGTAGCAAGGGCATCGGTTTGACTGACATTTTGCAGATTGCACTTGCGGTACTGATCTTTGCATTACTTGGTTTTGTTGTGTTTAGAAGTACTAGAAAACAGGATGAAGAGGAAGCAGAGCCAGAACTTTCTGTCGATGCACTTTTACAGTCGACCGCGGATACGTCGGAAGATTTAGATGATATCGGATACTCTGAAAAATCAGAGACCCGGTTATTAATAGAAAAATTTGTGGATGAAAATCCAGATGCGGCAGCATTACTGTTGCGTAATTGGTTGAATGAGGATTGGGAGTAAAGCATGAGTGAGTCTTATACGGGTGTACAGAAAGCTGCCATCTTATTAATTACTTTGGGACCTGAAAAAGCAGCTACTATTTTCAAACATCTCAAAGAAGATGAGATTGAAGAACTTACCCTTGAAATTGCAAATACAAGAAGTGTTTCGCCACAGACAAAAGAAGAAGTTTTAGATGAATTTTATCAAGTATGCCTTGCACAACAGTATATTGCAGAAGGCGGTATTAATTATGCGAAAGAATTGTTAGAAAAAGCACTTGGAAGTGACAAGGCACAGGGAGTTATCGCAAAATTAACGGCATCCTTGCAGGTGCGCCCATTCGAGTTTGTGAGAAAGACCGATCCGAGTCAGCTCCTGAATTTTATTCAGGATGAGCATCCACAGACAATTGCCATGATTTTGTCTTATCTGGCACCTGGTCAGGCATCACTCGTTTTGAGTGCTTTGCCGCCAGAAAAGCAGGCGGATGTTGCAAAGAGAATTGCAACAATGGATCGTACCTCTCCGGATGTAATCAAAGAAGTGGAGAGCGTATTGGAACGTAAACTTGCGTCTCTTGTTAATCAGGATTACACAATTGTTGGTGGTATCGACGCAATTGTAAACATTTTGAACAGTGTGGACAGAGGAACCGAAAAGCATATTATGGAATCACTCGAAATCGAGGAGCCGGAGCTTGCGGACGAAATCCGAAAAAAAATGTTCGTGTTCGAGGATATTTTATTGTTGGACGATCGTGCAATACAGCGAGTGCTGCGTGATGTTGAAAATGCTGATCTTGAGCTTGCTCTTAAGAATACATCTGAGGAAGTACAGAATGTTATATTTAAGAACCTGTCTAAGCGTTTGGCGGCAATGATCAAAGAGGATATGGATTTCATGGGCCCTGTACGTATGAAAGATGTGGAAGAAGCACAACAGAAAGTTGTCAATATTATTCGTAAGTTAGAGGATGCTGGTGAAATCGTGATTTCCCGTGGTGGAGGTGATGATATCGTTGTCTAATCTGTTAAAGCAATGTTATGTTGTTAACTCAGATGGAGGAAAACGCATTATCAATTCAGATCAAAGACTTGAAAAATCGCACTTTCACAATAACGAAGTTAACATACATAAAGAATTACCAATTATGCCGAAATTGGATGGGATTTCAGCGGTCCCAACTGGTGATCCGGCGCAGGAAATACAAAAAATCAAAGCAGAAGCAGAAAAAATACGTCAAGTGACACTTGAGGTCGCCAAGAGAGAAGCTCAGAGTATTATCGAAAATGCCCAGGTGAATGCACAGCAGATTCTACAGAATGCGGGAGAAAAAGCCAATAAGCTGATGCAGGAACAGAAGCAATTGGGCTATGCAGAAGGTGGAAAAGAAAAAGAAGAGGCTTTGGAAGCACAGTACCGCGAAAAAGAACAGGAGCTGGAGGCACGAAAACAGGAGCTGGAAAGTGAGTATGAGCAAAATATCAATGCTATGGAAGGTGATATTGTCGATGCTGTGATTCAGGTTTTTGACAAGGTTTTTCATATTCAGTTTGAAAATAAAAGAGAAATTTTATATTCATTAGTGAAAAATGTATTGATGGATATTGAGGTTGGCGATGAAATTCGTATTCATGTAAATGAAGCGAACCGCGAAATTATTGAAGCACATATGGATGAAATCCGGGAAATTGTTGGACAGAAAGTATCCATAGAATTTGTTCATGATGCGAAAATGCAAGATGACCAATGCAAGATAGAAACTTCGTTTGGCGTGTTTGATTGTGGAATTGATACACAGCTTGAAAACCTTTTAAAAGATATTAAGTCACTTGTATAAAGATGGAGCATATTTGTGATTGAGAAAGCAAAAAAATATTTGCAACTTATGGATCGGACTTTTTATAAAAGCTATGGAAAAGTTGCGAAAGTAGTTGGACTTACAATTGAATCAATTGGACCCAAAGCACGTCTGGGAGATTTGTGCCGGATATATCCAGGGGAAAATCAGAAGGAACATGTGATTGCTGAAGTGGTAGGATTTCATGATTCCAAGCTGATTCTTATGCCGGTTGACAGTGTGGAAGGTGTTGGCGTTGGATGCATAGTAGAGAATACCGGGCATCCATTGTCTGTTTTAGTGAGTGATGAACTTTTAGGACATACATTGGATGGAATAGGGCGTCTTACTGACAGCGAAAAGGAAGTTCATGGAGAATATTATCCGTTGGAACAGGCACCACCAGATCCGATGGATCGTGAGATTATCAGTGAGGTACTTCCACTTGGAGTAAAGGCGGTTGATGGTCTTATCACAGTTGGAAAAGGTCAAAGAATCGGCGTTTTTGCCGGATCCGGAGTTGGTAAAAGCACACTACTTGGCATGTTTGCCCGCAATACGAAAGCAGATGTTAATGTGATTGCACTGATTGGCGAGCGTGGCCGAGAGGTGCGTGAGTTCATTGAACGAGATCTTGGCCCGGAAGGAATGGCAAGATCTGTTGTCGTTGTCGCAACTTCAGACAAACCGGCGTTAATTCGAAATAAGTGTGCGAAAACGGCGACTGCGGTTGCGGAGTATTTTCGCAATCAGGGAAAAGATGTTTTGCTGATGATGGATTCGATGACGCGTTTTTCACAGGCGCAGAGAGAAATCGGTCTGGCATCCGGAGAACCGCCTGTTACAAGAGGATATCCACCGAGTGTTTATTCGGAGATGCCAAAACTTCTCGAACGTGCAGGAACGAATGACAAAGGATCAATTACGGGACTCTATACGGTGCTGGTAGATGGTGACGATTTTAATGAGCCGATTACGGACACGGCAAGAGGAATTCTGGATGGACATATTATGCTGGATCGTAAACTTGGACACAAGAATCATTACCCGGCGATTGATATTTTACAGAGCATTTCCCGTGTCATGAATTCAATTGTAACAAAAGAGCACAAAACCTTAGCCGGAAAATTAAAAAATGTTCTTGCAACATATAATGAGGCGGAGGACTTGATTAATATTGGTGCATATAAGAATGGTTCCAATCCGGATATTGATTATGCAATAAAAAAAATTAAAGATGTTAATGCTTTTTTATGTCAGGGAACGGACGAAAAATTTACATTTGATGAAGAGATAGAATTACTTGCAAAAGTATTCGAAAATTAATCAGTTTTGAAGGAGATGTAGTGTATGGCAAAATTTGTCTACCAGATGCAGAATATATTGGATATCAAACTCAAACTGGAAACACAGGCAAAGATGGCTTATGGTACAGCAAACCAAAAATATCTGGACGAGCAAAATGTATTACAGGAATATATTATTCGACGTATGGGGTATGAAAAAAAATTAAAGAATGCCATGACAGGAAAACTGGATATGGAAGAAGTTTTTCATGCCAGAGCTGACTTGAATAATATGAAAACGATTGTGCGTAGACAGATGATGGAAGTTCATAAAGCGGAAAAGGCAATGGAAGAGGCTCGTGATAAACTGAATGAAGTTGTGCAGGAAAGAAAGGTTCAGGAAAAACTGAGAGAAAAGGCATTTGAGGAATTTAAGCATGAACTTGCTGAAGCAGAAACAAAAGAAATAGATGAACTGGTAAGTTATACTTACAATAAATAAAGGAGAAATCCCAATGGCGAAAAAAGACAGAGATAAAGAAAAAGAAATTGATAAAGAAGAAAATAAGGAACTGGATGAAGAAAAAGAGGGCGGAAAAGGTGTGTTAGCCCTTGTTACAGTTCTTATCATCATTATCTGGCTTGGAATTATAGCTATTCTGATTAAAACAGATGTTGGGGGCTTTGGGTCGACGGTGCTTTATCCTATATTAAAGGATGTTCCGTATATCAACAAAATTCTCCCGAATCAGGAAAGCACACAAGGTACTTATGAAACGGAAGATACGCAGTACCAGTACTCATCTTTAGATGATGCGGTCAATCGTATCAAAGAATTGGAATTACAGTTAGATGAAGCACAGAATAAAAAGAAAAAAGACAAACAGACAATTAAGGATTTGAAAAAACAAATCAAAGATTTGTCTAGCTATAAAAAAGATCAGGCAGCCTTTGAAAAGGAAAAAGAAAAATTTTATGAAGAGGTTGTTTTTTCTGATGAAGCACCCGATATAAATGAATATAAGACTTATTATGAAAGCATTGATCCAGAGAATGCGGAAGTCTTATATAAACAAGTTGTTGAACAGATTACCTACGATGATGAGGTTCAGGATTACGCGAAGACATATTCGCAAATGAAACCAAAGGAAGCAGCTGCCATTTTTGATACAATGACAGACAACTTGGGACTGGTTTCCGATATACTGATGTGTATGGGAGCACAGGCGAGGGCGGATATTCTTGGCAAGATGAATGCGGAGACTGCGGCGAAGCTGACGGAAATCATGGAACCATCAAAGAAGTAGTGATCTGGAAAAAGAAAGGAGGGACATGTTTGGCGAGTGCAAGTGTATTTAATATAGGATCTGCAAAGCAGAACCAAATGTTAAGTGCAAATGCTGCAGCTGGCAAAACAAAGGCTGACAAGTCAGATAAAGTGGCGGTATTTTCTACGATAATGAACGCAAACTACTCTACAAATCCAAATGTTTCTAACGTGAAGGATCAGCGTTCAGATGTGAAAGATACAGATGCTGCAAGTACAGGCTATGAACAGTATCAATATTGCGATAAGCAGATTGATGCGAAAAATCCAATTACTGATAAAATTGACGGCAATTCGGAAGAAATTAGCAATGTACAAAAAGATTTGGTTCATACAGTAGCGGAAACATTGGACATTGATGACGATAAAGTTGTCGAAGTTATGGGAACGCTTGGTATGACAGCCTTTGACCTCTTGGATTCACAAAATTTGGCTCAACTAGTTCAACAAATACAAAATGTGGATAGTCCACAGGAACTGTTGCTGAATCCACAATTTGCTGATTTAATGCAGAAGATACAAGACGTTGCAAATGATTTTATGGATACATTAGAAATAAATGAAAATCAGTTTGCAGATTTGATTTCTCAAATGGAACTTGTAGAAAATGAAACTGTTACAGAGATACCACAAGTTGAAACAACTGTGAGGCCTGAAAGAACAGAGAAAGTTCTTACAACAGTGGATACATCAAATACAGATGATACATATTTGAACCAGATGGAGCGTACTGTGGAAAATACAGATACGCCGCAAATTGTGAATGTTTCCAAAGAGGCACAAAGCAACGAGGCAAATGAAGACGCAGAAACAGACAGTGGAGAACAACTGAAACAAACGCAATCAGCAATACAGAAAGACAGCCGTGTACCAGAGACAACGGAAGAAATTACTTTTTCGGTAAGTGAACAGGTACCACAGGATGCGACATCTGTACAGGATGCTGATTTGCAATATCTTTCCATTGATACTATGGATTTGATTGAACAGATTGCTGAAAATGTAAAGGTTAACATTTCGCAGGAGTCAACGTCTATGGAGATGCAACTCAATCCGGAAAATCTTGGAAAAGTATATTTGCAGGTTTCCACAAAAGAAGGAAGTGTTCATGCAGAACTTGCTACATCAAATGAAGCAGTGCGAACTGCTTTAGAAGCACAGATTGCAGATTTGCGGGAAAGTTTAAACCAGGCAGGAGTTAAAGTGGATTCGATTGAAGTTACAGTCGCATCCCATGAGTTTGAACGTAATCTCGAGCAGGGACAGACAAGAGAAGAACAGGAAGGTGAGAGACAACAGGAACAGTCGTCTTCACGTAGAAGAAATATTTCGATGTCTTCTTTAGATGATCTGTCTGGATTAATGACAGAGGAAGAAACTCTTGCAGCACAGATTATGCGGGATAATGGAAACTCTGTTGATTTTACAGCATAAGAAAAAGAATAGGAAAGGAGAGAGAATATGGCAGAACATGTTGCAGCGGTAAAAGATGGTAAGTTGGATTATAGCTACACCGACAGTTCAAAAAAGCAGTCACAGGCAACCGGATCAAACTTGGGATATGATCAGTTCCTTACTTTATTATGTGCGGAAATGCAGTATCAGGACCCGTTGGAACCTACAAGTAATACAGAGTATGTTGCGCAGCTTGCAACTTTTTCACAATTAGAGGCGACACTTTCCATGCAACAGTCACAGGAAAATTCTATGGCAAACGATCTTGTTGGTAAGCATGTTATTTTAAAGGTAGAAGATGAAAATACCGGTGCTACCAATTATGTAGACGGAAAGGTAGATTATGTTCTTTACGAAGATGGCAAGACATTGCTCAGTGTGAACAATGGACTTTATTCCATAGATACACTGGATACTGTGACAGATGCGGATTACTATGAGGCTGTAACAATTTCAAAAACATTTTCCAATATGGTTGCACAGCTTCCGGATATTGATAATATTACTATGGATTATGATAAGGCAATTTCACAGATTCGGGAAATGTATGATGGAATGACAAGCTATCAGCAGAAATTTGTGAAGTCAGATGATCTTCAGACATTACAGAAATACGAAGAACGTATTGCGGAACTGAAGAAGCTACAGGAAAATACAAAGACAGATACTGATACAAAGACAGATACTGATACTAAAACAGATACCGATGCTGAAACAAAAACGGAGGAATGATTATGAATCCGATTGCAGGAAAGTTTACATCCATTGAACAGGTAAACGACCAGTATCTTAATCGACAAAACGTAAAACAATCAGGGAAAACATCCAATATTTCTTTTGAGGATATTTTACGCAAACAGCAAAATGAGGCGGAATTACAGAAAGATTCAGGAATCCGATTTTCCAAGCATGCTTCGCAGAGATTGGAGACTAGAAATATTCAATTGTCCAGTGAGCAAAGCGCTAGACTGGAAGATGGCGTTATGAAAGCACAGGAAAAGGGTATAAAGGAATCACTTGTTCTGGTTGATTCTCTTGCGTTTATTGTAAATATTCCAAATAAAACGGTTGTTACAGCAATGGATCAGACAGACACACAACAAAATGTATTTACAAATATTGACGGCGCAATCATTATGTAGCTGGACCTTATGGAAGCTATGGTTCTTGACTGACAGAAGGAACCTGAACCGACCGTCGAAGGAGGTCAATGAATTATGATGAGATCATTGTATTCTGCTGTGTCAGGACTTAAGACACATCAGACAAGAATGGACGTTATTGGTAACAATATCGCCAATGTTAACACAGAAGCATTTAAGGCTTCAAATGTCAGATTTAGTGAAATTATGTATCAGACAACTGCTTCAGCGTCTGGCGGCAATGGTGCCACGGGTGTAGGCGGTGTGAATGCAAAACAGATTGGTCTTGGTGTTACGACAGCATCTACGACTGTAAATATCACAGGCGCCGGAGCATCGGAGACAACAGGAAATCCGTTTGATTTGAAACTGACGGATAGCCAGTCGACGAATTTCTTTATTGTAAGTGATGGAACAAACCGCTATTTTACACGAGCAGGTTCTTTTTATGTAGATGGTAATGGATATCTTTGCATGAGCTCTACCGGTTATACATTACAGGGCTGGCAGGTAGATCCTACAACCGGAGAAATCCGTAAGGATGTTGTTTCTCCATTGCAGGTAATGTCTCCGGCAAATCAAACGGCATCTCCGGAAGCTACAACAAAGGCATATGCATCTGGTGTGCTTGATAAAAATGACAGCAATGTAAATGCGAATGACGGATATGTTATGAACTTGGGATTTTATGATGATCTGGGTTATTCTTATACCGCAAAATTTGCAGTTAAGCCGATTAAAAATAATGGTACAGTGGTAGCTGGCAAGTACCAGATTACATTGACGGATGTTATCAATTCGGAAAGCAAGTCCATTCTTGATGCAAATGAGGCAAAAAAGAAAACACAGATAGAGAGTATTTTTGGCAAAGATGGATACACGATTGAGTATGATACAAATAAAGGTACATTTGTTTCTATCGGAGCAAATGGCAATCAGAAACCAGTAAGTCAGTTACTTAAAATGTCTGCTTTAAATACAGGCTATACAACAGATTTAGGTAACGGGAAGAAGCAGACGAGTAATTTTAAGGATATTGAAATCGATTTTTCAAAGTCCATGAATTATGATAACGGCGGAACTTCTACGTTAAAAATGCTTAAAGGTGACAGTACCGGTGATGGAGCTGGCAAGAAACTTGGAGCATTGACAGGCATTTCTGTTGATCAGCAGGGACGAATCCATGGTTCTTATGATAATGGTAATACAGTTTTGCTTGGACAGATTGCGGTCGCACAGTTTGCGAATGCATCGGGTCTGGAAAAAGTCGGTAATAATTGTTATCAGACAACTTTGAACTCTGGCGAGTTTGATGGCATCGGTGTGGCAGTTGATGCGGATGGAAGTGCAATTGATTCCGGAGAATTGGAAATGTCAAACGTTGATCTTTCCGGACAGTTCACGGATATGATTGTTACACAGCGTGGATTTCAGGCAAACTCAAGAGTAATTACAACATCGGATACATTACTGGAAGAATTGATTAATCTGAAACGTTAAATAAATACATAAAATAGCAGAAAACAGACGGAGAATCGCAGTGTGTTGATTCCCGTCTGTTTTACTCTTTTTTCATAAAAAGGAAGTAGACAAGCTATCAAAAATTTGGTAAAATCATATAAAAAGGTTATTTTGTCAAAAAAAGGTGAATTGTGACAAATTTCCTAGAAAAAAGAAAGTGGAAGGTGTGGCTATGGATATAGCATCGCTAGTCGGCATGCTGCTTGGAATGGGCATGGTCGTCTTTGGTATTATTGACAGTGGTGGAGTGAGCGCATTTGGTACATTTATTGATGTGGCATCTGTTGCTATTACGTTTGGAGGATCTTTGAGTAGTACGCTTGGAAGTTTTAAACTTGCGGACTTTATCAATGGATTTAAATCAATTTCATTGGCATTCAAAGAGACTTCAACAAATCCATCCGAAATTATCAAATCAATTATTGATTTGTCGAATATTGGACGAAAGGATGGACTATTAGCTCTTGAAGAAGCGGCAAATGGTATAGAGGATGATTTCCTGAAAAAGGGAGTACTCCTTATTGTTGATGGAACGGATCCGGAGTTAGTGCGGGCGATTCTTGAAACAGACATGATGTGCCTGGAAGATCGACACAAAAATGTGATTTCCTTTTGGGAGAAATGGGCAGAAATGGGACCTGCATGGGGTATGATTGGTACGCTGATCGGACTGGTAAATATGCTTAATAAATTGGATGATCCGTCGTCCATTGGACCTCAGATGGCCGTCGCACTTATTACAACTTTGTATGGATCTTTGATCGCAAACTGGCTTTGCAATCCTGTGGCGGCAAAACTTAAAGTTAACAATGACTTGGAAGTAATTAAAAGACAAATCACAATTGAAGGTCTTTTATCAATTCAGGCAGGTGAAAATCCTCGTGTAATCGAAGAAAAATTGAAGTCATTCCTGACACCAGCTTCCAGAGAACTTTTAAGTGGCAGTGATGCCGGAGGTGAGGAATAGTGGCAAAAAGAAAACAAGAGGAGGCACCGAAAGGGTCTCCTGCATGGATGTCCACATTCTCGGATCTTATGAATCTGCTTCTATGTTTTTTCGTTTTGCTTTTTTCCATGTCGACGGTTGATGCGGATAAATTTCAACAGGTAATTGCGTCTTTGCAGAGCAGCATCAGCATTTTGCCGGCGGGAGGTTCAAGCATTGGAGAGGGAGAAATGATTTCAGCCGGTGTGCGCCAATTGGAATTTATGGATTCCTACTATAATGAGATTGCTAATTCTGCTGCTGAAAACAGTGATGAGCAGTCAGAGGGAAAAAACTCTGTACAGGAAGCTTATGAACAGCAGGAACTTTCGGAATCGGAGCAGATGGCAGAACAGATTCAAAATGCGATTGATGCGGCAAATCTGTCAGATCAGGTCGAAGTGGACTTTAATGCAGAATATGTGCAATTGAATATGAGCGGGGCAATTTTGTTTGAATCCGGGAAAGCGGATTTGACATCAAGTGCAAAACCACTTGTTGATAAGATAGGAAAAATACTTGAAAAGTACAAAAAAAATGTGATTGAAATCGAAGGACATACGGATAATGTTCCAATCAGTTCCCGTGCGCATTATGAAAGCAACGAAGTGCTTTCGGTATATCGTGCGCTTGCTGTTACCGAGAGACTTCGGGAAAAGACATCCTTGAAACCTTCACATATTAAGTTCGCTGGCCGTGGAGATTATGTGCCAGTAGCTGATAACAGTACGGCGGAAGGCAGAGCAAGAAACCGACGTGTGGAAATTAAAGTGTATAATTCTTATAATTCAGATTTAGATTAAAAGAGGTATTGATATGAAAAAGAATTTGATTTCAGTGCTTATTCTGGCATTGGTATTTGCAAATTTTGTTTTGACAGCAATTTTGATGTTTACAGTTTTGCCGGAAACGCAGAAGGCAAACACACTCATTGAAAAAGTTTGTTCGGCCATCGATTTGGATTTAAATTCCGGAGGAGCAAATGGAACATCGAGCATTCCTATTGATCAGCAGGATACTTATAAAGTAAACGAGGGTGAGAAGATTACAACAAACCTTGCACAAGGCAACGATGGAAAGTCGCATTATGCAATTGTGAAAGTTTCACTTGTATTAAATAAGAAAAGTGATAATTATGCGACATATAATCAGGAATTTCTTACAAATCAGGATGAAACGATTAAGAATGATGTGATTCGGGTAATCGGACAATATACGCTTGATGAGTTTGAAGCAAACAAGGAACAGGTAAAATCAGAAATTTTGTCAGATATGCAAAAATTGTTTGGAGCAGATTTGGTAATTGGTGTTAACTTCTCAGAATCGACGTCCGAATAAGATGATGGAAGACTAACTAGAATTTCTGGTTGGTCTTATGAAAGTTATAGGCGGTGGAAACAGATGAGTGATGTATTATCTCAAAATGAGATAGACAGTTTGCTGGCGGCGTTAAGCACCGGTGAATTAGATGTAGATGAAATAAAAGAAAATAGTGAAAAACAGGTCAAGAAATATGACTTTGCCCGCCCTTCTAAATTTTCAAAAGAACATTTGCGTACGTTGGAAATTATTTTTGAGCATTATGGAAGGCTTCTTTCTACAAATCTTCCGGTTTATTTGCGCAAGAATGTTCAAGTAGAAGTTATGAATTCGGAGGCAGTTACGTACTCGGAGTTTTCGAATGCACTGTCAAATCCGGTGCTTCTTGGAATTGTGAGTTTTGCGCCACTAAAGGGAAATATTATTATTGAGATGGCTTCTTCACTTGGATATGCCATGGTTGACCGTATGTTGGGAGGCAAGGGAGAAACAATTGATAAAGTTCGCGAATTCTCAGAAATTGAGCTTTTGATTATCGAACGTATTTTGGTTATTTGTGTGAATCTGTTGCGTGAACCATGGGAAAACGTTGTTGATATACAACCGAAGCTGGAACGTATTGAAACAAATTCACAGTATGCACAGATTATTTCGCCAAGTGAAATGATTGCCATTGTTACAATTAATTTGAAAATTGGTGATGTGGAGGGCTTGATGAATATATGCCTTCCGTATTTGACACTGGAAGATGTTATTGACAAATTGAATACAAAGTATTGGTATTCTAATATGCAGGCACAGGATGATACAAATTATGCGCAGGCAATTGAATCATTGATTCAAAGAGCACAGATTCCTGTGAAAGCGGTACTGGGAAACAGTACAATATCCGTTAATGATTTTGCAATGCTTCAGCCGGGAGATATTATCCGACTGAATCGTAAGGTGGATGAAGAACTGGATATTTATGTTGGAAATATACGCAAGTTTACCGCATTGCCGGGGACGGCGAAAGAAAATTATGCGGTTAGAGTCACTTCGGTGATCAGAGAGGAGCAATAAAAATATGGATGGAGTATTATCGCAGGAAGAAATTAATGCACTGCTGAATGATCCAGGCGCAAATAGCGCAAATACAACGGATGAATTGACAGATGTAGAAAAAGATGAAATTGGAGAGATTGCCAATATCTGCATGGGAACTGCAGCAACTACATTGTTTTCTCTTGTTAACCGCAAAGTGGAAATTTCTACTCCGGTTGTTTCTTATTCTAAATGGAAGAATATAGCAAGTGAGTATGAAAGACCATGTGTGTTTATTCGAATTGCATACACAGAGGGGCTTGATGGAAATAATATCCTCATTCTTAAGGAAAATGACGTCAAAATCATCACAGACCTTATGATGGGAGGGGATGGTACTAATATTGAGGGGGAACTCGGAGAACTGCACCTCAGTGCGATTTGTGAAGCAATGAATCAAATGATGGGATCTGCATCCACTTCATTATCTTCTATGCTTGATCGTAAAATCGATATTAGTCCGCCAACTGCAGATGTCATTGACATGACATCTGATATTGATGAAGGAACAATAGATCAATTTCTTACAGGTAATTTTGTAAAAATTTCTTTTCATATGGAAATTGGAGATTTAGTAGACAGTACTATCATGCAGTTGTATCCGATTTCTTTCGCAAAGGAAATGTGTGAAGGGGTTATGAACAACATGAAGCTGGGACAGTCTGATGTCAGGGATAAGAAAGCTACGGAAACATCAACTTCTTCGTCTCCAAGTGGACAGAACGCGCAGTCAGCACAAGTACCTTTACAAAACCCGCAGACACAGGCGGCAAATACGCAGCAAATGAATGGTCAGCAGATGATGGGAAATCAGCCAATGATGGGAGCACAGATGATGAATGGTCAGCAGATTATGGGAGGTCAGCCAATGATGGGAGGATATCCAACAGAACAGCCGGTAAATGTTCAACCGGCACAGTTTTCTGCTTTTTCTGGTGGCACCGTAGGTGGCTATCCGGCAGAAAATATCGGACTGATTATGGATGTTCCATTGGAAGTTACTGCAGAACTTGGCAGAACACAAAAGTCTATTTCTGATATTTTGGATTTTGGCCCTGGAAAGATTATTGAGTTAAATAAAATTGCTGGAGAACCAATTGATGTTTTGGTAAATGGAAAATATGTTGCAAAGGGTGAAGTTGTAGTTATTGAAGAAAGCTTTGGTGTTCGTATTACGGAGATTGTGAATGCCGGTAAGCCGACGTAATGAATGACGACAGGTGAAAATATGAACATTTTATTGTCAGGAGCATTGGATAGTTTTGTTCAGCTGATAGGTGCTCTGATTATATTTGCCTTTGTGATTGGAATCACTTACCTTACCACTCGCTGGATGGGAGGTATTCAAAAAGGCAGAAACCATAATAAAAATTTGCGTATCATCGAGACGATCGGTGTTGGAAATAACAAAATGATAAGTATCGTGGAAGTGGGTACTGTATATTTGGTAGTATCCGTTGGAAAAGATGAAGTACATCTTTTGACACAGCTGAACAGAGAACAGTTAAAAGATTTTTCTTTTGATGAACAGAAGACCTGCGAAATTCAGCAAGAATCGTTTTCTGAGATATTAAGCAAATTGAAAGATAAGTTACCGAAGAAATAGGAATTATAATGAGTAAATTTAAGAAAATATATTGCATGGCAAGTTTTATATTCGCCTGCATAGTCATTGTATTTACAATTACATTATCGTTTGCACATCCTGTAACAGCTTATGCGGCATCTTCGCAGCCGGGTAAGAGCAACCAAACAAATGAACGGGATGTTGCAGATGCACTTGGGGATAATACGAATGGTTTATCCATTACTTATAACAACGATTCCGGATCAATTTCTACACCAGTTCGAATGCTTTTGGTCTTGACGGTATTAACACTGGCTCCTTCTATATTAATTATGATGACTTCTTTTACAAGAATTATCATAGTATTACATTTTGTTCGTACTGCGATTGGTACACAGACAGCTCCGCCAAATCAGATTTTGATTGGTCTGGCGCTGTTTCTTACATTTTTCATTATGTGGCCCACTTTTCAGAAAATTAATACCAATGCTATTCAGCCATTGGACAAGGGAGAAATTACGCAGACCGAATTTTGGAAAGAAGCAGAGAAACCGATTCGGGAGTTTATGATCAAAGATGCAAAGATTCAGATAAGGGATGTGAATTTGTTCGCTGAAATTTCTGGTCAGACATATGAGGACACAGATGAATTATCGGATGTTCCATTTACGACATTGGTTCCGGCATTTATTTTAAGTGAACTTCGGAAAGCATTTATTATGGGCTTTTTGATTTATATTCCTTTTATTGTTATTGATATGGTGGTGTCATCTGTTCTTATGTCGATGGGTATGATGATGCTTCCACCGACAACAATTTCGCTGCCATTTAAAATATTATTATTTATTTTGGCAGATGGATGGAATCTTGTGATAGGATCACTTGTACATACGTTTTATTAGGAGGCGGTTAAATTGATTACAGAAGGTGCAATCCTTGATATCGCAAGAGATGCGATATATACAATTATTATTACGTCGGCACCTCTATTGATTGTGTCTCTGGTAATTGGATTGATTATCAGTATTTTTCAGACTGTAACATCTATTCAGGAGCAAACGCTTACATTTGTTCCGAAAATCCTTGGCATTTTCGTTACAATGCTGATTTGTGGATCCTGGATGTTGAATAATATGACGAGCCTGATAGAACGGCTTTGGTCAAATTTTAGCTACTATTTGAGCTTAGGATAGAGCAATGGTAAATTTCGCTTTTACATTAGACAATTTTGAATATTGGCTTTTGATTCTGGTAAGAATTACATGCTTCATATATATTGCGCCATTTTTTGGACAGAGCGGAATTCCAAATCAGGTTAAAATTGGCTTGTCTGCATTTGTTTCGCTCCTTTTATACAGTATTGTACCGCGGCCGGATCTGACCTATGCAAGTGTTGTCGGATACGCGGTTGTTGTGCTTAAAGAGGGAATTACGGGATTGCTCATAGGTTTTGCTGCAAATATCTGTAATTCTATTGTTTTATTTGCAGGTAATATTATAGACATGGACATTGGATTATCTATGGCAACGGAATTTAACCCGGATATGGGAACAGAATCAACACTTACGGGAAGTTTGTATTATTATTTGGTTCTGCTTCTCTTGGTAAGTTCCAATTTACATACTTATTTAATTCGTGCAATTGCAGATTCGTTCACGGTTATTCCGATTGCTGGGCAAAAGTTTGCATGGGATCATTTGTTAAATACAATGATTCGATATATGGGAGATTTATTTGTGATAGGATTTCGTATATTTCTTCCATTCTTTGCGTGCATTATGATATTAAATTGTGTACTTGGAATTATGGCTAAGGTTGCTCCACAGATGAATATGTTTTCTGTTGGTATGCAGTTGAAAGTCCTGGTGGGATTTGTTGTGTTGTTTTTAACAGTTTTCCTGCTTCCAAGTGTTGCTGATTACATTTTTTCAGAAATCAAAACGATGGTGAAGTTAATTGCAGAAGGTATGTACTGATGAAGATATTTTAAAAAATCAAATATTGAAGTATAATCTGCAGTGGTTTGCCAAAGATGGCGAGGGCGGAGAGAAGACAGAGCCGGCGACTGCTAAAAAATTAAAAGATGCCCGTGAAGAAGGTAAAGTAGTCAAAAGTCGGGAATTGAATTCGGCATTTGGTTTGATTGTGCTTTTTCTTTGCCTGAAGATATTTGTTTCATATGTAGGCCAGAAACTGATTGCTGTATTTACCTATGCTTATGGTCAGATGGCTGATTTTGTTTTAATCAATGAGAAGAATCTAAGCACACAGGCAATCGCTTCATTGTTTAAAAATATTATTTTACAGTGGATGCTCATTGTCCTTCCTTTTTTTGCATTTGGGGTTATTATTGCATTGCTGGTCAGTATTGTTCAGGTGGGATGGAAAGTTTCCACGAAACCTATGAAGCCGGAACTGTCAAAATTTAATCCAATCAATGGATTTAAGAGGATGTTTTCCAAAGATTCGGTGTTTGAACTGGTAAAATCAATTGTTAAAATTGGATTGATTGGTTATATGGCATATGCATCGATCCGCGATCATCAGAATGAACTTTTTATTTTATATGATCTGGAATTAAATCAGGCGATTGCTTTGGTTGGAGGACTGGTTATCGATGTTGGATTTAAAATTAGCCTGGTATATTTGATCGTAGGTATTGCTGACTTCGTGTATCAGAAACACAAATTCAATGAAGATATGAAGATGACCAAACAGGAAGTAAAAGATGAGTTTAAAAATACAGAGGGAGATCCGCAGATTAAAGGGCGACAGCGTCGAAAAATGCAGGAAGTTTCCCAGAAAAGAATGATGCAGGATGTGCCGAAGGCAGATGTGGTCATTACAAACCCGACGCATTTTGCAGTAGCGCTTCGCTATGATACAAAGGAAAGTACAGCGCCGGTTGTTGTGGCAAAAGGTGCTGACTATATAGCGCAGAAAATAAAAGAAATTGCAAAAGACAATCAAATAGAGATTGTTGAGAACAAACCACTTGCTCGTATGATTTATCACAATGTGGATGTGGGAGCAGAGATTCCGCCAGAACTTTATCAGGCGGTTGCGGAAGTATTAGCTTATGTATATCGATTAAAAAATCCAGAAGGATAAAAGCAGAAAGGAGGTAATTGTAAATGTTGAAAAAAGCAGATATTGGTGTTGGTTTATACTTACTTTGCGCAGTTGTTTTCTTTATTGTACCAATTCCATCATTGTTATTGGATGTAATGCTTGCTTTTAACATTGCAATTGCTTTGATCATTCTGTTTAACGTGTTGTTTGTAAAAGAAGTATTGGATATGTCATTTTTCCCAACATTACTGCTGTTTACAACAATTTTTCGTATTTCATTGAATGTATCATCAACACGTCTGATTCTTTTGACAGGAGACCCAGGTAATGTCGTTCGCACATTCGGAAGCTTTGTTGGTGGCGGAAATATGGTAGTTGGTACCATTGTATTTATTGTATTGGTATTGATTCAGTTTATCGTAATTAACAAAGGTTCAGAACGAGTTTCTGAGGTAACAGCAAGATTTACATTGGATGCGATGCCTGGTAAACAGATGGCAATTGATGCGGATCTGAATACTGGCGCAATCACAGATAAAGAGGCAAAGGAGCGACGCGAAAAGATTCAGCGTGAATCCAGTTTCTTTGGAGCAATGGATGGTGCTACAAAGTATGTAAAGGGAGATGCGACGGCAGGTCTTATTATTACATTTATCAACCTGATAGGTGGAACCGTTATGGGTGTTATGAATCAGGGACTGGCCTTTGGTGATGCCATTCAGCAGTATGGATTGTTGACCATTGGTGATGGACTTGTTTCACAGATTCCGTCTTTACTGATTTCACTGTCAACTGGTATCCTTGTCACGAAAGGATCTAATGAGGCTGATTTTTCAGGAATTCTGGTCAAGCAGTTGTTTGGCATACCGAGAGTTATGTATATAGTTGGAAGTGTGCTGATTGTTCTTGGTGTTATCACACCATTAAATATTGTTTTGTTTGTTGGAGAGGGCGTCTTATTTCTTCTTGTTGGAAAGAGCATCAGCAATGACATTGGAGAGGAAAGTATAGAAGAAGAAGTTCAACAGGCAGAAACGGAAGCTGAAGAAATACGAAAGCCCGAGAATGTTGTTTCCCTTTTACAGGTGGATCCAATTGAACTTGAGTTTGGATATGGAATTATACCATTGGCAGATGTGAATCAGGGTGGTGACTTACTGGATCGTGTTGTTATGATCCGAAGACAGATTGCGCTTGAACTTGGTACGGTTGTACCGATTATTCGTCTAAGGGATAATATACAGTTGAATCCGAACCAGTATATTATTAAAATAAAGGGTGTACAGGTAACGGAAGGAGAAATTCTGTTTGATCATTATATGGCCATGAATCCGGGATATGTAGAAGAAGAAATTACAGGTATTCCGACATTTGAACCTTCATTTCATCTGCCTGCAATCTGGATAACAGAAGCGCAGAGAGAACGGGCAGAGAGTCTTGGCTATACGGTAGTGGATGCACCTTCGATTATAGCTACCCATTTAACGGAAGTGATTCGAAGCCATATTGCAGAGCTTCTCACAAGACAGGATGTACAGAATCTTGTTAATAATTTGAAGGAATCCAATCCTGTTCTGGTGGATGAACTTACACCGAAACTTCTTGGACTTGGAGAGATACAAAAAGTACTGCAGAATTTATTGGAAGAGGGAATATCTATTCGCGATTTGCTTTCAATTTTTGAATCTCTTGCAGACCATGCACAGACAACAAGAGATACGGATGTACTCACTGAATATGTAAGACAAAGTCTGAAGCGGGCAATTTCAAGCAAGTATTTTCCTGCAAATGAGACAACGAGTGTGATTACATTAGATCCAAAGGTCGAGCAGGAAATTATGTCGTCAGTAAAACAAACCGAGCAGGGGGCTTATTTAACACTTGATCCGGAAAAGACGAAGGCAATCATGGATTCTGTCAGAACAGAAACACAAAAACTTGAAAGTATTGGAAAAAATCCAATTATTATTACCTCTCCGATCGTGCGTATGTATTTTAAAAAGCTCACGGAGGATTATTTTAAAGACTTGATTGTTGTATCCTACAATGAGGTTGAATCCAATGTAGAACTTCAATCAGTAGGGATGGTGACAGCATAAGTGACAATTAACAAATTTCAGGGAAAAACAAAAGAAGAAGCAATTCAGAAGGCGAAGACGGAATTCGGGGAAAATGCAGTGATTATGAATGTGAAGGAAGTCAAGCCAAAGGGTTTTTTTCGTATTTTTAAAAGTACGACATACGAGGTGACAGCTGCAATGGAAGAAAAAGAACAGAATGTAAATCAGACAATTGCCATGCAGAATATGAAGAAGTTACATGAAAGTATTAATTTCGCGGCAGATGAGAAGATCCAAATTCCGAAACCGGAAGTAAAGACTGAGGCAGAGATAGAAGCAAAACCAGAGATAAAACCGGTACATATGCCGGATTTTTCTCAATTGATTCAACAGGAACAGAAAAAAGAAAACGAAGAAAGAAAAATTGAAAAGCGTTTAGACGATTTGTCAGATCGTTTGGAAAAAAGCCTTGGACATGCGCAGGGCGGAGTGGATATTGCAAAAGAACCATCTGCAGAGGAGCTTAATTTTATTCGTATTTTATATAGTACTTTGCTAAAAAACGAGGTAAGTGAAAAGTATGTGAATCAGATATTAGATGAAGTAGAACAGTTTATTCGACCGGGAAACAGCGTTGACATGATTTTAGCAAATGTATATCAGAAATTGATTTTGCGTTTTGGACAACCAAAGCCGATTGAACTTTCTGGATCTAAACCTAAAATCCTGGTTTTCGTTGGACCAACTGGTGTTGGAAAAACAACTACAATTGCAAAAATTGCTTCGAAATATAAAGTGGATTATGATAAAAAAGTTGCCTTCATTACCTCTGATACATATCGTATTGCTGCAACGGAGCAGTTGCAGGTTTATGCCAATATTTTGGATGCATCAATGACGATTGTGTATTCGAAAGATGAAATTAATTCCGCTATTGAAAAATATGCAGATTATGACATGGTTTTTGTTGATACAGCTGGATTTTCGCACAAAAATGCACCACAGCGGGATGATATGAAAAAGCTTTTGGATGCAATCGATGGAAAATACAGCAAAGAAATTTATCTTGTTTTAAGTGCTACTACGAAATATAAAGATTTGTTGGAAATTGTTGATGTTTATCATGAAATAACAGATTACAAATTTATATTTACGAAACTTGATGAGACAACAACTTATGGAAATTTGCTTAATATTAAGTTGCATACAGGGGCAGAGTTGTCTTATATGACTATTGGACAAAATGTACCAGATGATATTGAAATTTTTGATACACAAAAGATCGTCAAACAATTGTTAGGAGGCAACGCGTGATGGATCAGGCACAACAGTTGCGTAATGTGATTAAACAACGCAATCAGAATAATATAAATGCGGCTAAAGTGATTACCATCACGAGTGGAAAGGGCGGCGTTGGAAAATCTAATCTGGCAGTAAATCTGGCAGTCTGCCTTAGAAAAGTAGGTAAGAGAGTTGTTATTTTTGATGCAGATTTTGGACTGGCAAATGTAGAAGTGGTATTTGGAGCAATTCCCAAATATACATTATTTGATTTTATTTATCGCGGAAAAAGTATTTCTGAAGTGATTACAAAGGGACCGATGGATATTGGGTTTATTTCAGGAGGATCAGGAATTATTGGATTAAACGACCTGACACATGAACAGGTAATTCGTTTGGTGCAATCAATCAATGAACTAAATGAACTGACGGACTACATTATTATTGATACTGGTGCAGGAATTTCGGATCAGGTACTGGAATTTGTAGTCGCAAGCCCGGAAGTACTTCTTGTGGCAACGCCGGAACCAACGTCCCTTACAGATTCTTATTCGCTGCTTAAAGTATTATACCGTAACCCTGATTTTGATCCGAATGCTACGGCTATTCATGTGGTGCTAAATAGAGTGAATTCCATTGAAGAAGGAAGAGCGATGTATGAGAAATTAAATTCTGTTGTATCCCAGTTTTTACATGGAAATTTGGATTACCTTGGGATGATTCCGCAGGATGCAGCTTTAGAACGTGCGATTCGTCAGCAAAAAACAGTTTCTCAGCTGGAACCAAACGCAAAGTCTTCAAAAGCATTTGAAGTTCTTGCTGGCAATTTGATGAATGGGACACATAATGAGTTGAGTTGGGGAATCGGACAAATGTTTTCTCATTTTTTATCTAATTTCAAAGTAGGAGAATAGAACATGATACTTTCTGAAATTACATGTCCAGGAGATAAAATTGATATTCGATTGATGCATCAGGTAAAAATAGAAGAAAATGGAGGAGAGATGGCGCAGGTATATAAAAGTGGTATCTGTGATTATCTGTCTGACAGTCTTTTGGAAATTAGTATGCCTACAGCGGACGGAAGAATGGTTCTTTTTCAGATAGGAGCTGAATGTCTGCTGGTTATTTATTCTAAAAGAGGAATGTATCAGTGTGTTGCATCTGTGCAGAAACGATACAAAAAAGATAGCCTGTATTTGCTTTCTATGGAGATTATGTCAGAACCGAAACGATATCAAAGAAGAGAATTTTTTCGGGTCAATCTGCTTACAGAGGTACAATATTATACAATTTCTAAGGAAATTGCAGCATTGCCAACAACAGAGAAACTTTTTCTTGAAATAGAAAAACCAGAGTATATTGATCGAATGAAGCATGGAATGGTAAAAAACATCAGTGGTGGAGGAATGCTTTTTTCATCCGATGAATTATTGCAGACAGGAAACTATGTTTTATTGAATTTTCGGCTATCTAGTGAAAATATGGATGAGAGTTTCTATCTGGTAAGCAGGTGTGTCGCTTCTTATAAAAATCCAAAAGTGGACAATTTGTATGAGCATAGACTGAAATTCATTTTTAAAGATTTGCGTGACAGAGAAAAAATTGTGCGGTTTGTATTCGAGGAGGAACGTCGGATACGTAAAAAGGAAGTGGGGGAATCTTAAATGAAGAAAAAACTATTGGTAGTTGATGATTCTGCACTTATGAGAAGGATTATCTGTGATATAATCAATTCAGATCAAAATTTTCAAGCAACCGATTATTGCAGAGATGGTCTTGAGGCATATGAAAAACTCAAGACGACAAGCTATGATGGTGTGATTTTGGATGTTAATATGCCACGAATGGATGGTTTACAATTGCTTGAACGGTTACAAAAAGAGCATATCAAGGCAAAAGTAGTCATGGTCAGTACGTTGACTACAAAAGATGCGGACGTAACCATTCTTGCCATGGAACGTGGTGCAATTGATTTTGTGACAAAGCCAAATAACATTATAGAAGCCAAAGGGGAAGATTTTAAACGTCAGCTGTTATCTGTCCTGAATGCAGTGTATGAGACGCAACGATGGAATAGCATACATACAATTTCGACCTCGACAAGAACAAAACTCTCTGCATCGAACAACAGAATTAAAGCAGTATATCCAGGAAAGAAACTGGTCGCACTTGCGTGTTCGACAGGCGGACCCAAAGCATTACAAAGCGTTGTCCCGTATCTGCCGAAATGGTTGGATGCACCGGTCGTAATCGTACAGCATATGCCGGCAGGTTTTACACAATCTATGGCAAAGCGATTGGATGAAATCAGTGAAATACCGGTGAAAGAAGCACAAGAAGGGGACAAGCTGGAAAATGGACATGTTTATATTGCCCCCGGAGGTCATCATTTGGAAATCCGGCGTATGGCAAATGGCTCTCATGTTATAAAGCTTAACGATATGCCTCCGATTGGTGGATTGAAACCTTGCGCAAACATTATGTACGACTCTCTAACGGGAAGCGGTTATGATGAAATTGTATGTGTTATTCTGACAGGAATGGGAGCAGATGGAACTAATGGAATTCTTTCCTTGGAGAAAGCGAAACCAATTCATGTGATTGCACAGGATGCGCAGAGTTGCGTTGTATATGGAATGCCAAAGGCAGTCGCAGAAGCTGGAGTTGTTGATGAAGTTGTTCCTTTGAATCAGGTTGCAAAAACAATCACAAAGAATGTGGGGGAAAAGTAGTATGGATGTAAGTCAGTATCTTGAGATTTTTATTGATGAGAGTGCAGAACATCTGCAGACATTAAGCGATTGTATTATGACATTGGAAAAGGAACCTGATAACAAAGATACAATCAATGAAGTATTCCGTGCGGCACATTCCTTAAAAGGAATGGCTGGAACCATGGGATTTAAGCGTATGCAGCATCTTACCCATGATATGGAAAATGTGTTTCAGGAAGTACGTAGCGATAAGATCACAGTAGACAGTCCTATGATTGATTTGCTTTTTAAATGTCTGGATGCAATTGATGGATATTTGGAAAATATTAAGGAAACTTCGGATGAAGGAACAGAAGATAATGAAGTTATTATCAAAGAACTGAATGATTTTATAGCAAAAGCAAATGGTGAAGCAGCTGCGGAAGCGTCTACGAAGGAGAATGCTCCAGCGAATGAAACTGACACTTCTGATAATGTTGATAAGGCAAAATATCATCAGATTGAACTTACAGATCATGAGAGAGAAACTGTCACAACTGCAAAAGACGCTGGTATGCATATTTATGGAATGACAATTATTGTACAGAAAGAGTGCCTATTGAAGGCGGCACGTGCATTTTTGGTATTCCGTGCAGTGGAGGAACATGGAGAAATTCTGGTGTATCGTCCAAGTTCACAGGACATAGAAGATGAAAAGTTTGATCTTGATTTCAGCTTTTATATTGCTTCCAATGAAGAAATTGACAAGATTATTGCAGCAGCCAAAAATGTGTCAGAAATCGAAGATGCAGTAGGTGAAGAAATTACAGATTTTTCTGCTCCATCAGAAGAAAAGAAAGAGGAGACTAAACCGGCAGTTACAGGTGGTGAGACAAAACCGGCACCAAAGAAAGAAGAACACAAAAAAGCAGGAACACCGGCAAAGAAAACAACAGGAAAACCGGCAACCAATCGAACCGTTCGAGTAGATATTGAAAAGCTGGATGCACTTATGAATCAGGTGTCTGAGCTTATTATTGCAAAAAACAGTCTGGTATCTATCAGCTCTACAGAAGGTGGAAGCTTTAATAATCAGGGATTCCATGAACAGATTGAATATCTGGAGAGAATTACTACAAATTTACATGAGTCAGTCATGAAAGTACGAATGGTTCCAATTGAGAGCGTTGTTAATAAATTTCCTCGTATGATTCGTGATCTATCCCGTACATTGAATAAAAAGATGGAATTGATCATGACTGGTGAGGATACGGAGCTCGATCGTACTGTAGTGGACCAGATAGGAGATCCTTTACAGCATTTACTTCGAAATTCTGCAGATCATGGACTCGAGGATACAGAATTACGTTTACAGCGTGGAAAACCAGAAGTTGGAAGCATTTTCCTGAATGCATATCAAGAAGGTAATAATGTTATAATCCAAGTTGGCGATGATGGCAATGGTATTGATACAGAAGCTGTTAAGGCAAAAGCGGTTGAGCGAGGCATTATTACTCCAGAGCAGGCTGAAGTTATGTCGCAGAAAGAAATTATTAATCTTTTATTTATGCCTAGCTTTTCGATGGCAAAGAAGATTACGGATATTTCCGGACGTGGTGTAGGACTTGATGTTGTAAAATCAAATATTGAACAACTTGGTGGAGATGTAGAGGTAAGAACAAAATTGGGAGAAGGAACAACTTTTACGGTTCGTCTTCCATTGACTCTTGCCATTATTCAGGCTCTCATGGTGGAAATTCGTGATGAAAAATATGCGATTGCACTTGGGTCAATTGCAAATATCGAAAATATTCCTGTATCGGAAATAAAATATGTACAGGCCAAAGAAGTGATTCATTTACGTGGAAATGTTATTCCTCTTATTCGACTTGATGAAGTTCTGGATATTGAACCGGCAGAGGAGAAAAAAGAAAATCTGACCGTTGTTATTGTGAAACGAGGCGACAGTCAGGTTGGACTTGTGGTTGATAATCTTATGGGACAGCAGGAAATTGTAATTAAGTCCCTGGGCAAATATATTAATGGCAATAAGTTAATCAGCGGCGCAACCATTCTTGGTGATGGTGAAGTTGCATTGATTCTTGACGCAAACACATTGATGTAACAGGGGGATAAACATATGGCAACAAATAAGATAGAGACAAAAGATGTAGAAAAGGACAGCAAACAGTATATTGTTGTACAGATTGGAAATGAAAAATACGGTATTGATATCTGCTATGTAGACAATATTGTGCGTATGCAGAAAATTACAAGAGTTCCAAAAGCACAGGTTTATTTTAAAGGAATTATCAATCTTCGTGGAGAAATCGTTCCGGTTATGAGCATTCGAACAAAAATGGGACTTGAGGATGATGTGTTCACCAATGCTTCACGTATTATTATTCTTAAGATTGAAGAAAAAGGATCTTTGGGTGTGATTGTAGATGAAGTTTGTGAAGTTGTAACACTTTCTGATAGTGAAATTGAAAAGAGCAATGTAAATGCAACTCATACAAAGGATTCATTTATCAATGGAGTTGGCAAGAATGGAGATCAACTGATTTCTTTACTTGAAATCAATGCGATTGTTGATGAAAAAGATAACACGTAGTTATTTAAAATATATAGTGAGGCATTTGCCTCACTATATATGATTTTTGGAGGAATTATGGAATCTTTTACACTGGATCATGTAAATGAAATGTATATGGATGTGCTCCGGGAACTTGGAAATATTGGAGCTGGAAATGCAACCACTTCACTGGCGAGTATGATTAATGAACAAATTAATATGAATGTTCCGAAAGTTGAGTTGATTGAGGCATCCAAACTCGGCTCAGCTATTTGCCCGGAAGATGAAATTATTGTTGGTATATTTTTGGAAGTGACGCGCGACATTAGGGGAAGCATGATGTTTTTGATGCGTATGGAATCTGCACATTATCTTGTGAACCGTTTAATGGGAAGAGATCCGAAAAATATGGATCCGTTTGATGATATGGATTTGTCGGCAATGAAAGAAATTGGAAATATTATTGCAGGAGCCTATTTGTCAGCACTTTCCGGAATGACAAATCTTACGATTGCACCATCTGTTCCTTATATTGCGGTTGATATGGCAGCTGCAATTTTAAGTGTTCCAGCAATCCAGTTTGGGCAGTATGGAAATAATGCGCTTCTTATCGAAACAGAATTCGGAAGTGATTATATGATAGGTGGCTATTTTATATTAATGCCGGAAGAAGATTCATATGCCAAAATTTTGGAATCTCTTGGCATCCAGTTATAGGAGTAATGGATATGGGAGAAACGATTAAAGTAGGTATGGCAGACTTGAAAGTAGCACATGCCCCAGACTCTTTAATAACTCTGGGACTTGGATCCTGTATAGGACTTACATTGTATGATCCGGTTGCAAAAGTAGGTGGGCTTGTGCATTTTATGCTGCCTGATAGTACAAAATTAAAAAATAATACGAATATAGCAAAATTTGGAGATACCGGAATTAAAGAATTGCTTCGTGTGGTACTTGCGGAGGGGGCTTCTCAGCGAAGACTGGTAGCTAAAATTGCTGGTGGGGCATGCATGTTTGAAATGAGTGGACTTTCTTCCATGGGACGCGTGGGAGAGAGAAATGCAGAAGCAGCTAAGACAATGTTAAAGCAATTGAATATTCCACTAAAGGCAGAAGACATTGGACTTAATTATGGAAGAACCGTCGAACTTAATTGTGAGAATGGAGATTTTCTGATAAAATCAGTTGGAAAACAAAATAAAATTATATAGAAGAGGTGCGTAATATGAAAACCAATGGAGTGCCGGCGATTGTCATGCTCCTGGCCGGATTTACTGATTGCATAATAGCAATTCGTACGCATATGACTTTGGGAAGTTTTACCCGGCAGCTTTTTCTTGTTTTGTTAATTTTTTATGTTATTGGATGCATAGTTAAGCTGATTCTTGATCGAAATATTGATAAGATGGAAGATGTGAAAACTGTGGAAGAAGAATTGTCTGAAAAAAAAGTGGATATAGATGAGACGTCGGAGGAGAAGACGGCAGAGGAGAATACGGCAGAGGAAGACGCAGAGAAGGAAAAACAGGTAGAAGAAAACGAATAGCTTGGAGCGGACTGAATGAAAAGTACGGATAAAGAAAAATTATGGGATGAATATCGCAGAAAACCAACACAGGCATTGCGGGAACAACTGATAATAGAATATTCACAGCTCGTAAAGCTTGTTGCTGGAAGACTTAGTATGTATTTGGGACATAATGTGGAATACGATGATCTGGTTAGCTATGGAATCTTTGGACTTATTGATGCAATCGACAAATTTGACCTTACAAAGAATGTTAAATTTGAGACGTATGCAAGTCTTCGCATTCGTGGTGCTATTCTGGATCAGATTCGAAAGATGGACTGGATACCGCGTACCGTTCGGCAACGTCAGAAAAAAATGGACGATGCCATTAAACAGATAGAAATGCGTACGGGAAAGACGGTAACGGATGAAGAACTTGCAAGGGAGCTGGGGCTGACAGAAGATGAACTTGGAAATTGGCAGTCACAACTTAAAGTGACAAATCTGGTTTCGCTGAATGAATTTGAAGAAAGTGGAACGGAGCCGACAATCGATCATCAACATGCTCATTTTTCTCAGCCTGAAGATGTTGTTGCTGATGAAGAATTAAAAAAGACATTAATAGAATCTTTGGACTTATTAACAGAAAAAGAAAGAAAAGTTATTGAATTATATTATTATGAAGAAATGACTTTGAAAGAAATAAGTAAAATCCTTGAAGTTTCAGAGTCCAGAATCTCACAATTGCATACCAAGGCTCTTGTGAAAATGAGAAAAACAATGGGAAATTATATGGATATTCTGATAGATTAGGATGTGAGTAATATGGCAATCGGACCAATAGATTATGCAATGATCCAGCGAACAAGCGATGTTGAAATGTATAAAATGCAAGAAGAAACAAAACCATTTGTGGATCAGCAAAATATACAGGCACAGGTAACTGCCCGTGAAAAAATGCAGAGCCGGCAGGTCGTGAACTCTCAGGACAGTGAGCAGACAAAAAATGATGCAGATGCCAGAAAAGAGGGAAAAGGACATTATTTTTCTCAACAAAGGAAAAAGAAACAGGATGGAAAAATAACCGGCAAAGTTGTGCGAAAACAGGAATATGGCGGGTTTGATATCAAAATTTAGAATTGAGGAAGAAAAATCATGATAGAGATTATTTTGATTATTGTGGGAGTTATATTTATAATTGCGAGCTTTTTTGTTCAGGAAAAACTGACGGGAAAAGATGTACAGGCAATTGTCGATATGAGTGAAAAAGAATTGAATGTGATTGTAGAAAAGGAACTTAAAGATGCAAACAGTAAAATTGAGGATGCAATCGCAGAGACTTTTGACGACTCTATGGATATTGCGAAAAGAGGATTAGAAAAGGTCACAAACGAAAAAATTATGGCAATTGATGAATACAGCAATACGGTACTTGAGTCTATGAACAAGACGCACAATGAGGTCCTTTTTTTGTATAGTATGTTGAATGATAAACATGCAGAACTTACGGAACTTGCATCTCATTTACAGAAATTTTCAGATGAAATAAAGAATACTGAGACAGAAGCTTTGGAAAATTTGTCGGCAGCTGCAAATGAATTAGAACAAAAAACGATTGTAACACCAAGCCTGGAAGAGAATCTGCCAGAACCGGAAACTGTAGAACAGGCAGCACCGCAGCAGAAACTGCCGGTAGAAGAAAATGATGATGCAAATCACAATGAAAAGATTCTGGCACTTTGCAGACAGGGGATGAGAGATGTGGAAATTGCCAGAACATTAGGCCTTGGATTAGGTGAGGTACGTTTAGTGATAGGTTTATATAAAGGGGAGCAGACAAGTGAAGTTTAAGTATTATTTACGTGGATGTGGAATTGGAATATTATGTACTGCAATTATTTTAATGATTTCATTTCGGTCAGATAAAGGTCAAATGACAGATTCACAGGTGATGGAGCGGACGTCGGAACTCGGAATGATCGCACCTGGGGAAAAAGTTCCGGAAACAGAAAATTCACAAGCGGCAGAGCTGACAGATACAGAAAAGATAGTAAAGAAATCTGAAACTGGTAAAACAAAGGGCACAGAATCCGTGTCAGAGACGGGGGAAAAAAATACAGAAGAGTTAGAAGTGGTTCCGGATTTTGATACGGAAGAAAAAAATACAGATTCAAAGAAGGATGCATCAAAGAAGGATGATAAATCTTCGGATTCTAAAAAGACGCAAAAAGAAGAAAAAATTGTTCTTGAGATCAAACGAGGTGATGTGTGCAGAACAATATCTGAAAATCTTGTTGCAATAGGAATGGTTGAAGATGCGGAAAAGTTCCGTAAATATATGCAGAAAAACGGATATGATCATCAGATTAATGTAGGAAGTTTTGAATTAAAAAAAGGAATGTCCTATGAAGAAATTGCAAAAACGATTACTTCTTAAAAAAACGATTACTTCTTAAAAAAATACTTGAAAGAGGGCCTTTGGTATGTTATAATGCCAAAGGCTTTTAATTTAATTAATCACATGTATGGAGGTTACCGGTGCCGGATTTACGCTTTCCGGTGGTTGACCGATTGGAAGTACATGGAAGAAAACAACCAAATGGAGGTAAGTAAAATGAGCGTAATTTCAATGAAACAGTTACTGGAAGCAGGTGTTCACTTTGGACATCAGACAAGAAGATGGAACCCTAAAATGGCTCCATACATTTACACAGAGCGTAATGGTATCTACATCATCGATTTACAGAAGTCTGTAGGAAAGGTTGATGAGGCATATGATGCAATCTCTGACATTGCTGCTCAGGGTGGAACAATTCTTTTCGTAGGAACAAAGAAGCAGGCACAGGACGCAATTAAGACAGAAGCAGAGCGTTGTGGAATGTACTATGTAAACGAGAGATGGTTGGGTGGAATGCTCACAAACTTCAGAACAATCCAGAGCCGTATTGCCCGTCTGAAAGAAATCGAGACAATGGCAGAAGATGGAACATTTGATGTTCTTCCTAAGAAGGAAGTTATTGCTCTGAAGAAAGAGTGGGACAAGTTAGAGAAGAACCTTGGCGGAATCAAGGAGATGAAGAGAATTCCGGATGCTATCTTTGTAGTAGATCCTAAGAAGGAAAGAATTTGTATTCAGGAGGCACAGTCTCTTGGAATTACATTGATTGGTATTGCTGATACAAACTGTGATCCAGATGAGTTAGATTATGTTATCCCAGGTAATGATGATGCAATCAGAGCGGTTAAGTTAATCGTTTCTAAGATGGCTGATGCTGTTATCGAGGCAAAGCAGGGAACAGAAGAAGCTACTGCAGAAACTGCTGAGGAGACAGTAGAGGAATAATTTTTGCATAATCATTCGAGAATTGGAGGAAAATAAGATGGCTATTACAGCAGGAATGGTAAAAGAACTGCGTGAAATGACAGGCGCAGGTATGATGGACTGCAAGAAAGCGTTAACAGAGACAAACGGAGATATGGATGCCGCTGTTGAAGTGTTAAGAAAAAGCGGCGCTGCTAAGATGGAAAAGAAACAGAGCAGAATTGCTGCTGAAGGTATTGCAAGAGTTGCAGTAAATGGAAATGTTGCAGTTGTAGCTGAGGTGAACTCAGAGACAGACTTCGTTGCAAAGAATGAGACTTTCCAGGAGTTCGTACAGACTGTTGCGGACACAGCACTTGCTTCTGATTTGAATGGTGGAGCAAACGGTGAGGATATTGAGGCTCTTCTTGCAACAAACGGACTGAATGATCTGCTTGTTGAGAAGACTGCTACAATCGGTGAGAAGTTATCTGTTCGTAGATTTGAGAAGGTAACAGGAGATATTGTTACTTCTTATATCCATGGAGGTGGAAGAATCGGTGTTGTTATCGCTGCAAACGGTACAGCTGATGATGCTGCAAAAGAAGCTCTTACAAATATTGCCATGCAGGTTGCTGCAATGAATCCACAGTACATCAGCAGAAATGATATTTCTGCTGACGAACTTGCCAAGATCAAAGAAATCACGATTGACAGTGCATTAAATGATGCAACAACTCTTCCAAAGCCTATCTTAAATAAGCTGCTCGACAAAGCTATCAACGAGAAGGTTTGGAGCGATGACGATATCGCACAGTTCAATGAGCACAAGAGCAATATGAACTATGTATGGAACTTCCTTTCCGATGCCACAAAGGCACAGCTTGCTGAGCTGGCAATGGCAGATAAGGATTCTATCGTTGCTGAGAAGATGTTTGGCGGTCTTGTAGAAGGACGTGTATCTAAGCAGTTAAAGGAGATTTGTCTTCTTGATCAGACTTATGTTAAGGCTGAGGATGGCAAGCAGTCAGTAGCTAAGTATCTTGATTCTGTTTCTAAGGATCTTACAATCACCAAGATGGTTCGTTTTGAAGTTGGCGAAGGTATGGAAAAGAAGCAGGAAGATTTTGCTGCTGAGGTTGCCGCTCAGATTAAGGGCTAATTATATTGAATTGTATCATTCGATATCAAAAAAAGGACGGATTTTTTTCCGTCCTTTTTTTAAAAACATAAGATAGACTTTACAAGTACGAAAATTATGTTAAAATAAAAAAGGATATTTCTCGATGGAGGAAAATAATGAACGAAGACGAAAAAGCAGCGTTAGAACAGCAACGCCAAAGGCGCAATCGGATTACACGCATGAAGAATGCGGTAATTGTGGTTGTGGCGGGGTGGATGGTTGTTTCATTTCTTGCCATTATTATCCTTACAGTACAGGTGGTTCGTTTAAATCATCGGATTGATAAGCTTACAATTCGAAACGAAAGTTCGGTAGAAAATTCGGCACGGGAAGAACCAACGGAGCAGGAAAATACAGAAAGCATGGATCTACAGGCAGAAACTACAAATATGCCAACGGATATAGATGCGGAGGAGAATCTTGCAAAAGAAGGAGATGAACACGAGGTTTATCTTACTTTTGATGGTGGTCCGAATGAAAATACGAATGAAATACTAGATGTGCTGGCGAAATATAATGTGAAAGCAACATTTTTTGTTATAGGTAATAAATCGGATGAAATGAAAACTGTTTATCAACGAATTGTAGATGAAGGACATACAATTGGTATGCATTCGTATAGCAACAGTTACAGTAAGATATATTCATCACCGGAGGCTTTTGAAAAAGATGTTGCAAAACTTGATGCTTATTTAAAAGAAGTGACAGGAAAAGAAAGCAAATATTATCGTTTTCCTGGAGGCAGCAATAATGAAATAAGCAATGTAGATATGTCAGAATTTATTCATGTTTTAAATGAAAAACAGATTACATATTTTGACTGGAATGTATCCGCTGGCGATGCAGCTTCGGATTATTCCGCACAGGATATTGTTACAAATGTAACAGAGGGGGTATCCAAATATAAGACATCTGTCGTGTTGTTACATGACGGAGATGATAAGTCAACAACGGTGGAGGCGCTTGGACCTTTGATTGAGGCATTACAGAAAATGAAAGCAAAGATTCTGCCGATTGATGAAAATACAAACCTTATTCAATATATCAAGGCAGATAGCGTTGAATAAATATGAGATGGAGGAAAATACAAATGGGATTATTTAAGGATTTTAAAGAGGATTTTTCGCAGGCAGTGAATGAAATGATGCCAGGAACAGAGACATCTGCAAAAGACAGCAAGCCGGAAGAACTTGTTGTTAATACGTTAGGGGAAGACGTAGATGTAAAAAAGGAATTATCTAAATTAGACGGTCTTCTTGAACAGGTAAAAAAGGATGAGACACCTGCAATTAAAGCTACTTTAGAGACAGAAATTCCAAATGTAATGAATGAAAAGAAGGAAGAGGAGCCGGCTACACCGGAAATCAGACCAGTAGAAACTACAGAAGAGGATAAAATTTTAATGAATAATGCAGCATTATTAAACAACAATCTTACACCAGAGCCACAGGTACAGGTGGCACCTACAATTACACCAAGTGCACCAGTTAATACAGTTAATTTGGGAGCTGTTGCAGATGAGACATCTGTTATTACTGCAGGAACTGTTTTAACAGGTGATCTTGCATCGGATGGATCTTTTGATATCCAGGGAACAATCAATGGAAATATTTCTTGTAATGGCAAACTTGTGATTACAGGTACTGTCAATGGAAACAGTGCAGCTTCTGAAATCTTTGCTGATGTGGCTAAGATTGAAGGAGAAGTAACAAGTACAGGAACCGTTAAGGTTGGTGCTGGATCTGTAATTATTGGAAACATTGCTGCTTCATCTGCAGTTATTGCAGGTGCAGTAAAGGGTGATATTGATGTACAGGGACCAGTTGTTGTTGATACATCTGCTGTAATTATGGGAAACATTAAATCCCGTTCCGTACAGATTAACAATGGAGCTGTAATTGAGGGATTCTGCTCACAGTGCTATGCAGATGTTGATGTTCAGGGCTTATTTGATGGCAGATAATCAGAGGAGATAATATGAAGCGTATTTTATTAAAACTTAGCGGAGAGGCATTGGCTGGTGACAAACATCATGGTTTTGATGAGCCTACCGTAACAGTTGTTGCAAAGCAGGTAAAAAAATTAGTGGACGATGGTGTACAGGTTGGAATCGTCATTGGTGGTGGAAACTTCTGGAGAGGACGTACCAGTGAAACGATTGACCGTACAAAAGCGGATCAGATTGGCATGCTTGCCACCGTTATGAATTGTATTTACGTGTCGGAAATTTTCCGCTCAGTTGGAATGAAGACAGCTGTATTGACTCCGTTTGAGTGTGGATCTATTACAAAATTATATTCCAAAGATCGTGCAAGCAAATATTTTGCACATGATATGGTTGTATTTTTCGCAGGAGGAACCGGACATCCGTATTTCTCTACGGATACTGCAACCGTGTTGCGTGCTGTAGAAATCGAAGCAGAGGGTATCTATCTTGCAAAAGCAATTGATGGTGTATATGATAGTGATCCAAAGACAAATTCAAATGCAAAGAAATATGACGAAGTTTCTATCGAGGAAGTTATTGATAAGAAACTGGCAGTTGTCGATCTGACAGCTTCTGTTATGTGCATGGAGAACAAAATTCCAATGTATGTGTTTGGACTGAATGAAGAAAATAGTATTGTAAATGCAGTAAATGGTGCGTTTCGTGGAACGAAAGTCACCGTTGACTAGGAGGTTAAATTTATGGATGACAGATTAGTGATGTTTGAGGACAAGATGGGAAAGTCTCTTGCCAATCTTGAAGAGGAGTTTGCAGGTATCCGTGCAGGACGTGCTAATCCACATGTGCTTGACAAACTTCGCGTGGACTATTATGGTACACCTTCACCAATTCAGAGTGTTGCCAATGTCAGCGTACCGGAGCCACGAATGATACAGATTCAGCCATGGGAAGCTTCTATGGTAAAAGAAATCGAAAAGGCAATCCTTAGTTCTGATTTGGGTATCAATCCTACCAATGATGGCAAGCTGATTCGTCTTATTTTCCCGGAACTTACAGAGGAAAGACGTAAGGAACTTGCAAAGGATATCAAGAAAAAGGGCGAAGGAGCCAAAGTTGCAGTCCGCAATATTCGCAGGGATGCAATGGATCATTTTAAAAAAGTCGGTAAGGCAGAAGATATTTCCGAGGATGAAATCAAAGATCTTGAGGATAAGATTCAGAAACTTACAGATTCGTATGTAGCGAAGATTGATAAAGCTGTTGAAGCGAAGTCACAGGAGATTCTTACTGTATAATGGTTGTAAGGGACATTGCCACTGGCAGATGTCCCTTTTCCTGTCATAAGAGAGCATGGAAGAGGGGAGAGAAATCCCTGAATTTTTATGCAGTGATACAGAGATTGAGGTGAATTATGAAAATTCCAAAACATGTAGCAATTATTTTGGATGGAAATGGACGATGGGCCAAAAGTAAAGGTATGCCAAGAAATTATGGACATACAATTGGGGCAAAAAATGTAGAGACTGTCTGTAGGGCGGCAGATGAAATTGGTATCAAATATCTGACTTTATATGCATTTTCTACAGAAAACTGGAATCGGCCAGATAATGAAGTGCAGGCGCTGATGAAGTTACTGGAAAGCTATTTGAAAACATGCATCAAGACCGCTGATAAAAATAACATGAGAGTTCGTGTGATCGGAGAAATTAGCCGCTTGTCGGAAACTTTTCAACGGCGGATAAATGAATTGGAACAGGCATCCGCTGCCAATACAGGATTAAATCTTACGATTGCCATTAATTATGGCAGCCGGGATGAGATGATTCGCGCAATGCATCAGATGATAAGCGATGTGAAAGCAGGAAAACTTGAGGAAGATACAATTGATGAAAAAGTTTTCAGCTCCTATCTGGACACAAGGGAACTGCCGGATCCGGATCTTCTGATTCGTACCAGCGGGGAACAGCGGCTTTCCAATTATCTTTTATGGCAGTTGGCATATAGTGAATTCTATTTCACAGATGTTCCGTGGCCGGATTTTCATAAAAAGGAATTGGAATTAGCTGTGGAAGCGTATAATAGTCGTGATCGTAGATTTGGTGGCTTGAAAGAAGAGTAAGAAAGGAAAGATACGCAGTATGTTTAAGACGAGGCTTTTAAGCGGTATTGTACTTGTTATTTTGGCGTTGGTGCTCATAATTACGGGAAAAGAGGTACTTCTTTTTTCAACATTAGCAATTTCATGCATTGGCATGTATGAGCTTTATCGTGTATTCAAAATTGAAAAAAGTTTGCTCGCAGGACTTGGATACATTGCAGCAATTGTATTTTATTGTAATTTGGAGTGGGATTTTATACCGGATATTATGATTTTGTTTATGGGATTTATGATTTTGCTTATGTTTGTATTTGTATTTGCCTATCCCAAATATCATGCAAATGATGTCATGGCGGTATTTTTCGGCTTGTTCTATGTAGCGATTATGTTGTCTTATGTATATCAGATCCGTATGCTCGAGAGAGGATTATATCTTGCATTTCTGGTATTTTTGTGTTCCTGGGGATGCGACACCTGTGCTTACTGCGTTGGAATGCTGATTGGTAAACATAAAATGTCGCCGAAATTAAGCCCGAAAAAGTCAGTGGAAGGTGCGATTGGTGGAGTGGCAGGAGCTGCGCTTCTGACTGCGTTGTACTGTTTTATTTTCCGTTCACAGATGAATCTGACAGGAACAGAGATTGGAATCCTCGCTGTGATTGCTGCTGTTGCAGGCTTGATTTCTATGGTAGGAGATTTGACAGCATCCGCAATCAAAAGATTTTTTGATATTAAAGATTATGGACATTTGATTCCAGGTCATGGAGGTATTATGGACCGTTTTGATAGCATGATTATCACAGCGCCGATTATTTATTTCCTGGCATATCATTTTATTTAAACAGGTAGAGGAACAATATGAAAAAGATAGCTATTTTAGGTTCAACGGGTTCCATCGGAACACAGACATTAGAAGTGGTTGCAGAACATAAGGATATCGAAGTGGTTGCTTTGGCGTGTGGAAGAAATATTCAGATGCTTGAGACACAGATGCGCCAGTTTCAGCCAAAGCTGGTTGCCGTATGGAATGAGACAGATGCGGCGGCTTTGCGGAATAGCACGCGGGATTTATCCATACCGGTTTACACGGGCATGAAAGGTTTGCTTGCAGTAGCGACGATTCCGGAGGCAGAAATTCTTGTGACGGCAATTGTTGGAATGTTAGGAATTCGCCCGACAATTGCAGCAATTGAAGCAGGAAAAGATATTGCGCTTGCAAATAAAGAGACATTGGTTACGGCTGGACATCTTATCATTCCTCTTGCAAAAGAAAAGCATGTGCGTATTTTGCCTGTGGATAGTGAACACAGTGCCATTTTTCAGTCATTGCAGGGAAATGAGGGCAATGCGATTCACAAAATTCTGCTTACGGCATCTGGCGGGCCTTTCCGGGGACGTACAAGACAGCAATTGGAGCATATTCAGGTGGAAGACGCATTAAAGCATCCAAACTGGTCGATGGGACGTAAGATTACGATTGATTCGTCCACACTGGTAAATAAGGGACTGGAAGTTATGGAAGCCAGATGGCTGTTTGATGTTGCGCTGGATCAGATTGAAGTGGTCGTTCATCCGCAGAGTGTGATTCATTCAGCAGTGGAATATGAGGATGGAGCCGTGATCGCTCAGCTTGGAACTCCGGATATGCGGCTTCCAATCCAATATGCCCTGTATTATCCCAAACGAAGAACACTATCGGGAAAACGTTTGGATTTGTTTGAATTGCAGAATCTGACATTTGAACGGCCGGATCTGGAGACGTTTCGGGGACTTGGACTTGCAATGGAAGCTATGAAAAAAGGTGGAAATATACCGACGGCATTTAATGCAGCAAATGAAAAAGCAGTAGCATTATTTTTGAATCGAAAGATTTCTTATCTGGAAATTACAGATATCATTCAGGCATCTATGGAACATTGTAAATTCATCGATCATCCAAATGTGGATGAAATTTTAGCGACAGAGCAGGAAGCCTATGAATTTATAGGTAGCAGGTGGTAATTTGAGCGTAGTAAGTATTATAATTGCATTTATTATTTTTAGTGTTATCATTATTTTTCATGAGCTGGGACATTTCTGGCTGGCGAAAGCCAATGGAATCCGGGTAAATGAGTTTTGCCTTGGCCTTGGACCAACGATCTGGGGCATTCAAAAAGGAGAGACAAAATATTCCATCAAACTTCTTCCCTTTGGCGGAGCCTGTATGATGGAAGGAGAAGATGAAGATTCTTCCGATGAACGTGCTTTTGGCAAGAAATCCGTGTGGGCGAGAATCAGTGTTGTGTTTGCAGGACCATTTTTCAATTTTATTATGGCATTTGTATGTGCATTTATTCTGATGAGCTGTATCGGTTATGACAAGCCGGTATTGACCGGTGTGGCGGAAGGCTATGCTGCAGAAGAAGCTGGTTTACAGCCTGGAGATGAGATTGTTCGTATGAACGGATTATCCATTCACTTTGCAAGGGAAATCAGCGCGTATTCTACATTCCATGCAGGAGAAGAAGTAAAAGTCACTTATCTGCGGGATGGAGAAAAGAAGACGGCAGATCTTGTGCCAAAGAAAGACAGCAAGACCGGGCGTTACTTGTATGGTTTTCAGTATTCTGGACAGGAACGGGTAAAAGGAAATGTGCTGACCAATCTGAAGAATAGCTTTTATGAGTTGCGATACTGGATATATTCTACTGTTCAGAGTCTGCGCATGCTTGTAACACGCCAGATATCGGTTAATGAGATGAGCGGTCCGGTTGGAATCGTGAAAAATATAGGTGACACCTATACACAATCCGTTACAGATTCCGGCTATTATTATGCATTTTTGAATATGCTTAATTGGGCAATTCTTTTGTCTGCAAACCTTGGTGTTATGAATTTACTTCCACTTCCGGCACTGGATGGAGGAAGGTTGGTATTTTTGATTATCGAGGCAATACGAGGCAAAAGAATTGATCCCAACAAGGAAGGAATTGTCCACTTTATCGGAATTATTCTGTTATTTGGTTTGATGTTTGTTGTTATGTTTAATGACATAAGAAAACTGTTTATTTAAGATTCTGGGAGATAATTATGATGGAGAGACATAAAACAAGAGAAGTAAAAATCGGAAATTGTATTATTGGTGGAAATCATCCGATTGCAATTCAGTCGATGACTAATACAAAGACAGAGGATATAGCAGCTACAGTTGCACAGATTCAGCAACTGACCAAAGCGGGGTGTGAGATTATCCGTTGTGCGGTACCAACCATGGAAGCTGCAAAAGCATTGAAAGAAATAAAAAAGCAGATTGCGATTCCTCTGGTGGCGGACATTCATTTTGATTATCGTCTGGCAATCGCAGCTATGGAAAATGGTGCAGATAAGATACGTATTAATCCGGGAAACATTGGCAGTGCAGATCGTGTAAAAGCAGTTGTGGATGAAGCAAAAAGCCGAAATATACCAATTCGTGTTGGTGTAAACAGTGGGTCGCTGGAAAAGAACCTGGTAGAAAAATATCATGGTGTTACAGCAGAAGGCATTGTGGAAAGCGCTTTGGATAAGGTAAAGATGATCGAAGATATGGGATATGACAATCTCGTGATCAGCATCAAATCTTCTGATGTTATGATGTGTGTAAAAGCGCATGAACTGATTGCTTCGAAAACAGATCATCCGCTGCATGTGGGAATTACAGAAGCAGGAACATTGATCAGTGGTAATATCAAGTCATCTATCGGTCTTGGCCTGATATTAAGCCAGGGAATCGGAGATACCATAAGGGTATCCCTGACCGGTGATCCAATTGAAGAAATCAAATCTGCAAAGCTGATTCTTCGCACACTTGGATTACGCAAGGGTGGCATTGAAGTGGTTTCCTGTCCGACTTGTGGAAGAACCCAGATTAATCTGATCCAGTTGGCAAATCAGGTAGAAACGATGGTTGCAGAATTTCCGCTTGATATCAAGGTTGCTGTCATGGGATGTGTCGTAAATGGACCGGGTGAAGCAAAAGAGGCAGATCTTGGTGTCGCTGGTGGCATTGGAGAGGGACTTATTATCAAACACGGAAAAGTGTTCAAAAAAGTACCGGAAGAAGAACTTCTCCCAGCTTTGCGGTATGAGTTAGAGCATTGGAGTGAAACAAATGTCGAAGCCATTTAAAGAAGCGTTCCCTACGCTTCAATTGGATGAAGAATTAGATAATCTTTTAGAGACAACAGAGGTTACAAAAATAAGTGCGAATCATGATCACAATCATATTCGCATTTATTTGCGTGCAAAAAGACTGATTTTTAAAAAGAATATATGGAAAATAGAAAAAGCCATATTGGAACAGATTTTTCAAAATCGTGATATTAAGGTCAAGATTGTCGAGTCGTTTGAATTGTCCGAACAATATACACCACAGTCTTTGATGGATGTATATCGGGACAGTATTTTAGATGAGTTGAATGCCTATAGTGTATTAGAATACAATTTGTTGCGCACGGCAACGATGGAGTTTGATCAGCCTCATCATATGCTTCTTACTATGGATGAGACCATTATTGCAAAAACACGAACGGATGAGATTGTTGAGTTTTTGGAAAAAGTCGTCTGTGAGCGTTGCGGGATGAATCTGATCATACAGACTGCTTTTCGTAAACCGCAGGAGAGTAAATATCGCAAGAATTCAGAAAAACAGATTGCACAGGAAGTGCAAAGTATTATTGCAAGAACGAAGTTTGCTATGTCGGAGGAAGTAAAAGAAGAAAAGCCGGCAGAGGAAGAGATTGTGGCAGCAACATCCGGTCAGGAGAAAAAGTCAGCTTCCGGTACTTCAGGCAAAGAACATTCTTCCGGCGGACGAAAGAAACAGACCTTCGAGAAAAAGGGAGAGTTTCGTCGCAAATTTGAACATGATAGCAATAAGAAGTCGATGAACCCGGATGTTATCTATGGACGTGATTTTGAGGATGAAACGATTGAAATCGAAAAAATTGATGGACCAATCGGAGAGGTTGTTATTCGTGGAAAGATTCTTTCGGTAGATACGAGAGAAATTCGTAATGAGAAGACAATTATTATTTTTTCCATGACCGATTTCACGGACACTATTGTGCTGAAAATTTTTGCAAGAAATGATGACGTCAAAGACTTGTTGGGAGAAATCGATAAGGGCAAATTTGTAAAGGTCAAAGGTGTCGCAACCATTGACAAATTTGACAGTGAACTTACTATAGGCTCCATTGTTGGTATAAAAAAATGTGCTGATTTTACAACGGTTCGTATGGATACGAGCATTGATAAGCGCGTAGAATTACATTGCCATACCAAGATGAGCGATATGGATGGTGTTTCGGATGTCAAGGATATTGTCAAACGTGCCATGAAATGGGGACATAAGGCAATCGCCATTACGGATCATGGAGATGTACAGGCATTTCCGGATGCTAACCATACAGTTCCGTCTGATTCAGATTTTAAAGTGATCTATGGAGTGGAAGCGTATCTGGTAGATGATTTAAAAGGTATGGTCACAGACAGCAAGAATCAGAATCTGGATGCAGATTATGTAGTATTCGATCTGGAGACCACAGGTTTTAGTCCGGAAGCAAACCGCATTATTGAAATTGGTGCGGTAAAAGTACAAAATGGTGCGATTGTAGACAAGTTTTCTACGTTTGTCAATCCGGAAGTGCCGATTCCATTTCGTATCGAACAACTGACCTCAATCAACGATTCTATGGTGATTGATGCACCTGTGATTGCAGATATTTTGCCGGAATTTATGAAGTTCTGTGGGGGTTGTGTCATGGTTGCACATAACGCAGATTTTGACATGAGTTTTATCAAAAAGAATTGTCAGAGACTTGATATCCCATGTGCACCGACAATTGTAGATACTGTTGCATTGGCACGTGTGCTGCTGCCGAATCTGAATCGTTTTAAACTGGATACGGTTGCAAAAGCACTTGGTGTTTCATTGGATAATCACCATCGTGCAGTAGATGATGCGGGCTGTACTGCAGAAATTTTTGTGAAATTTATTGCAATGTTAAAAGATCGCGGGGTGTCCACCCTTGATGAGGTCAATGCACTTGGAACATCTTCGGTACAGAATGTGCAGAAGATGCCTACGTATCACGCTATTATATTAGCAACCTGTGATCAGGGTAGAACCAATTTGTATCGTCTGGTTTCGCTGGCACATATTAAATATTATCATCGGCGTCCACGTATACCCAAAAGTGAGTTTATCAAATACCGGGACGGATTACTGATTGGATCCGCCTGTGAGGCCGGCGAATTATATCGTGCCATTTTAAATGGCCGGCCGGAGGAAGAGATTACGAGACTTGTGAATTTCTATGACTATCTGGAAATACAGCCTCTTGGAAACAATGCGTTTCTTGTACGAGATGAAGATTCTCCGATTGCTTCTAATGACGATCTGATTGAAATTAACAAGAAAATTGTTCGTTTGGGTGAAGAGTTTCACAAACCGGTCGTTGCAACCTGTGATGTGCATTTCCTGGATCCAGATGATGAGATTTACCGCCGTATTATTATGGCGGGACAGGGATTTAAGGATGCAGATGAACAGGCACCTCTGTTTCTTCGGACAACCGAAGAGATGCTTAAAGAGTTTCAGTATCTTGGAAGCGAAAAGGCAGAGGAAGTTGTCATCAAAAATACAAATCTGATTGCAGATATGTGTGAAAAAATATCGCCGGTCCGACCGGATAAATGTCCGCCGGTTATCGAAAATTCGGATCAGATGCTTCGTGATATCTGTTATAACAAAGCACACAAAATGTATGGTGATCCGCTGCCAGAAATCGTACAGGAGCGTCTGGATCGAGAACTGAATTCCATTATCAGCAATGGTTATGCCGTAATGTACATCATTGCGCAGAAACTGGTGTGGAAATCGAATGAAGACGGATATCTGGTTGGTTCTCGTGGATCGGTAGGAAGTTCCTTTGTTGCGACGATGTCTGGTATCACGGAGGTAAATCCACTGCATGCACATTACCTGTGTAAGCATTGTCAGTACAGTGACTTTGATTCGGATCTGGTCAAATCGTTTAGTGGACGAAGCGGCTGTGATATGCCGGATAAGATCTGTCCACGCTGTGGAAAGCCTTTATCAAAAGAAGGATTTGATATTCCGTTTGAAACATTCCTTGGATTTAAAGGAAACAAAGAGCCAGATATCGATCTGAATTTCTCTGGAGAATATCAAAGTAAGGCACACAAATATACAGAAGTTATTTTTGGCGAAGGACAGACGTTTAAAGCAGGAACAATCGGTACGCTTGCAGATAAGACGGCATTTGGTTATGTCAAGAACTATTACGAGGAGCGTGGCGTGCATAAACGGAATTGTGAGATCGACCGCATTGTATTAGGCTGTGTTGGAGTACGCCGTACAACGGGACAGCATCCGGGTGGAATTGTCGTACTCCCTATGGGGGAACAGATTTATACGTTTACACCAATTCAGCATCCGGCAAATGATATGACAGTAGATATTACGACGACCCACTTTGATTATCATTCCATTGACCACAACCTGTTAAAACTCGATATTCTCGGACACGATGATCCGACCATGATTCGTATGCTGCAGGATTTGACAGGTGTTGACCCGACGCAGATTCCGTTGGACGATAAGGCCGTTATGTCATTGTTTCAAGATACTTCGGCACTTGGAATTACACCGGATGATCTGGTAAATTGTCAGCTTGGAGCTTTGGGTATTCCGGAATTTGGTACGGATTTTGCCATGGGCATGTTAATTGATACGCAGCCAACGGAATTTTCGGATTTGGTGCGTATCGCAGGACTTTCTCATGGAACCGATGTGTGGTTAGGAAATGCACAGACACTGATTCAGGAGAAAAAAGCAACTATTTCGACAGCAATCTGCACGCGAGATGACATTATGATCTATCTGATCAGTATGGGGCTTGATTCCGAGGAGTCATTCAAGATTATGGAGAATGTGCGTAAAGGAATTGTGGCGAAAGGAAAATGTGATAAGTGGCCGGAGTGGAAGCAGGACATGATTGATCATAATGTGCCGGACTGGTACATCTGGTCCTGTGAGAAAATCAAGTACATGTTCCCGAAAGCACATGCGGCAGCTTATGTAATGATGGCATGGCGCATTGCATACTGTAAAGTTTTTTATCCGCTTGCATATTATGCTGCATACTTTTCTATCCGTGCAACCGCTTTCAGTTATGAGCTGATGTGCCAGGGAAAAGATAAACTCGAAGGCTACATGCATGAGTATGAAAAGCGTAAGGACGAACTTTCCAAAAAGGAGCAGGATACTTACAAAGATATGCGTCTGGTACAGGAAATGTATGCAAGAGGATTTGAGTTTTTGCCAATTGACATTTACACATCAGAACCACATCATTTTCAGATTGTGGATGGAAAACTTCTGCCGGCATTAAATACAATAGATGGTCTTGGAGATAATGCGGCAGTTGCGATTGCCGAAGCTGCCAAAGATGGACCATTTTTATCCAAAGATGATTTCCGACAGAGAACAAAAGTATCAAAAACAACGATTGAGCTGATGAGTGATTTGGGATTATTCGGAGATATACCGGAATCGAATCAGTTATCCTTATTTGACTTTGGAGCATAAAAAATCACACACGTTTGTAAGATGCAAACGTGTGTGATTTTTATTTTAGAACCTATTTCGCAACACCAGGATGAAACGATGTCAGTTCTCCGGGATTGGAAGTTGAGGTATAGAAGACCTGTCGTGTTTTAAAGTCGGTAAAATAAATACGGTTGGAAGTGACATTGATGTTGGAATAGTTTCCCTGTGCGAGTTCTTTGAAGTCACTTCCATCGTTTTTGATCATGCATAGTGCGGGATGATCCTCAGAGTATCTTTGATAATAAATATAACTTCCGTACACATTATAGAGATCAATGCTGTCCGTAGTAAGTGTCCGTGGATTGCCTGCGGATATATTGGTATGTACTAACGCATTATTCTGATCTACGTCCAGGTAATAAACATTATCAGTTCCGGACACAATAGGTTTGTAACAGTTGCAATCATAAATCTTGGTCATTTCATCCGATACCGAATCGTACTGATACAGACAGCCGTCGGTCGTTGTTCCGTTTGAATAAAAATACTGACCGAGTGTACTGCAGGTGAAGAGATAGCTGTCGCTGACTTTTGTCCGACCTTTTCCATCAATTCCGACTTTGTAAAGCGTTGTCGCTTGGTCTTTGTCATAGTGGAGATAGTACACATAATTACCGATCAAAGTTGCGTAAATGCAAGGATCCGGATCAAGGATTTTTAAATTTTTACCCTTACGTGTGACGCGGCACAGGCTGTTGTTGTCAAAAGTGAAAAAAGCGAAGCTGGCACTGTTACGGTCGTTATTTCGGACATAGTAAATATAGTGTTCGTCTGCATTGATGTACATGACAGTATCATCACAAAGCTTTTTTAAATGGTTTCCATTGGAATCCATGGAATATAACCGGTAATTGTCATCCGGGTTGGCAAAAAAGATGGTGCCACTGTCTTCGCAGAACAGCCCGGCATTGTACAGATTTCCGGCAGAATTTCCGTTTACGTAGCTTTTATTATAGATAGTTTTGTCTTTCAGGTTGGTAAAAAGTGCAATACCTCCAAGAATGAGAATAAATACAAAAATCAGCAAGATCAGTTTTGATTTTTTCATATTGTAAGCCTCCTGTGTAAAATATACTTATAATCATACATATTACCGGAGAATCTTTCAAGGATTACTTGCCTTTTATAAGGATGTGTAATAGAATTTTAATAAGAATTGAAGGAGTACATTTATGAGAGATTTACTGGAAATACGTGATGAAATTGATGAGCTCGATGATAAAATCGTTGAGCTTTATGAGAGACGCATGCAGCTGACAACGGAGGTTGCAGAATACAAAATTGAGACTGGAAAACAAATCTTCGATAAGGAGCGGGAAGATTCCAAGCTTCATACGTTAGAAGAAAAAACGCATACCGATATTACACGAAAAGGTGTGCGGGAGTTATTCGAGCAGATTATGGCTATGAGCCGTAAAAATCAGTATCAGCTTCTGACTGCGCACGGTGTTAATTTTGACTGTGAGTTTACGCAGGTAAAAGGATTGGATTATTCGAATGCGAGAATCGTCTTTCAGGGACTGGAAGGAGCATACAGTCAGGAAGCCATGGAACAATTCTTTGGTGAAAACTGTGACAGTTTTCATGTGGATACATGGAAAGATGCGATGGAGGCTATCCGGACCGGGAAAGCGGATTATGCAGTTCTTCCGATTGAAAATTCATCGGCCGGTATCGTGTCGGAAAATTATGACCTGCTGGTAGAATATGACAATTATATTGTTGGCGAACAGATTATCCGGATCAATCATGCGCTGCTTGGACTGGCGGATGCACAGGAATCGGATATTACGAAAATATATTCCCATAAGCAGTCATTGATGCAGTGCAGTGATTTCCTTGAGGCACACAAAGAATGGGAGAAGTTCAGCCTGAGCAATAATGCGGTGGCTGCAAAGAAAGTAAAAGAAGATGGCAGAGTGGATCAGGCAGCCATTGCAAGTGCAAAGAATGCAGAAATTTATGGATTAAAAGTACTGAAAAATTCCATCCAGAATAATAAAAATAATTCCACTCGTTTTATTGTTGTGACAGGAAAGAAAATCTATACACCACAGGCAAACCGTATCAGCATCTGCTTTGAGGTAAATCATGAGAGTGGTGCATTGTATCAGGCGCTTTCGCATTTTATTTATAATGATATCAATATGATCAATATTCAGTCACGACCGATTCAGAATAAGAACTGGGAATATCGTTTCTTTGTCGATTTTGAGGGAACATTTTCAGATAATGCAGTACGTAATGCATTGCGGGGATTAAAGGAAGAAACTATTTCATTTAAAATACTTGGAACGTACTAGAAGGGGTGAGCGTATGGCAGTTCATACATTTGCAGCAATATATATCGGAACTTATGATGTCAGTCTGAAAGTTTTTGAGTTCATGGATAAAAAGAAGTTTCATCAGGTAGATCATATTCGCGCCCGGCTGGATTTGGGAAGCGATGCTTTCGTGGAGGGCAGGATCGGATATGAGCGTGTGGAAGAGCTGTGTGAAACATTGGCACAGTTCAAAGAAATCATGGAAAGTTATCGTGTGAAAGATTATGAAGTATATGCGTCTGCAGTACTGCGTGATGCAGAAAATGAATTGTTTGTATTGAATCAGGTGTATTTGCGCACGGGATTTCGTGTGAAGGTGGTCAGCAATTCAGAACATCGTTTTATCAGTTACAAATCCGTAGCGGGACAGGAAGCTTTTGAAAAAATGATACAGACGAGTGCTGCTGTGGTCGATGTGGGAGGCGCAAGCGTACAGATCACCATTTTCCGTGAGGGAAGGCTGATTACAACACAGCATATCGAGGCAGGAATCATGCGCCTGTATAATCTGTTAAGTGACAGAGGCCATTCACTTGCTTTGTATGAGAAACAGATTGAAGAGTATATGAACAAAAAGCTGGAAGCTTTTCGTGCCATGTATATGACAGAGACTGTGGATTATGTCATCCTGATCAGCGATTATGCAACTGAACTGATTCGGAAAATTGATGAAAATGAGCAGAAAAAACGTCAGGTAAAATCAGAGAAATTTGTAAAATTTATTGACAAGCTTCAGAAAAAGACACTCGAAGAAATCACATATGAACTGAATCTGTCAAATGACCGGGAACCATTGATTATACCGGCAATCATTCTTTTTAAAACACTGGTACAGAGTATTTGTCCAAAGACAGTCTGGGTACCGGGAGCAAATATACAGGATGGTATTGCATATGATTACGGACAGCGTAATAAGCTGCTTTCTCTTACACATGATTTTGATTCGGATGTTCTTTCGGCAGCGCATTTCCTGTCACAGCATTACAACAGCTATACACCACATATTGAGGCATTGTCAAAACTTTCTACAAAGATTTTTGATGCAATGAAAAAAGTGCATGGACTTGGTAAAAGACAGAGACTTTTGCTGGAAGTGGCAACGATGCTGCATGATTGTGGAAAATATGTAAGTCTTTCGGAATCTCCGGAGAATGCCTACCATATTATTATGTCATCGGAGATTATTGGACTGACGCATCAGGAACGTGAAATCGTAGCAATGGTCGTATTGTATAATACATTGCCACTCGATCCGTACGAAGAATTGTCAGACCGGCTGAGCGAAGGCGATTATTTGTGCGTTGCCAAATTATCTGCCATTCTTCGAGTGGCCAATGCATTAGACCAGAGCCACAAACAGAAATTTAAAAATATCCGGATCGCAGTCAAGGACCGTAATCTGGTATTCACAGTAGAGGCTTTTGAAGACATATCACTCGAGGAGGCATTGTTTGAGGCAAAGACCGCATATTTTGAAAATATTTACAGCATGAAGCCGATTTTGAAACAGAAGCGCATATATAATTGCTGAGGAGGTATCTATGGAAGCAAAGATTGATTTTAAAAATCCAAGTTATTATGATAACCGCGAATTGAGCTGGATTAAATTTGATAATCGTGTATTGAGTGAGGCAAAAGATAAGTCTATTCCACTTTTAGAGAGACTGAAATTTGTGAGTATTACCTCTTCAAATCTGGATGAATTTTTTATGGTAAGAGTTGCATCATTGCTTGACATGGTTCATGCGAATTACAAAAAACGTGATATCGCAGGAATGACCGCAGGAGAGCAGCTTGCTGCAATCAACAGTGCGACGCGGGAATTGGTCAATACACAGTACAACACGTATACACGCTCGCTTGTTCCTTTGATGAACAAAGAAGGCATTTATCTGGTGGATGCTTACGAGGATCTGACAAAGGAACAGGAAAAATTTGTGGATCGTTATTTTATGGAGAGTGTCTATCCGGTTCTTACGCCTATGGCGGTGGATGCGTCACGTCCGTTTCCGCTCATCCGAAATAAGACTTTGAATATTGCGGCACTGTTAAGCAGCAAACAGGCAGGGGATGAGACGGTTTTTGCAACGGTACAGGTACCGAGTGTGCTTCCGCGTCTGGTACAGATTCCGAGTGAAGAAGGAACAAAGTCATTTATTTTACTGGAACAGATTATCGAGCGGAATATCGGGATTCTGTTTTCAAATTACAAAGTGTTGTGTGCGTATCCATACCGTATCATGCGAAATGCGGATCTGACCATTGATGAGGATGAGGCATCCGATCTGTTAAAGGAGATTGAGAGCAAGCTGAAAATGCGCCAGTGGGGCGAAGTAATCCGACTTGAAATTGAAGATAAAGCAGACAAAAAACTGTTGAAGTTTTTAAAGACAGAATTAAAAGTGGCACAGGAAGATGTATTCCATATCGCAGGTCCAATCGATCTTACGTTTCTTATGAAATTGTATGGTATTGAAGGATATGATCATCTGCGTTATAAACCATATACACCGCAGCGTGTTCCGGAAATTGAACCCGGCAGTGATATTTTTGCGGCAATCCGTAAAGGCGATATTTTCCTTCATCATCCGTATGAAACATTTGATCCGGTTGTAGATTTTATCCGTCAGGCATCCGTAGATCCGGATGTTCTTGCAATCAAGCAGACACTGTATCGTGTCAGTGGCAATTCGCCGATTATCAGCAGTCTGGCACAGGCGGCAGAAAATGGAAAACAGGTTACGGTACTTGTGGAACTGAAAGCCCGGTTTGATGAGGAACACAATATTGTATGGGCAAAAAAGCTGGAACAGGCAGGATGCCATGTAATCTATGGACTCGTTGGGTTAAAGACACACAGTAAGATTGCATTGGTTGTGCGCAGGGAAGAAGACGGCATCCGCAGATATGTTCATCTTGGAACTGGAAATTATAATGATTCTACGGCGAAGCTGTATACCGACTGCGGTATTTTTACATGCAAAGAATCCATAGGTGAAGATGCGACTGCTGTCTTTAACATGCTTTCCGGATATTCCGAACCACTTTCCTGGAACGAACTTATTCTGGCACCGTACTGGTTACGCGACAAATTCCTGCATTTGATTGCCAGAGAAAAAAAGCATGCACAGCAGGGGCGTGAAGCACGCATTGTTGCAAAAATGAATTCCCTTTGCGATCCGGGAATTATAGAGGCACTGTATGAGGCGTCGGCAGCTGGCGTAAAAATCAATCTGATCGTGCGCGGAATTTGTTGTCTTAAGGTTGGTATTCCGGGTGTGAGTGAGAATATTACAGTTCGTTCCATTGTTGGAAATTTCCTGGAACATAGCCGCATTTTCTATTTCTGGAATGATGGAAATACGGAAGTCTATATGGGAAGTGCAGACTGGATGCCAAGAAATCTTGACCGTCGTGTGGAAATTATTTTTCCTGTTCTTGAAGAAGAACTGAAAGAAAAAGCGTTGCATATTCTTGAGGTAGAACTTGCAGATAACGTCAAAGCGAGAGTGATGCAGGCAGATGGCACATATGAAAAGCTTGACAAAAGAGGAAAAGTTCTGGTAAACTCACAGGAGCAGTTTTGTCAGGAAGCAAAAGATGCTGTGCCGAAAGAGCAGTTTGCTGGTAGCCAGAGAATTTTTATACCAGCGGAGCCGGCTGAATAATTACGAGAAAATTATTATGATATTTTCTGTTGACACAGAGAAAAAAGTGTGATAGAGTTTAATAGTTGTTAGAAACAAGTAGAGTATCCACTCTCACCTAAGCGCAATTGGGCGACTTAGCGTTAATACTTTAACATTCCGTATGTATGTTAGATGTAATAGTGGATAGTCTGCCTATCCACTATTTTTTATTGGAGGTACAAGACTATTAGCGAATTAATGATTAATGAACAAATCAGAGACAGAGAGGTTCGTCTGATTGGACCGGATGGAGAGCAGATTGGTGTTGTTTCATCAAGAGAAGCTCAGAAGATCGCGGACGAAGCAGGACTTGATCTTGTAAAGATCGCTCCGAATGCGAAGCCACCTGTCTGTAAGGTGATTGATTACGGCAAGTATCGTTACGAACTGGCTCGTAAAGAGAAAGATGCCAAGAAAAAGCAGAAGACAGTTGAACTGAAAGAGATTCGTCTGTCACCGAATATTGATACCAATGATTTGAATACAAAGATGAATGCTGCAAAGAAGTTCCTTGCAAAAGGAAATAAAGTAAAGATCACACTTCGATTCAGAGGTCGTGAGATGGCTCATATGAGTAGCAGTAAACACATCTTGGATGATATTGCTGAGAATCTCTCCGATGTAGCTGTAGTGGAGAAAGCACCAAAGATCGAAGGTAGAAGTATCGGTATGGTGTTGGCAGAGAAAAGATAACATTTTAAGGAGGAATAAACAATGCCAAAAATGAAGACTAGCAGAGCTGCTGCAAAACGTTTCAAAGTAACAGGAACAGGAAAGTTAAAGAGAAATAAAGCTTACAAGAGACATATCTTAACAAAGAAGACTACAAAGACTAAGAGAAATCTTAGAAAGCCAGCTATGACTGATCAGACAAACGTTAAGAATATGAAGAAGATTTTACCATACATGTAAGATTTGTTAAGGAGGATATAAAAGATGGCAAGAGTTAAAGGCGGATTAGGCGCTAAGAAAAGACATAATAGAGTTTTAAAGTTAGCAAAGGGATACAGAGGAGCTCGTTCTAAGCAGTATCGTGTAGCTAAACAGTCCGTAATGAGAGCCTTAACAAGTTCTTATGCTGGACGTAAAGAGAGAAAGAGACAGTTTCGTCAGTTATGGATTGCACGTATCAACGCTGCAGCTCGTTTAAACGGACTTTCATACAGCCAGTTCATGCACGGCTTAAAGCTCGCTGGAGCTGATTTGAACCGTAAGGTATTAGCTGATATGGCTGTTACAGATGCAGAAGGTTTTGCAAAACTTGTAGAAGTTGCAAAGAAAGCTTTAGCATAATACTTCAAGTGATATATAAATCCGGACAAGCTATTGTCCGGATTTTTTTTGCGTTACACGATATTCTTTTGGGGAGAGGCCTTTTTTCTTATGGAATGTTTTGGAAAAATATAAACCATTATCAAATCCTACCGAATTAGCGATTGCGGTAATGGAAAGGTTCGAATGTTCTAACAGATAGCAGGCCTGTTTCATGCGAAAGTCGGTAAGATACTCTTTTGGAGATTGCTGCATAACTATTTCAAAGGAACGAAAGAGGTGACTGCGGCTTAAACCAACATAAGAAGCTATGTCTTCGACGGTAATCGGATAGGAATAATTGGCACTGATATATTCGATGCTTTTCTGGACATAAGTGTTGGCTGAATTTTGTGTTTCTTTTTTATGTGCACATTGAATGAAAAGCGCAAGTGTAGTATACAGACGACCGGTCATTTCTACTGCGTGTTCAAATCCGTTTCCTCTGGCATCATAAATATGCAGAAGCTGACGCTTGATTTCGTTCCCGTTTTTTACATCATGGATAAAGGGGGCGTTTTTTGAAAAATCCGTTGCCTGCAAGATCGTTGCTGCATCGCTCCCGGTAAATCCCACCCAGGCATATTCCCAGGGATCTGTTTCATCTGCCTGATAAACGACTTCCGTGTTGGGATAGACAAGGAAAGCATCGCCTTCCTCTAGTGCATGAACAGAGGTTCCGAGCTTGTAAGTGCCTTTGCCGGAGATGATATAATGTATGAGATAGTGGTCACGAATACCGGGACCCCATTGGTAATTTGCATCACATCGCTGATAGCCTACGTTGTATACGGAAAGAGATACCAGTTCTTTGTCGGTTGCTTTATAAGAATTTTTATATTTATCATTCATAAAATTATTCCTTTTGTGTTTCTTTGCCTTTATTATAGAGGAAAGAATGTGCCTATGCAACATTATTACATGTTTTTGCATACATTTTCTTCTGTACAACCGAGGAAGGATGGATTAGAATAATATTAAAGAGATGGGGAACATAAACCAAATATAATTAAGAAAAGGAGACTGAATTATGGCAATTTTAGTTACTGGTGGAGCTGGATATATCGGAAGTCATACATGTGTAGAATTATTGGATGCAGGCTATGAAGTTGTTGTGTTGGACAATTTATCCAATGCATCTGAAAAGTCATTGGAAAGAGTAGAGGCATTGACAGGTAAGAAAGTGACGTTCTATAAGGGCGATATTCTTGACCGGGATATTTTAAACAAGATTTTTGCGGAGCAGAAGATTGACAGCTGTATTCATTTTGCGGGATTGAAAGCGGTTGGTGAATCTGTTGCAAAGCCTTGGGAATATTACAACAACAATATCGCAGGAACATTGACACTGGTAGATGTAATGCGCCAGAATGGGTGCAAGAATATTATCTTTTCTTCATCTGCAACTGTATACGGAGATCCTGCAGAAATCCCGATTACCGAGAACTGCCCGAAGGGACAGTGTACAAATCCTTACGGCTGGACAAAGTCTATGCTTGAACAGATTCTTTCGGACATTTACAAAGCAGACAACGAGTGGAATGTAATTCTTCTCCGTTACTTTAATCCAATCGGAGCTCATCCAAGCGGAACAATGGGAGAAAACCCAAATGGTATTCCGAACAACCTTATGCCTTATATTACACAGGTTGCAGTTGGCAAATTAAAAGAGCTGGGTGTATTTGGAAATGATTATGATACTCCGGATGGAACCGGTGTGCGTGATTACATCCATGTGGTAGATCTGGCAGTTGGACATGTAAAAGCATTAAAGAAAATTGAAGAAAAGGCTGGATTATGTATCTATAATCTTGGAACAGGCCATGGATACAGCGTTCTTGATATCGTAAAGAATTTTGAGGCAGCAAATGATATCAAAATCCCATATGTAATCAAGGACCGTCGTCCGGGAGATATTGCTACATGTTATTGTGATCCGGGTAAAGCAGAACGAGAGCTTGGATGGAAAGCACAGTATGGTATCAAAGAAATGTGTGCAGATTCCTGGAGATGGCAGAAGAATAATCCAAACGGATATGAGGACTAATTTGTAGTAATTTGATAAAAATTTGAAAAAGTTTAAACAAATTACAAAAAAAGCTTGACGAACGTATCATGCTATGATAATATAATAAACGGTTCGTTGGTCAAGCGGTTAAGACGCCACCCTCTCACGGCGGAAACACGGGTTCGATTCCCGTACGGACTGCTCTATTATAAAATGTAATAGCCCAACCCGGAAATAAGCGTTGCATGCAACGCTTATTTTTGTGCATTTTAAATAAAAAAATAACGAAACTTTCCTAAATTTCGCTATTGAATTTTGAAAATTGGCTGAATATAATTAATATAAGGATAAGAAACTTTGAATGTTCAAAAGCAAAGGGAGGAATTGTTATGACACGTATGTATGAAAAACCACAAGCAATTGTTATGGTGGAAAACCATGAGGGTGTGTACATGGCGAGTGGTGCAGGCGGTGCACAGTGGAATGTTAGTGTAAAAAGTGATCAGAGTTGGAATGGAACGGATCATGTATTTACTGTAGAATGTACTTTAAGTGGAGGACAGACATATTCTGTATCAGACTTAACAATTGTTGTAACTTTTAATACCATATTGGCAAGTGCGAGAGAAATCGATAATAACTTTGTTTGCTCACTTGTGGGAAATAAAGTGACTCTGAAACTTAATAAAAGCATGGAGTGTGGACCGGGATATAAAGTGTATGCAAATCTATGGGTACACACAGATAAGCAAGATACAACAGAGGGACTGAGTGCTGTGTCTTGCACAGCTGAATAAAGCAGAAAAACTGGTGTGAAAAATAAAAGAAAATATTTGAAAGAAAAGCTTGACGAATGAATTGCACTATGGTAGTATAATAAGCGGTTCGTTGGTCAAGCGGTTAAGACGCCGCCCTCTCACGGCGGAAACACGGGTTCGATTCCCGTACGGACTGCTGGAAACAGATGCATTTATTGCATCTGTTTTTTGTTACAAAAAATAAAAGCATAGCTTTGGCATGATACAATGTCAAAACTATGCTTTTACAAAGTTTATTTTACAGATCGATCGTCAATTCAATCGGACAATGGTCAGAACCAAATATATCGGTATGGATAGCGGCGCCTTTCAATTGTGTATCCAATCGTTTTGAGGTGATGAAATAATCAATGCGCCATCCGGCATTTTTTTCCCGGGCTTTAAAACGGTAGGACCACCAGGAGTATATATTCTCTGTATCTGGATAAAAATGACGGAAGGTATCCGTAAAACCGGAAGCCAGAAGCTCAGTCATTTTATTTCGTTCTTCATTCGAAAAGCCAGCATTTTTATGATTAGTCTTTGGATTTTTTAAATCAATTTCTTCATGTGCAACATTGAGATCTCCACAAAGAATCACGGGTTTCTTTTGATCTAATTCGATGAGGTAGGAGCGGAAAGCATCTTCCCATTGCATCCGGTAGGAGAGACGGGCCAGTTCATTTTGCGAATTCGGAGTGTAGCAAGTGACAAGATAGAAGTTATCATATTCTAAAGTGATCACACGTCCTTCTGTATCATGTTCTGGAATGTTTAATCCATAAGAGACTGCCAGTGGCTCGTGTCTGGCAAAAATAGCAGTGCCGGAATACCCCTTTTTCGCTGCATAGTTCCAATATTGGTAATAGCCTGGAAGATCGAGATTGATTTGTCCTTCCTGTAATTTGGTTTCCTGTATACAAAAGAAGTCTGCATCTGTGGAGTGAAAGTATTCTAAAAATCCTTTTTGCACACAGGCACGCAGACCATTGACGTTCCATGAGATAAATTTCATAGTTGTGTTTCCTCCTTTTTGAATTTCGATGGTTCTAAAATATCCTTAGTAAAGAAAATCATACAACCTACCTTATATTTTACCTGTAAAGAACGGAAAATGTAAATAAAAAAATAAAATAAAAAAGTGCTTGACGGATAGCATATGCTATGATATTATAATTAACGGTTCGTTGGTCAAGCGGTTAAGACGCCGCCCTCTCACGGCGGAAACACGGGTTCGATTCCCGTACGGACTGCTAAAACTCTTATCGTTTGATAAGAGTTTTTGTTGTATAGGAACTTTTTCGGAATTCCCCATATAATAAAAGCAGACGTACAAAGATGTGCATGCTTTATTTGGAAATAATAAAAATCATGATTTTCTTAGAAAAACCTTGAAATAAGAGGAAAAGAGTGATAAAATAGTAACAGTAACATAGATACTAAGTTTGAGAGAGGGCATTTGTCCTCTCTCAATTTTATGTTAAATTTGGTTGGATAAAAGAAAAGAGGTGGTAAGATGTCTAAGGCAAGCATTTATGAAACAAAGACGGAGAATTTGATTCTACCTATTTTAGAGAGAATGAATTTTGAACTTGTAGATGTAGAGTATGTGAAAGAAGGAAGTAACTGGTGCCTCCGTGCTTACATTGACAAGGAAGGCGGAATTACAATCAATGATTGTGAAGCTGTTGCAAGAGAAATGAATGAACTGTTAGACGCAGAAGATTTTATTCCGGATTCTTATACGTTTGAAGTGAGCTCTCCAGGACTTGGAAGACCTCTGAAAAAAGAAAAAGATTTTGTCCGTAATATGGGAAAAAAAATAGAAATTCGCACGTATCGCGCGATTGATCGATGCAAAGAGTTTTATGGAACTCTTACATCCTACGATGCAGATTCTGTGACAATTACAGATGAGGAAGGAAAAGCAATTACATTTTTGCGCTCCGATATTGCACTGATACGTCAGGCGGTTATATTTTAAATCTATTTTAGCGTAAGATAACACAACAAATAGGAGGAAAGAATCATGAATAATGAGTTATTAGAAGCGTTAAATATACTAGAACAGGAGAAGAATATCAGCAAAGAGACTTTGCTTGAGGCAATCGAAAATTCTTTACTTACTGCCTGCAAGAACCATTTTGGAAAAGCAGAGAATGTAAAAGTTGTCATTGATCCGGATACTTGTGAATATCATTGTTTTCAGGAAAAAACAGTTGTTGAAAATGTAGAAGATCCAATCGAGCAGATTTCTCTTCCAAATGCACAGATGATTAACCGCAAGTATGAGCTTGGCGATGTTGTTCAGGTTGAAGTGAAATCGAAAGAGTTCGGCCGTATCGCCACACAGAATGCAAAGAACGTGATTTTGCAGAAAATTCGCGAAGAAGAACGCAAAGTTATTTACGATGAGTACAATAGCAAAGAAAAAGAGGTTGTTACCGGTGTTGTACAGCGTTATATAGGAAAGAATGTCAGCATTAATTTAGGAAAGGCAGATGCGCTTCTTACAGAAAGTGAGCAGATCAAAGGAGAGGTATTCAATCCGACGGATCGTGTAAAAGTATATATTCTTGAGGTAAAAGCTACTTCAAAGGGACCAAAAATTCTCGTTTCAAGAACTCATCCAGAACTTGTAAAGAGATTGTTTGAATCAGAAGTTGCGGAAGTACGTGAGGGTATTGTTGAAATTAAGGCAATTTCCCGTGAGGCAGGAAGCCGTACAAAGATCGCAGTATGGTCTAATGATCCAGATGTTGATCCGGTAGGCGCATGTGTCGGTATGAACGGAGCGCGTGTCAATGCCATTGTAAATGAGTTGCGCGGTGAGAAGATAGATATTATTACTTGGGATGAAAATCCTGCAATTTTAATTCAAAATGCATTAAGCCCTGCAAAAGTTATTTCCGTTATTGCAGATGCAGATGAAAAATCTGCAAAAGTTGTTGTTCCGGATTATCAGTTATCCCTTGCAATTGGTAAGGAAGGACAGAATGCAAGACTGGCAGCAAGACTGACAGGATTTAAAATCGATATTAAGAGTGAGACACAGGCGAGAGAGTCCGGAGACTTTATTGATTACGAAAATGATTATGAGGATGATGAAGAATATTATGATGACTATGAGTCTGATGAGACAGCATCCGCAGAATCAGAGCCTGAATACACTGAAAATGCGACAGATGCAGAGGAATAATCATGGCAAATAAAAAAATTCCATTGCGACAGTGCGTTGGCTGTGGCGAGATGAAAGCGAAAAAGGAACTCATTCGTGTGATTAAAAATGATGAGGGCGTTTTCCTGGATGCCAGTGGACGCAAAAACGGAAGAGGCGCATATATCTGTGCCGATATAGAATGCTTAAAAAAAGCAAGAAAATCCAAAGGACTTGAGAGATCCTTGAAAGTTGCAATTCCGGATGAAGTGTATGAGAACCTGGAAAAGGAGATGAGTATACTTGCAGAATGATAAAGTATTATCCATGTTAGGGATTGCAGCAAAATCGGGAAATGTAGTTAGTGGTGAATTTTCCACAGAAAAAGCAGTGAAAACAGGCCATGCTTATTTGGTAATTGTTTCAGAAGAAGCATCTGATAATACCAGAAAAAGTTTTATGAATATGACAGAGTTTTATGACGTGCCGTGTTATTGTTATGGAAGCAAGGAAGCGTTGGGAAGATGTATCGGAAAGGAATTCCGTGCATCACTTGCAGTGACAGATGAGAATCTTGCGCGGGCTGTGGAAAATAAATTGAAAAAAACTGAATAATGGAGGTAGTTCATTTATGGCAAAAATGAGAGTTCATGAACTTGCAAAAGAATTAAATATAAAATCACAGGATATCATAGAATTGTTAAGCACAACAGATTATGCAGTAAAAAGTGCATCCAGTGGAATCGAAGATGTTGCACAGGCTGTTGTCCGTAACAAATTTTCTAAAAAAGAAGATGCAAAACCAGCTGCAAGAGCAGAAAAGGCAGTGACAAAGACGGAGGATGTAAAGACAGAAGACGGAAAAGAACGCCCAAAGAAAAAGTCAAGCATCACAGCGGTATTCAATGCGCAATACAGCAAGCAGTCAAGAAGACCGGGACAGGGAAACGGAAACAATAACAATAACAATAACAGAAACAACCGTGACAATAACCGCGGTTCCAGAAGAGACAATGGACAGCAGCGTCTGGAAAAGCACAGCATTATCCGTCCACGTCCGGTTGGAGAGCGTGCAATGCGTCCAATCAGTGAGCGTACAGCAAATAATGTGGATGATTTTGCAGAGAGCCGTCCAGCTAAGCAGAATACAGAAAAGCAGAATAACCGCCCGCAGAATGGAAACCGTCAGGATCGTCCGAACCGTTCCAATGGAGATCGTCCGCAGAACGGAAATCGTCAGGACCGTCCAAATCGTCAAGATCGTCCGAACCGTTCTAATGGAGATCGTCCGCAGAATGGAAATCGTCAGGACCGTCCACAGAACGATCGCAATAATGACAGAAGAAATAATAGCAAAGGACGATTTGATAAAGAAATCAATCGTTTTAACAAAGAAGCAGCTGCAGCGACACCGGAAGAAGTAAGAGGAAAAGAAGGCCGTGACCGTAACAATGACCGCCGCAATAACAATCGTCGTCAGGAACATGATAAACTCGGCGGAAAGCGTCAGGAGAATTATGTAAATTTAGAGAAACATGGCGGAAAGAAGAAACCTCAGCAGCAACCACAGAAACCGAAGGAAGAGGAAGATGTAATTAAGACCATCACATTGCCGGAGAAGATGACTATCCGTGATCTTGCTGATAAGATGAAGGTACAGCCAGCGGCTATCGTTAAGAAGTTATTTATGAAAGGGCAGATGGTAACTGTAAATCAGGAAATCGATTTTGATGCTGCGGAAGAAATTGCGTTAGAGTTTAACTATATTTGTGAACCGGAAGAAAAAGTTGATGTGATTGCAGAACTTCTCAAAGAGGATGAGGAAGATCCAAAGAATCTTGTTCCACGTCCACCTGTAGTCTGTGTTATGGGTCACGTTGATCATGGTAAAACATCTCTGCTGGATGCAATCCGTTCCACACGTGTGACAGACCGTGAGGCTGGTGGTATTACACAGCACATTGGTGCATCTGTTGTATCAATTAATGGACAGAATATCACATTCCTGGATACTCCTGGACATGAGGCATTTACAGCAATGCGTATGCGTGGTGCAAATTCTACAGATATCGCAATCCTTGTTGTAGCTGCGGATGACGGTGTTATGCCACAGACGGTAGAAGCAATCAACCATGCAAAAGCTGCCGGAGTAGAAATTATTGTTGCTGTCAACAAGATTGATAAGCCAAGTGCCAATATTGAGAAAGTTAAGCAGGAGTTATCTGAGTATGAACTGATTCCGGAAGACTGGGGTGGAAGCACAATTTTCTGTCCGGTTTCTGCACATACCAAAGAAGGTATCGATAATCTTCTGGAGATGATTCTTCTTACAGCCGAAGTGTTGGAGCTGAAGGCAAATCCAAACCGTAATGCAAGAGGTCTTGTTATTGAGGCACAGCTGGATAAGGGACGTGGTGCAGTTGCTACAGTTCTTGTACAGAAAGGTACCCTTCATGTGGGAGATTCCATTGCGTGTGGAAGCAGCTATGGTAAAGTACGTGCGATGATTGATGACAAGGGACAGCGTGTGAAGAAAGCAATTCCTTCTACACCGGTTGAAATTCTTGGTCTGAACAGCGTTCCGGCTGCAGGCGAGACCTTTGTTGTCTGTGATTCGGATAAGGAAGCGAAGGCATTTGCTGACACTTATATTTCAGAAGAGAAGAACCGACTGATTGAAGATACAAAAGCAAAGATGTCACTGGATGATCTGTTCTCACAGATTCAGTCTGGTAATATGAAAGAATTAGATATTATTGTAAAAGCTGATGTACAGGGATCTGTTGAGGCAGTAAAACAGTCACTTGTTAAACTGTCCAATGAGGAAGTTGTCGTTAAAGTGATTCATGGTGGTGTTGGTGCCATCAACGAATCTGACGTTATCCTTGCATCTGCATCTAATGCAATCATTATCGGATTTAATGTTCGTCCAGATCCAATTGCAAAGGTTACCGCAGATAATGAGGGCGTAGATATCCGACTTTACAAGGTTATTTACAATGCAATCGAAGATGTAGAAGCAGCGATGAAGGGTATGTTAGATCCGGTATTTGAAGAAAAGGTAATCGGTCACGCAGAAATCCGCCAGATTTTCAAGGCTTCCGGTGTTGGAAATATTGCAGGTTCCTATGTGCTTGACGGTGTGATGGAAAGAGGCTGTCGCGTACGTATTTCACGTGAAGGAAACCAGATCTTCGAAGGGGATCTTGCGTCGCTCAAGCGTTTCAAGGATGATGTCAAGGAAGTTAAGACAGGATTCGAGTGTGGTCTTGTATTTGACGGATTTAATGATATTCAGGAATTTGATCAGGTAGAAGCATATAAGATGGTAGAAGTACCAAGATAGGATATAGAATGAGAAAAAACAGTATTAAAAATATTCGTATCAATGAAGAAGTGATGCGTGAACTGTCCAATATTATCCGTGGAGAAATCAAGGATCCGAGAATTAATCCGATGACCAGCGTGGTGGCTGTAGAGGTTGCTCCGGATCTGAAGACTGCAAAAGCATATATTAGTGTCCTTGGCGATGAACAATCGCAGAAGGACACACTTGCAGGTCTTCGTTCCGCAGAGGGATTTATTCGTGTGAAACTTGCAAAATCCATTAATCTTCGCAATACACCGGAGATTAAATTTGTATTGGATCAGTCAATTGAATACGGAATTCGTATGTCAAAGATGATTGACGATGTTACCAAGAACCAGAAGGAGTCTGCCGATGAAGAAGCTTGATGCTGTATTGGAAAATAAACATTTGATCGGCATTGCTGGACATGTGCGCCCGGATGGAGACTGTGTCGGTTCCACACTTGCAGTCTATAATTACATTCGCACTTTTTATCCGGATGTGGATGTAAGACTGTATTTGGAACCGATCCCAAATATTTTTAAGTTTTTGCGTTATTCCGAGGAGATTAAAAGCGAATATACAGACGAAGATATTTTTGATCTGTTTATTGCGCTTGACTGTGGAGATACCGGAAGACTTGGAAATGCAGCAAAATATTTTGAAAGTGCAAAACACACGTATTGCGTGGATCATCATGTCAGCAATCAGGCGTTTGCAGAGGAAAATTACATTTTTCCGGAAGCAAGCTCTACTTGTGAACTTGTATATGAGCTGATGGATGCAGAGAAAGTAACAAAAGAAATTGCAGAATGCCTATATACAGGAATGGTGCATGATACCGGAGTCTTTCAGTACAGTTGTACCTCGGCGAAGACTATGAATATTGCAGGTATTCTGATGGAAAAAGGAATCGATTTTTCCAAAATTGTGGATGAGACTTTTTATACGAAGACATATAATCAGAACCGTGTCATGGGACAGGCTTTATTGGATAGCCGGCTTTATCTGGATAATCAATGTATCGTCAGTGTGATTACGCAGAAACAGATGAAACAATTTGATGTTCTTCCAAAACATTTAGATGGCATTGTTAATCAGTTGCGCGTGACAAAAGATGTAAAACTTGCTGTCTTTATTTATGAAAATGAGGATGGGAGTTTTAAAGTGAGTCTCCGGGTAAATGGGAACTTTGATGCGGCTTCACTTGCAATGCATTTCGGAGGTGGCGGACATGTGAAAGCTGCCGGCTGCACCATGTACGGTACGCAGGAACAGGTGGTTTCTACGTTGCTGGAAGAAGTGGAAAAGAGATTGTAGGTAGACAATGATTAACGGAATTGTAAATGTTTATAAAGAAAGCGGATTTACCAGTTTTGATGTGGTGGCCAAAATGCGTGGTATTTTTCATCAGAAAAAAATCGGACATACTGGAACGCTTGATCCGGACGCGCAGGGAGTATTGCCTGTGTGTCTTGGGCGGGCAACAAAAGTGTGCGATCTTCTGACGGACAAGGATAAAGAATACGAAGCTGTAATGCTTTTAGGCATGACAACAGATACACAGGATGCGTCTGGAACCGTTCTGAACCGACAGAAAGTTACAGTGACAGAAGATGCGGTAAAAACTGTGATTACTTCCTTTGAGGGAGAATATATGCAGATTCCACCAATGTATTCCGCGTTGAAAGTCAACGGGCAGAAACTGTGTGATCTTGCGCGCAAGGGAATTGAAGTGGAGCGCAAGGCGCGGTCTGTGACGATACATAAAATTCAAATCTTAGAAATCAATCTGCCAAGAGTCCGCATGAAGGTGGAATGTTCCAAAGGCACATATATCCGTACGCTTTGTCAGGATATTGGAAACAAACTGGGATGTGGCGCCTGCATGGAAAGTCTTCTTCGTACTAGAGTCAGTGAGTTTCGTCTAGATGGTGCACTTCGTTTGCAACAGATTGAAGAGCTGGTACAGCGGGAGGATTTTTCTTTTGTACAGTCAGTTGATTCGGTTTTTATGCAATATGATTCTGCGCAGGTGATGGAGATTGCCAAAAAGATGGTGGAGAACGGCAATCGGATTCCAGAGGAAATGATTTGCAATATGTGTCAGGAAAAAGAACAGAAATGCATTCGTTTGTATGACTGGGAGGAGCGGTTTATCGGGCTGTATGCCTATATGCCACAGGAACGGGATTTTAAACCAATAAAATTATTTATTTGATAAAAAGATATGCAGTATATAACCAATACACTTGAATTTAAAATTGAAGAAAACACAGTAATTTCATTAGGAAAATTTGACGGTCTGCATCGTGGACATGAGCTGTTGATGAAAAATCTCATGCAAAAGAAGCAGGAGCATGGCTATCAGGCGGTGGTATTTACTTTTGACATTCCGCCTCGCGCAGAGGTTGCAGATGTGGAGGCACATGTACTTACGACAAATGAAGAGAAACGTTGGATTTTTGAACATACCGGAATTGACTATCTGATCGAATGTCCTTTTACACAGGAAATCATGCATATGCCACCAGAAGAGTTTGTACGCTGGATGGTAGAAGCATTGCATGTAAAATGTTTTGTTGTGGGAAAGGACTTTCATTTTGGATATCAACGCAAAGGAGATTATCAGGTCTTGCAGCAACATGCGAAAACTTATGGTTACGAAGTAGTAGTTCTTGACAAGATGCAGAAGTATGGGAGAGATATCAGCAGTACGTTTATCCGGGAAGAAATTGCCTGTGGAAATATAGAAAAAGCAAATGAACTGCTTGGTTATTCTTTTTTTGCAAAAGCAGAAATTATTCATGGCAAACAGCTTGGCAGAACGATTGGAATTCCGACCATCAACATGGAACTTCCGAAAGAAAAACTGTTACCGCCGAAAGGCGTGTATGCCACAAAAGTATGGATTGATCATAAGTGGTATGCGGGAGTTACCAATGTCGGTTGCAAACCTACGGTAAGCAATACTGGAAAAGTTGGAGTGGAAACCAATATTTTGAACTTTGCTGCTGACTTATACGGCAAAGATCTGGAGGTCTTTTTTCTGCATTTTATTCGCCCGGAGAAGAAATTTGATTCGGTGGAATTATTGAAAGAGCAGATAGAACGCGATGTACAGACTAGTCGAGCGTATTTTGAAAAGAATGTTTTGCTGTATGAGTAAAATATAAATAAAAATAAATGTTACGAAAGTGTTACAAAAATAATTGACATTTCGTAACAAAGTTGTTATACTCATAGCTGTCATATAGGAGATATATCGTTGATGTATCTCTATGATTTTTGTATGGAGGAATCTATGAAGTTTAAGAATCTCATTCGCGCAGGAGTTCTTTTTGGAGTTGCTGCGATTATGGCTGGAACGATTGTTGTTTCATCCACACAGAAAAATCAGGATAATAAATCAGCACAGAGTGTAACAGAGGCAGGGCTTACTGCAGGCGTAACACAGGCCTTGAATGTAAAGGATATGGAATCCATTAATGTAACAGCCGGTGTTTCCGATGCTCTTATGGATACGACAGATATTGTTGTAGCGGATACCGGATTGAATACGGTAGCGGCTGCGATGGAAGATACAGAAGCTGATACAGTGAAGAACACATCATCTGAGGAGAATAAAGATACACAGAATGCTGCAGATGAAAAAAATATAGCGGAGATCTGTGGTTATACCAATCTTGGAATTGCACAGGTGGATGGTTCTTTGAATGTGCGTAAAAGCGCGGGAACAGACAGCAAAGTGGTCGGTAAAATGTCAAATCATGATGCCTGTGAAATCCTTGGACAGAAGAGTGGATGGATTAAAATTAAATCTGGAAAAGTAAAAGGATATGTAAAAAGCGGATACCTATTAAAGGGGGATGTCGCACTTGCGATTGCAGAGAAGGAAGTAGAGACAGTTGCTACTGTTAATACTACAACTTTACGTGTAAGAGAAGATACATCGACAGATTCAGCAATTGTTTCTCTGGTCGGTGAAGGAGAAGATCTTGTCGTAGAAAAAATTGTGGATGACTGGTATAAAGTGGAAGTGGATGATCAGAAAGGATATATTTCAGGAGATTACGTTACGATATCCCAGAAGCTTCCGACAGCATCTTCTGTGAAAGAATTAGAAAATGGTACAGGAGTGTCCGATACAAGAGTATCACTTGTACAGTATGCGTTACAGTTTGTCGGGAATCGTTATGTATGGGGTGGAACAAGTCTTACAAATGGTATTGACTGTTCTGGATTTACCATGCAGATTTATGCAAGGTACGGGATTTCACTTCCGCATCATGCCGCTTCACAGCCAGGATATGGCACGAGAATCAGTGCTTCTGAGGCACAGCCGGGCGATTTGTTTTTCTATGGTAGCGGCAGCACAATCAGTCATGTTGGTATTTATATTGGTAACGGACAGATTGTTCATGCAAGTAACGCAAGAACTGGAATTAAGATTTCGAGCGCATATTATCGTACACCAATTTGTGTTGCACGATATTTAAATTAAAAAGTTGTTTACAACATACCAAAGCTATGGTATATTATTTTAGTATGGTTTAGCCCATATTCGGTAGATGGACACTCCGACCTTTTACTGATTATCGGGTATTATAAGAATATGAAGGAGGATCAACAATGATCGCAAAAGAAAAGAAACAGGCAATTATCGCTGAGTACGGCAGAACACCAAATGACACTGGATCTCCAGAAGTTCAGATTGCTGTATTAACCGCAAGAATTCAGGAGCTTACAGAGCATTTAAAAGTTAACCCAAAGGATCATCATTCCAGAAGAGGTATGCTTAAGATGATCGGTCAGAGACGTGGATTATTATCATACTTAAAGAATATCGATATTGAGAGATATCGTTCTTTAATCGAGCGTTTAGGTCTCAGAAAATAATTGTAATCGAAGAGCGGAGTGCTATATTCCGCTCTTCTTTTTATTGTGTTGCAGAACTTTTTACCGGGACCACTGAAGAGCGCAGGAACGGCCTGCTTTGTTCAGTAGTTTCGGGGTTCTGCAAATTTGAAATAGTAAAACCGAAAAGGAGAAATGACATGTACAAAAGTTATTCAATGGAACTTGCCGGCAGAACTCTTACGGTAGATATCGGAAGAGTATGTGCACAGGCAAACGGTGCTGCACTTTTGAAATATGGAGAGACAACCGTTCTTTCCACAGCCACAGCATCTGACAAGCCAAGAGATGGTATTGATTTCTTCCCTCTCAGCGTTGAGTTTGAAGAAAAAATGTATGCAGTAGGTAAAATTCCTGGGGGATTTAATAAGCGTGAGGGTAAGGCTTCTGAGAACTCTATTCTTACTGCACGTGTAATCGATCGTCCGATGAGACCACTGTTTCCAAAGGATTATCGTAATGATGTAACTTTGAACAATATGGTTATGTCGGTAGATCCACAGTGTCGTCCGGAGCTGGTTGCCATGATCGGATCTGCACTTGCTACAACTATTTCTGATATTCCATTTGATGGTCCGTGTGCGATGACTCAGATGGGAATGAAAGACGGTGAGTTTATCGTAAATCCATCTCAGAAAGAATGGGATGAGGGAGATCTTAAGCTTACTGTGGCTTCTACTGCAACAAAGGTTATCATGATTGAAGCTGGTGCCAATGAGATTCCAGAAGCAAAAATGATTGAGGCAATTTATAAATGCCATGAGGTCAACCAGACAATTATTGCTTTCATGAACAAAATCCGTGAGGAAATTGGCAAGCCAAAGCATGAATATACAAGCTGTGCAATTCCGGAAGAAATGTTTGCAGCAATGAGAGAGATTGTTACACCGGAACAGATGGAAGAAGCTGTATTTACCGATGAAAAGCAGGTAAGAGAAGAGAATATCCGTCAGATCACAGAAACGTTCGAAGAAGCATTTGCTGAGAATGAAGAGTGGCTCGCTGTATTGGGCGAGGCTGTTTATCAGTATCAGAAGAAGACTGTCCGCAAGATGATTTTAAAAGATCACAAGCGTCCGGATGGACGAGCTATCGATCAGATTCGTCCGCTTGCAGCTGAAGTAGATCTGATTCCTCGTGTACATGGATCTGCAATGTTTACACGTGGACAGACACAGATCTGTGATGTTGTAACACTTGCACCTCTTTCAGAAGTTCAGAAGATCGATGGTCTTGATGAGAACGTAACAACAAAGAGATATATGCATCATTATAATTTCCCGTCCTACTCTGTAGGAGAGACAAAGCCTAGCCGTGGACCGGGACGTCGTGAGATTGGACATGGAGCTTTGGCAGAGAGAGCACTTGTTCCGGTACTTCCTTCTGTTGAGGAGTTCCCATATGCAATCCGTGCGGTGTCCGAAACTTTTGAATCCAACGGATCTACATCCATGGCTTCTACATGTGCATCTTGCATGTCCCTGATGGCAGCTGGTGTACCAATCAAGAAGATGGTAGCCGGTATTTCCTGTGGCCTTGTGACTGGAGATACGGATGATGATTATTTAGTACTTACCGATATCCAGGGACTGGAAGATTTCTTCGGAGATATGGATTTCAAGGTAACAGGTACACATGAAGGAATTACTGCAATCCAGATGGATATTAAAATTCATGGTCTGACTCGACCAATCGTAGAGGAAGCAATTGCCCGTACAAGAGAAGCAAGACTTTATATTATGGATGAGGTAATGAGCAAGGCGATTTCAGAGCCACGTAAGGAAGTAAATGAGTGGGCTCCAAAGATTGAGCAGATTACGATCGATCCAAACAAGATCGGTGATGTTGTAGGCCAGAAGGGTAAAACAATCAATGAGATTATTGCCCGTACTGGTGTAAAGATTGATATCACAGACGATGGAGCTGTATCTGTTTGTGGAACAGACAAAGCTGCGATTGCAAAGGCAATTGATATGATCAAGATTATTACAACAGATTTCGCTGAGGGACAGATTCTTACAGGAACTGTTGTAAGCATTAAAGAATTTGGAGCATTTCTTGAGTTTGCTCCAGGCAAAGAGGGAATGGTTCATATTTCCAAGATTGCAAAAGAAAGAATCAATCATGTAGAAGATGTATTAACTTTAGGCGATAAGGTTAAGGTTGTATGTCTTGGCAAGGACAAGATGGGAAGAATTAGTTTCTCCATCAAAGATGTTCCAGAAAACGCATAATTGATGTGACATGGAAACAAAAGCTGTACGCGTAAGCGTGCAGCTTTTTTGGTATATAGCAAAAAGACAATCTCGTAAATTCCGTATTCACTGATAAAGGAAAAATGACATATGATATGATAGAAACTATGAAATATGGATATGAATAAAAATGAAATTTCTAAAACAACAGGTGCATGCCAATGAAGTTTACAGAAATGGATATACAGGGAAAAATGTTCGTATTGCAGTACTCGATACAGGAGTGTTTTTGCACAGAGATTTACGAAACCGCGTGTTTGGATTTAAAGATTTTGTAGATGGCAGGGACTATTGTTATGATGATAACGGCCATGGCACGCATGTTACAGGAATTATCTGCAGCAATGGAACAATCAAGGGCATTGCACCGGATGCACAGGTGGCTGCAATCAAAGTGCTTGATAGGGGAGGAAACGGAAAAACCAATCGTGTATTGCTGGCTCTTGAGTGGATACAGGAATATAAGAAAAAATATGGGATACGCATTTTGAATTTTTCGGTGGGGTTTCTTCCGGGGGCAGAGAGCGAAGAACAGAAATTGATTGTCGACAAATTGGAACAATTGTGGGATGACAATATGATTGTGGTAGCAGCGGCAGGAAATAACGGACCAGGTGAGGGCAGTGTTACGGTCCCTGGAATATCGCGGAAAATCATAACTGTTGGAGCAAATGATGATAAAAATCCAGGGCATTTGATGCCGAAAGAATACAGTGGGCAGGGGCCAACCGAATGTTGTATTGTAAAACCGGAAATTCTAGCACCGGGGACAAATATGATCAGTCTTGACAGAAACAATCATTATGTAAGAAAAAGCGGAACTTCAATGGCAACACCTGTGGTTAGTGGAGCAATTGCACTTGCACTGCAAAAAAATCCGGGGCTTCGACCGGAAGATATCAAACTGAAATTATATGAATCGGTAGAAAAAAATGAGAAAGTGAGAGATGGTTATACAAAAGCATGGGGGAATCTTCATGTTGATAATCTGTTGCGTTTGATATAAAATGCATTATGGAGGTTTTTGATATGAAACGATTTGCCAGTAAAGTATTTAGTAAATTAGTGATTGGGGCATTAATTATCATATTGCAGTTTGGATGGTTTGTTTATTTGATCTACAGTGCGACAGCAGCAAACTCTGCGGTAAATATGTGCTTGCAAATTGCGGCAGTTGCGCTTGCTTTGTATATCGCGAATAAAGATATGCGGACTTCATACAAAATGTCGTGGATATTTCTTGTGCTTTTTCTCCCGATTTTCGGGTGCCCTGCATATTTTATTTTTGGACGTTCGGAAATTACGAAACGTACGAGAAAAAAGATGGAATATGTGGCCGATAAGGTGGTGCCATATCGCCGGGAAGATGCAAAAGTACGAGAAGATTTGCAAAAGGATGACTTTTATGCGCATCAGCAATCTTATTATATATCTTCCAAAGCGGGATATCCATTGTACAGAGAAGGTGACAGTACCTATTATTCCAGTGGAGAGAACGTTTTTCCACAATTGGTTGAAGATTTAAAACGCGCCGAGCATTTTATTTTTATGGAATATTTTATTCTTGAACACGGTAAAATGTTTGATACGATTATTGATATTCTTGCAGAAAAAGCGGCGGCAGGTGTTGATGTTCGGTTGATTTATGATGATGTGGGCTGTATCCAGACACTTCCACCAAAATTTTACCTGGAGTTACAGAAACGAGGAATTCATTGCGCATGCTTTAATCCGTTTCGTCCGGTGCTTTCGATTATTTTAAATAACCGTGATCACAGAAAAATTACGGTGATTGATGGCAAAGTTGCCTATACTGGTGGGTTTAATCTTGCGGATGAGTACATCAATGAAAAAAGAAAATTTGGATACTGGAAAGATGCGGGACTTCGGATGACTGGGGCTGGTGTATGGAGCTTTACAAGCATGTTCCTGGAAATGTGGGATTACATTACAAAGACGGAAGACGAGTATGAATTCTACCGGAAAGCTTCAGAATTGCCAGAGGATGCGGTAGCTGGTCCGGGATATATTCAGCCTTACAGTGATTCGCCGCTGGATCACGAGGATGTGGGAGAAAACGTATACTTGAATCTTATTGAGCATGCAAAAAAATATGTATATATCTTTACCCCGTATCTGATTCTTGGCTCCGAAATGACAGCTGCACTGGTAAATGCAGCAAAATGTGGTGTGGATGTACGGATTGTAGTGCCTGGAATACCGGATAAAAAGATGGTATATCTGTTGACGCAGGCAAATTTTGAACATTTGCTGAAATATGGCGTGAAAATATACAAATATACACCGGGATTTATTCATTCCAAATGTTTTGTTGTAGATGATGTGTATGCGGCGGTGGGTACGATTAATCTGGATTATCGTAGTTTGTATCTGCATTTTGAGTGTGGAACTTTCATGTACAAAACAAAGGCTGTTATGCAGGTGAAAGACGATGCACTGGAAACATTCACCAGATGTCATGAGATGACAAAAGAGGAATGCCATAATAAAGTATTCATTCATCGTGTGTTCCTTGGAGCACTAAAATTGTTTGCACCATTGTTGTAAAACACTAAATGTTGTAATTTGTCCTTGCTTTTTACACTATATCAAGTTAAAATATGCTTTGTGAAAGAAAGGAATTGCACATGGAACTGACGGTTAAGTTGCAGGTCTTTGAGGGACCTTTGGATCTCCTGCTTTATTTGCTGGATAAAAATAAAGTAAATATTTATGATATTCCGATTGTAGAGATTACGGCACAATATATGGAATATATTGCGGAAATGAAGCGACAGGATCTGGATGTGCTTAGTGAATTCCTTGTGATGGCAGCAACTTTGATTGATATCAAATCAAAAATGCTTTTGCCAAGAAATCCGGGTGACGAAGAGGAAGAAACCGATCCGCGTGCGGAGCTGGTTCAGCAGCTGCTCGAATATAAGATGTATAAGTGTATGGCATATGAATTAAAAGACCGCCAGGTAGATGCGCAGAGAGTGATGTTCAAAAAGCCGACAATTCCGGAGGAAGTGCTTGCATATGAGGAACCACTCAATGTAGAAGAACTGGTGTCTGACATCACACTTGCCAAGCTTAATGAGATTTTTAAAAGTATCATGCGCAAACAGCAGGATAAAATCGATCCTTTGCGATCAAAATTTGGCAAGATTGAAAAAGAAGAAGTGTCATTGGAAGAAAAAACAGAATATCTTGAAAATTATGCCACGACACATAAACATTTCAGCTTTCGTAGTCTGTTAGAGGCACAGTCAAGCAAAGTGGAAGTGATTGTTACGTTTCTGGCGATACTTGAATTGATGAAGACAGGAAAAATTCTTATTTCCCAGGAACATATTTTTGATGATATTCAAATTGACTCTAAGATTGCAGCTTAGATGAGGGTATATGACAAATAAAGAATATAAAGCAGTTATCGAAGCGATTCTTTTTACCATGGGGGAATCTGTGGAGCTTGAAAAAATCGCAAATACAATTGAATTGGATAAAAATAAAACGAAAAAGCTCATTGAAGAAATGATGAAGGAATGGAAGGAACAGGGAAGAGGCGTTGCAATCATCGAGCTTGATGGAGCGTATCAGATGTGCACCCGTACAGAAATGTATGAGTATCTGATCAAGATCGCAAGCCAGCCGAAGCGTAGAGTCCTTACCGATGTGCTGCTGGAAACTTTATCAATTATTGCATACAAGCAGCCGGTTACAAAAATGGAAATAGAAAAAATACGAGGCGTTTCTTCGGATCATGCGGTGAACAAACTGGTAGAATATAATCTGGTCTGCGAACTTGGAAGACTGGATGCACCGGGACGCCCACTTCTGTTTGGAACAACAGAGGAATTCTTACGATGCTTTGGTGTACATTCCATTGATGATCTGCCCGTACTCAGTCCGGTGCAGGTGGAAGAGTTTAAACAGGAAGCGGAAGAAGAAATGCACGTTCAATTGGATATTTAAATCGAAATAATCATATACATGATAGAGAGTATGTATATGGTTATTTTTTTATGGCAAAAAGATTGTTAAGTTTTATGTTATGTCTCTTATTTTTCCTGACAATGCTTTTTTCAGGGAGCATACAGCAGGTTAATGCAGAAGAAAAGAAAAAACTTGCAGAAAGCGAGTTACATTCCAAATCCTGTGCACTTATCGATGGAGAAAGTGGCCGGCTTTTATATGGAAAATCAGAAAATGTGCCTATGGCAAATGCGAGTACAACAAAAATTCTCACCTGCATTCTGGCACTGGAAAACAGTAAAGAGGATGACATTGTTACAGTCAGTGAAAATGCAGCGGCACAGCCAAAAGTACATCTGGGGATGAAAAAAGATGAACAATTTTATATGAAGGATCTGCTTTATGGGTTGATGCTGGAATCTTTTAACGATTGTGCCTATGCAATCGCAGAACATATTGATGGGAGTGCGGAAGCCTTTGCAGAGCGCATGAATGAAAAAGCAAAGGAAATTGGCTGTACCGACAGCTATTTTGTGACGCCCAACGGACTTGACGGAAAGACAAAAGAAGGAGAACATCATACGACGGCGCAGGATCTGAGCAGAATCATGCGTTATTGTGCATGGAATTCGCCACAGAGTGAGACATTTCTTGCGCTGACACAGACGCGGGATCATTCGTTTTGCGATATGGATGGAAAATCATTTCAGGTTTCTAATAAAAATGCTTTTCTCGATATGATGAATTGTGCGATTACAGGGAAAACAGGATTTACGGCAAAGGCAGGATACTGTTATGTTGCGGCAGTTGAAGAAAGCGGGCGCAAGTATTGTATTGCATTACTTGCATGTGGTTGGCCAAATAATAAAAATTATAAATGGGCAGATGCAAAGAAACTGTTTCAGTATGGTTTAGAAAATTATCATTTGTATGAACCTGGAAAGAATGCGTTTGATCTGGGACACATTGAGATAGGAAATGGATATCAAAAAGGCTCTCTGGAAGAATGGGGAAGCAAAACGAAAGTACAATTGTACAGCGAGGCTGCGAAAAAGAATCTGACCTTTTTAAAAGCAGACTGGGATGAGGCCAGCTTGCAGAAGGAACTCAATGAAATCTGCATGGTTCCTGTAAAAAAGAACCAGAAAATAGGAGAAGTTTCTTATTGCATTAATGGCGAAAAAGTTTATTCATATCCAATACGTACTGTGAATGAGGTGAAAAAATGGGATTTGAACAGCTTTGGAAAAGCGGTAATGGAAGAATTTCTCCCGTAAAAATGGTGAAATTTAATTAGTGAAAAATTTAACAATTACAGTTGAAAACCTCGTGGAAATGTTATACAATCTCACTAGCGGAATTTTTTATTTTTTATAGATGGAGGGCATAAGATGAGTAGTAACAATGAAAACTTGGCAATGCAGCGTATTGCTAAGTTGGTCGATGAGAACAGTTTTATGGAAATTGGTTCTCTCGTAACAGCACGTAGCACAGATTTTAACCTGACAGCTGCGAAAGCTCCTTCTGATGGTGTTATCATTGGTCATGGACTGATCGATGGCAATCTGGTATTTATTTACAGCCAGGATGCTTCCGTATTAAACGGAACCATTGGAGAGATGCATGCAAAGAAAATCGCGTCAGTATATGATATGGCAATGAAGATGGGAGCACCGGTAATCGGATTTATCGATTGTGGTGGTATTCGCCTTCAGGAGTCTGTTGATGCGTTAGATGGTTTTGGTATGATTTACGCAAAGGAAGTTGCAGCTTCCGGTGTGATTCCACAGATTTGTGGAGTATTCGGCAATTGTGGCGGTGGTCTTTCCGTTGTCCCGGCACTTTGCGATTTCGCTTTCGTTGAAGAAAGCAAGGGTCGTATGTTCGTAAATACTCCAGATGCAATCGAAGGAAACCGCACAGAAAAATGCGATACTGCAAGTGCCGCATTCCAGAGTGAGAACAATGGTTGCGTTGATTATGTTGGTTCTGAAGATGAAATTATGGCTGAAATCCGCCAGCTTATATGTATGCTTCCAGGCAACAATGAAGGAGACGTTTATACGGACGCATGTGAAGATGATCTGAATCGTGCATGTGAGAGTATGGAGACTATGAAAGGAGATCCAAGATATCTTTTATCTGAGATTTCTGATGGACATGTATTCTTTGAGGCAAAAGCTGATTATGCAAAGAACATGGTAACCGGTCTTATCAAATTAAACGGTATGACAGTTGGTGCAGTTGCAAACTGTAGTGAAGTATATGATGCAGAAGGCAACAAAGCTGAGACATTTGATATGTCACTGACCGCACAGGGATGTAATAAAGCAGCTGAGTTTGTTCAATTCTGTGATGCATTTTCTATTCCGGTACTTTCTATTACAAATGTTAACGGATTCAAGAATTGCATGTGCTCAGAGAAAAAACTTGCAAAAGCACTTGCAAGAATGACATACGCATTCTCAAATGCTACATGTGCAAAGGTTAACATGATTACCGGCGAGGCATACGGAAGTGCATATGTATTTATGAATTCCAAATCAATTGGAGCAGATCTTGTTTATGCATGGAATGATGCAAAGATCGGAACAATGGATCCTACAATGGCAGCAAAGATCATGTATCCGGATGCAGATGCAGCTGAAATTAAAGAAAAAGCATCTGAATATGGGAAGTTACAGTCTTCTGCAACATCTGCTGCAACAAGAGGCTATGTAGATCGTATTATTGAGCCGGCTGATTCAAGAAAATATCTTGTGGCTGCATTTGAAATGCTTTATACAAAATATGTAGGTGAGCCGGAGAAAAAGCACGGTACCAAGTAGAAAGGTGAAGTTTTATGAAAAAGAGAATTGCTTTAGCACTTAGCATGATCCTTATGGTTCTTTTACTGGGTGCTTGTGGAACAGATCCGACTACCGTGGACTATAATGGACATTCTTATGAAGACCTTCAGTCAGAGAGTGACAGTAATGTAACAATGGTACAGCAGCTTGCAGCTTTGTTTGAACAGAATGGTCTTACTGTTGATACGGTAAGTCAGGATATTGTTGATACATTGTCTAACAATTATGGTGTTACCCAGGCACAGATTGAAGCTGCTGGAAAATGGATGGATGTAACAGATAAGTTTGGAGCTTTTGAAAAAGTAAAAGACAATTCTTTTGAAGTTACAAAATCTGGAAAGACGCTGACAACGGATGTTACTTTGAAGTTCGAAGAGAAGAATGTTGATTTTCAGGTAGTCTATGATTATTATTCAATGGATATCACTGGTATTACAGTTGAGCCAATTTACTCATTAGGTGAGAAAATGTCGAAAGCAGCATTGAATACAGTTATTTCTATGGCAGTGGTTTTCGCTGTACTTATTCTGATCAGTTTACTGATTTCATGCTTTAAGATTTTCCCATACCTTGAGAAGAAGAAAGCTGCAAAAGCAGCGACAGCAGTGGCTGGCAATGCACAGGAACAAACAACTGAAACAGTTACAGTAGATGAGCCACAGGTGGCAGATGATACAGAACTGGTAGCAGTTATCGCTGCAGCGATTGCAGCAAGCACCGGAACTTCTACAAGTGATTTTGTAGTACGTTCTATTAATCGAAGATAATTTATTTGAAAATCATTTTAGGAGGATAATATTCATGAAGAATTATACAATTACTGTAAATGGTAACGTATATGATGTTACAGTAGAAGAGACCGGAAGCACACCTAGCGTGGCAGCTCCAAAGCGTGCAGCATCGGTAGCTCCAGCTGCGAAGCCAGCAGCATCTGCAGGTGCAGGAAGTGTTAAGATCGAAGCCGGAGCAGCCGGTAAGGTATTCAAGATTGAAAAGAAAGCTGGAGACGCAGTGAAGAAAGGCGACACAGTACTTATTCTTGAAATTATGAAAATGGAGACACCTGTTGTTGCACCAGAAGATGGAACTGTTGCAAGCATCGACGTTGCAGTAGGTGATTCTGTAGAGTCTGGCGCATTACTTGCAACTTTAAACTAATTCCAAGGAGGAAAACACTGTGAGTTATGTAGGCGAAACTTTAATGAACCTCCTACATCAGACAGCCTTTTTTAACCTGACCTGGGGAAATTATGTCATGATCGCTGTGGCACTTCTTTTCCTGTATCTGGCAATTAAGAAAGGGTTTGAGCCATTATTACTTGTTCCAATCGCATTTGGTATGTTATTGGTAAATATTTATCCGGATATTATTGCGAGTCCGGAGCAGACAAGTAATGGTGTAGGTGGTTTACTTTACTATTTTTACACATTGGATGAGTGGTCAATCTTACCATCCCTGATTTTCATGGGTGTAGGTGCGATGACAGACTTTGGACCATTAATTGCAAACCCGATCAGTTTCCTGATGGGAGCAGCTGCACAGTTCGGTATTTTTAGTGCGTACTTCCTTGCAATTATTTTAGGATTCAATGATAAGGCAGCTGCTGCTGTATCTATTATTGGTGGAGCAGATGGCCCTACATCTATTTTCCTTGCTGGTAAACTTGGACAGACAGGTCTTATGGGACCAATCGCAGTAGCTGCGTACTCTTATATGGCTCTTGTTCCAATTATTCAGCCGCCAATTATGAAGTTGTTTACAACTAAGAAGGAACGTGCAATCAAGATGCAGAACCTTCGTCCGGTCAGCAAACTTGAGAAGATTTTATTCCCAATCGTTGTTACCGTTGTTGTCTGTGTATTACTTCCAACAACAGCACCGCTTGTTGGTATGCTGATGCTTGGTAACCTTTTCCGTGAGTCTGGCGTTGTTCGTCAGTTACAGGAGACTGCTAGTAATGCACTTATGTATATCGTAGTTATCTTACTTGGTACATCTGTTGGTGCTACAACAAGTGCAGAAGCATTCCTGAATGTAAGCACAATCAAAATTGTTATTTTAGGACTTGTAGCATTTATGGTTGGTACAGCTGCCGGAGTTCTCTTTGGTAAGTTGTTATGCTGGATTACCAAGGGCAAGATTAACCCTCTGATTGGTTCCGCCGGTGTATCTGCCGTTCCAATGGCAGCCCGTGTATCCCAGAAGGTTGGTGCAGAAGAAGATCCTACAAACTTCTTATTGATGCATGCTATGGGACCAAACGTTGCTGGAGTTATCGGTACAGCAGTAGCGGCTGGATGTTTTATGGCAATCTTTGGAATTTAATTACGATTTGAAATTTTAGGAGGATAATCATGTCAGAAATAAAGGCAAAGCCGGTAAAAATTACCGAGACAATCTTACGTGATGCACATCAGTCTTTGATTGCTACACGTATGACAACCGAACAGATGCTTCCGATTATTGACAAGATGGATAAAGTAGGTTACCACGCAGTAGAGTGCTGGGGTGGAGCTACATTCGACGCATCTCTTCGTTTCTTAAAAGAAGATCCATGGGATCGTCTTCGTAAGTTAAGAGCTGGATTTAAAAATACTAAGTTACAGATGCTTTTCCGTGGACAGAATATCTTAGGATATCGTCCATATGCAGATGATGTAGTTGAGTATTTTGTACAGAAGTCTATTGCAAACGGAATCGATATCATTCGTATTTTTGATTGCTTAAATGACCTTCGAAATCTTCAGACTGCTGTTACTGCAGCTAATAAAGAGAATGGACATGCGCAGGTTGCTTTATCCTATACATTAGGTGATGCATATACATTAGAGTATTGGACAGAGATGGCTAAGCGAGTTGAGGATATGGGAGCTAATTCTTTATGTATTAAGGATATGGCTGGTCTGCTTGTTCCTTACAAGGCAAAAGAACTTGTACATGCATTAAAAGAAGTTGTAGATATCCCAATCGATCTTCATACACATTATACATCTGGTGTTGCTTCTATGACATATTTAGAGGCAGTTGAGGCTGGTGTTGATATTATCGATACTGCAATGTCTCCATTTGCACTTGGAACCAGCCAGCCTGCAACTGAAGTTATGGTTGAGACATTCAAGGGTACACCATATGATACAGGATTGGATCAGACACTCCTTTCTGAAATTGCTGATTATTTCCGCCCAATGCGTGAAGAAGCATTAGAGAGTGGACTGATGAATCCGAAGGTATTAGGTGTTAACATTAATACACTCCGTTATCAGGTACCGGGTGGTATGCTTTCAAACCTTATTTCTCAGCTCAAGGAGCAGGGAAAAGAGGACAAGTACGAGGAAGTTCTTGCTGAAGTTCCTCGTGTACGTAAAGACCTTGGTGAGCCACCACTTGTTACACCTTCCTCACAGATCGTTGGTACACAGGCTGTATTTAACGTACTGATGGGTGAGCGTTATAAGGTAGCTACGAAGGAGACAAAAGATATTCTTCTTGGAAAGTATGGACAGACTGTTAAGCCATTTAATCCGGAAGTCGTTGATAAGGTACTTGGCGATGACAAGAAGAATGCAATCACTTGTCGCCCGGCTGATCTTCTTGAGCCTGAACTTGCAAAGATTGAGGCAGAGATGAAGCAGTACAAGCAGCAGGATGAGGATGTTTTATCTTATGCATTATTCCCACAGGTTGCAACTGAGTTCTTCAAATATCGTGAGGCTCAGCAGACTGGTGTTGATGCAAAAGCTGCTGATACAAAGAACGGAGCATATCCTGTATAATTCGGATTTGGCTGTTTAATACAAAAGATATTCGCAGATAGAGATTGTTCTTATCTGCGGATATCTTTTTTTGTGCTTTTGGTTGCAATTATTTTATAAAGTGTTACAATCAAATTCGGCGGCAGATGTGTCGTTAGAGAGGGGTTTACCGTGTCAAATACAAATGAACTTTTAAATCGCATAAACAATCATTACAGTGCGATGAGCAAGGGACAGAAGCTGCTTGCAACATATATTACGGATAATTATGACAAAGCAGTTTTTCTTACCGCTGCAAAAATGGGGGAGACCGTTGGCGTGAGTGAATCTACGGTTGTTCGCTTTGCTACATCATTAGGATATAAGGGATATCCAGAGTTTCAGAAGGCATTAGAAGAATTAGTACGAAATAAATTAAATTCGATTCAACGTATGGAAGTAACATATGGAAGAATCAGTCAGTCAAAGATTTTAGAGACGGTTCTGCAGTCGGATGCGGACAAGATAAAAACGACATTGGAGAAAATTGATCACAATGCGTTTGATGTTGCAGTATCAACTATTTTAGAAGCAAAACATATTTATATTGTAGGAATTCGAAGCTGTGCACCACTTGCAAGTTTCTTGGGATTTTATCTCAATCTTATGTTTGATGATGTACGTCTGCTTACTACAAACAGTTCGAGTGAATTGTTCGAACAGATGGTGCGTATCGACAAGGATGATGTGATTATTGGAATCAGTTTTCCGCGTTATTCGATGCGGACATTAAAAGCGTTAGAGTTTGCAAATAACCGTAGCGCAAAAGTAATTACAATTACTGATAGTATTCATTCCCCAATGAATTTGTATTCGTCCTGTAATCTGATCGCGGACAGCGATATGGCATCGATTGTAGATTCTCTGGTTGCACCGCTTAGCGTGATCAATGCACTTGTTGTGGCCTTGTGCATGAAAAAACAGAAGGAAGTGGCTGGAACACTCACGATGCTTGAGGATATCTGGAATGAATATCAGGTATATGAGAATGATGAGATAAATTACATAGATGATTCAATAAAAGTACATTACGCGAAATTAGAGGATATGGAAGAATGAGCAACGTAATTGTAATTGGAGGCGGTGCGGCAGGCATGATGGCGGCATATGCAGCCGCTCTGTGTGGACATCAGGTAAAACTGATGGAACAAAACGAAAAATTAGGAAAGAAAATATTCATTACGGGCAAAGGCAGATGCAATATCACAAATGCCGGCGATATGGATAATCTGTTTGCCAATGTGATGAGCAATCCAAAGTTTTTATATAGTGCCTTTTATACCTTTAACAATGAGCAGATGGTGGGCTTTTTGGAAGAGTATGGTTTGAAAATGAAAGTGGAGAGGGGAAACCGTGTGTTTCCTGTGTCGGACCATTCATCGGATGTGATTGCCACATTGCGTAAGGCACTCGAGGATAAGAACGTTGAGGTATTCCTTCATACGAAAGTCGATCATTTGCTGGTAACGGAAAAACAGATCAAAGGTGTCGGGCTGTCAGATGGAAGAGAAGTACCGGCGGATGCGGTCATTGTTGCAACAGGTGGCTTTTCATATCAGACAACCGGTGCGACCGGAGACGGATACCGGTTCGCAGAGAAAACCGGCCACAAATTGGTACAAAGAACCCCTTCTTTGGTTCCTTTTGAGATTAAAGAGGATTGGGCAAAAGAATTACAGGGACTTTCCCTGCGGAATGTTTCTGTTTCGATTTATAATGGAAAAAAGAAATTGTATGAAGATTTTGGGGAAATGCTGTTTACGCATTTTGGTGTGAGCGGACCATTGATCCTTTCAGCAAGTGGAATGATAAAAGCAAAGCAGTTTGAAAATGAGCTGGAGTTGTATATTGACCTGAAACCGGCACTTACGGTGGAACAATTAGATAAACGTATATTGCGGGATTTTGATGAGGCAATGAACAAGCAGTTTAAAAATGCAATTGGGCATTTACTGCCGGCAAAAATGATCCCGGTACTGATCGATTTAAGCGGAATTGACCCGGAGAAAAAAGTGAATGAGATTTCAAGAGAAGAGAGGACAGGCCTTGTTGCATTAATGAAAAAGCTGCCTCTTACGGTCACAGGACTACGTGGATGGAATGAAGCAATCATTACCAAAGGCGGCGTTTCTGTGAAGGATATCAATCCTTCTACCATGGAATCCAAACATGTACAGAATCTTTTCTTCTGTGGAGAAGTACTGGATCTTGATGCACTCACGGGAGGGTATAATCTGCAGATTGCCTGGTCGACCGGGTATCTTGCAGGAATTTCTGTGCAATAACAAACAACTACTAATATATTAAATCATTCCAAAATTTTATCGAAAATGAGAACAGAATAATTTTTTAAATAAAGGAGAAAAAATGAGTTACAATATTGCAATCGATGGACCGGCCGGAGCCGGAAAAAGTACAATTGCCAGAAAACTGGCGGCAGATTTAGGATATGTGTATGTGGATACAGGTGCGATGTATCGTGCTATGGCATATTTTTTTATTCAGAATAATATTGCATCCGATGATGAAAAAGCAATTGCGGATGCGTGCAAAGATGTAGATGTAACGATTCAGTACAAGGACAATGAACAGCAGGTTATTTTAAACGGTGAAAATGTCAACGGTGTCATCCGAAATGAAGAAGTTGGAAATATGGCCAGTGCGACAAGCGTTTATCCGGTTGTCAGAACCAAATTGGTTGAATTGCAAAGACAGCTTGCAGAACGTGAAAATGTTATTATGGATGGAAGAGATATCGGAACAGTCGTGCTTCCGAATGCAAATGTAAAGATTTATCTTACTGCAAGCTCTGCGGTTCGTGCAAAGAGAAGATATGATGAACTTACCGCAAAAGGTGTGGAATGTGATATCAAAGAAATTGAGCAGGATATCATTGACCGTGATTACCGGGATATGCACAGAGAAACTTCTCCACTGAAACAGGCAGAAGATGCAGTTCTTTTGGACTCATCAGATCTTGATATAGACGGAGTCGTAGCGGCAATGAAAAAAATTATCAAAGAGGCTTAATATGAACCTTGTAATAGCAAAAAGTGCAGGCTTTTGTTTTGGGGTAAAGCGTGCGGTAAATATGGTTTATGATGAAATCGGTAAATCGGATGTGCCGGTGTATACGTACGGTCCGATTATTCATAACGAAGAAGTAGTTCGGGATCTGGAAGAAAAAGGAATCCGGGTTATTCGTTCTCTGGATGAACTGGAACAACTTCCACATGGAAAGATTATTGTGCGTTCCCATGGAATCAGTAAGGCGGAACATGAAAAAATATTGGCCGCCGGATTTGAGCTGCTGGATGCGACCTGCCCATTTGTTTTGAAAATTCATCGCCTGGTTGGTGAATACAGCAGGAAAGGGTATACCATTGTGATTGCCGGAAACGGACAGCACCCGGAGGTGGAAGGAATCATGGGATGGGTGGAAAATGGAGCCGTTTATACGGTCCAGACACCTGAAGATGTTTCAAAATTGCCATTGGAAAAGGAACAAAAAGTCTGTTTTGTGGCGCAGACGACATTTAACTACAATAAATTTCAAGAATTAGTTGAAATTATTATGAAAAAAGGTTATGATATAAGTGTTTTAGATACAATTTGCAATGCGACAGAAGAAAGACAGGCAGAAGCTCGTGCGATTGCTGGTCGATCGGATGCAATGATCGTGATTGGAGACAAGCATAGTTCCAACACGCAGAAGCTGTATGAGATATCTAAAAAAGAATGTGCAAATACTTACTATATACAAACGAGTAAAGATATGGATTATCATCAGTTACAATCCATCAATAACGTAGGTATTACCGCAGGGGCTTCGACCCCAAACTATATCATCGAGGAGGTTTCAAAGAATGTCAGAAATGAGCTTTGAACAAATGTTGGAAGAATCTTTAAAAACAATAAGAAATGGAGAAGTGGTAGAGGGTACCGTTATTGATGTTAAGCCAGATGAAATCATCTTAAACATCGGCTACAAGTCAGATGGAATCATTACACGTAATGAATATACAAACGAACCAAATGTAGACCTTACTACAGTTGTTAATGTTGGCGATACCTTAGAAGCTAAAGTCGTCAAGGTAAATGACGGTGAGGGACAGGTTCTCCTTTCTTACAAGCGTCTCGCAGCAGAGAAAGGAAGCAAGAGATTAGAAGAAGCTTTCGAAAATCAGGAAATCTTAAAGGCAAAAGTAAGTCAGGTATTAGCTGGTGGTGTATGTGTCATCGTTGATGAGACAAGAGTATTTATCCCTGCAAGCCTTGTTTCAGATACTTATGAGAAGGATCTGACAAAATTCAAGGATCAGGAAATTGAGTTCGTTATCACTGAGTTTGATCCAAAGAAGAGAAGAATTATTGGTAATCGTAAAACATTACTGGTTGCTAAGAAGGCAGAACTTCAGAAAGAGTTATTCGCTAAGATTAAAGTTGGCGATGTAATCGAAGGAACCGTTAAGAATGTAACAGATTTTGGTGCATTCATCGATTTAGGTGGAGTTGACGGATTACTTCATATCTCAGAGATGTCCTGGGGCAGAGTTGAGAATCCTAAGAAGGTATTTACCGTTGGACAGACTGTTCGCGTATTCATTAAGAATATTACAGATACCAAGATTGCGCTCAGTATGAAATTTGAGGATGAGAATCCTTGGAATGGTGCTGCTGAGAAGTATGCAGTAGGAAATGTTGTAAAGGGTAAAGTTGCCCGCATGACAGACTTTGGTGCATTCGTAGAGTTGGCTCCTGGTGTGGATGCTCTTCTTCATGTATCTCAGATCTCTCACGAGCATGTAGAGAAACCTGCTGACGTATTAAAGATTGGTCAAGAAGTTGAGGCAAAGATTGTTGACTTCAATGAAGAAGACAAGAAAATCAGCTTAAGCATTAAAGCTTTGACAGCTCCAGCTGAGGATGCAGAAGAAGCTGCTGAGACAGAAGAATAATCTGATGGAATTTCATATTAAGAAGTTGTCAGTTTGACAACTTCTTAATTTTTTATTTGCTATAACGAGGAGGGGCTTGCATGTTTGACAAATACGAAGATTTTAAAAAAGAGGTATATGTCCTTACAAAAATTGATCTGAATTATTATAAAGAAAAACAAATGCGCCGTCGAATTGATGCGATTGCGACGAAAAATGGCTGTAGTAACTATGAGGAGTATATTAAAATCCTCAGGTCGGACAAAGAGAAGTTTGAGCAGTTTGTTAATTTTCTGACCATTAATGTTTCGGAGTTTTACCGGAATCCGGATCAGTGGAAGTTGATGGACGAAAAAGTTATTCCAAAATTATTAAAGGAACAGGGAAGAAGACTCAAAATATGGAGTGCCGCCTGTTCGACAGGTGATGAACCGTATTCCCTTGCTATGGCATTTTCAAAACATATGCCACTTTCCGATATACAGATACTTGCGACTGATATTGACAAGCAGGTGATTGCGCATGCACAGGTTGGATTGTATAATGAGAAAAGCATTGCTGGTGTTCCGGCAGATTTAAGACAAAAATATTTTAAAAAAGTAGGAAATTCTTACCAGATTGCGGATGAAATCAAACGTTGCGTGACGTTTCGCGAACATAATCTTCTGAAAGATACATATCCGCAGGGATTTGACTTGATTTTATGTAGAAATGTTGTGATTTATTTTACGGATGAAGCAAAAAATATGATTTACAAAAATTTCCATCAGTCTCTCAAAAAACATGGTGTTTTGTTCATTGGAAGTACTGAACAGATCACAAATTACCGGGAACTGGGCTTTGATCGATTGAGCAGTTTTTATTTTGAAAAGGGTGAATAAAATAAAAGCATCTTTGCTTGCAACATCATTTGATGTGTGTAGACAGAGATGCTTTTTTGATAGTTTTTCAAAATTATTTTTTTGTTTCGAACATATATTTTAAAATATGGTCAACATAGCGACGCAGCATAACATCGGAAGAACAGAAGTCTTCGGTCAATTCGAAGTAGCTGATCCTGTCGTTATATTCTTTCCGGAATTCCGGCTGCATAATGCTGCTGCATTGTGGCAGGAAGGAGCTTGTTTTGCGATTGTAACAATTGTATGCACGTGCATTTTCGCGATATTGTCGGTCTACAAAGGAGGCAACACTTTTGTGGATTGCTAAATCTTCTTCTGGAAGGTAATAGTAGTCTTTGTAGTTTGGATAGAAATAGTGAAGTTCCCCTTCGTAAATTGGAACGCGGATGGATGTACGTGTCGGACTGATCATAAGACTGAAGTCATTCAGTTTATGTGAAATGCGACGGGGAACCGGATAGTCATTCTGCATGGTGATGATAAGCTCATTTCCGGTTGTTCCATTGAACGCATGATAAGCATCCACGCGGGTGGAGAGTATCGTATATTGTCCATTAAAGATTTCTGTATAGGATAATATAGAAAGAAGATCAATCATACCGATAACATCTTCGTAGTTGTGAAGCAGCAATAGCTGTAAAGCTTCTTCGGATGGCTGTTTGACATAAGCATGGTAGACATTGATCAATTCGCCACCAGATTGCGTGTCGTTCCTTGATAGCTTCAAAAATGCCTCAATTGTTTTCTGTTTGTAATTTGGAAGCTTTAATAAAAACTTTAACTGGGAAACTGATTTAAAAATGTCCAGATAGTTAAATCCTTTGAAGTTCTCCTGTAATCCGTATGTGTCACACTTTGCTTTCAAATACGGAATATCAAAACCGATACCATTGAAAGAAATGATCGTGTTGTATTGACATAAAATTTCTAAAAAAGCGCATAGTACAGCGTTCTCTTCAGTAGGGTTTTCAGCAAAAAATTGATCAATGTAAATATATTTATCACATCGACGTGCACATCCAATCATATAAAGAGAAGAACTGTTTGGCGAGAATCCAGTTGTTTCGATATCAAAAAAAATAGAATGCGTATCAAACAACTGATCTGCTAAATTATCCTGTTTGATATATAATTC